>CAVRYQ010000135.1:0-9065 GCA_963725375.1 uncultured Pseudomonadota bacterium | reverse complement strand
CTGGGCACCATTCGTGCTTTGCTAAAGCTGTCGAGACAACGTACCTCTGTCTTTATGACAAAGAAGAATGCCGTGAGGCGTTCTCCGTCACTGCCAGCGTCAAGGCGGTGGGAGGGCCAGGCTGAGTGATAGGTCCAACACAAGTGAACCGCCGAAGGCGCCGTCACTGCCAAAGAGCCAAAGACGCTGACAGGCTCTAGCCAAAAGGCACGCAGCCGGATGCTCCAACGCCTGTTTGGGGCACACGGACATAAAGGCTGCCGGTGTAGAGGCGGGGACTACGTCACTCGTGTCATTCAAACGGAACAAAGTAAGCCCGATGCCCCGCCTCTTCGGAGGCAGGTGTTGCCGCAAGGCACGCTGCTGGGGTAGCGGGTAAAGGATGCTGGAGAAAGCGAATGCCACTCTGTAATGGAGCGGATAGGAGTTGCGACATCACTCCGCTGCGAAAGCAGGCAGACTTCCAGTTGGTCGTGGTTGACGAGAGAACTTACAGAATCTTCGCAGGAGGAAATTGCAAATGAACGTGGAGCAATCTATGTGTGCAGCCTCCGGCCCGGAGGCGCAATGGGAACAGATCGACTGGTCTCAGTGTGAACTCAAGGTCAGGAGACTGCAAGAGCGTATCGTCAAGGCAACACAGGAAGGCCGTCACGGCAAGGTGAAAGCCCTGCAATGGCTGCTGACCCACTCGTTCTACGGTCGAGCGTTGGCCGTGAAGCGGGTGACACACAATCAGGGCAAGAACACGCCGGGAGTGGACGGAGCGATCTGGAGCACTCCGGCGTCCAGATACAAGGCCATTGACACACTGCGACGGCGCGGCTATCAGCCGCAACCGCTGCGGCGTGTCTATATCCCGAAATCCAATGGGAAGCTGAGGCCGCTGGGAATCCCCACGATGAAGGATCGCGCCATGCAGGCACTCTATCTGCTGGCGCTGCTCCCGCGGCATTGCTGACGTACATGGGATGGATGCCGTAAGCGGGCGTGCAGCCCGGATATCGGTCGCATCGCTGCCTTACCGCATCGAAATTGCTGCACGCCACCGCGGGAACGACCGTGCGAGTTACACGACGGCGATGGCTTTGCGCACGACCTCGGCCTGCGTGTCGCCAAATTCGGCAGCGTCCAGATGGCAATGGGTATCGATGAACTGTCAGTCCTTGGCGCGTACATCGTTGCCGCCGACAGTCGCCTGTATGGCGGCCATCGGGGGCGCTCCAAAATCTTGCGATAGTGCGTATGGTAAACTCCCGACACTCGATTTAGCGAGACAACACCATGTCTGGAAATACTTTCGGCACGCTCTTCACTGTGACCTCTTTCGGGAATCGCATGGCCCGGCCATCGGTTGCATCGTCGACGGTTGTCCGCCCGGGATGGAGTTGAATGCCGCCTATATCCAGCACGACCTCGACCGGCGCAAACCGGGCACCTCGCGCCACGTCACCCAGCGCCGCGAATCGGACACCGTGGAGATTCTTTCCGGCGTGTTCGAAGGCAAGACCACCGGCACACCCATTGCGCTGCTTATCCGCAACGAAGACCAGCGCAGCAAGGACTACGGCGACATCGCCGACACCTTCCGACCCGGTCACGCCGATTACACCTATTGGCAGAAATACGGCATCCGCGACTATCGCGGCGGCGGCCGCGCCTCTGCGCGCGAGACGGCAGCGCGCGTGGCGGCAGGCGCCATCGCCAGGAAATGGCTGCATGAGACCTACGGCGTCTCGGTGCGAGGCTACCTCATGCAACTCGGCGAGATCGAAATCCCGTTCAAGACTTGGGCGGACGTGCACGAGGACGGCAACAGTTTCTTTGTGGCCGATGCGAGCTATGTCGCGCAACTGGAAGACTACATGGACGCACTGCGCAAATCCGGTGATTCCATTGGCGCCAGGCTTGCCGTGATCGCGCACAACGTGCCCGTGGGCTGGGGTGAGCCGGTGTTCGACCGCCTGGATGCCGACATTGCGCATGCATTGATGGGCATCAACGCGGTGAAGGCCGTGGAGATCGGTGCTGGTTTCGGCTGCGTGACGCAGCGCGGGAGCGAACACGGCGACGAACTGACGCCGGAGGGTTTTTTGTCGAACAACGCAGGCGGCGTGCTGGGCGGCATTTCCACCGGGCAGGATATCGTCGCGCACTACGCGATCAAGCCGACTTCGAGCATTCGGATCGAACGCAATTCGATCAACAAGGCGGGGGAAGCGGTGCAGGTTTCCACCGAGGGACGGCATGATCCCTGTGTGGGGATTCGGGCTACGCCGATTGCGGAGGCGATGCTGGCGCTGGTGTTGATTGACCATGCTTTGCGCAATCGGGCGCAGAATGGGGATGTGGTTTGTGAGACGCCGAAGTTGCGATAGTCTTGTGTAGGATGGGTTGAGCGTAGCGATACTCATCAATTCAGATTCAAAACCGCCGGGGTTGCCCGGCAGCAAGTTACCTTTCTTGGCTTGCCAAGAAAGGTAGCCCAAAGAAGTCGCCCCCGGTGTGCCGCCCCTGCGGGGTTCCCTGCGTTGCTCGACTAGTCAGGCGGCTGTGGAACTCGCGCTACGCGCTCAGACAGTCCTCGCCGACTACCCCTGACCAGTCTGTGCTACTCGGCGGCGCACAGGGGAAAGAAAATCAAACAGCGGTTTTGTGTGGGCACGCCCACGCTTTGTGTATGTGAGTAGGTGGGCGCTTTGCACCCACCTGGGTTTGGCTTTTGATTTGAGTTTTCGCATCTTCATCTCCTGTGCAACGCAGGGAATCCCGCAGGGGCGGTGCACCGGGGTCGCCTTCTTTTTGGTTACTTTTTCTTTGGCGAAGCAAGAAAAAGTGACTAGTGGACTGTAACGATTAATTCGGAAGTATATGTACTCCGATTTGGCTGTGCTATTCCATGCTCATAGGGGTAGCTACACTACTAAATCAATTGTTACAGTCCACTAGCTGTCGGGCTACCCCCGACGAAGTTGGTTTTCAATTAATATCGCTCAATTAGAAAACTCAGCATCAAAACTAATGAACATCACCCACCAAGCCAAATGGCTGATCTTCCTCACCCTGCTCATCAACGCCGCCGCCATGCTCTCCCCCGTCATCAACGGTGGCGATTCCATCACCTACGCGGCACTGTCCCAGCACATCGCACTGAATAACGACTGGGCCAATCTAGTGCTGGATGGCAAGGACTGGCTGGACAAGCCGCACATGCCATTCTGGATCACGGCGCTGTTTTTCCGGATCGGCGGCATCAGCGCGTTCACTTATATCCTGCCGGGCTTCGTGTTTCACATGGTCGGCGGTTACTACACCTGGCGCATCGCGCGTCTGTTCTATGGCCGCGAGACGGCATGGCTGTCGCTGCTGGTGTATGTGTCGGTGTATCACCTGATGGATTCCTCCATCGAGGTGAAGGCGGAAACCTACCTGACCGGCTTCATCATGGGTGCGTGCTATTACTGGCTGCGCTACGACGCCCAGGCCAGGATACAGAACTTGCTGCTGGGTGCGCTGTTCAGCGCCTGTGCGGTGATGACCAAGGGGGTGTTCACGCTGATCACGATCACCAGCGGCCTGGTGTGCATGTGGATGTACCGCGGGCAATGGCACAAGTTGTGGAGCGGCAAGTGGCTGCTGGCGCTCGCGCTGTCGTTGCTGTTCACCGTACCGGAGGTGATGGCGCTGTACCGGCAGTTCGATATGCATCCGGAGAAAGTAGTGTTCAGGCAGACGCACGTTTCCGGCATCAGGTTTTTCCTGTGGGACAGCCAGTTCGGGCGTTTCTTCAATACCGGGCCGATCAAGAACACCAACGGCAATGCCTTCTATTTCGTGCTGGTTTTCCTGTGGGCGTTCCTGCCCTGGGTGGCGGTGTTCCTGGCGTCCATGGTTTCCGGCGTACGCAAGTTTCTTGCGACCGATGCCGAGGGGAGTGCGCGTTTCGTGTTCCTGTGTGGATCGTTCTTCGTCACCTTCCTGATGTTCAGTGCCACCAGTTTCCAGCTCGACCACTACACGGTGATCCTGTTCCCGTTTGCGGCCATTCTGTGCGGGAAATTCCTGCATGACTGGCTGGCTCAGCAGCACAACGGACGTGTGCTTGTCGTTGTGCAACTGGCAATCGCAGCGTTGCTGGCAGTGCTTGCCGCCGGGTTGAGCCTGTATGTGGGCAATCGTATCGTGATGGCAGCGGTGCTGGGCATGCTCGCCGCCTCGCTGGTGTATGGCTATGTCACGCGCAGGCAATTTCGTGCCGGTGCCGTGCTGGCCTGGCCGGTATTCGGCATCGCGATGGTGTATGCCTTCCTGGTGCTCACCAATGCGCTGACATTCACTGCTTGCAGCGCTCCGTACAACGCGAATATAAGGCTGGCTGGCGAGCCGGATGAGCCGATCTATGCCTACAGGATGGATATCGTGGCAAGGGAGGTGGGTCTATATCGCTCCACGCCCGGCTACGACGTGGACGATATCGCCCGGTTGCCGCAGAGCGGGCGATATTACCTGCTGATCGACGCTACGGACCTTGCACAGCTTGGCCCGCAACTGGGACGATTCGAACAGTTGGCGCAAGGAAACTGGGTAGTGCACAAGACCGGTACCTTCCCGCGCTTTCTGCGTCTGGCGAAAGGCGAGGAACCGCTGGAGGACATCCGCATCCTTCAGGTCGAAGGCGTGAAATGATCAGGCTGCAGTTGGCGCGGTCAATTCCTGACGCGGCGGTATAGCCGGAAGCGTTCGTTCTGGTCGCCCTTGCGACCGCCCTCCCATATCTTGTCCCATCCGATCTCGTCTTCGATCGGCTTGGCAATAAGGTTTCCCTGTACCAGCAGCAGGTCGCATACGCGTGTTGCCCGGTGACGCGGGTTGATGTCGCCGAAATATTCCAGCATGGCGCGCTGGCTGTCGCCGATACGCACGCCTGCAATGCAGTTGTATTGTTGCGGCAGGTTTGCCTTGAGATCGTCCACCATGTGCCGGTAACTTTTGCCGGTGTCCAGCCAAGGCAGCCACAGGGTCATGGTCAGTATCCACAGCAGCGTCACACCGGACGCCCAGTTGATGAGCGAACGGCGCACCGAGCGACCCACGCGCCAGACCAGAACGACCCACAACACAGTGACCGCGATGGCGATCCAGAACGAAATCGGGTGGAACGCGGGTTCAAATCCGGGCTGATAGTCCTTCAGCACGTGGGTGATCTTGGCGCCGTTATCCAACAGCAGGCCGGCCCAGCCCCACCACAGCGCGATGGCGAGCAGCGCGAAAGTCATGATACCGAACCAGTCCAGCGCGTTCGCCGCGCCGCGGCGCACGGTGGAAAGCGCCGCCGTCGCCAGGAGTGCTATCGGCAGTAGCATGGGCAGACCGTTCTGGTCATTGATGTCGGGCACCAGGCTCAGCACCACCAGCATGACAACAAAGCTGATCAGCAACAGTTGGAACTCGGCTTGCTGCGAGATGCGTTTGCGCACTTCCCATACGGTCCATGCCGCGAGCGGCGCAGCGGGCCAGGCCAGCCAGGGCAGGGCTTTCAGGTAATAGAACGCTTCACTGAACCTGCCGCTGCGGGCATAGCCGAACCAGCGGCCGACATTGCGCGTCCATGCCCATTCCGAGAAGAGTTCCGGCGAACGCGCATAGAGCAGCCAGGGCCAGACGACGAGCCAGGGTAGTGCGCAGACCAGTGCAATGCCCAGCGTGGTGAAATAGCTGCGCGTGCGCCAATTGCGGAAGAGCAGCAGGCCGCTGCTGATCAGCAGGAACAGCATGGGTGCGATGAAGCCTTTGCTCATGAAGCCGATGCCCAGGCCGATGCCGAGGAACACCCCCGCCACCTTTTCCCGGCGCGGGCTGAGCGCATAGCCATACAGCATCATGGCGCAGCCGGTAAGCAATGCGTTGTCGGTGAGGATTTCGTGCGCGTGGAGCAGCATGCCCACGCAGCCGATGAGTATGATGGCGGCGGGCCAGCCGCGATTGTTGCCGAACAGTTCTCGCCCCGTAAAGCCGAAAAACATGAGGGTCAGTGCGGTGTAGAAGCCGGTTGCGAGGCGCGCGCCGTCATGCAGCGGCAATATCCCGGCGAATGCCTGGGCGAATGCGGCTGCGGTCCAGTAATACAGTGGCGGCTTGTCCAGATAAGGTTCGCCTGCGAGGGTAGGCACGAGCCAGTCGTGGCTCTGTATGATGTGGTAGATCAGGCCGAAACCGTAGGCTTCGTCCGGCTTCCAGGGATCGTGGCCGACCAGTCCGGTGAGCACCCAGGTTGCACACAGCAAAAACAGGAAACCCGCCTTGATCGGCGTGATCTCAGGTTCTTTCAACTTGGTGTAGTAGGCGTACATCTTGTTTTTTTATTCGATGCTCTTGAGTGTTGGTCCTGCTGCCGGTTCGCCTTGATGATCGTTGCGCGATGGCGAACAGAAATTAACTGCCTGCATTCTTACCTAACGGCGGGCGCTGCGCCAGTTTGGCGCCGAGCCGGATGAAATCAATTTTGCGCTCAAACAAAAGAAAAAGGCAGCGAAGGCTGCCTTTTTCCCTGCGTTTGACGAAGTTCCATCAAGCGGCGGTTTTGGCGCCAGTGCTGTACTTGTTGCGGAATTTCTCGATGCGGCCTGCCGTGTCCACGATCTTCTGCGTGCCGGTGTAGAACGGGTGGCACTCGGAACAGACTTCAACGTGCAATTCCGGCTTGCTCATGGTGGAGCGGGTTGTAAACTTGTTGCCGCAGCTGCATGTCACTGCGATCTCTTTGTATTCAGGGTGAATGGCGGCTTTCATTTTGTCTTCCTTGCTAAAGTTAGGCGCGGCTTTTGTACGCGCACGGATACCATTAAGGGGGGGCATTATCCATAAAAAGATGGGGTTGGGCAAATCCTTCTTGGGGGAGTCTTAGCGAACCTGTCCGCGCTCTATGCTGATCCCGACCATTTTGCAGTTGCGAATGGCCTGCAGCTTGGCAACGCTGACCCGGACCCAAGGGGCGTTGAAGTCCTTGAGGATGATCTGGGCGATGTGTTCGGCCAGGGCTTCCAGCAGGGAAAAGTGTCCGTTGCTCAATACGGTCTGTATATGTTGCGCCACCCGGGCGTAGTCCAGCGCGTCCTTGATGTCGTCGCTCTGGCAGGCGCGGCTGTTCGGCAGGGCGATTTCCAAGTCCAGTTGCAGCGTCTGAGGCACGCGCTTCTCCCGTTCGTATATTCCGATGAGCGTGACGACCTTGAGTTCTCGCAGAAAGATGATGTCCATAGATGAAGCCATTCGTTTGGTTGCCGTGACGCATTCAAGTAAAATCCGCCGTTCGCATTTTAAGGTATTACAGATGATCACTCTTGTCTTCTTTGTTGTATGCGCCTACCTGCTGGGGTCGGTTTCTTTTGCCGTGCTGATGAGCAAGGCGTTTGGCCTGGCCGATCCGCGTACTTACGGTTCCGGTAATCCCGGTGCGACCAATGTGCTGCGCAGCGGAAAAAAGGCCGCTGCCGCGCTGACCTTGGTGGGCGATGCGGCGAAGGGTTGGTTGGCGGTGTTTCTGGCGATTTACTTCGGGCCTCACGACGATCAGGGCGTGTTGTTGGTGTCCTTGGTCGCCCTGGCAGTATTTCTTGGCCACGTTTTTCCGATTTTCCTGAAGTTCAAGGGCGGCAAGGGTGTCGCCACCGCGTTGGGCGTATTGCTGGCACTGAATGTGTGGATGGGGTTGGCTGTGCTGGCGACCTGGTTGTTCGTGGCCGTGGTGTTCCGCTATTCGTCATTGGCGGCGCTGGTTGCGGCAATCGCCGCACCGACGTACGCGATGCTGATTCATCTGCGTCCCGAGCTGGTCCTGGCAACGGCGATCATGTCCATGCTGTTGATCTGGAGGCACAAGGTCAATATCCAGAACCTGATGACGGGCAGGGAAAGCAAGATCGGCAGCAAGAAGAAAGATACTCAGCCGGGATAGTTCAACTCCTGCAAATCCCAGCGCGGCTTGACGTTGAAGCGATAGTCGCGCTGGGCTGCCTGGTGCCGCAATCGCAGTGCGCCGGCCAAGGCGATCATTGCGCCATTGTCGGTGCAGAATTCCAGGTCGGGATAGAACACCCTGCCGCCGCGTTTTTCGACGCTTTCACTCAGGCGGCTGCGCAACACATGGTTCGCGCCCACGCCACCCGCCACAACCAGTTGATTCAATCCGGTTTGCCTGAGTGCGGCCAACGCTTTGCTTGCCAGTACATCGACAATCGCTTCCTGGGTGGCGTGTGCGATGTCTGCGCGCGTCTGGTCGGGAATTTGAAATTCGCGTAGCGATTCGTTTGCACCCTCTCCCGACGGGAGAGGGTGGTGGACTTGTTGATTCACCAGAGTGAGTACAGCCGTCTTCAGTCCGCTGAAACTGAATTCCAGATCGCCGCTGTGCAACATCGGGCGCGGCAGCTTGAAGCGTCCCGGGGTGCCACGCTGCGCCAGTTTGGATAACAGTGCGCCACCCGGATAATCCAGCCCCAGCAGTTTTGCGCTTTTGTCGAACGCTTCACCCGCAGCGTCGTCTACCGATTCGCCAAGCAATGTGTAGCGACCTACGCCGTCCACGCGCATCAATTGCGTGTGTCCGCCGGAGACCAGCAGGGCGACAAAAGGAAACTCCGGTGCCGGATCGGACAGCAGCGGCGAAAGCAGGTGGCCTTCGAGATGATGCACGCCGAATGTCGGCACATCCAGTGTATAGGCGAGTGCGCAGGCAATGCTTGCGCCGACCAGCAACGCGCCTGACAGTCCGGGACCTTGTGTATAAGCGATGGCATCGATGTCGTGGAGTGCGCAATCGGCCTTTTGCAAGGCGCTGCGTATCAGCGGCAGCGCATAACGCACGTGATCGCGCGAAGCGAGTTCGGGCACGACGCCGCCAAACTCGTTATGCAATGCGATCTGTGAGTGCAGGGTATGGGCAAGCAGGCCGCGCTCGGTGTGATACAGCGCGATGCCGGTCTCGTCGCAGGAAGATTCAATGCCCAATATCAGTTTCACGATGCGTGCTCAGGAAAATTTACGAAGGAGTGCATTGTACTTTTCGC
>CAVRYQ010000134.1:0-38361 GCA_963725375.1 uncultured Pseudomonadota bacterium | reverse complement strand
ATCTGACAATTGCGTGGGTAAAAGATAATCTATCGTCTCTAACTTGGTTAAGGGACGAGCGATGGAAAGCAAAGAGTTGTACCGGCACTTGCTGGGGATAAACGAGCCGTGGACGGTAGAGCGTGTTGATCTGGACATGACGCAAGGCCGAGTTGATGTGTATGTTGGGCATGCGAAGGGCGTGCGCTTTGCCTGCCCGGAATGTGGGCAGGAACATCCCGTGTACGACCATTCTGCTGAACGGGTTTGGCGACATCTGGACAGTTGTCAGTTCATGACCTACCTGCATGCCAGTCCACCGCGCGTGTCTTGCACTGAGCATGGCGTTCGGCAGGCGCGCCTGCCATGGGCGGACGAGGGAAGCCGGTTTACGCACCTGTTCGAGGCGCTGGCGGTGAATGTCCTGTTGGCAGCCAATATTGAACGTGCTGCAGGATTGTTGCGCATCAGCTGGGATCAGGCGTGGCACCTGATGGAACGTGCGGTGTTGCGCGGTCGTGCTGCCAAAGGCGATGCCTTGCCCAAGCAGATCGGCGTAGATGAGAAAGCCATCGCCAAGGGGCATCAATACATGACGCTGGTCTGCGATCTGGATCAGGCGACGGTGGAATACGTTGGCGAGGGGCGCCGTGAAGAAAGTCTGGCTGCCTATTTCGACGCCTTTGGGTTGGCGCGCTGCGCCGGGATAGAGGCGATCAGTCTCGACATGTGGCCGGCCTTCATCAATGCGTGCCAGGAAGGTGTGCCAGAGGCGGATGGCAAAATGGTGTTTGACCGCTTCCACATCATGCGCCATGTCGTCGAGGCGGTAGACAAGGTCAGGAAGCAGGAACACAAGGCGCTGAAGAATGAAGGGAACAACACGTTGGTCAACAGCAAATACCTGTGGCTGACCAACCCGTCCAACATGACTGACCAGGCCAGGATGCGATTCAAGGAACTGCAAAGCAGCGAGCTTGCGACCGGACGCGCCTGGGCGCTCAAGGAGGTGTTGCGGGAATTGTGGAGCTACACGTCTGCGGCCTGGGCGTTGAAGTTCTGGAAGCGTTGGTACTTCTGGGCGACGCATAGCCGCTTGCAGCCCATGATCGATGCGGCGAAGTTGATTGCGCGGCACTTGCCGAATGTGTTGACCTATTTCAAACATCGCATCACCAATGCTGTGGCCGAAGGGCTGAACTCAAAGATTGCAACTGTACAAAAACGTGCCTGTGGATTCAGGAACCGTGACCACTTCAAGATCGCCATCTATTTCCACTGCGGCGGGCTTGATCTGTATCCGGCTCAAGTTACCCATGGGAAAGTCTGATGAACCAAATTCATAATGATTATTATTTGCCCCGCCAGGCCAGGGATAATGAGTTGCATCAGGCTGATGGCGCACTATCCTGGCTGCCATGCGCAGCTTATTTGCATGCAACTTTTCAAAAGCCGCCATCGATAAATATTTGCGTCAAGCCGGACAAGGGCTTGATTCATTTCATTCCATCGCCATATTCGAGACATACGAAACTGAGGAGATCATGATGCCAACCGTTCGCCCACCTGCCGTAGCCGGATTGTTCTACCCGGCGGATCCCTGGCAACTTGCGCATGAGGTGCAGGAGTACCTGCACGAGGCGCAACCGCGGTCCTTGAGCCCCAAAGTACTGATCTGCCCGCATGCGGGCTACATCTATTCCGGTGCGATTGCCGCGAAGGCCTACGCGACATTGCGTGGCAGCGCGGCCGGTATCCGCCGCGTGGTGTTATTGGGCCCCGCCCACCGGGTGGCGATACACGGATTGGCGTTGCCGGACGCTGATGCGTTCGATACGCCTTTGGGACATATCCCTCTGGACAGGGACGCGATGGACATCATTGCCGATCTGCCGCAAATGATCGTCAGCGAGGAGGCCCACCGGCAGGAGCACTCGCTTGAAGTACAGTTGCCTTTCCTGCAACGTGTGCTGAAAGACTTCACTTTGCTGCCGCTGGTGGTGGGCATAGCCTCGGCGGAGGAAGTAGCCGACGTGCTGGAAAAAGTGTGGGGCGGAGCAGAAACGCTGATCGTAATCAGTTCCGATCTCTCGCATTACTTGCCCTACGCCACCGCACTGTCCGTCGACAACCAAACCGTCCGGAGCATCCTCGATCTGCAACAACCTGTCGCTCATGAGCAGGCCTGCGGCGCCACGCCCATCAATGGCCTGATCCTCGCCGCGCGCAAGCACGAGCTCATTCCGCAACTGCTCGATCTGCGCAACTCCGGGGACACTGCCGGGTCGAAGGATAGGGTGGTGGGATATGCGTCCATCGCCTTTACCGAGGTGACGAAAAATGGCTGATCGGGAGCAGGGAAAAATACTCGTCGGGATTGCGCGCGGCGCCATCACCGAAGCGTTGGGAGGTGAGTGCGCTCCAGCCCACCAAGGACAATGGCTGGACGAAAAAGGCGCGACCTTTGTCACCCTGACGCAGAACGGCGAGTTGCGCGGCTGCATCGGGTCCCTGCAGGCTCATCGCCCACTGGCTCAGGACGTCCGTCACAACGCCCTTGCGGCGGCTTTTCGCGACCCGCGCTTCGAGCCTCTCGTGCGCCGTGAGCTGGCAACAACCGAGTGCGAGGTTTCCTTGCTGTCCGCAGCGGAAGCAATAGACTTCAGCGACGAGGAGGATGCGCTGGCCCGGCTGCGCCCAGGCGTGGACGGAATCATTCTTGAATATGGTCATTGTCGGAGTACTTTTTTGCCCCAGGTCTGGGAACAATTGTCCCTGCCGCGGCACTTCATGGAACAGCTCAAGCGCAAGGCCGGATTGCCTGGCGATTTCTGGGCGAGCGAGATCAGGTTGTCGCGTTACACCGTGAGCAAATGGTGCGAAGCCGACTTTTCCGGGGTACGCTGAAATGGACGAACCGATCAGCATTGCCGAGCGCTATCCGGCCCGATATTGGCACAGGCTGGAGGATGGCCGCCTACAGTGCGACCTCTGCCCGCGCGACTGCAAATTGCACGAGGGTCAGCGCGGCGCCTGCTTCGTGCGGGGGCGGGTCGATGACGCAATGGTGCTGACCACGTACGGGCGCAGTTCCGGCTTTTGTGTCGATCCGGTCGAGAAGAAGCCGCTCAATCACTTTTATCCCGGCAGCAGCATTCTTTCGTTCGGCACTGCCGGCTGCAACCTCGCCTGCAAGTTCTGCCAGAACTGGGACATCTCCAAATCGCGAAGCTTCGACAAGCTCGCGGACCAGGCGACGCCGGAAGCCATCGCACGCAACGCCGCCGAACTGGGCTGCAAAAGCGTGGCCTTCACCTACAACGACCCGGTGATCTTCGCCGAATATGCGATGGACGTGGCCGATGCCTGTCATGAGCTTGGCATCAAGACCGTGGCGGTCACCGCAGGCTATATGCACGACCGGCCCCGCCGCGAGTTCTACGCAAAGATGGATGCCGCGAATGTGGACCTGAAAGCGTTCACGGATGAATTCTATCAGAAGCAGACCGGCGCCCACCTGCAACCCGTGCTGGACACATTGACGTATCTGCGGCAGGAGACCCGCGTGTGGGTCGAACTCACGACGCTATTGATACCCGGTTACAACGACAGCGCTCACGAGATCGGCCGGATGAGCGAATGGATCGCGCAGGAACTGGGGACGGACGTGCCGCTGCACTTCACCGCGTTTCACCCCGACTACAAGATGACCAACATCGCGCCCACCCCCCCGGCCACATTGACGCAGGCGCGCGCGATCGCCCATGCCGCCGGTTTGCTGCATGTCTATACCGGCAACGTGCATGACCCGAGCGGCGGCACAACGTTCTGCGCCAGTTGTCGGCAAGCGCTGATCGTCCGTGATTGGTACCTCATCCGCGATTATGCGGTCACCGCCAACGGCACATGCCCGCATTGCGGCGCAAAACTGGCAGGGCACTTCGGAAACTTCGACGGGCAGTTCGGCAGGCAGCGCATGCCACTGGTGATGCGCAATCAGCACTCGTGATCAACTGACCTCGCGCACCAGCGCAAAGCCGCCGCCCGGCGTGCGGAAGTTGGTGGTCTGCCCCTGGTAGAGACGCGCCGCGACAAGCTGGATATGGCCGTCGTAAACATAACAGCGCACGTCGAATTTGAGCGGTCGGGGCTCCGCACCCTCCACGCAGACTGTGCGTTCGTCGGGCAGTGCCAGCCGTTGTGCAACATAATCCGACCGCATGATCTCTTCGAACACACGTTTGGTAAGCTTGTCGCCGCGATATGCGCCCTTGCTGCCGTAGCCGCTCACCGGCTTGAAGAACCATTGCTTGCGCTCGTCCCACCATTGCTCAGCATCCCGTCCCTGAACCAGGCAAGTTTGCGGAACGCCCTGCAGGAGTGCATCGATACCCGCGGACGAGACACCAGCCGAATGCAGCCATTCCCTGTCCGAAAATTGCGCCAGTTTGCGCTTGTCCGCATAGCGCCGGTAATGCGCGGGATTCGGCGTCAGCACCACCTTCCCTTCCTCCCAGGCCGCGCGAATGTGCGGAAATTGATGCAGATCGAAATCGGTCAGGCGGTTATAGAGCAGATCGATGCGCTGCTCGTCGCAATACAAGCCGTCCTCGCGCGCCTGCAGGGCAGAAGGATCGACGATATGCACAGCAAAGCCCGCATGTTCCAGCAGCGCACTTGCAAGCAGGAATTCCGGGTAGAGATATTGTGACTCCGGCTGCTCATCCACGATAGCGATGGTCTTGAGTGCGGCAGCGCCGCGCACCCGTCTCCATTCGTTGCGAAACATATCGACGAAGACCTGGTCCGGACGGTTCTCGGTCACTGCCGTGCCATATAGGAACAGGCCCTGCTGGCTTTCGATCAGCAATGCATTCAGGAATGCCCCGCCCGCATTGGTATTGATCTCGATGAGGTGAGCCCCCTGTTCGTTCAGGTGGAAATCGTAGCCGTAAAACACGCCCAGCGCGGATTTTGCGTCCGGCACCCCCGCCACTTCCTCCACGGCAGCAATGACGGCGCGCATCTGCTGCAATTGAAGCGCGCTGATGAACACCGGTGCGGCGGCAAACACATGCGGGCAACGCTCCTGTACCAGGCTGCTCCAGTCGTCGCCGCGTGCCTGGATTGCGCGCCGCAGCGCCTCATTGTCCATGCCCGCCCAGTCGAGGCATTCGCCGTTCAGGTGCTCGATGAACGCATGATCCACATCGAAGCGCGCCCTGGCCTCCTCTGGCGTATCGGAATCAGCCACCCAACAATCCCTTCTTCAAATCATCCTGCACCGGATGGTCGCCGAGCCAGATTTCGAGCAGGGCGTGATTGAATGCAGCCCCCGGGATCGTGCCGAACACCCTGCCGTTCACGCTGATCTGTGTGCCGCTGCCGGGCAGATAGTCCAGCGCAACGATATCGCCTGACTGCACCTCATTCACCGCATCGAAAATCTGCTTCATCTGCCTCATCTGTGCATCCATCGCAGCTATTTCGGCAGGCGTCCGGTTCATCTCGATCGCCTCGATGAACGCGCCATACAGTTTCTTGCTCGTCAGTTCCCGCAGCATGTGCAGTGCCACGCGATGCTGATGTTCATCCGCAATGATTGCCGTTGCGGAAGTCTGTTTCCGGGACAGATATAGCGCGGCGACATAGACCTTGAAGAACCACTTGGTGCGGATTCCCGCGCCATTCAGTTGCAAGCTTGCGCTCCCCACCTGCACCGTGTTGGCCAGTTGTACGCCAGCCACTTCGAGCGCGCTGACGCTGCAACTCAGCAGCACGCCGCAAATCAACCATGGTATCTTTTTCATCTCCCATCTTTCATGCGGTTAGTCGTCCGGCAGAGCCCGTCACGGCATGAACGAATCCTCGCTAAAGCAGCACGTCGGAAATTCCCGTGAGAACACACGATAAAACCTAAAACGCCTCGAACACCCCGGCCGCCCCCATGCCAGTCCCGATGCACATGGTCACCATGCCGTACTTCTGCTTGCGGCGGCGCAGGCCATGCATCAGCGTTGCCGTGCGGATCGCCCCGGTCGCGCCCAGCGGGTGGCCCAGCGCGATCGCTCCGCCCAGCGGATTGACCCTGGCGGGCTCGAGACCGAGGTCGCCGATCACGGCCAGGGATTGCGCGGCAAATGCTTCGTTGAGTTCGATCCAGTCGATGTCGGCCAGCCCCAGGCCCACCTGCTTCAGCACGCGCGGAATGGCTTCTTTCGGACCGATGCCCATGATCTCGGGCGGCACTCCCGCCACGCCGTAGCCGAGGAATTTGCCGATGGGCGTGAGGTTGTAGCGCTTTAGCGCTGTCTCGGAGCACAGCAGTACCGCGCCCGCTCCATCCGACATCTGCGAGCTGTTGCCCGCGGTCACCGAGCCCTTCTGCATGAATACGGTCTTGAGCCTGCCCAGCGCTTCCAGCGACGTATCGGCGCGCGGCCCTTCGTCCTGCGCCACGTCGCGCGACTTCACTTTCACGTCGCGCGTATTTAGGTCCGGCGCATTGTCGGTGATGCGATAGGGCGTAATCTCGTCCTCGAATTCGCCGTTGTTGATCGCGGCGATGGCACGCAAATGGCTCTGCAGGGCAAAGACATCCTGTGCCTCCCGGCTCACTTTCCAGCGTTCTGCCACTTTCTCCGCGGTGATGCCCATGCCGTAGGCGATGCCGACATGCTCGTTCTCGAAGATGGCCGGATTGAACGCGATCTTGTTGCCCATCATGGGCACCATGCTCATGCTCTCCACGCCCGCAGCGACCATCACGTCGGCCTCGCCCAGGCGGATGCGGTCCGCCGCCAGCGCCACGGCCTGCACGCCGGAAGAACAGAAACGGTTGACCGTCATGCCCGGCACCGAATCCGGCAATCCCGCCAGCAACAACGCGATGCGCGCCACGTTCATGCCCTGCTCCGCTTCCGGCATCGCGCAGCCGACGATCACATCGCCGATGCCGGCCGGATCGAGCGTCGGCGCCTGCGCCAGCACGCTCCTCAGCACATGCGCCAGCAGGTCGTCGGGACGGGCGTTGCGGAACATGCCGCGCGGCGCCTTGCCGACCGGCGTGCGCGTGGCGGCGACGATGTAGGCTTCCTGTACCTGTTTGCTCATGTTCGTCTCCTTAATTGCGCAACGGCTTCCCATTCTTCAGCATGTACTCGATCCGGTCCTGCGTCTTGAAGTGTCCCAGCAGTTCCATGAAGTGGCGCCGTTCCAGGTCCAGCAGCCATTGCTCGTCCACTAGGCTGCCCGCTTCCACGTCGCCGCCGCACAGGGTCTCGGCGACGCGGCAGCCGATGTTGTAGTCATGTTCCGAAATGAAGTTGCCTTCCAGCATGTTGATCATCGCGGCCTGCAGCGTGGCGATGCCGGTGCGGCCTGCCACGGCGATTTGGCGCTGGTGCAGCGGCGGGCGGTAGGCGGTGGCATTGAGTGCCATGGCTTCTTCCTTGGCGACATGCAGCAGCTCGAAGCGATTCAGCACGATGCGGTCAGATGCCCTGAGGTAGCCCATCTCGCGTGCCATTTCGGCGCTCTTGGCGACCTCGCCCATGGCGATGTTCTGGAAGTAGCGCCGCAGGTAGGGAAAAACATCGACGCGGTTGTCGCTGGCAAAACGCTGAGCTTCCGCCGCCGCGCGTTGTGCCATCTCCTTGCAGCCACCGCCCGCGGGCAGCAGGCCCACGCCGACTTCGACCAGGCCGATGTAGCTTTCCAGCGTGGCCACAATGCGCGCGCAGTGGATGGAAAATTCGCAACCGCCGCCAAGTGCCAGGCCGTCCACCGCCGCGATCGTGGGTACCAGCGCGTACTTGAGGCGCATCGAGACTTGCTGGAACTTGGCCACCACGGCTTCCACTTTCGGCACGTTGCCGGTAGCCGCACTGACGATCTCGCCCAGGCCGCCGCCGCCCGCGATGGTGTATTTGACACGACTTGCCGCCTGCTTGAACTTGCCGAACATGCCCGCATCCGGCGCCGGTTCCTGCATGCCCTGCATCAGTTGCAGCAGGTTGGCACCTGCGGAGAACGGCGGTTCGGTCTGCCACAGGATGAGTGCGCTGAAATGCGCTTCGGCCTCGTTCACAGCACGCAGGATGCCGTCCAGCAGCTCATTGTTGACGGTGTGCATCTTGCTTTTGAAACTGAGGATGGCGATGCTGTCACCGGTGTGCCACAGGCGCACCTCGTCGGTTTCGAACACGGTCTCGCCGTAGTAGCGTTCCTCGCCCAGCAGACGATCCGGGTAGAGCTGGCGCTGATAGACAGGGAGCGTGGAACGGGGCTGGTAGCTATCGTTGGTGGGCGCATAGGATCCCTGCATGCCATGCACCACAACGCGTGCCGTACCGACAGCCCAAGCGGGCAGCGGTGCCGCTGCCATGGCTTTGCCTGCCGCGATGTCTGCGGAAATCCAGCCCGCCACTTGCTGCCAGCCCGCGGCCTGCCAGATTTCGAACGGGCCACTGTCCCAGCCGAAGCCCCAGCGCACGGCCAGGTCCAGGTCGCGTGCGTTGTTGGCAATGGATTCCAGTTGCAATGCACAGTAGTGGAACACGTCGCGGAACGTCGCCCACAGGAACTGCGCCTGCGGATGCTGGCTGGCGTGCAAACCGGCGAGTTTTTTGGCCCAATCGCGTTCGCGCAAGATGTCTTTCACGCCGTCGTCCACCTTGGCATCGGACAGGCGATACTCCCGGGTGTGCAGGTCAAGTACGTGGATCTCCTTCCCGATCTTCTGGTACACGCCGCGCTTGGTCTTCTGCCCCAGCGCCCCCTGATCGACCAGGTATTTGAACCAGTCCGGCAACTCGAAGTGCTTGTGCCAGGGATCGTCCGTGAGGTTCTCGCGCATGGTGTTGACCACATGCGCAAACACGTCGAGGCCGACCACGTCCAGCGTGCGGAAAGTGGCGCTCTTGGGACGCCCCAGATAGCGCCCTGTCAGCGCGTCGACCATGTCGAAACCGAGATTGAATGCCTGCGCGTGATGCTTGGTGGCGAGCATGGAGAACACGCCGATGCGGTTGGCGATGAAGTTGGGCGTGTCCTTGGCGCGCACCACGCCCTTGCCCAGCGTGGAAACCAGGAAGATCTCCAGCTCGTCGAGCAGCGAAGCTTCCGTGGCCGCACAGGGAATCAGTTCGACCAGGTGCATGTAGCGCGGGGGGTTGAAGAAATGGATGCCGCAAAAGCGATGGCGCAGGCTTTCAGGAAACGCCTGCGACAATTGATTGATGGACAGGCCGGAGGTATTGCTGGCAAAGATGGCATGGGTGCCGACATAGGGCGCAACCTTGCGGTACAGGTCGGACTTCCAGTCCATGCGCTCGGCAATGGCTTCTATTATCAGATCGCACTCGCGCAACTTTTCCAGATGCTGGCCGTAATTCGCCGCTTGGATGTACGCAACCTTCGCCGGACTGGAAACAGGCGCCGGTTCGAGCTTCTTCAAACCTTCCATCGCCTTGCTCACATTGCCATTCGGGTCGCCTTCCTTCGCAGGCAGTTCGAACAACAGCGTCTCGACATCGGCATTGACCAGGTGCGCGGCGATCTGCGCGCCCATCACGCCTGCACCCAGTACGGCCACCTTGCGAATCTTCAGATGATTGCTCATCGCGATACTCCCAATTTAAGCATTGAAAATGCAGCAAGACAAAATCCCGCCGCCGGTCAAAAATCGCATCAAATCATTTCCCGGCTGCATCACAATCGCAACAACCCGCTATTCCTGGGGCGGCAAGGGCCGCGGTTTGCGGTCGTCGCCCACGGCAACATAAGTCAGTGTCGCTTCTGTCACCCTGAGACAGGTTGGATTCTCGGGATCGCGCTGCACGTAGACCTCGACGTCCACGGTGACCGAGGTCGTTCCCGCCTTCACAATCCGGGTGTAAAAGCTGACGATATCGCCAACAAAGATCGGTTGCTTGAACACGAACGAGTTGACCGCGATCGTCGCCACCCTGCCCCTGGCGCGGTGCACGGCAGGTATGCTGCCGGCGATATCGACCTGCCCCATCAGCCAGCCGCCGAAGATATCCCCTGTGTAGTTTGCGTCCGAAGGCATGGCCGCCACGCGCAAGGTGGGCTGGCGATCCGGCAGTGTTGCTGTTGCATCCACGTTCAATGTCCTTTGTAGAGTTCGTCGATCTGCGCCACGAATCGCTGTGCGACAATCGCGCGCTTGAGTTTCAGCGTCGGCGTGAGCATGCCGTTGTCCACGGTCCACGGCTCCTCCAGCAGCAGCACGCGGTGGACCTTGGCATAGCCGGGGAAGCTGCTGATATTGCGTGCGATGCGCCGCAGCACCTTGGCTTCCACATTGCTGTCGGTCAGCGACTCGGGCATGTCATGGCGCACGCCGACTTTCGCGGCAATCTGCGGCCACACCGCCGGATTCAGCACGGCCAGCGCCACTAGGTATGGCTTGCCTTCGCCGTAAACCATCACCTGATCGATGAGCGGATCGTGCATGATGGCCGCTTCCATGTCGGCAGGCGGCATCTTCTCGCCGTTGGACAGGACAATGATCTCTTTCAGTCGTCCGGTGATGTAGATATGCCCGGTCTCGCTGATGCGTGCGGTATCGCCGGTGTTCAGCCAGCCCTGGGCATCGATCATGGCTTTGGTCGCTTCGGGATTGTTCCAGTACCCCATCATCACGTTCGGACCTTTCACCAGCAGCGCGCTCTGCTCGCCGATTTTGACCTGCACGCCGCGTATCGCCTGCCCCACGCTGTCGGGAAAATTATTGTCCAGCTTGTTGCCCGCCACGATGGGACTGGTTTCGGTGAGTCCGTAGCCCTGCACCACGGGCAGGCCCAGGCCGATAAACATGCGCGAGATCTCGGGCGCGAGTGCAGCGCCGCTGGTAATTGCAGTGCGCAGGCGGCCCCCCAGCCGGTTCAATATCTTTTGTGCCACCAGCCGCTGCAGCAGCGGCCACAACAGGAACGAGGGTTTCCAGCCTGAACGGCCCTGCTGATGCTGGAAGCGCGACCAGCCGACATCCACCGCAAGCTTGAACAGCATGCGCTTGAGTGGAGATCCTTCCCGCAGTTTGGTGTTGACGGCGCCGTATATGCGTTCGTAAATGCGCGGCACGGAGATGAGCAGGGTCGGGCGTATGGTCAGCATGTCTTCCGCTAGCTGCGGAATGGACCGCGCATAGGCAACCGTCGCGCCGGTCATCACCTGCATGTAATAGCCGCAGGTACGTTCGAAGGTATGGGACAGCGGCAAAAAAGAGAGCAGCAGATCGTCCTTGAGTACTGCAAACGTGGCCATGCCGTCATAAATATTGCTCAGCATGTTGCCGTGGCTCAACATCACCCCCTTGGGCTTGCCGGTCGTGCCCGAGGTATAGATGATGCTGGCCAGCTCGCCGGACTCGCATGGCACTGCGGGCTGCAACTGAGGCAATTGCGGCAGGTATTTTCCCGCGGAAGCCAAGCGCTCCTCGCTGCTCCTGAAGTCGTCCAGCGCGACGAAACGCCGGACACATCCCATCTGGCCAACCACGCCGCTGAGTTCCTGCCATTGCTCGGCGGTCTCGAACAGCACCACTTTCACTTGTGCGTCGTTAACGATATAGGCGATATTCTCGGCCCGATCCACGGTGTACAGCGGCACCACGATCAAACCCAGCGACATCGCGGCCTGATCGAACATCACCCATTGCGGACAATTGCGCAGCATGAGCGCCACACGGTCGCCCTTGGCCAGCCCCTCCTGCGCCAAAGCTGCCCGCCAGCGCGCCACCTGTTCAAGCATCTGCCCCCAGCTCAGGTCGACCCAGACCGATTGCCGGTTGTCGAAATAGCGGTATGCGATCCTGTCCCGCGAACGGCGTACACGCTCCAGAAACAGGCCGTGCAACGTCACCGCCTGCTGCGGCGATATCACATCGTCATTCTCTGCTGGGTTCATTTCCCCGACTCCCGTTTTCTGATGCCACTACAAGAACAGATCGCTGAATAGCTGCTGGCCCGGGCTGACCGCATACTTTTCAAAGTCCCTGACGCCTTCCGCACGCAACACTTCATCGTCGATGAAGAAATGGCCGCTGAAGGTCCTGCTGTCGCGCAGCAGGATGGCATGCGCCGCATCGGCCACGATGGCGGGCTTGCGCGACGCGCGCAGGATCGCTTCGGGAAAGTTGAATTCGATGGCGGCGGTGGCGATCGTCGTGCGCGGCCACAGGCAGTTCACCGCAATGCCGTCGTCCGCGAATTCCCTGGCCATGCCCAGCGCGCACAGGCTCATGCCGAATTTGGAGATGGAATAGACCACATGCGGCGCGAACCACTTCGCTTCGAAGTTGAGCGGCGGCGACAGCGTGAGTATGTGGGGATTTGCCGCTTTCCTGAGATGCGGTATGCAGGCTTGCGAAGCCAGAAAGGTCGCGCGCATGTTCACGTCCCACATCAGATCCAGACGCCGGGCGGGTGTTTCCAGCGTCGGTGTGAGGCTGATAGCACTGGCGTTGTTGACCAGGACGTCGATGCCGCCGAAATGCGCGGCGGCCTGTTCGACCGCGGTCTGGATCGCCTGCTCGTCGCGCACGTCAAGCTGGATCGCCAGTGCCTGCCCGCCCGCCGCCACCGCTTCCGCCGCCACGCTGTGAATGGTCCCCGGCAGTTTCGCATGCGCTTCCGCGGTCTTGCCGGTGATGACCACTTTGGCGCCGTCGCGCGCGCAGCGCAAGGCGATCTCGCGTCCGATGCCGCGGCTGGAACCGGTGATAAAGATCACCTTGTCGCGCATGGTCGTCATCCCTGATTTGCCCTCAGTGCCTCCGGCGCGAAATCGTCCACCATGACGACCTTGCGGCGCAGGGCATAATCGCGTTCCAGTTGCAGTTGCTGCTCGCCGTCAATGATGCCGAGTTCGCGTGCCTCGCTGATCTGCTGTGGCTCTTCGCGCGCCTTGATCCTGCCTTCCTTGCGCGCCTTTTCCAGCACGGCCTGCAACGGTTCACACGCAAGCGTGCTTGCAAGCGCCGCTTCCAGCGCGCCGACGGCATCTTTCTCGCCGGACGGAATGTACATGCCCGCGGTCAGGCGGTCACGCGCCGCGCCGGGTTGCAGCAGGAGGGAGGCAACCTGATGGCCGATATGGTCGCTTGGCGGCCTGCGCCACTGCCCCAACGGGAAGATCATGATGCGCAGCACCAGCGCGGCGAAGCGGCTGGGGAAGTTCTGCAGCACGCCGTCCAGCGCCGTCTGGATGCGGTACAGGCCGTCCTGCATCCCCCAGTGCAACAGCGGCAGGTCGGCGGCGGGGCGTCCATCGTCCTCGAAACGTTTCAGCACCGCAGAGCACAGGTACATCTGGCTCAATACGTCGCCGAGGCGTGCGGACAGCTTCTCGCGACGCTTGAGCCCGCCGCCCAGCACCAGCATGGAAACATCCGCTGCGAATGCGAATGCGGCCGAATAGCGCGTGAGCGCCTGGTAATAGCGTCTGGTCGGTTGCTCCGTCGGCACGCCGATAACGTGCCCACCGGTCAGGCCGTAGACCAGACTGCGCACCGCATTGCTCAGGCTGAAACTGATATGCCCGAACAGGGCAGCATCGAATTCGCGCACCGCGCGCTTGGTATCCACATCATGCGCGGCATGGATTTCCTTCAGCACGTAAGGATGCGAGCGCACCGCGCCCTGCCCGAAGATGATCAGGCTGCGCGTGAGGATGTTCGCCCCTTCCACCGTGATGCCGATCGGCGTCTGCTGGTACGCACGGCCCAGATAGTTGTCCGGCCCGAGACAGATTCCCTTGCCGCCGTGTACGTCCATCGCATCGTTGATGACAATGCGGCCACGCTCGGTGCAGTGGTATTTGACGATCGCGGAGATGACGGAGGGCTTGCCGCCCAGGTCCAGCGCCTGCGCCGTCATCATGCGCGCCGCATCCATCACGTAAAGATTTCCGCCGATGCGGGTCAGCGCTTCTTCCACGCCTTCGAACTTGCCTACTGGCACCTTGAATTGTTTGCGCACGCGGCAATAGGCACCGCTGGTACGCGCTGCCATCTTCACGCCGCCCGTCGCACTGGCGGGCAGAGAGATGGAGCGCCCGGCCGCCAGGCATTCCATCAGCATGCGCCAGCCCTGGCCGATGCGCATGGTGCCGCCGATGATGTAGTCCATCGGGATGAATACGTCCTTGCCCGTGGTCGGGCCGTTCAGGAATGCGGAGTTGAGCGGAAAGTGACGACGCCCCACGTTGACGCCGGGCGTATCGGTCGGAATGAGCGCCAGCGTGATGCCGCGGGAAACTTCGGCTCCCAGCAGATTTTCCGGATCGAACAGCTTGAACGCCAGGCCGAGCAGTGTCGCCACCGGCGCCAGCGTGATGTAGCGCTTCTCCCAGGTCACGCGCACGCCGAGCACGTTACCCTGGCCGTTGAAAGCACCGTGACAGACAATGCCGTAATCGGGGATCGACCCCGCATCCGAGCCGGCGAACGGCCCGGTCAGCGCGAAGCAGGGAATTTCCTTGCCGCATGCAAGGTTGCGCAGATACTTTTCCTTTTGCTCCTGCGTGCCGTAGTGCAGCAGCAATTCCGCCGGCCCCAGCGAGTTGGGCACCATCACCGTCACCGCCGCCGTGCCACTGCGCGAAGCAACCTTGGTCACCACAGCCGATTGCGCCTGCGCGGAAAATTCAAGACCGCCGTATTCCTTCGGGATGATCAGGCTGAAAAAACCCTTGTCCTTGATGAATTGCCATGCTTCCGGCGACAGATCCTGCCGCGTATGCGTCACATCCCAGTCGTCTATCAACGCGCAAAGCTGCTCGACTTCGTTATCGAGAAAAGCCTGCTCGCGTTCGCTCAGGCCTGCCCTGGGCAGGCTCAGCAATTGCTTCCAGTGCGGATTGCCGCTGAACAGTTCGCCGTCCCAGCCTACCGTGCCGGCATCCAGCGCCTCCTGTTCGGTCTGCGATACCTGCGGCAGTATCTTGCGGAAAATGCCGAGAATGAAACCGCTGACCAGCAGGCGGCGCAAGGCGGGAATACCCAGGACAGCGAGAAAGATGCCGAGTGCGATGTAGACGATTTGCAAGGCACCGTCGGAAATGCGGCTGACCATCGCCACCAACGGAACGAGGATCGCGATCGCGATCAGCCATCCCCAAATGGAAGAGCGGAAGAAGGCCAGCAACAGGGCCGCCACCAGCACGACTAATATCAATATCGCCATCTTCGTTCCCTCTTGAATTCCCTTACGTGGACAGCATGAACTTTAACCGCAGCGCGATGTGCTGACAATGGATATATTCCTTCAATGGAAGCGCTTAAGCAGTCCGACAGGCTACATATCGGGCTGTGGGCGTTTGTCTGTCGAGCGGCAATGCACCACACCCGCAAGCATGCCCTCCCTCTGCAGGATTTATCGCACTGTTCTTGCTGATGCGCCCCCGCTTTTTGGCAGCACAACTGCGGCCCGGCGTTCAATTGCGCCGGAAGATACGATTCCTGACCATGTCCGTCACCGCGTCGCGTATGCGCAGTCCGGCTGCATGTTTGTTCGGGAATAGGCTATTCTGTTCGTCCATGCAAACCAGCATGGAAGCATTGGCCTCGAAGAACAGGACTGTTCCGTCGGCGAGTATGCTGCAGTCCATGCCGCCGTAGTCGAGGTCCAGGCGTAGCGCAACCTGTTCAACCGCAAAAGCCGCACCGGGGCCGAATACGGTGCGCCAGTCCGCAACAAACTTTTCCTCCTCGCACTTTTTCCAGTCGGACTGGTTCATGTGCGCGCGCCAGTAGTGAACGAGCCAGTCATTGGTGATGGCGAGGTGATACGGGTAAGGTTTGCGATCGACGAATATGAAGCGATATTTCCGGTAGCAACCCTGAGCATCCCTGAAGTCGTGAAACTCGGTCCGGATGAATTGCTTGTGGGCAATCTTTTCCAGGTAATTTCCCCAATCGGAGGCGGTCGCGATCAGCGCCAGATCCTCGCCGCCATGAACGCCCACGGGGCGCACCAGGAACGGCCTGGCGCCGGTGCCGAAGTCGATTAGCTCGTCCCGCATCAAGCTCTTCACTTCAGGGACGAGCAATCCGGGAATGTCGCCAAACAATTCCTTGCTTTGGCTGCGACCCGTGCCGCTTATCAGGCCGGGAGGATTCAGTACCGGCTTGCCCAGCGACTCGACGACATTTTTCACGGATTCGATCTGCCCGCCATCCTGCTCGACTTCGCCCAGCGTATTGAAGACTAGGTCGGCACCGGAAATCTCTTCCAGCGATATGCCGCCAAATGGCGCATCGGATTGGTCCGGCGACAACAACGTCAGCGCGATCATTGCGAACAGGGACGGGTCAAACAAGTCCGACGTGGGTACATGACTTGCTCCCACGCCACCCAGCACGAGGATGGTCGATTCCGGACATGCGGTTTGTTGCACCCTGACCAGGCCGTGGGTGCGTGCACATCGGTTGAGCAGCGCAATCGCCTCGTCAGGGCGATGCATGCGATACAAAACCCGGGCCAGGTATTCGTTGCCGACTGCATTGTCCGGGTACAGATCCAGAAGGGTACGGCATGCATTTTCGACTGCCCTGAATTCTTGCGCCTCGTAGGCGGCCCTGACCAGATTCAGCAAGATCGCGATGCGCTCCGATGTGGCCTCGACAGCGGTGAAAGCCAGCGCCCTCTCGTGTGCGGCGGCCGCTTCCATGTGGCGATCACAGTCCTGAAGCACGATGCCGCGGTTGTCATGCGCCAGGCCAAAACACGGGTCCAGGCTCAAGGCCTGGTCCAGCGCAGCCAGCGCTTCGTCGCATTTCCCCAGCCGGAGCAGGGATACCGCCAAATCGTTGTAGATCGGAGCCAGTGCAGGCATGCCCGCGATTGCCTGGCGAAACAGCGCGATGGCCTCGCCATCCTCGCCCCGTGCTTGCAGCAGCCTGCCCAGATTGAGCAGCGTCATGGGATTGCCGGGCTCCACACTCATATGCCGGGCAAACAGCATTTCCGCCTCTGCATGGCGCGAGCCGGACATCAGGATCATGCCCAGCAGGCTCAGGGCTTGCGGTTGGTGCGGGTCGCTTTCGAGGACACGGCGATACAGCGCCTCAGCATCCTTCAAAGCGCCTTCCAGATGATGCGAAATGGCATCGTTAAGCATCTTTTGCATGAAATGCAGAGACCCTTTTCTTCAACCGCTCAGGCCCCGTCGATGCGAAGAGGGGCTGCTTGCCCGAGGGTCATCTACGCAAGCTTGCAGTGATCGTTCCTGGCGCGACCAGACTCCATTCCGTAATCGCGACAAATCCATCCGCAGCGGCAATGACCATCGCCAGATTGCTGGAATGTACCACAGCGCCGGGACGGGCAGAATGCGCCTCCTGCCAGCCATGTGCACGATGAACGAATATCGTGGTGTTATTGATCGAGGCCAGGCATTCCAGGTGTCCGAACGCCCGGATTTTCAGATCGACGGAGTGAACCGGTTGCGTAAAATCGATGGTGCGGTCGCCGTCCGTCCAGAGCGGCCAGTAGCTACCGGTTCCCTGCGGCTGCGCCGAATCCCATGACGACTCGATGTGACTCGCAACACGTTGTGCAAGCCTTGATGCAGCCAGTTGAATCTTCAGATTGAGCGTTTCATGGTTTTCATCCGCAGCAAGAGGGAAGTTCTCCGCATCGAGAATATCCCCCGCGTCGAATTTCGCGTTGATGCGATGGCAGGTGACGGCCCAGTGCACATGCCGATCTAGGATGGCCCTGACCATCGGATATGGTCCGCGCCCTTCCGGCAGCGGCGAAGGATGGAAATTCACCGCGTATTTGAGATGCGTGCTCCAGTCCGGGACTTTCCATTGATAGCACGCAACCATGAGCGCCATGCACCCGCGGCGGGCAAGATCGGCCAGATCGGCGTCGCAAATCGGGGAATATTGTATGGCAGCGCCCAGTTCCAGGGCTCGCGCCATGACCTGCTTGTTGTCGTACAACCAGTTCGATGGCGAGACAAACAGTTTCTCCAGTTTCCAGCCCGCCCTCAGGAAGGTTTCGAGTACGCACTGGTAGGCATCGTTTGTTGCAATGGCGAATTTTACTGTCAATGGAATCGACCATGCATAAAGTTACGAATACAAATCCGGATTGCCCGACATGGATACATCCCGAACCGCGGCACGGCGCACGCACCATGCACGGGGAAACCCCGCATCCGGCAATATAATGCAGCGGGGCAACTGCAGTATGTTCAAACTGTATTTGGAAATCGCTCAATGTAACGCGCCTGATACCAAATTCTTTTGAAAATGTTTTTATACAAAATCTGCCGCAGCGATTAACGCCTCCATTAACCCGATGTTCCTTAAGTGCTTATATCAATCCCCGGCCTGACATTGTTGCAAACCCGATACATTTCGAATTGCGCCTGTTTTCACCCTCTTTTCACCGTTTAATTTGCGCGCGAAATGCCGAATATACGGTCATTGAGACAACCATCTCAGTCCATTCATATCCAGATATCTCAAGGAGAGGTCATGAGTACAATAAACAGCGTATCGGGTTCAAGCTATCTGTCCTGGTTGCAACAGACTACCAGTTCCACAAATTCAGGCAGCGCGACCCAGCAAGTCGGAGGCTCGGGTTGTGACAGCAATAGCAGCGGTGCCGGTAGCACCGGAGGGGTTGGGAGTTCGAATTTCATGAATTCCATCGTGCAGGCACTCGAACAAAGCCTGTCGGGCAGCACCAGCACTTCGTCCACCACGTCGGCCACCAGTTCAACTGCATCGACCGCTTCTTCGACCTCGACGCAGAGTCCCGAAGCGGCGTTGCAGACATTTCTGCAGAACTTGTTTGCATCGATCGGGCAGGGAAATGACGCAAGCGGGACTACGGCAGCCAGCGGTAGTGCTGCCACGGCGGCAACCGGCCATGTCCATCATGGTCACGGTCATCATGGTGGCGGCGGAGAAATGGCTGCGGGAATCCAAAGCCTCCTGCAGCAACTGGATGCCAGCACCCAGAGCGCTTCCACAGGCACCAGCACTGCCAGCTCAAGCGCGGTTGGCAGCACCGGTTCGAGCGCAGTCGGCAGTACCGGTTCGAGCTCACTCAGCAGCCTGAATGCCAGCTTCCAGAATCTCGTCAATTCATTGGATGCCGCTGACGGTCAAAGCGCCTCTGCTGCCAACACGCCATCACTGCAGACTTTCCTGCAAAACCTGATGCAGAACATCGGCAACGTGCAAAACATGAGCGGCTCGATGATCAGCACCCAGGCTTGATCACTACATTGTTGTCTGAGCGTGCTGGAAGCCTGCCCCGAATGGGGCGGGCTTTTTTATGGACTCCAGACATCCATGGGCGACAACGCCCTATTGCTTGATATCCTGCCCTGTCACACCCACAGGAAGAGCGCCCGGCAAATAGGCGCGGCCAAGGAAGTGGCGTGGGCGACCTCCCGATTCGATCACCAGGTCCGGGTCATGCTGGGTGTAGACCCGTTGGCCGGCATGCCGGCTTTGCGCCTGGCGCGCGAGCATCGTATCGAAATGCGCGCCCATCAGCTGCCGCAGGTCGGGCATGAAGGGCCCCGACCAGGTGACGGCGAACACCGTGCCCGCGGCGGATACGTATTGCCGCACGCGCGTGCCGGTTGGCAACAAGGTTTCATGCACGGTATAGCTGCCGCCGGCGGACGGCGTCAGGATCGCAGCCTGGGCCACCTTCATCTGCAAGCGGTCCGTCTCGACACTCGCGGCATCGCCACCCAACACCGCGGCAACCGGTGCCGCATAGCATGCCGCAGCCAGCAGGAGCAGCCATAAATGCCCGTGGCGCGACGCCCGGGAATCCGGAACTGCGTTTCTTGCCGCATTGTGTATATGTGTATTCATTTGCTCCTCTGAACCCGTAAACCCGGCTGCTTAAATGCGAATTCGCATTCCGGCCCGCACGCATCAAATCTTCGGCACAGACGCGCTTATCAATAGGCAAAGTAAGGGCCGTAGCCTCCAGGCGTTGATCGTCCTGAAATGGCCGTAAATACTTTTTTTCCGAAAAAGAATGGAAGACCCCAGTCAAAATATCCGCCTGCCGGGCCGCCGATATTTGCTGCAACCACAGTTGTCGCAAGCTGGTCGACGTCCACGATGCTGACCGACACCTGCCCGGTAGTCCCTCCCCCAAACGCAGTCGTCGTCGCATTCACGGCAAACGGAGACGGCGGGCAATATGCCCACGTATTGACGGCACACAAGGGGATGCTTGCATCGTCAAAGAACAAGGCGTTGGAACCGCTATCGACAAAGCTCACGTAGTCAGTCACGCCGTTGTAGATGGTTGTGAAATTCCCGTATGGATCGGTTGCATACACGGTTGCGCTGCCTAATGCGTTATTCGTGCTCGTGCCAATTCCAAAGGTCACGGTGCCACCACTGACAGGGCCGGACGTTCCTGATGACGGGACAGCAGGAAGCTGAATCAGCGCACCATTGTTGTCAGTCGCAAATGACGCCACCGGGTTTTGCACAACTTGTAGTTGCGTCACAGCGCTATTCGTACAACCGGACGCATAGCAGGTGTAATAGGTTGCGGGAACAACCCCCTGGAGGCAGGAATCGCAATCGTTGACAAACAATCCCACGCCCAGCACGCCGTTCGCACCCATCGCATCCTGGCTGATCTGTATAGCGCCGGTATTGGCGCAATCTGTCGGCACCGCGGTCGTGCCTCCCGGCTGGGCGCCGATGTTCTGGATGGGAACATTTCTCGCCACCTCTCCCCCGAGATAGATGTCGGCAAGAACCACCGAACCCCAGGTCACACCAATCCCGAAGGTGACACATTCACCGAGTGCCGGACCGCTGGCGTTCGCCGACGGCAGGCCCAGGTTGGCATAGAGCGAGGAATTGAGCAGCCGCAGCCCGCTTGAACCCGTGTCCAGTTGCACGTGCTCTATGGTTTGGCATGCCGTGGTATTCCCCGGCGGGCAGACTGTGACCGAAACATACGGAATGTTGATCTGCGGGGAGCCCGCGACCGGCCCTGCATCCAGCACGATGGGGACAACGTTGCCACCTGTCGTTACCGGAGCTGACAGCGTGCCATTGGCCGGATTGGGAATACAGACGACTCCAACAAAGACAACCGCATCGGGAATGACGCCTCCGGGATTCGATGTGACGGTACAAGTCTCGCCTGCGGGTTGCTGCGATACAGTAACGGCATAGGGCGCGCCGACGGAATAAGCGCCATAGAAGCTGGCAGCAGGATTCGCGGAAGAAACGGTCAGGTTGTCGCCTCCATTGTTTTGCAGAACCACTGAAGTACCGGACAGCAAGCCTGTAACACTCACGTTGATATTGCCATTGCCTGAATTTTCGGCATGGCTGCCGCCGCCGCACCCCGTCGTCGTCGCAGCAACCATAATCCACAACGCCAACGCCCTGGCGCAAATAAAAAACGCTTGTTTGCAGAACATACGCTGCTCAATCCTCACCAAGTGATGCGCCCATCTTCCTTCGGATGCAAAATCTTCGAACATCAAAGACTGGAATCGCTCATGCGACCAGAACCGTCGATCCCGTCGTCTTGCGCGCTTCAAGATCGCGGTGTGCCTGCGCCGTGTCCCTCAAGGGGTAGCTCTGGTTGATGTTGATCCTCACTTTGCCCGAGCTGACCGCATTGAACAATTCAGCCGAATTTTCTTCCAGTAGCGTTCTTGTCGCGATGAAGGTGGCTAGCGTCGGCCTCGTGACCAGCAACGATCCCTTTTGCGACAGCACGGTCAGGTCGAACGGCGGAACCGCGCCGGACGACGAGCCGAACAGCACCATCAGGCCGCGCGGCTGCAGGCAGTCCAGCGATTTCATGAATGTGTCCTTGCCTACCGAGTCATAGACCACAGGCAATTTCTTGCCGCCCGTTATCTCAAGCACGCGTGCCTGGAAATCCTCGCGCGTGTAGACAATGGGGTGATGGCAGCCGTTCGCCCTGGCCAGGGCCGCCTTTTCATCGCTGGATACAGTGCCGATCACGGTTGCGCCCAATGCCGAGGCCCACTGGCTGACGATCAGTCCGACACCTCCCGCCGCCGCATGGATGAGGATGGTGTCGCCCGGCCCCACTTTGTAGATGTCGCGAATGAGGTAGCGCGCGGTCATGCCCTGCAACATCATCGCTGCCGCCGTGCGGTCGTCGATGTTGCAGGGCAACTTGACCAAGCGGTCTGCCGCGATGAGCCTCGCGTCGGCATAGGAGCCGAGCACCGATGCGTAGGCAACCCGGTCCCCCGCTTGCAGATGCGTGACTCCCTCACCGACGGCATCCACGATCCCCGCCGCTTCGGTACCCAACACGGCAGGCAGCGGCACCGGATAAAGACCGGTGCGGTGATAGACGTCGATATAGTTGAGGCCCACGATGGTTTGCCTGAGCCTGACCTGGCCGGGGCCGGGACTGCCGATCTCAATCTCCTCCCATTTGAGTGCCTCGGGGCCGCCGGTTTGATGGATGCGGATTGCATGTGGCATGAGCGATACCTCCCGGAGAATGAAAAAATGATGCGTTGAATCTTAACATCGAACCCTCGGCGCCAGGCTGTTCCCGGGCTCACCATTCCACCATCGAATCTGCAAAGGTCGCCCGGAACGCCTGCGGATTGGCAAGGGCACTGTCGTCGATCGTCACCGATTTCCTAGCTATTGAAGAAATGAAACAAGACAGGAATGGCAATGGCTCCAACCACGCCATGCATGCCCATCGCCAGACTCGCATACGCACCCGCTTCGTGATTGATGCTGAACGCGCGAGAGGTCCCCAATCCATGCGCGGCAACGCCGATCGGGAAGCCCCGCTGCCACCATGCTTTCATGCCCAATGCGTTCAGGACAAAGGGCGCCAGGATCGCCCCGAGAATTCCCGTGGCGACTGCAAAGATCGCCGTCAACGTCGGTGAGGCACCGATGCGTTCGGCGATGCCCATCGCGATCGGGGCGGTGACGGATTTCGAGTACATCGCTCCGACGATGGTCTTATCGGCGCCGAGCAACGATGCTATCCCGACCGCGCTCAGTATGGACGCGCCGCCGCCCGCGAGCAGCGACACCAGCAACGGAAATGAACGATGTTTCAGGCTGTCCAGCCCCCGATAGATCGGGATTGCCAGTGAAACCGTCGCCGAGCCCAGCAAAAAGTGTATGAATTGGGCTCCCTGAAAATAGGTCGCATAGGGCATATTGATGATCTGGATGAATGTCGCCACCAATATCACGGCGATTGCCACCGGATTGGCCAGGGGGTTTTGTTTGCTCTTCTGATAGACCAGAAGTCCTACCTGGAATGCGGCCAGCGTGATGAACAAGGCCAATAACGGGCTGCCGGAAAGGTAGACCCAGATTTCCACAATCGAATTTTTTTCAGTCATGGCCATCGGTCTTTTTGCTCAGCATCTTTAGCACGAGTGCGCTGCAGGCGATCGTCAGGACCACGCTGCCGACAAGCGCGCCCACGATGGAAAGCGCATTGGCTTTCAATTGCGGCAGGAAGAGCACCACACCGACCGCCGCCGGTACAAACAGCAGGCCCAAGTATTTGCTGAATCCGTCCGCGACCAGAGCCAGCGATTCGCCGATTTTTTTGTTGAGGACGAGCCAGCCCAGCAACAGAACCAGGCCGATCACGGGGCCGGGCAACGACGGAAAGACGAACTTCGACACCAGCTCCCCCAAGCTCTGGAAAAACAATATTTGCACCAACCCTGCAATCATTTCCTTGTTGCCTCCATTTGGAATCCACTCAATGTGAAACTTCAGCCTGAGTGCAGCCCGGCTATTTTTTCCCGACAGCAAATACCTGGTTGGTATATTGCAGGGCGCCGGGGCGCTTGATGACGATGAATCCCTGGCTGGCGGCCTGGTGGCAGTCATTGCATGCCTTGGTCAGGCGGTCAAACGACTTCCTGAACTTCGCACCGTCCCCGGCCTTGATCGCATTTTCCAGATCATTGAGCGGCTGCGCCGTCAATTTATCCAGCATGTCCGCAATCGGCGCATCTTTCTTGAACACGGGATGATATTTGACGGCATCCGCCATGCCCTCCCGGATTTCATCCAGTTCGTAGCCAGCCAATTCCCAGTTCCCCGCTGTGCCTGCAAACCAGAGTTTGGCGTGACGCATCTGCGTCGCTCCCATGATCTCGCCCATGCCGGGCACGTAATTTTCCGTGTGGTTTTCGACTTGCTTTGCCGCTGCCGCAGGCCCCGTTTCGACAGCGCATGCACCGCAGGAAAGCCCGACCCAGAGCACGCACGGCACGATGATATTGCGATTCATTGGCTTCCTTATCATATATAGCAAAATGGCTGCCGGAAAGCATTATCGCCAATTTCCATATGCACGAAATCTGATTTGTCGCGTTCCATCGCTCATGACTGAGGACGGGGCCGGATTGGGCGATTATTTCGGCGCCAGCTCCCCGTACCAGTACGCCGCCGTCACGCCGCCATCCATGAGGAAATCGCTGCCGGTGATGAACGTGCCGTCCGCCCCCATCAGCAGCGCGCCCACGGCCCCGATTTCATCCGGGGTGCCGCCCCGCCCGGCCGGGGACAGTTCGATCATGCGCCGGTACCCGGCGCCGCGCGGGCCGGTCAGTTCGTCGCGAGCCAAAGGCGTGAAGATGATGCCGGGGCTGATCGTATTGATCCGCGCGCCGCGCTTGCCCCACCGCACTGCCTCGGCCATCACGCGCAGCGAGTTCCCGCGCTTGGAGATCTGGTAGGCATGGAGCGGATCGCCAATCTTGTCCGGCTGGAGCATGGGCAGCGCAAGCAACTCGTCGGCAGGCGTGGTTGCCAGCGCCATGTCCTGCTCGGGCGTCAGCGCCGGGAGCCGATGCCCAGACTGCGAGGAAATAACGACGCCCGATCCGCCGCGCGCAATGACGTTGCCGAATTCTTCGAGTACGAGCGCCGTGCCATACAGGTCGACCTTCAGAATAGTTGTCGGCGATGCCTGTGAAGGGGAAATGCCGGCGGCGTGGATGATGCCTGTGATGGCGCCGATTTCCGTGGCCGCCTCGACGAGCGCGTGCACCGATGGGCGGGCGGAGACATCGACGATGGCAGTGCTCACCTCGAATCCGGCATCCCCGAGTACTTTTTCAGCCGCATCAAGATTATCCTGGCGCAGGTCAGCCAGCAGGACGTGCTTGCCTGCGCTGACCCGCCGCGCGATTGCCTGACCGATTGATCCGGCACCGATCAGGACGATGACATTTTTCATTGCGTTCACCTTTATTGCTTGTGCGCGTCGCCATATTGCGCTGCGCTGACCTGTTCCTGCCAGTCGGCCGCCCTGCCGTCCAACTGTTCCTGAATCGCGATGTGGGTCAAGGCGGTGGTCGCCGTAGCGCCGTGCCAGTGCTTTTCGTTGGGCGCGATAGCAACCACATCGCCCGGGCGGATATCCTCGACCGGACCGCCCCAGCGCTGCACATGCCCGCAGCCAGCCGTAACAATGAGTGTTTGCCCCAGCGGATGGCTGTGCCACGCGGTTCGGGCGCCAGGCTCGAACGTGAAACTGGCGCCTGACGTCCTGGCAGGTTCGTTGGGCTGGAACAGATAATCGACACGAACGATGCCGGTAAAATAATCTGCGAGCCCTTTTTCGGAGGGTTGTGAACCTATGCGTTTGATTTCCATTTTCTGAGCTCCTTTTCCGGGTTGGCTTTGCTGTCGGCTTAAAGTCCCGTCATCTTCAGTGCCCCTTCAGGCAGCCGGGCGCCCTGCAGAACGATCTTCGATTCGGCAGCGTCGATTTCGCGGAGGTCGTCGGCGGTCAGTTCCAGCCCGATCGCGCCAAGGTTCTCCTCGAGTCGATGCAGCTTCGTGGTGCCGGGAATTGGGACTATCCAGGGCTTCTGCGCCAGCAGCCAGGCAAGCGCGACCTGGGCAGGAGTCGCCTTCTTGCGCGCGGCCACAGTGCGTACCAGATCGACCAGCGCCATGTTTGCTTTCAATGCTTCGGGGGTGAAGCGCGGAACCATGGTGCGGAAATCCGAGCTGTCGAACCTAGTGTTTTCGTCGATCTTGCCGGTGAGGAAGCCCGCACCAAGGGGGCTGAACGGAACGAAACCGATGCCCAGTTCCTCCAGCGCGGGCAGGATTTCGTGTTCCGGCCCTCGCCACCACAACGAATATTCGCTCTGGACCGCCGTGACAGGGTGGACTGCGTGCGCGCGACGGATGGTCTGCTCACCGGCTTCCGAAAGCCCGAAGTGCCTGACCTTGCCTGCCTTGATCAGTTCCCTGACCGTGCCGGCGACATCCTCGATCGGCACGGCCGGGTCGACGCGGTGCTGGTAAAACAAGTCGATGACATCAATGCCGAGACGCTTCAGCGACGCCTCGGCGACCGCCCTGATGTGCTCGGGGCGGCTGTTTGCCCCGCCTCGACGTTCTCCGGTTTTTTGATCGATGTCGAAACCGAATTTGGTGGCGATAACCACCTTGTCCCGGCAGGTTGCAAGCGCCTCGCCCACCAGTTGCTCGTTTGCAAACGGGCCGTACGCTTCGGCTGTGTCGAAGAAAGTCACGCCACGATCCACCGCCTCGTGGATGAGTTCGATCATTTCCTGCCTGTCGCCGGCAGGCCCATAGGCCGAGGTCATTCCCATGCAGCCCAGTCCTATCGCCGAGACTTCGAGGTTGCTGTTTCCGAGTTTGCGTTTTTGCATGACCGCTCTCCTTTCAGGGTTCCGCTTCGTTTTCTGGGGCCGTGCTACGCAGCCTTGAGCGATGCCATGTCGATCACGAAGCGGTATTTCACGTCGCTCTTCAGCATGCGTTCGTATGCCTCGTTGATGTCCTGGATCCTGATGACCTCGACGTCCGAAGTGATGCCATGCTTGCCGCAGAAATCGAGCATCTCCTGTGTCTCTGCGATGCCGCCGATGAGCGAACCGGCGACGGATTTGCGCCCCATGATCATGGGTATTGTGTTCAGGAACGGTTCCAGACCGCCCAAGTAACCGACCAGTACCAGCGTGCCGTCGATGGCCAGTGTCGGCATGTACGGATTGATATCGTGGATATAGGGCACAGTGTCGATGATCAGGTCAAAACGGCCCCTGACCGCGCCCATTTGCCCTTCATTCGTGGACAGCACGACGCTGTCCGCACCCAGACGTCGTGCGTCCTGCTCCTTGCCCGGCGAACGCGTGAACAACGTGACCTCGGCGCCCAAAGCCCGGGCGAGTTTCAGCGCCATGTGGCCGAGACCGCCCAGACCGACGACAGCCACTTTGCTGCCCTTGCCCACTTTCCAGTGGCGCAGGGGCGACCAGGTCGTGATGCCCGCGCAGAGCAGGGGAGCGGCGCCCGCCGCATCCAGCCTGTCGGGCACCTTCAGCACGAATTTGTCCGAAACAACGATTTTCTCGGAATACCCGCCATAGGTGGGCGTGTGGTCGCGCCGGTCCACGCCGTTGTAGGTCACGGTCGGGAATTCTTCGCAATACTGCTCCAGCCCGTCACGGCAAGGTTCGCAATGCTGGCAGGAATCCACCATGCAGCCGACACCGACGGAATCGCCCGGTTTGAAGCGCGAGACAGATGCGCCAACGCTCACCACGCGCCCTATGATTTCGTGGCCGGGCACCATGGGATAGATGCTGTTGGCCCAGTCGTTGCGCGCCTGGTGCAAATCGGAGTGGCAAACCCCGCAATAAAGAATTTCGATCACCACGTCGTCCGCACGCGGCTCACGGCGTTCGAAGCGATAGGGGCCCAATTTATCCTCGGCGGACTGTGTAGCGTATCCAAGTACATGCATGCTCATCGCTTGACTCCTCAGGTTGATGAAATCGGAAGCTGCCTGTTGAGTGGATTCATCACTCAACGCTTTACGAGGAGCAAATCGTACGTTTTTGAAGTGAAATGACGATAGTTCAATCCTGCGCATTTTTTGCCTGATCGTCCGGGACTGTCGATAATCGTTGTAACGCGGAGTAGTATTCGCACACCACATTATGGGATAAAATCATGCTAACCAATGCCAAAACAATGACTTTTGAGAATCACGACCTAGAGCAGGCACGCGAAGCATTGGGCAGGAGCATTGCTCGATTGACCGAGGGCGGGGAAAAGCATGAAACCGCGATTCCGCGCCTGTCGCTGTTCCGCAGGAGCAAACCCACCGAGCCCATCAGCAGCATGTACGAGCCCAGCGTCTGCCTGATCACACAGGGAGCGAAGCGCATACTGCTGGGAGAAGATAGCTATGTGTATGACCCCCACCATTTTCTTATCACCTCGATGGACTTACCTTCGATTGTCCAGGTAACTGAAGCGAGCCCGGAGAAACCCTACCTTGGGCTGAGGCTCAAGCTCGACATGCGCGAGGTTTCGCAACTGATGGTGGACAGCAGCCTGCCCCCGCCGCGTGTGCAGCAGACGGGTCGCGGCATGGCTATCGGGGAAGTCACGTTGCCGCTTTTCGTCGCCTTCCAGCGCTTGATCGATCTGCTTGCCGAACAGAAAGACATTCCCATCCTTGCGCCGCTCATACAGCGTGAAATCATTTACCGCTTGTTGGTGGGTGACCAGGGTGTGCGTCTGCGGCAGATTGCGTCGACGGGAAGCCAGGGCAACCAGATTGCCCAGGCAGTTAACTGGCTGAAGGGCAACTTCACAAGGCCGCTGCGCATCGACGACCTCGCCAAACAGGTCAACATGAGCACCTCCACCTTGCATCACCATTTTCGCGCGCTGACCGCGATGAGCCCTCTGCAATATCAGAAATGGCTGCGCCTGAACGAAGCCCGCCGCTTGATGCTGACCGAGCATCAGGATGCTTCAAGCGCAGCCTTCCAGGTCGGCTATGAAAGTCCTTCCCAATTCAGCCGCGAGTACGGGCGCCTGTTCGGCACGCCGCCCTTGCGCGACATCACCAAATTGAGACAGGTCTCCACGGCCTGGAAGCAGGAAGCCTGAGATGCCGGATTGACATGCGGCTTCTTCGCGGCAGATCCGGACGACGCCCGCGAACGGAGCACATTGACAGAAAAAAACAGTCGTCCGGCGCTATTCGTGCAGCACGTGTTCGATGCGCCGGTCGGGTACCAGCCAGATAATAGCGACCAGCACGTAAAGACTGTCCGCAAGCCATTGGCACCAGAATGCGGTCGCGATAGCGACGGCATACAGGACTTGCGACAGCTTGCCCTTCCAGTCGTGCCGGATCGCTTTTGCCAGCAGGGAATCCTTGCCGCCTTCGGCCACGATGATGCATTTCTGCAGAATCAGGTAAGACAACGCTGCCATGAACAGCACCACTCCGTACAACGCCGTGGGCAGGGCGGAGAAATGGTTTTCCCCCATCCATCCCGTCACGAACGGCACCAGCGACAGCCAGAACAGCAAATGCAGATTGGCCCACAGGATGCCGCCGTTCACGCGTTGCAGCGTATGCAGCATGTGGTGGTGGTTGTTCCAGTAAATGCCGACGTAGACGAAACTGAGGACATAGCTCAGGAAGACGGGCAGCAAGGGCTGCAGTGACTGCCAATCGGAACCATGCGGCACTTTCATCTCCAGCACCATGATGGTGATGATGACGGCAAGCACGCCGTCGCTAAAAGCTTCCAGACGACTCTTTCCCATGGCTTCTGCCTCAGTGCATATGCGCTGACACCGCATCAGCCGGGTGCAGCACGCAGACGTGATCTGTCGTTCCCAGTTCCACCTGCAGCGTGCTGTGGTGGATGGAAAATTTTTCCTTCAGCGTACAGATGATGTCATCCATGAAGGCGTCTCCGGGGTAGCCCTCCGGCATCACCAGATGGACGGTCAGTGCGCTCTCGGTCGTGCTCATGCCCCAGATGTGCAGATCGTGAATATCGGCGACCCCGGGGAGCGCGTGCAGATAGTCTTCCAGCGCAGCGGCATCGATATGCGCGGGGATCGCGTTCAGGGCAAGTTGCAATGACTCGCGCAACAGTCCCCAGGTGCCGATCACGATCACGGCTACAATTGCCAAGCTGAGCGCCGGATCGAGCCAGTACCAGCCGGTATACAGCATCACAACACCTGCGACTGCCACACCCAGCGAGATGGCCGCATCGGCCATCATGTGCAGGTAAGCCCCACGCACGTTCAGGTCACCCTTGCTGCCCTTGACGAACAACCATGCCGACAGGCCATTGATGCCGATACCGACGCAAGCCACCAGCGAGACCGTAAGTCCCGCGACGACATGAGGTTCCGAAAAACGCTGTACTGCCTCCCACGCGATCCCCCCGCAGGCCGCCATCAGAAACATGGCATTGGCCAGCGCGGCCAGGATGGACGTGCTGCGCAGTCCGTAGGTAAAGCGCCCGCTCGGCGTCTTGCGCGCAAGGACGGCCGCACCCAAGGCCAGCACGAGGCCCAGGACATCCGAAAGGTTGTGGCCGGCGTCGGCCATCAGTGCGGTTGAGCTGGCGATGACGCCGAAGGCAAACTCGACCGCGACAAAGACCGTATTCAATGCAATGGCGATGACGAAGGCGCGGCCCTGACTGTCCGGGTCGCCATGATGATGGTGGCGATGGTGATGACCATCGCCATGCGAGTGTCCGCTGTGATCGTGAGTATGGCTGTGTGACATGAATCCGCTTTCGTATGATGTTTGATTGAAGTCCGGAGGCACAAACCCGTGGCAGGTTTCCGGCTCGACGATGCAGGGGACAGCCTAGCGCGTTCAGGCCCGGCCAACAACCGCTCTAACGCATTTTATCCACTGCGTCTTCCACGCGCCCCACCGCAAGGATCTCCATGCCCTCGATCCGGTGTCTGGGCGCGTTGGCCTTGGGGATGATGGCGTGGGTGAAGCCGAGTTTGGCGGCCTCCTTGAGGCGCTCCTGCCCGCGCTGCACCGGACGCACTTCGCCTGCCAGACCCACTTCGCCGAACACCACCATTTTTTCCGGCAGCGGCCTGTTGCGCAAACTGGAAACAATGGCCAGCAATACCGCAAGATCCGCGCCCGGTTCTGTGATCTTCACGCCGCCCACGGCGTTGATGAACACGTCCTGGTCGACGCAGGCGATCCCGGCGTGGCGGTGCAATACCGCCAGCAACATGGCGAGCCGGTTCTGCTCCAGGCCCAGCGACAACCGGCGCGGGCTGGGCGCATGCGAATCGTCGAGCAGCGCCTGTATCTCCACCAGCAAGGGGCGCGTCCCCTCCTGCGTCACCATCACGCAGGAGCCGGGAACTTGCCCGCCATGCTGCGAGAGGAAAAGCGCGGACGGATTGCTGACTTCGCGCAGCCCTTTTTCGGTCATCGCGAACACGCCGAGTTCATTGACCGCGCCGAAGCGGTTTTTGAACGCGCGGATCAGGCGGAAGCTGGAATGGGTGTCGCCCTCGAAATACAGCACGGTATCCACGATATGCTCCAGCACCCTCGGCCCGGCGAGCGCGCCTTCCTTGGTGACGTGGCCGACCAGGATCATGGTCACCCCAGCGCTCTTGGCGATGCGCGTGAGCTGCGCCGCGCACTCGCGCACCTGCGCCACCGAGCCGGGAGCCGAGGTGAGTTGTTCGGAATACACGGTCTGGATGGAGTCGATCACCACCACGTCCGGTTTTTCATGCGCGACCGTGGCCTGTATTTTTTCGAGCTGGATTTCCGGCAGCAGGTGCACCTCGCGCGCATCCAGCGCGAGGCGTTTGGCGCGCAGCGCGATCTGTTGCGCCGATTCTTCGCCGCTGACGTAAAGAACCTTTTTCGTGGCGGAGAGATGCGCCAATGCCTGCAACAACAGGGTGGACTTGCCGATGCCGGGATCGCCGCCGATCAGCACCACGCCGCCTTCCACCAGGCCTCCCCCCAGCACACGGTCGAATTCGGCGATGCCGGTCGGCGTGCGCGACACTTCACTGGCTTCCACTTCGGCCAGTTGCTGCAGCTTGCCGGATGCCGCCAGCGCGCTGTAGCGGTTCTTGCCTGCTGTCGGCATTGCTTCCGCCAAGGATTCGACCAGCGTGTTCCATTCGCCGCAATTCGGACATTGGCCCTGCCATTTCGGGGATAGACCGCCGCATTCCGTGCAACTGTAGATCGTCTTTGCTTTTGCCATGTGAGCCTCAAAATCAAAGGGTGTGAGGATAGCGCAGTTCTCATCGGGTAGAATAGCCGGATGCTACGCCTCTCCGAAATCAGACTCCCTCTCGAACATCCCGAAGATGCTTTATCCGGCGCTATTTTGGCGCGCCTGGGCATCACTGCGCCGGAGTTGCTCAGGTACACGATCTTCCGGCGCGGCTACGACGCGCGCAAAAGTCACCGATTCAGGGTTGGAGCAAGCCGCCACGGCCTCGCAAACCGTCTTCGATTTCGCCGCGACCTGTTCCCGGATGCCCAGATTATGGAGCAGCGCCGCGAGACTGAACAGCAGCATCGCGGCTCCGGCGGCGTAGCGCAGTTTCGAACCCGCCATTTCAACGGCCGCGGCTTCCAAGAGACAAAACCCTACCGAGGGAAGGTACAACAAGCGAGCCTTTTCCAGATCCGCGCCGATCAGCAGCTGCCCCACCGGAGGAATCGCGGCAGCCAAGACGAACCCCAGGCCGATCACGAAATTCACGCTGGCGCCCCGCACCTTTAGGGCTAGCGCCATCCACGCGACCGCGTAGGCCAGCATCGCGGCCAGCAGCCAAGCCGGAGCGCCCGCCGCCCAATCCACCGGGAAAAACAAAACCGCCCACAGCCGCAACACCAGAGCCTTCACTACCGCGGCCAGGCTCAGCGCCAGCATCTGCGGCTTACCTTCCGCTGTGAGGTAGCCTCCGATTCCGCCCTGCAACATCCATCGATACGCGAACAGTATCCCGGCCAGCAGGAAGAACGGCGCGACAAACCGGAATCGGCGATTCCATGACGCTCCGCGGCGCGATAACACGAACACCAGCATCATCAGCGGCAGCGCGTAGGCGGATTCCTTGGACAAGATTCCCAGCGCCAGCGCCACACCCGCGATCAGGCCTGCCGCGACCGATGATTTCTCCCACAAATGCACAAACGCCAGCAGCGAAATCAGGACGAATAGCGTGGCGAGCAGATCGAATCGTCCCGCAATCCATACCACTGCCTCCGGATTCGCGCCGTACAGACCAAATAACGCCGAGGCCAGCCAGGCGCCCATCCGCGATAGCCCGATCGAGCCGGCCAGCGCGTATACCAGCAGCGCGTTCGCGATGTGCAGCGCCAACCCCACCAGGTGCCAGCGGACCGGATCCAATCCCGCCCACGGCGAGGTCCAGTACAGGGAAAGATAGCCCAGCGGACGGAAAAAACCATCGCCGCCGCCGTGCGTAAATAGAGCGGCGTAGCTCGCGAGGCTGGCGGCGCGGAAGTTTTGCGCGCCGCTCACCAGAATAAAATCGTCCGAGAGGAAATAGGTATGCGCCGCCGGCCCGAACGCGAGCACGGCCAGTAGCGCGACGGAGGCCATGCGCAGTACGTCGCCGGCGTCGAGGGCGAATCGAGGCTTCGGAATATCGGCGGTTGCCGATCGACCGCGCCATAAGAGCAGGATTAAAGTGGCCAGAGCGAACAGTGTCTCCAGGTTCAGAATCAGGCGCCCGGAGGTTCCGCTCACGCAAGTCATTCTAACCAGTCCGGTGGCTTAAAAGCACCATCCCGGTGGTTTTCAAACAGATGTCGGCACGCACCAGGCCCGTGCTATCAATCATTTGTGAATGGCACACCACATGCACCAAGCAGGGGCGAGAGAGGCTTGCAATGCAATCAGGATATAGAATCACAGTGAGCGCGCTCGCCGCGGCGGGCGTGCTTTTCGCACAAACCGTTTTAGCCCAGGATTCAACTTCCAGCGGTTGGAAACCGGTGGGAGCTTCGGCAGCCGGCCAGGCACCGGCGCTCCAGCAGAATGGTCCGCCGGACCCGCAACAAGCGGCGCCCGCGGCCCCGCCGGTGTTGAACCTTAAATCGGGCACGTATGTCACGGTGCGGGTGAACCAGACCTTGTCCTCGGACAAAAACCAGGCCGGAGACACGTTCACCGCGACCTTGGTCCGGCCGCTGATTGTCGACGGCTTCGTGGTGGCTCAAGCTTCGCAGACCTTTGCCGGACGCGTTGCCGAGGCGACCCGAGCCAGCAAGGCGCAGGGCGTTTCGCATCTGGGCCTGCAACTTACCGACTTGATGTTTGTGGACGGCCAGCACGCCCCGATTCAGTCCGATCTGGTTTCCGTCAGCGGACCGCCCGCCATCAAAGATACTACGGTCAATACCGGAGCAGCGGGCACCAGCCCGGGTGTGCTGCTCACTCATGGAAAGGCTACTGTGATCGGGCCGCAGACGGTGTTGACCTTCAAGATCGACTCCGACGTGAACATCGCCACCTCAAACGCTCCGCAGGCCTTCCGCCCGGTGGGGCCGAATGATTACACCCAACCGCAAGCGAGGCCGGGTTACGGTTACGCGCCTGCGGGTCCCGCCTACGCGGCTGGATACCCCTACTACGGTTATCCTTACGGTTACCCGTATTATGGTTACCCTTACTATCCCTACTGGGGTCCTGGCGTCGGACTCTACTTGGGCGGGGGCTGGGGCTTTCGAGGGGGCTTCCGGGGCCGGTTCCGCTAAATCCTATAGACTCTTTGTGAAAACACAAACGCCGCACGCAAGCCCTGGCAGGGGTCGCGTGCGGCGTTCGATTTTTCCGAAGGGACGACGAAGCGAACTACTTCGTGGTGTCTTTGCCCTTCTTGCCCGATCCCTTTTTCTTGCCGGTCTGCTTGGTGGTGCTGCCGCCGCCCTGCGCGAAAGCCACGCTGAAGGCACCGATCGCCAGCGACAATCCAAGCACTAAGCCCATCATCTTTTTCATTTGAATTAGTTCTCCTTGTGATCTGTCAGCGGCTGGAGCCGCCTCCAGGATCAATCATGTCAGGCGGACATGAACCGCGCCTTAAACGATAATTAAAACTAATTCATTCAAAGCACGAGTCCCTTTCGTTTGCCGCGAGCTAAAGGCTTTAGATTCAGTGGTTGGCGCTTTGCGTACTAAGGCGGGCTCAGTCTTTTGCCTTACCGTTAAAAGCAATATGAAGCACGGGGATTTAGCGCGCAGATTGGCTCGCGCGACCAGCCAATCGCCGGCCCAGGCCCGGGATGAGCTGGATGAACTGGTGCGGAAGATCCTCTCCTCCCTGCGCGAAGGCCGGCCGGTCGAGCTTCCGGGGCTAGGCAAGCTGGTAAACGCCAAGCCGGTAAATGCCAAGCCGATGAATGGGACGCCGGCCTCGTGAATCGTCCGGAGCGAATTCTTTCCCTTCTGCGCGGCGCCCTGGATCGCGGAATGACGGTGGAGATCGAGGGGCTCGGCGTATTTCGCAAATCCGGCGGCCGGTACGGGTTCGAAGCGCAGACGCGTCCGCAGGTTTTCGTGGCCTACGCGGTGGAGGATCTCCAGCGGGCGCGGCGTCTGTGCCGGGCCCTGGAGCGGGCCGGCTGCTCGCCCTGGCTGGACAAGGACAAGCTGCTGGCGGGACAGAATTGGCCGCGGGCGATTGAGCGGGCCATCGAAATCTCAGACGCGTTTGTGGCGTGCTTTTCTCCGCGTTCGACCGTCAAGCGCGGGCAGTTCCAAAGCGAGCTGCGTTACGCGCTGGATTGCGCGCGCAGGCGCCCATTGGAGGATCCGTTTCTGATTCCAGTGCGCTTGGAGGACTGCGCCGTTCCCAGAAGGGTCGCCGAGCAGATCCAGTACGTGGATCTGTTTCCCGACTGGGAGCGGGGCGTCAAGAAGCTGGTGCGGGCCGTCGCGCAGGACGGCTCGCCATAAACAATCTCCGCGGTTATGCGCGTGAGCTACTCTAAACGAAGAATCTGTACGATGTTGCTGTAATCGTCGGTCCAGGGGCGGAATCCGGCCTTGAGCGGCGTAGGCGAAATGTCCGCGCCCGCGAAGGCCTCGGAATCGAACCACTGCGGATGGGCCGTGACCAGCACCCAGGTGGATGAGGAAAGATAACTGCCGGCTTCCCCATCGTCGCTGACGGTGCGAGCCGTCTTGTCGAAATACTGCGCGCCCGCCGCGCACACCGGCGCCAGATCCAGATAGCGGTTGGAAATATGCAGCGCCAGGATTCCATCCGGTTTGAGGTGCTTGAAATACAGCGCCAGAGCTTCCCGCGTCAGCAGGTGGATCGGAATGGCGTCGCTTGAAAAGGCGTCAACCGAAAGAATGTCGTAATTCTGCGGCCCGGTCTGCTGGAGCTGTTTTTCCAGGGTCAGCCGGGCATCGCCCATGAGGATGTCCTTGTCGGCCTGCGCATGGTTATAGAAGAAGAACTGCGTCTTGGCGATCGGCGGCACCAGCGGATTGATCTCGTAGATGCGAATGAAATCCCCGGCGCGGCCGTAATTCGACAGCACGCCGGCGCCCAGCCCGATGCTGCCGATGCGCACCGGACCACGCTCGCGCAGCGCCCGGATCGCGCGGCCCACGCCGGAGGTTTCACCGTAATACGAAGTGGTGATGTAGCGTTTCTCCGGGTCGAGCAGTTCCGAGCCGTGATTGATGGTCCCGTGAGTCAGATTGCGGAGCGCGTAGGGATCGGGATCGTCATCGCTGACTTTCAGCACGCCGTAAAAATTGCGGACCATCAGGCGGTAGCCGCCGCTCCACTCTCCGCTTCTTTCCGCACCAGGATAGCCGGAAAGAGCGCCCAGCCCGACGCACAGCGCCAGACGCAGCGGCCAGCGGACCCAAGCGCGGGATGTCAATCTCCCATAGTGCGATCACCGTCAGCAGCGCGCAGGCGATCAGGCCGATGGGCAGCTCCAGGTAAGCGTGGAACACGTGCGGAGCGACGATCGCAACCACGATGCCGCCCAGAGCGCCGCCCAGCGAAACCATCAGGTAAAACAGCGTGAGGTAACGGGGCGAGGGCTTGCGCTTGGATAACTCGCCATGCAGCACCATGCAGCAGACGAACAGGCCCGCCGCGTACAGCGGAATGATCTTCTTGATATGCGTGTTGCCGGAATCGCTGTAGATGTAAAAGGCCATGAAGCCCAGCAGCGGAGCCAGCAGCGGAACGAACAGCCAGCGCTGATAGATCTTGTCGCTTTCAAAGCACAGGATGAAACTCATCAGATACAGGGCCAGCGGAATCACCCACAACAGCGGAATGGGCGCGACATTCTGGCTGAGATGATTGGTCAGCGAGACCAGCAGGACGGACGCGCAGGCGGCCAGGCAAATCCATAGCAGCAGCTCCCGCCAATCCGGCGCGGCGGGGACGGACGGCGCTTCGAGCGTCGCCACCAGGGGCGGGGGTTGGGCGCGGAGCGGGTTCGAGCGGGGTGGGCTCCGCCGGCGCCAGTTCTCCCCGCGAAGGAACGCCACGCCGACGCACAGCACCACGAAGACGGCGAAAACTCCGCTCCAGGCCCAGGCCTGCTCGCGCGAGCTGAGGTTCGGCTCGACCAGAAACGGGAAGCTGATCAAGCCCAGCAGGAACCGAAATTGGAAAGAGCGAACAGCTTGTAGGGAACTTTGGAGCCGGTGCGGCGCACGTACCAGGCTTGCAGCAAAGGGCTGGTGGAGGAGAGCAGGAAATACGGCAGCCCGATAGTCGCCGCCAGCAGCAGCAGAATCCGCAGCGTGGGATCGCCGACCGCGGTGGGCTTCCAGCCCGGCGACGGCAGGATCGGCAGCAGCGCCAGGCTGAGCACCAGCAGCGCGCCGTGCACCTGCCACTGCTTTTTCGGCTTTAACTTCCCGATCAGGACGTGCGCGTAGGCGTAACCGGCCAGCAGCGAAACCTGGAAGAACAGCATGGCGGCGCTCCACACGGCGGCGGAGCCTCCGAACCACGGCAGAATAATTTTGGCGATGAGCGGCTGCACCTGGAACAGGAGGAAAGCGCTCAGGAAAATGGTGACAGCGTAGAGAGTCATGTTTAGGGGATGGCGGCCTTGAGCCAATTCGGCAGGCCGGTGGTGATGCGGACAATGTTGGAATAATCGTCGGTCCAGGCGCGGAAACCGGGGTCGATGCGCATGGGCCGGATGGTGAAATCCTGGAGATTGGGGTGCTGGAAGATGCTGGGATCGCGCGAAAGCACCATCCAGGTGGAGGCCACGTAATACTTCTGGGTCTCGCCGTCATCGGCCACGGTCACGCCCTGTATCCGGCTTCCGCGCCGCCTGCGAAACCACCGGCTCCAGATCGAGATAGCGGTTGGAGATGTGGAAGATCAGCACCGCGTCCGGCTTGAGATGACGCTGGTAAATCTTGAAGGCTTCACGGGTCAGCAGGTGCATGGGGATGGCGTCGCTCGAGAAGGCGTCGACGGCCAGGACGTCCAGGTTCTCA
>CAVRYQ010000133.1:0-19009 GCA_963725375.1 uncultured Pseudomonadota bacterium | reverse complement strand
CGATGGAGATGATGCGCGCGCATACAGGGATATCCTCCCCGCAAAGTTGATCCGGATAACCCCGACCGCTGTAGTGTTCATGATGGTGACGAATCAATTGAGCTGCCTGGAACGAGCCATGAAGCTCGGTGGAAGCCATGATCTTCTCCCCGATTTCGGCGTGCCGCTTCATGGTTTCCCACTCGCGTGCGTCGAACTGCGCCGGTTTCAGCAGGATATGGTCCGGTATCCCGATCTTGCCTATGTCGTGGAACGATGCCGCGATGTAGAGTCGGCTGAGGTCGTTGTCGGACAATCCGTACCGTATGCCGATCTCCCTGCACAGGCCTTGCACGCGCTCGGAATGGAGCCGGGTCAACAGGTCGCGATATCCCAGCGCAACCGACAGCGCTTTGGTGTACAGGTACAGGGCATTGAAAACCGGGTCTTCCAATTCCATTTTCGCCTCCCCGGAAATGGTTCGCAGCTTTCCTGACCTGGCATGGGCACGCTGTTCTGCGCCGCAGTGTCAGGTGCCAGGCAATCGGAACCCGGCCAGACTGCGCGAAAATGGCCGGGAGCATTACAGAGCAATTTTCCCGCACCGAATTGATGCAGACATTACTGTCGGTGAGACCGGCACCGGCATGATTGGTTCAGACATTGAACTGCACGGGAAAGCGTTGTCTGCGTCGTTCGGGGAAGGCATGCAGAGCGGTTCTTCACTTCGCTTCCTGTGCCATCCGCACCCATGCGCCATTGAAGTTCGGAGGAATGGCACCCGGCGTCATTTCAGGGCGGCTGCCCAGCGGGCAATCGCGGCCGTTGACCTGATCGGACCATTCACGGAACCGTAACATGCTGACGGGGTTCATGACGCATGCCTTCTGGCCGAAGGGGTGGCCGAGCTGGAGCAGCAGATGCCCGATCTCATGCGCCAGATACATACCGGCCAATTCTGCCGCGTCCTCCTCGGAATATTGCTCACCGCCGCGCAACAGCCTGGTGGTACCGGAATTGTCCTGGAAAGGGAAGGTGCTGAAGACCGCGTAGGAACCATATCTGCCGGTGCGGCTGTATGACGTCGTGCCTACCGTGACGCCACCGCGTATGGCGGAATGTACATCGACACCGTAGTACTCTGCGCTGGCGATCAGTTGATTGGTCAGCACCAGGTCGTACGGCAGGTTCCCGTAACCCAGCGTGTCCCAATAGACCCATTCGTTATAGGGGGTGGCATCGAGCACGGGCGCGCCGTCATTCGCGTTGACGCGGCGCCATAGCTGCAGGCGCTCAAGCATCACGTTCGCGAGCATCCCGGAGAATTCCATCAGGTCCTTCGGGTGTACCTCCGCCGGAAGGTAGGGCGCCGCAAAGGCAAGGGCATCTTCAAGTTTCGTGCCGCGTTGGGTGAGTGTCGCGTTGATACCCTCGGCCAGCTTCTGCCTGTCGCCTGCGCCCGACTTGAAGTCGCAGATGGAGGACATGCGCTCTTTCATGATGGCTGCCGGAACAAGTGCAAACAACTGATCGATCCCGATGTCGGGCGCATCCGTGAACTCGACATAGACGCCGAAATCCTTCCAGACCGCAAGTTGGGCAGACGCCAGCACGATGCGCAGATGGTCGGGCGAGAATCGCGCAAGGCGCGGGTTGGTGACATGCACGACGCGGAGCCTGACTGTGGCACCCGGCTGAATGGGCGCTACCGACGATTTCTGCCATTCGTCGGCAACGTCTCCCTTGCATCCCAAAAGCAACAAGACCATTCCTGCACACAGGTACTTGAATAGCAAGATGCTCCTTTCAGTCATGCACAAGGCCGATCCGGCGCCGCATTATCCGTTTGCGGGCCGGGCCGTTGAAACTAGAAACCCATGACAATCAGTATCCCGGCAGCGACCGCAAGCACCGCCATGATGGTGCCCATGCCGGAAAAACTGAAATGAAGAATGTGTGCCAGTCCGGTGAGAATGAGCCAGGTCGCCAGCAGCAGCACGCCGATACTTCTTTTCATTGCAAAACCCCTGTCAAGTATGATCTTTTGGTTGATGTTCCGGGTTGTGAGTCCGGGAACCCCAAGGCTACCAATATTTGCGGCATTTGTATGCCACTAAAATTCCGGCGGAGTGGCGTGGGGAACTCCGCCGAATGATCAGCCCGGGAAAATGGGTGATCCCGTTACTTCGGCAGCGCGGATGCCAAAGCCCCGCGAATGAAGGCCTGCCAGATTTCATTCGGCATCCAGACCTCGCGCATCGGAAATGCCGCGTCCTCTTTGTTCTCACCCACGCGCATCCTGCGATACAGATAGATGAAAGCGGAGACGCGCATGTTCTTCGCGCAATGCACCCACACCTTGCGTCCTTCGAATGCCCTGAGCGCGCCGAAGAACTGGTCAAGCTGGCGCAATTCGGGCCGTTCCCAGGCCACGGGAATCTGGATGTAGGCAATTCCCTGCAGCGTGACGAGTTCGGCTTCGCCGGGCAAGGCGTTGGAGGACGTCGGCGGCGCGAGGTTGATGACCGCCTCGATTCCGAGCGCAGGCAGGCAGGTGATGTCATCTTCGGACAACTGGCCGGAAGTCCAGAGCCAGTCGAAAACCTGGTGGATATTCTCGGCGTCTTTTGGTTTGTTCATGTCCGATATGGTGATATGCAGTAATCAGAGGGAGGCCATGACCCTGAGTAGCCAAATCCGGGCGGCCAATATCCGCGAGTGAAATATGGATGTGATCGCTCCCGTGACTCGGGCATGCCGTTCGACAGGCGGAATCCGATTGATCACTGAGCCCGGTCCACACCGTACCCGCGCAAGGCCACACAGTCAACATGCCGGGCGGACCATAACTTTTCGCAAGCCGTCATCCGGCTTGTTATCATTGCGCCTGTTCCAATCAGGAGTTGATGATGCACATTTCATTGCGCGGCCCCGTCTTTTTCGCCTGCTTGTTGTGCGGATTGAGCAGTGCGCCGGTAGCGGCGGGTGAGGTCAGCGTTGCGGTCGCATCGGACTTTTCAGCGCCTATGGAACGTCTCGTGCCGCTGTTCGAGAAGGAAAGCGGTCACTCGGTGAAGGTCAATGCGGGTGCCAGCGGCAGGCTGTACGCACAGATCAAGGGCGGGGCGTCGTTCGACGTGTTTCTTTCCGCAGATGAAGAAATGCCCAGACTGTTGATGGTGGACGGGTTCGCCGTCGGAGGTTCGCGCTTCGTATATGCCACGGGCAGACTGGTATTGTGGAGCGATCAGCCCGGCCTGGTGGACGACAGGGGCGCGGTGCTGAACAAGGGGAATTTCAACATGCTGGCCATTGCCAATCCGCGTTTCTCCCCCTACGGCGTGGCGGCGAAGGAGACGTTGACTAAACTGACGATGTGGAATTCGATACAGGAAAAACTGACAAAGGGCGACGACGTCGCGCGTACCTATCAGTTGGCCGCAAGCGAGAAGGTGGATCTGGCTTTTATCCCGTTGTCGCAGGTCATGCGTGATGGCAAGGTGACTCAGGGTTCCTGGTGGCTGGTGCCGCCCGACTTGCACAAACCCATCGCGCAGGATGCGGTGTTGCTGTCCGGCGCAAAAGACCCGGCGGCGGCAAAGGAATTCCTGGCTTTCCTGAAGAGCGAAAAGGCGCGCGCGGTGATGCGCGAGTTCGGGTATGAGTTGCCGTGAGCGCCATTCTTGCCGTCCGGGGCTTGCGTGCTGATCCGGGTCGCACACGGTATTACGGCAGACTGAGCCTGAAGGGAACGGGATGGCATCGCTTGAATTGAAATTGTTGTTGGCGCTCGGGGCGCTGCTGTTCGCGACGATGATCCGTCCGGCGGTTGCAGACGAGGTCAGTGCCGCCGTGGCCGCCAATTTTGCGGAGCCGATGCAGCAGATCGTCGAACTGTTCCGGAAAGAAAGCGGGCACACGGTAAAGATCAGCCTCGGATCCAGCGGCAAGCTCTATGCGCAGATCAGGCAGGGCGCACCGTTCGATGTGTTCCTGTCCGCGGACGAGAAAATCCCCGGGCTGCTGGAAGAGGAGGGGCTGGCCGTTCCCGGTTCGCGTTTCGTCTACGCCCTTGGCAAGCTGGTGCTGTGGAGTGCGCAACCCGGTTATATCGATGACAAAGGGGCCGTACTGAGCACGGGTGGTTACAGGAAACTGGCTTGTGCCGACCCCGGCCTGGCACCGTATGGTTTTGCAGCGAAGGAGGCACTGCAAGGCATGGGCTTGTGGGATAGCGTGCAGGGCAGGCTGGTGACCGGCGCAAGTATCGCACAGGCCTACCAGTTTGCGGCGAGCGGGAATGCCGAACTGGCTTTCATCGCGCTGTCGCAGATCGCCCGGGATGGCAAAGTGACCGAGGGTTCCTGGTGGCTGGTACCTGTACGCCTGTACAGTCCCATCCGCCAGAGCGCGGTGCTGTTGAATTCCGCAAGGGACAAGGCAGCGGCACGGGATTTTCTCAAATTCCTGAAGAGCGGGCAGGCTGCGGCGATCATTCGCAGCTTTGGCTATGACTTGCGTTGACGTGAAGCAGCCATGACCGTTTTGGGTCCCGACGATCTGCAGGCGGTATGGCTGACGCTCAAGCTGGCCGGTATTGTCACGCTGCTGCTGCTGGCCATCGCCACGCCGCTGGCTTGGTGGCTGGCGCACAGCCGCAAGTGGTACAAGGGGATCGTGGCGGCACTGGTGGCCTTGCCGCTGGTATTGCCGCCGACGGTGCTCGGTTTTTACTTGCTGGTGCTGATGGGGCCGCATGGCATCGTGGGCAAGCTGACCGCAGCATTGCATCTCGGTGCCCTGCCGTTCACCTTCACCGGACTGGTGATCGGTTCAGTGCTGTTCTCGATGCCTTTCGCGGTACAGCCTATCCAGAACGCGTTCGAGGCGATGGGCAGACGGCCGCTGGAAGTGGCTGCGACGCTGCGTGCGGGCGGGTGGGATCGCTTTTTCAGCGTGGCCTTGCCGCTGGCGCGCCCGGGTTTCGTCACGGCGGTCATCCTCGCTTTCGCGCACACGGTCGGCGAGTTCGGCGTGGTGCTGATGCTCGGCGGCAATATTCCCGGCGAAACGCGCGTGCTCTCGATCGCCATCTACAACCATGTCGAAGCGATGGAATACGGTGCCGCGCAATGGCTCGCGGGCGGCATGGTGCTGTTCTCGTTCATGGTGCTGCTCTCTCTGTATATCACCGGCGGCAAGTCGTGGAGGGCGGCACGATGAACGGGCAGACGGCGAACCCGATTCAGGCATGTTTCAAATTGAAACTGGAAAATTTCGTGCTGGATGCCGCGTTCAGCGCTCCCGCGGTCGGCGTCACCGCCTTGTTCGGCCCCTCCGGTTCCGGCAAGACCACCTTGCTGCGCTGCATCGCCGGACTGGAGCGCGCCGCGGGCACGCTGCAGGTGAACGGCGATACCTGGCAGGATGAAGCCGTGTTTGAGCCTGTCCACAAGCGCCCGCTGGGTTACGTGTTCCAGGAGGCCAGCCTGTTTCCGCATCTTTCGGTGCGCGCCAACCTAGAATACGGATTGAAGCGCATTCCGCAGTCCGCGCGAAAAATCGCGCTGGAGCAGGTGGTGGAATGGCTGGGGCTGCGGCGCCTCGTCGAACGCGGCGATCCGGCGAGACTTTCCGGCGGCGAACGCCAGCGTGTCGCCATCGGTCGCGCGCTTCTTACCAGCCCGCGCCTCCTGCTGATGGATGAGCCGCTGTCCGCCCTGGACACAAACAGCAAACAGGAGATACTGCCGTACCTTGAACGCCTGCATCGCGATCTCGCCATCCCCGTGTTCTATGTCAGCCACGCCATGGATGAAGTGGCACGGCTGGCCGATCATCTGGTGCTGCTCGATCAGGGCCGCGTGATCGCCAGCGGGGCACTCGGCGAGATGCTGGTGCGGCTCGATCTGCCGACCGCGCATTTCGGCGATGCGGGGGCGGTGATCGAGGCGGTCGTGGCGCAGCATGACGATCCCTATCACCTGACCCGCCTGGACTTTCCCGGCGGCAACCTGTGGGTGAGCAAGGTGGAACAGGTGATCGGCAGTCAAATGCGCGCCCGTGTACTGGCGCGCGACGTCAGCATCGCCATGCAAAGACCGCACGATTCCAGCATCACCAATGTGATCGAGGGCGTGATCCGGGATATTCGCGATGAGGGGCCGGATAAAATAATCCTGAGCATTGCGATAGGCGATGCGCAAATGTTGCTGTCGCGCATCACGCGCCGTTCGCGCGATCAACTGAACCTGTCGGCAGGCATGACCGTATTCGCCCAGGTCAAGAGCGTGGCCTTGATGGCCTAGCCTGCCGATGTTTGGTTGCGGGAGGCAAGCAGGCCACTACAGTCCCTGCAGCAGGGGCATACACTTGCGCGAGACCGGGACGGGCAATCTGGTTTGGTATAGTGCGACGACAGTCATCGGAAATCACATGTTTCGGAAAATCCCATGTTACGTTCACTTCGCCACCCCGACGCGCTGACCACGACGCTGGCCGCCGCCGGCATACTGATGGTGACCATGGGGGCGCGCCAGTCCCTGGGGTTGTTTATCGGACCGATCGGTGCGTCGACCGGGCTGGACATCGCCACGATCAGTCTGGCTCTGGCTGTCGGGCAGTTTGCCTGGGGGGCAATCCAGCCTGTCGCAGGTGCGGTCGCCGACCATTTCGGCCCGCGCGCGGTGCTGATCGGCGGACTCCTGCTGCTCGCTTTGGGTTCTGCCGTTACCCCGTTCGTGCATTCCGGTTACGGACTGACCGCGACGCTCGGCCTGCTGTCCGCTATAGGCGCGGGTGCAGGCAGTTTTTCCGTGTTGATCGGCGCCGTGGCACGGCGCCTGCCCGCCGAGGCGCAGGGATCGGCTTCGGGCGTCATCAATGCTGGCGGTTCATTCGGACAGTTCGTCTTTGCGCCCATCCTGCAAAAGCTGATCCAGGCGGCGGGCTGGATGGGCGCGATGTGGACGATGGCGCTGATGATCCTGGCCGCGCTTCCACTGGTGGGCAAGCTGACCGCGCAACAGGACAAGCCGGTCGCACACACGGATACGGATCATGGCGTGCTGAAGGCGATCCGCGCGGCCATGCGGGATCGCAGCTATCTGCTGTTGCATGCCGGCTTTTTCACCTGTGGATTCCATATCGCCTTCCTGGTCACGCATTTGCCCGGCGAAGTGCATCTGTGCGGGCTGCCGCCCGCGGTGGCAAGCTGGTCTCTCGCCATCATCGGCCTCGCCAACATTTTCGGCAGCCTCTGCGCAGGCTGGTGCATTGCGCGGTACCGCAGCAAATACATCCTGGCGGCAATGTACGCTTCGCGCGTCGCACTGATCGGAATCTACCTGCTGCTTCCGCGCACCGAATTGAACTTCTACCTGTTCGCGGCCGGCCTGGGCTTCACCTGGCTGGCGACAGTGCCGCCGACCGCGGCCATCGTGAGGAAATTGTTCGGATTCCGCTATCTGGCGACGTTGTTCGGACTCACGTTGTTGAGCCACCAGATCGGCGGTTTTTTTGGCGCATACCTGGGCGGGCTGACGATCAGCCGGTTTGGCGACTATGGCTGGATGTGGTACGCGGATATGGCGCTCGCCACGTTTGCCGCCCTCATCAACCTGCCGATCCGCGAAGCCCCTGTTGCCGCGCGACTGTCTCCGGCGTGACCGGAAGCCCGAAGAACGCGCCGGTTTCCCCTCTCGCCCGACCCGTTCCAACTGCAAAACGAAAGTCAAGATTGCCTTTGCTTCCGTAAAACGGAATACTGGGCGTTCTTTTGGTCAATAACAGCAAATCCGGGGGCTGCGCAGGCCACCCAAGGGAGAAAATATGAAACGTTTGACCGGTCATTTGTATTTCTGGGTTCTGCTGGCCATTCTTGCCGGGGGCACGCTGGGCTATCTCGCTCCCGCCACTGCGGTGACACTGAAACCTCTGGGCGATGGCTTCATTGGACTGGTCAAGATGCTGATCAGCCCGGTGATCTTCTGCACGGTGGTGCTCGGCATTGCGGGCGCCGGCGACATGAAGAAAGTCGGCCGCGTCGGCGGCAAGGCGCTGCTCTATTTCGAAGTGGTATCAACGATTGCGTTGGCCATCGGTTTGACGGTGATGAACTTCCTGCGGCCCGGTGCCGGCTTCAACGTTGATCCGGCGACGCTCGATGCCAAGGCCGTGGCCAATTATGCCAAGGTGGCCTCGCAGCAAAGTTCGGTGGACTTCATCCTCCATATCATCCCCAAGACCTTTACCGACGCCTTCACCGGTTCCGGCGATCTGCTGCAGGTGTTGCTGGTCGCTATCCTGTTCGGCTACGCGATGATGCATATGGGCAAGACCGGCCAGCAGGTCCACCATTTCATCGAGGAGTGTTCGCATATCTTCTTTGCCATGATGAACACCATCATGAAAGCGGCGCCGCTGGGCGCTGGTGGCGCGATGGCGTTCACGATCGGCAAATACGGCATAGGCGCGCTGAAGCCGCTGGCGGCATTGATGGGCAGCTTCTACCTGACCTGTCTGCTGTTCATCATCATCGTGCTCGGCATTATCGCCTTGCTGGTGGGCTTCAATATCTTCCGTTTCATTTATTACATCAAGGAAGAACTGCTGACCGTGCTCGGCACGTCGTCATCCGAGTCCGCACTGGTGCCGCTGATGGAAAAGCTGGAGCGGCTGGGCTGCTCGAAATCGGTGGTGGGGCTGGTCGTACCCTCGGGCTATTCGTTCAATCTTGACGGCACAAATATTTACCTGACCATGGCGGCGCTGTTCGTTGCCCAGGCGCTCAATATCGACCTGACGCTGACACAACAGCTATCCATCCTCGGCGTCGCCATGCTGACTTCAAAAGGCGCCTCCGGCGTCACCGGCGCGGGCTTCATCACGCTGGCGGCGACACTGGCGGTGGTGCCGTCGATCCCGGTGGCCGGGCTGGCGTTGATACTCGGTGTCGATCGCTTCATGTCCGAAGCGCGCGCACTGACCAACTTCGTCGGCAACGGCATTGCCACTATCGTCGTGTCCAAGTGGGAAAAAGAACTGGACCACAAAGCGCTCAAGGATGAGCTGAACGCTTAGGGAGTCGCATTGCCATCTCCGGTTGGCCGGAGATGGCAATGCGAAAACCCGCGGACTGCCCGACTCAGTTCGGTTCCCGGTATTCCGCTTCCAGCAACTTGGCCTGTGCCGCCGCTAGGCGCGCGATGGGCACGCGCGGGCCGGAACAGGAGACGTAGTTGAGTCCGGCATAGTGGCAGAAGCGGATGGAGCCGGGATGTCCGCCGTGCTCGCCGCAGATGCCGACTTTCAGGTCCGGGTTGGTTTCGCGGCCCCGGGTTACAGCCATCTTCATCAGTTGTCCCACGCCCTTGATGTCCAGCACCTCGAACGGATTGTCTTCCAGGATGCCCGTCTCGTTGTAGGCAGGGAGGAACTTGTTTTCCGCATCCTCGCGGCTGAACGAGAAGGTGGCCTGGGTGAGGTCGTTGGTGCCGAACGAAAAGAACTCGGCGGTCTCCGCCATGCGCCCGGCACGCATGCAGGCCCGTACTACTTCCAGCATGGAGCCGAACTTGAATTGCACGTTGATGCCGTGCGTCGCGTTCACTTCGGCATGGATGCGCTGCACATAGCTGTGGATGCGCTTGAGTTCCTCGACGGTCGCCACTTGGGGCACCATGATCTCGGGATAGATCTCGACGCCTTCCCTGGCGCACAGTGCGGCGGCCTCGAGCACGGCGCGTATCTGCATCGAATAGATCTCGGGATAGGTGATGCCCAGGCGCACGCCGCGATGGCCCAGCATGGGGTTGACCTCGGCCAGCGCCCTGACCTTTTTCAGGATCACCTCCTTCTTGCTGATCACATCCTCCTCCAGGTGCGATTCCTTGAAGTCTGCCAGTCCGCCCATGAGTTTGGTCAGTCCGTCTGCATATTGCTGGTACAGCTTCGGGTTGAGCAGCTTCAGCGTATCCGGCAGCTCTTCCAGGCCGTTGATGGTGTCGCGCAACTGGTGCAGGTGCGCAATTTCCAGTTCGAGTTGCGCGGCTGTGGGCAGGAACTCGTGCATCGGCGGATCGAGCAGGCGCACGGTGACGGGCAGCCCCTTCATGGCCTTGAAGATACCCTTGAAGTCGGCGCGCTGTATCGGCAGCAGGCGGTCGAGCGCCGCCTGGCGGGCTTCGGTCGTTTCGGCCAGGATCATTTCCTGCACGATGGGCAAGCGGTCGGTGCTGTTGAACATGCGCTCGGTGCGGCACAGTCCGATGCCCATCGCACCGAATTCGCGTGCGCGCTGCGCATCGCCCGGCGTATCGGCATTCGCCATGACCTTGAGCCGCGATACCTGGTCCGCCCAGGACAGCAGCGTGGCCAGCTCCTCGGAAAATTCCGCTTCCACCGTCGGCACCTCGCCCGCATACACATGGCCGGTGCCGCCGTTGATCGTGATGATGTCGCCTTCCTGCAGGACGGTGTCGCCGATCTGCGCACTGCGCAGCACGTCATTGATGATGATCTGCTCGCAACCCGAGACGCAGGGCTTGCCCATGCCGCGCGCCACCACCGCAGCGTGCGAAGTCTTGCCGCCGCGGCTGGTCAATATGCCCTGCGCCTGGAAGAAGCCGTGGATGTCTTCCGGCTTGGTTTCCTCGCGCACCAGGATGATTTTTTCGCCGGCGCGACCGCGTGATTCCGCCGTATCGGCATCGAACACGATCTTGCCGGATGCTGCACCGGGCGAGGCGGGCAGGCCTTGCGCCAGTGACTTGCCATGGAAGTTCGGTGCCAGTTGCGGCACCAGCAACTGCTCCAGTATGGCCGGTTCGATGCGCAACAGCGCGCGTTCCCTGCTGATCAGTCCCTCGTTGAACAATTCAACCGAAGTGCGCACCATGGCGCGCGCGTTCATCTTGCCGTTGCGCGTCTGCAGGCAGTAAAGGACGCCCTTCTCGATGGTGAATTCGAAATCCTGCACTTCGTGATAGTGCGACTCCAGGCGGTTGCGCAGCGTGATCAGTTGCCGGTAGATGTCCGGCATTTCCAGTTCCATCTCGGCGATGGCCTTGGGGGTGCGGATGCCCGCCACCACATCCTCGCCCTGCGCGTTGGTCAGGTATTCGCCGTAGATCACATTCTCGCCGGTGCCGGGATTGCGCGTGAAGCCTACGCCGGTGCCGGAATCGTTGCCCATGTTGCCAAACACCATGGTGCAGATATTTACCGCTGTGCCGCTGGCCTGGTCTTTGGTGATCCTGAATTGCCTGCGGTAATCCACGGCGCGCTTGCCCATCCATGACCCGAACACGGCGCCCACGGCGATCTCCAGTTGCTCGTACGGGTCTCGCGGGAAGGGTTTGCCGCAGTGGCGCTCCACGATGGCGAGGAATTCCTTCGCCAATTCCCTGAGATGGTCGACATTCAGGTCCAAGTCCTGCGGCGCGCCGTATTTGCGCTTGATCGCGGCCATGCTCTGGTCAAAATGCTCGTCACCGATGCCGAGCGCGATCTTGCCAAACAGCTGGATAAAGCGGCGATAGGTATCGTAGGCGAAACGCTCGTTGCCGGTCTGCTTGATCAGTCCCTTGAGCGAGGTTTCGTTGAGGCCGAGGTTCAGGATGGTGTCCATCATGCCGGGCATGGACATCGACGAGCCCGAGCGCACCGAGATGAGCAAGGGATTTTCGGCGCTGCCGAAACCCTTGCCGGTCTTTTTCTCCAGCGCCTGCATGTGCGTTTTGACTGAATCCATCAATCCGGCCGGGAGCTGGTTCTTTTCCAGGTAGGCATTGCAGGCGTCGGTGGTGATGGTGAAGCCGGGCGGTACGTTCAGGCCGATCTGCGTCATTTCGCACAGGTTCGCGCCCTTGCCGCCAAGCAGCATCTTGTTCTTGCCATCGCCTTTTTCAAAATCGTAAATGTATTGATTGCTGCTGGTCATGGTGCATCTCCCTCACAGTGCATGCGTAAAAGAAACCAAAATACCTCGAGACTATTGTGGCCGTGGAAACCGAGTCTTTTGCTCGCATATTGCGACAGCGCGCACGGCAGTGCATTGACGCATATCAGGATCAATAATTAAAGGGGGGCATTCGAAAAAAGAAGGGGTCTTGCGGAGCGGAAATCATGGGTGGCAGCAACCGGAGTCCATGAAGCTGATGTTGAGTCGCAAACTTTTTATCCCCTAAGTGTCGAACGGCATGCCCGGGACGCAATCGCAATGGAAGTTGCAGCCCTGCGTGCAGAAATATCCGTGCCGGTATTAGGGTGCTTTTCAGTTAACATTTGAACCGCTTTTCCAAACGTGTTATGTAACGACCATGAGCAAAGCATTTACCCGCGAAGCCGAAGATGAAGACGACGACGAACCATCGGCGTTGCCTGCCATCCCTGTCGGCACGAAAAACTACATTACCCCGGCAGGCTATCGGCGCCTGAAAGAGGAGTACATGCAACTGCTGGATGTGGAGCGTCCGGCGCTGGTGCAGACCGTGTCGTGGGCGGCGTCCAACGGCGACCGTTCCGAGAACGGTGATTACATCTACGGCAAGAAGCGCTTGCGCGAGATCGACCGGCGGTTGCGTTTCCTCGCCAAGCGCCTGGAAAATTCGGAGGTGATCGACCCGGCGCAACGCCGGGGTTGCGAGCAGGTTTTTTTTGGCGCGACGGTCACGGTATGCCACGGCGATGGCAAGGAACGAACCTACAGCATCGTCGGCATCGACGAGGCGGATGCGGGCAGCGGACGCATCAGTTGGGTATCGCCGCTGGCCCGCACGCTGCTCAAGGCGCGAGCGGACGATGCCGTGATGTTGCAGCTCCCCGACGGCGTCGAAGAGCTGGTGGTGGTCGAGGTCGTTTACCGGAGCATAGAGTTGTAAATATCTTGTTTGGATTTGCACGCGTTCACGCAAATCGGACCGGCGTCAGATTCCGAACCACCGCATATCCCGGGGATCTTTCCGCATCCCCACAATATTTCCATTCTTGAGCCGTCTTCACGGGCATGGAAACGACACTGACTGCGAATGCGCTGATGGCCGAACAGGACAAACGCATTACCGAAACGATCTCGCAGGAGCGGGGGCGGCTGCGGAATTTCATCCGGCGCCGCGTGCCCGATGCGAACGAGGCAGAGGACATCCTGCAGGACGTTTTCTTCGAGTACATCGAGGCTTACCGGCTGCCGGAGCCGATAGAGCAGGTCGGTGCGTGGCTGTTTCGGGTGGCGCGCAACCGCATCATCGATCGCTTCCGCAAGAAGCGTGAGGTGGCGCTGCCGGAAGTGGCGAGTGAGGACGAGGGCGGACACTGGCTGGAAGATGTGTTGCCATCCGCGGATGCCGGCCCGGAAGCGGCCTATGCGCGGTCGGTGCTACTGGAGGAGTTGTTTGCAGCGCTCGAAGAGCTGCCTGCAGAACAGCGCGACGTATTCATCGCCCATGAACTGGATGGGCGCAGCTTCAAGGAAATGGCAGCCGAAAAAAAGGTGGCGATGAACACGCTGCTGGCGCGCAAGCGTTATGCAGTGCTGCATCTGCGGGCGCGGCTGCAAACAATTTATGACGAATTATAAAAATCCACTGATGCACCAAAGGCAGCCAATCCGCGACCAACCCTTGGTTGGGTGGAGTTGACACCGCCTTGCCATCATCGGCTTGATTGAAATTTTGAATATCATTAACCATTAAGGAGAACAAAAATGGGCTGCAGGGCAAAATGCTGGAAGATAGGTTTGTTGGTAGTGGCGGGCGTTGCCGGGTTGGGATGTGTGGTAATGGCGCTGTGGAACTGGTTGCTGCCGGAATTGTTCTTCGGCGTGAAAGAGATCAGCTATCTGCAGGCGATGGGGGTGCTGCTGCTGAGCAAGATTCTGTTTGGCGGATTCCGCGGGCACTGCGGCAGGCATGGCAAATGGCATCAGCAGCGTCTGGAAAACATGACGGCGGAAGAGCGTGAAAAATTCCAGAATGGGATGCGCGGGTGGTGCGGAAAAAGGAAACAGAAAGATGCCGCAGCCGGGTAATGACAGGGCCAGGCGCGACCGGGTGAATCGGAAGGCTCGGCCGGCTTCCAGTGCGCTGCACCTGCCAGGGTGGTGGCGCGGGCTTAGCGTCGTGCAGGTCGGGGCTGGAGTGGGCGGCGATGTATGTTGCGGCGGCGGCCGTAGCGGCTAGGCGCAACAGGCAGTGTTCCTGAGCATGACCTCGAACTCGTGCAAGGGGAGCGGGTTGGAAAAGAAATGGCCCTGCCCGTAATCGCATCCCGCCGCAGTCAGCAGGTGGCGCTGGGCTGCGGTCTCTATGCCCTCGGCAACCACTTTCAGTCCGAGCTTGTGCGCCATGACGATGATGGCCTCGCACAATGCCATGTCATCCGAGGTGGCGCTCAGGTTGCGCACGAAGCTGCGGTCGATCTTGATGTAATCGATGTCGAATTTCTTGAGATAGGACAGCGAGGAATAGCCCGTGCCGAAATCGTCTAGCGCGACCTGGATGCCGGCATCGCGCAAGTCGAGCAATTTTGCCTGTACTTCATCCGTGGCATCCAGCAGCAGTCCTTCTGTGATCTCTATCGCTATGCACTCGCCGGGCAACCCCAGTTTCTGCAAATGCGGTAGCCATTCATGGAAGTAGCGGTCGTCGTTGCGGAACTGGACCGGTGACTTGTTCACGCTGATCTGGAATTCGGGATGATAGGTGGTGCGCAGATGTCTTACTTGAATGGCGGCCTCCCTGAATACCCAGTCGCCGATCTCGATGATCATGCCGGACTCTTCCGCCAGCGTGACGAATTCTGCAGGACTGATCAGTCCGCGCGTGGGGTGCTGCCAGCGTATGAGTGCCTCGGCCTTGTGGATTTTTCCGCTCGCCATTTCCACGACCGGATGATAATGCAGGCGGAATTGGTTGTCGGCGAGGGCCCCGCGCAGATCGTTGATAAGGTGCATGCGTTTCAACGCGGCTTCCTGCAGTCCGGGGGTGAAATAGCTGTAACGATTGCGTCCTGCGCTCTTGGATGCATACATGGCCTGATCCGCGTTGCTCATGAGTATGTCTAGGTTGGGGGCGTCATCGGGGAAGAGCGTGATGCCGATACTGGCGGAGACATAGGCAGTATCTTCGCCGATCCTGAATGGGGCGACCAGCGTATCCACGATGTCCTGCGCGATGCGCTCGATGCAACTCGGGCCGTCCAGTTCGGACAGGATGACGGTGAATTCATCCCCGCCCAGCCTGGCGACCGTGTCCGAGTCGCGCACGCATGCGGCGATGCGTTGCGCTGCCTGGGTCAGCAGGATGTCGCCCTTGTCGTGGCCCAGGGTGTCGTTGACTTCCTTGAATTTGTCCAGATCGATGAACATCAGCGCCAGCGGCAAGCCGTCGCGACTGGATTTCCTGATCTCATGCTCGAGCCGGTCCTGGAACATGCGGCGATTGGGCAGCGCGGTCAGCGGATCGAAGTTGGCCTGCTTCCATATCGTTTCTTCCGAACATTTCTTTTCGGTGATGTCCTGACTGACCCCGGTTATCTTGAATTTGAAACCCTGTGCGTCGTTCAGCGATTTGAAGCGGATGCGCATCCAGCGGATGCCGCCGTCCGCATTCACGGTGCGCACCTCCGTTTCAACCACGAAATCGGCTTCCCTGGAATCGAGCTCCAACTGTATATGGTCGCTGATCCTGTGTGCATCGTCCGGATGTACGAAGCGCTGCGCGAACTCTCCATATGACATGCGGTATCCACCGACTTCATGAGCGGTGGTCGAATGCAGCGAATAGTATTGGTCATTGAAGGTGAACTCGCTGGTGAGTACGTTGTATTCCCAGTATCCCAGGCTGGATATCTTTGCCGCCAGCGCCAGGTTGTCATGGGTCTTGGCCAATTCCGCAGTGCGCTTGCCCACCTCCCTTTCGAGCCGGTCCTGGTGGCGGAGCAGGCTCTCGTCGCGTTCCTGGATCTCGCTAAGCATGTGGTTGAACGCCATGATCAGCTCACCGATCTCGTCGTTCGTGTGCTGAGGTACGCGGAGTTCGTAGGTCTTTTCGCTGGCTATCGTGCGCGCGGTCTCGGCGACATTCCGGATCGGCTGGGAAATGACGCCCTGCAGGCGGATCGCCAGAACGTAGATCACCAGCAACGACATGGCGGCCACGATCAATCCGGTTTCGAGATCGTTCAGGTGAGTGTTCCAGCTTGCCGTGAGATCCGCATGCAACAGCAGGTATCCGATTCGTTCCGTCCCTCGCGTGATGGGGCGATAGAGATCGGCACTTCTCGACCAGAGTTCGGAGCGCGTCTTCAGGGCATCGACCCGGTAGTCGGCTGGAATCGGCCTGAGTGCGCCATGCCGGGTCCACGCCGCGAGCACGCTGCCGTCGGCATTCAGCAGCCATGCCGAGTCGATTTCGCGATGGCCTTGCAGGGATTCGAGCATGCGCCTGGCTTCTTTGTGGTCATTGAACACCAGCGCGGCCTGGGCATTTTCGTCCAGGATTTCGGAGATGCCGGAGAGTTGTTGCAGTGACTCTTTCTGGCTGCTCCGCAGCGAACTGGCGAACAGCGCGGAAAAGCCGAGCAGCAGGCAGATCGTGCTGCTCAGCATGATCAGGAAAACGAGCTTTCTGCTCAGAGACCAGTCGGACAGGTTCGGGAAGACATTCATAACCATCATTTTCCGAAGTTATAGGCAGCCAGCTTCAGCATCTGGCCGGAAAGTCTCAGTCCTGCCATTTCGAGTCAACGCGAGATCGATATCGAACTGTACCTTATTTTTCACGGTCAGCCTGTCCGATTCCTTTCCGCGCGCATATCCGCCTTCGGCTGGAGGGATTCAGTCTTGACGGATTCCTTGTGTTTCGCACCTTACCCGCTGATTATTTTGCAGATTAAATCATGGTGAGCTTGGGCGACGCAGCATTTCATGTACCTTTTCGTTCCATTAAGGCGGCAAAGAAGCCGTCAGTGTTGTGCTGCTGCGGCGTGAGCTGCAGATAGTCGCCCATCGCCAGCCCGATGTGCTGTTGCCGCAGCACTTCGCCTGCGGGCAGCAGGACGAAATCGGGATGTGCGGCGAGGAATGCCTGCACGATGCCCTGGTTTTCCTCGTGCAACAGGCTGCAGGTAGCATAGATCAGGCGTCCGCCCTGCTTCAGCAGCCGGGCGGCAGAATCCAGGATCGCTGCCTGCTTTACATTCAGCTCGGCCACGCTTTGCGCCGACTGGCGGAATTTCAGGTCGGGGTTGCGGCGCAGTGTGCCGAGTCCGCTGCAGGGCGCGTCCACCAGCACGCGGTCGATCTTGCCCGCAAGGCGTTTGACCTTGCTGTCATTCTCGTGCGCGATGAGCTGGGGCTGCACGTTGGACAGGCCGGAGCGCTTCAGGCGCGGTTTCAGGTTGGTGAGGCGCTTTTCGGAAACGTCCCATGCATACGAGCCGACCCTGCGAATTCATCATCGCACCCAGCATCAGCGTCTTGCCGCCCGCTCCGGCGCAAAAGTCCACCACCATGTCATTGCGTTTCGGTGCGAGCAGCAACCCCAGCAACTGGCTGCCTTCGTCCTGCACCTCGAACTTGCCGCTCAGGAACAGCGCGTGCTTGTTCAGCGCAGGTTTATACCTGAGGCGGATGCCCATGGGCGAATAGGGCGTGGCCTGGGCATCCTGCCCTTCGGCCTGCAGTGCCTGCAGCACTTCATCGCGGTTTGCCAGCAGGCTGTTCACGCGCAGGTCCAGCGGTGCCGGTTGCTGCATGGCGCGCCCCAGTTCAAGGATTTCGCCATCGCTGTGTTGAGCTCGCAATTTTTCAATGATCCATTCCGGCAGCTCGGCCTGGATGGAAAGCGGCAGATCGTTCACGTTGACGCTTTTTACGCTGCCCAGCCATTCCGCTTCCTTTACCTTGAGCAAGGGTTCAAGCTCGCGCAGGTTGTACCCGCCAAATTTGACCCAGTAGGCCAGCGCCATGCGGCGCGCGGTAGCCTGCCCCTTGTTGAGCGTGCAGCCGTATTCGAGTAGCAGGCGGTGGCGCAGGACGCCAAACAGGGTTTCGGCCACGAGGGAGCGTTCGTTGGAGCCGATGCGTTCGGCCTGGAAAAAATGGCGCAGCACGGCGTCCGCCGGATGTTCCATTTTCAGGGCAATGCGCAGCGCCTGGATGACCAGGTCGAGGCGGTATTCAGTTAGCAGCATCTTCTCTTACTCCTTCTTCTTTCGACACGCGGATGTCGATAATGACAGCCTCGCCGGAAACTTCACCGTTACGCTCCGTGAAACTCATTTTTACCGGGAATAAACGGTATTCCCGCGCCAGCCAGATATCCAGCCCTTCTTCGTTTGCAGCATGCATCTTGTGCAGATGCACGGTCAGCAATTTCCCCAGGGGGGTGTCGATGGTTTCGTCGACGCTGACCGCGAACTGGTAGTGTTCGATCTTCTTCCCGTTGCACACCGAAACGGCGGCGATTTCCGTATGCGCCAGCGGGGGGAACTGGTACATGATGCTCAGGATGTCCTGTGTTTCGGGCGGCAGCGCGACATCGTTGCCGTTCGAGAAGTGGGCGCGCTGCAGGGAGTGGTTGAATTCCACCGCGTTGTGTTGGGTGCCCTGCCTTTCATTGCGTTCCTCCGCGAACATCTCCGGTTCCAGGCCCTCCTTGCCGTAGCGACCGCTGCTGTGCTGGTCGAGTTCATAACGCTTGAACAGTTTAGCGATGCCAATGGTGGAGGTCGTGGCTTGTAACACATAATGGCCGTCGTCGATATCCAGCGTATGTATCGCTTCGCCGATGCGGAAGCCGCTGGTGCCCTTGTTGATGGCAAAGGTGAGACGGGCGTGCATGGGTAAAGGCGGGCGCTCCGCGGGCTTGTCGCTGTCATGGGCAAGCGTTGCGGTTCCGGCCGGGGCGCTGGCGACGACAGGTTCGCTCGCGGCAACGGGGGAACTCTCCGCGAGGGCAGCGTCTTGCGGCACGGGTTCGGCTGCAGGCGGGGGAACCGGAATGTCGTCGTGTGCCACGGGTCTGGCTTT
>CAVRYQ010000132.1:0-56883 GCA_963725375.1 uncultured Pseudomonadota bacterium | reverse complement strand
ACACGGTTTCGACTGGTTTCAGGGTGAACGCAACGTTTCCGAGGAAGATAAAAAACATCTCATCGAGGGAGCCTACAGCGAATCGAAATCCAGAGTGGAGACGCTGATCAAGGCGCAGCAGCTCGAACATATTCTCAAAGTGCATGACATGGACATGACATCGAACGCGGTGGGCGCTTTTTTCGGAGAACATGCGCATTTGCAATTCAAGCTGGTGGTGTTCGATATCGGGATCTACAAGGTTGTCAGAAACAGCTTGCCTTATTTCTGGGAGCGCATGACGCCTGGCGGCATTGTCATCTTCGATCAGTACAATCTGGATATCGCCCCGGGTGAGACGCGTGCAGTGCGCGAGGTCCTGCCGCATGCGGTAATCCGTGCTTTTCCGAATGGCTGGATGCCGACGGCATATGTGGTGAAGGATTAGGCCCCGACAGCGGGCACTGAAAAGTAGGGGGAGGTGAAGAAATGCGCAAAGTTGTTATTTTTGGTTTGAAGGATTATGCGGAACTCGCGCATTATTACCTGACGCACGATTCGGATGACGAGGTCGTCGCATTCAGCGTGCATCGGGACTATTTGCCGGAGAGTGGAAGGTTTCTCGACCTGCCGGTGGTGGCCTTTGAGGAGGTTGATTCCGCCTATCCGCCGGGCGACTTCTTTTTTTTCGCGCCCATGTCGCCGAAGAACATGAACCGCGACCGCGAGGCGATCTACCTGGAAATTAAGGCCAGGGGATATCGTTGCATCAGCTATGTGAGCAGCAGGGCCACAAGGTTCGATAATGAGATCGGCGACAACTGTTTTATTCTGGAAGACAACACCATTCAGCCCTTCACCAGAATAGGCAACAACGTTGTACTGTGGAGCGGCAACCACATCGGGCATCACGGCGTCATCCGCGATCACGTGACGTTTACCTCTCATGTCGTGATGTCCGGGCATTGCGACATAGGTGCGTACAGCTTTTTCGGTGTGAATTCGACGTTGCGCAATGCCTTGAATATCGCCGAAGGAAGTTTCGTCGCCATGGCGGCCGCAGTAATGAAGGATACCGAGGCGTGGGGGGTGTACAAAGGAAACCCGGCAGAGAAGCTCGCTATCCCGAGCACGAAGATGAAATTCTGAACAAGGGCAGACGAGAGTCGAGGTCATCATGGAATTGGGCGAGGCGATTCAACTTCATCGGCAGGGACGGCTGCAGGAAGCTATTGCCGCTTGCCAAAGGATATTGCAGCTTGACCCGGAAAATTACGATGCAGTACAACTGGTGGGCAAGGCAGCCAGACAACTGGGCCAGTATGCACACGCGGAGCACTTCTTCCGGATCGCACTGTCATTCCGGCCTGATTCGACCGAAACACTCAACGAGCTTGGCGCAGTCCTGATACCGCTCGGCCAGCATGCGCAAGCGCTCGAATATTTCCGGCGTGCCCTTGAGATGAATCCCGACTCAGCGCATGCGCACTATAATATGTCCGTATTGCTTCTTGAAATGGGGAGGACGCAGGAAGCCCTGCCTTATTGCAGTGCGGCCATAGCGCTCGGGCAAAGCAACGTGGCTGCACATGTGCATCTCGCGATAATCCATTACCGGCTGGACGATCTGGATCGCGCGCTGGAAAGCATGAATAACGCTTTCCCGTTGATGCCAGATGATGACAACGTGCTGGCCATTCTTGCCAAGATCAAGATCGAGCAGGGCCGGAGCGACAAGGCGTTGCCCTACCTGAACAAGCTGTTGGCGCAGTCTCCGCAGCATGAGTTTGCGAACGCGCTGATGAAAGTGGCTTTTGATAATCTGCAGCATTGCGATGCGGCCAGGGATGAATTATTCAACGCCGGATTGATCGATCTTGCCGAAGCAAGAGTGCGCGAAGAATTGTCCGGGGACAATTCTGTGGACAACCACAATTTCCTGCTCAAATGCTATCTCGCCGGCAAACAGCATACTGCCCTGGATTATTATCTGGAGAGCAGGGAATGGTACAAATTCCATGCTCATGAGGAGTTGCTGCCGCGGCCCGGCGCGTTCCGGAATGACCGCAACCCAGACAGGCGACTCCGGGTAGGGATAATCGGGGATTACTTCGCCAGCGTCATCAGCCGGTACACGCTCTACCCATTTTTCAGGTTATACGACCACAGTCGACTGGAGTTGTACTGTTATAACTTCGGTGCGGGCGAAGACGAAATTCGCTCCATGGTCGATCATTACCGCGACATCAGGCAGTTTTCGGGAGAGAAGCTGTTCTCTCTCGTCCGTGAGGACGAGATCGATATCATGCTGGATATCAACGGCAGAATCCGTACGCCGAACTATTTTGAGACCCTCCTCAGGCAACCGGCACCCATCCAGGTCAATTGGTACAACCTTCCCTGCACAGTAGGAGCGAAAGCGTACAACTATGCGATAGCAGACGATTATTGCGTACGCGCTGGCGAAGAAAACCTGTTCGTGGAGAAGGTGTTCAGGATGCCAACGGGAACCATATGTGCCTGGGACCTGGGCGAGCCGCCTGCCGTGCCGCCGCCTCCTTGTGAAGGAAATGGATATGTGACGTTTGGCTGTTTTGGCGATTTCTTCAAGGTCAACGAACAGGTACTCGCCGTATGGGCGGAATTGCTCGGGAAAATTCCACATTCACGCCTGTACCTGAAATCGAACAACTTGCGTCTGGTGTCCGAATGCGAACGAGTATCCGGATTTTTCGGCCGACACGGAATTGAAGCGGAGAGGTTGACCTTGGAAGGAATGTCGTACTACAACCAGATGAAAAAAAGTTACGAATTGGTTGATATTGCCCTTGATACCTTTCCGTACAGCAGCGGCTCAACGACCATCAATGCGCTTTGGCAAGGTGTGCCCGTGGTTACGATGGAAGGCAATGAATGGCGTGGCAGGAGCACCGCTGCAGTGTTGGTCGGTGCAGGGCTTGACAGGTTCATTGCGCAAGACTCGGCAGACTATATCGCCACGGCGGCATTGCTGGCGGCGGATTCCGCTCAGTTGGCCGATCTGCGCGCCAACCTGGGCAAGTACCTGGTTAAAACGCCGCAATGGCAGACTGAAGCATTCGCGCGGAATTTCGAGTCCACGCTCAGAAATATCTGGCAGGATTGGCTGCGTAGTGCGGAATGAGATTGTTATCGAGCCCTGTGTGAAGCAGTCGGCTCTTGGGTTTGGAGTAAGCATGGATATTGCGGGAGAGTCGCCGTGGTGTGGGTAAAGCGAGGTATGGTCTTTGACCCTGCAGTGCATGCGCCGTGGGTGCACTCGCACGCGCAGGTGCCGACGGCGTTCGAAATGGGCGGGTTTATCCGCGTGTATTTTGCAGGACGCAACCAGTACGGCAAGAGTTTCATGACCTATGTCGATCTGGACAAGGACGATCCTGCCAGGATCGTCTATGTTCACGACCGGCCGATTATTGCGTTTGGACGGATCGGGGCGTTTGACGATGAGGGCATGATGCCCAGCGCGCTTATCGAACATGAGGGCAGGATATATTTCTATTACAGCGGCTGGAACCAGCGGGTGACCAGTGCCTATCACAACACAACGGGGCTGATCTTCAGTGACGATGGCGGGGTCACATTCCATCGGGATTTCGAAGGGCCGGTACTGGATCGGATTCCGACTGAGCCTTATATGGCAGTCACGCCTACCGTGATGCTGGAGCGCGGTCTGTGGAAGATGTGGTACGTTTCGGGCACTTCGTGGGAACTGGTCGATGGAAAGTGCGAGCCGGTGTATGTGATTAAGTACGCGCATTCCGCAGACGGGATTGCCTGGGTAAGGCCGCCGCAGGTATGTATCAAGCCGCATCATGAACTGGAAGCGTACTCGCGCCCCTGCGTGGTGAAAGACGGCGATGTCTACAAGATGTGGTACTGCTTTCGTAACAGCAAGGACTTTCGCGGCGGTCGTGGCAGCTACCGGCTGGGCTATGCGGAGTCTGCGAATGGGACGGACTGGACGCGCAGGGATGACAGCCTGGTGCTGAAGGGGGCGATGGAAAATTGGGAAAGCGAGATGCAGTGTTATCCCAATGTGATCGACGTTGCCGGCAAACGCTACATGTTTTACAACGGCAACGGATTCGGGCGCAGCGGATTCGGGCTTGCGGAATGGGTTGCCGATCCGAGCGAGGATATCAGGCTGTAACATTTTAGATTTCACAATATGGAATGGCAATCATGGAAAAATCTTCTCCGCAACAGGAATCCTCGTATCAGATCGAGACCACTGCATCTTCCGAACAGCTTTCTTTCAGGGAAAGATTGCAGGACGCCTTCGCGAACAGCCCGCTTTCGCTTGAAGACAGATTGTTTAACATTGGCATGTACACGCGCAGTTCGGTGCTGGTGAAGTTCCTGGTGATGAGCGATATCTATCAGCGCATCCGCCAGATTCCGGGATGCCTGATCGAGTTCGGGACATGGTGGGGGCAGAACATGGTTCTGCTGGAGAATTTGCGGGCGATCCACGAGCCATTCAACAAGCAACGTTCCATCATTGGTTTCGATACCTTCGACGGCTATACCGCATTGAGCGCACACGACAGGAAAAGCGAAGTCTGGAACGAGAACTCATACAGTACCGGCAAGGATTATGTCCGCTATCTGCGAGATTTGCTGGAGACACATGAGGGCTGCAATGCGCTGGGCCATGTGCGCGGACGACACAAGCTGATCGATGGAGATGTCACCAGAACGGCGCCGCAATATTTCAGGGATCATCCCGAAACGATTGTTGCTTTCGCCTATTTCGACATGGCGCTATATGAACCTACCAAGGCGGCGCTGGCCGCGATCAAACCGCATCTGATTTCCGGCAGTATTCTGCTGATGGACGAACTGACCTGGGAAGAATCGCCGGGCGAAGCAATCGCCTTCAAGGAGGTGTTTTCGCGCGACGAGGTGTCCATCGAAAAATGCTCGCTCTATCCGTCCAAGTCCATCGTAACCATACGCTGAAACCCGCATCGCAACTCGCGAGCATTTATCAAGGAGAGCACCATGTCTACGTTGACGCCGCTGGAACAGTTTCAAAAAGACGGGTTTTATTTTGCACGGGGGCTGCTGAACAAGGATGAGGTAATTGCCGTTCGCGAGAGCTTGCACCAGAGCTTCAGGGATCAGCTCGCCCAGCTTGGCATCGATGATTACGGAGAGGACATTTTTTCAGCCATGCGCACGCTTCACGACCGGGACATCCTGAGGTACCGCAAGCTGGCCGGAGCGTTATGGCGCAAGATAGAGGCATTCAACCTGATGCATTCGGGCAGGATACAGCGTGTGCTGACAGAGGATTTCGGTTGGGGCGGCGTATTCGTTCCCGGCGGGCAAGTTGTGCATATCATGGCAGCGGAGCTCAAGATACCGGATGGCTATTTCGGTCTGGTGCCCCATCAGGATTTTCCTTCCGTGCAGGGAAGTCTGGATGGCGTCGTGGTATGGCTGCCGCTGGTAGATGTCGACCGCGATAATTATCCGCTGGAAGTCATTCCCGGAAGCCACCTTCTTGGTTTGCTGCCGTCCATCGAGAACACTGATTCAACCTGGGAAGTCGCCGATCCGCGCTGCCGCGACGAGGATTACGTGCCTGCGGAGGTTGCCGTCGGGGATGTCATTTACATGTCTGCATTCACCGTGCACAGAAGCTCAAACAGGGGAAGGATGGGGCGCCTCCGTCTGGCGATGTCGACGCGTTTCGATAATGCATCCGAACCGACTTTTGTTGAGCGTTGCTACCCGAGCGCCTACGTCAGGACGGTACATCGCGAACAGTATTGCAGGGATTTTCCCAGCGTGGAGCAGGTGAACGGGGCTATCCTGAAAGGAGTGTCCTGAGTTGACGCCGCATGCGGCGGGGAGTCAGGCGGTGCACAAACCGTGATGTTTAACGGAACCGGCGAGTGTCGAGATTGGATTGTGCATCATCGCGTCAAGGACGGATAACACGGTACCGTCATGTGTTCCCGAGCGCAGCCGCTCTTTGTGCAGTTCAGGTTGCAGGAACATCAACTCGATTCCCGCCTTCCCGAAAATGTCCTTGTCGTAAAGATCGCGCCCGCCGGGCGGATTTACGTAGATCGCAGCGTCTTCGCATTTGCAGATGTCCAAGATGCGATCTTGCCCCTTCAGGCCGTGTCTGGGATAGATGCGGCTGCTGGGAATGATGGTTGTTGTGATGCCCAACGCGGCCATCACCTTGATCAAGTTGAGGTACAGTGCGGTGGAGAGGTTGCCATTGGCTTGTGTCAGCCATTGTTCGAACAAAGCCAAGGTGGCTTCTGATTCGGGTGCGTGTGCATAGGATTCTGACAGCATGCGCGTCATCCTTGCCTTCCATCCATGATCGGGAGCGATGTCGATGTCGCAGATCCGGCGGTTCTGGCTTGCGCCCTGCAGTGGGACTGTCAGCCAGGCAGGGCGCCCATTGACCGCAACGCGGTTGCGATTGATCCATCCGCGGTTGATGTAGTTCACGTCATCCAGCAGGACAAGCTTGTCTACCGCAGCCAGCAGTTGCCAGTAGCCCAGGTACGGAAACAAGTAGGGTTGCATGATTGCCAGTTTCATCCTGTCGGGCGCGGGGGGCAACGCGATGTTCGTATTGTCCTGCACGACAGTGGATCAGATATCCATACTGGCAATTCTTTGCTGCATTTGCGCGACATAACGCTGCAGCAGCATTGTGGTTCTGCCATCAGGTTTGACGAATACGCAGCCCGCGCGACGTTTTACTTTGCCGTTGTGGTCGGTGATTTCAAAGGCGTTCTTCACTTCGATGGAGGCTTTCACCCTGCCGATTTCGGGTAACTCGATCTCGCAATGTTCGTACACCATGCCTGGTCGCAACTCTACCCCGCTCGCCTCGCAGACCAGGGCGACGCCGCCGATGCTGATATCCATTACCGTAACCTCGTGCTGGACACTGGTTTCGCCGGGGACGGGGCGGATGACGCATTTGAGGGCGTTGGTTTCGGGGGTGACAAGGCGGTAATAATCGCGCCGCTGTAGTCGCAGTAGCTTTTTCGGCAGGGTCATGCTGAACGCGGGCGCGCCTTCATACGTCCCGAGTACCACGTCGCCGGAGATAAACTGCACCTTGGCCTGGTTGTGCGTCGTGACGAAGATGACGCGCTTGCTGCGCTCGATGTGCCGGTTGTCGAGCGGGTTGGATGCGGCGTCTACCCAGACCCCGTTTTCATCAATCGCCAGAATCAAGGTCAACACCATGCTGTTGCCTTCGTTGTAATACAAGGCGACGCGCGATTTGCGCTGGACGACGGTTTGCAGGATGGAGAGAATCTCCCTGGCGTTGCTGACGAGATATTCGTTGCCCTCGTCGTTCGAGAACAACTCAATTTTCAGCGGTATCTCTTTGGTGCGCATGGGGCTATAACGTCAACGTGGTTTGACCTTTGACGATTGTAGCGGGTTTGCAGGAAAAGCGGTGCCGGGAATTGGGGCGATTTCTCCCCGCTCCAGACGGTATAGCCATGCCAGCAGTTCGGCTACCGCCAGATAGAGCTGCGGCGGGATATGCTGATCAAGTTCCACCTGCATCAACATACTGACGAGCTCCTCGGATTCATGTACAAAGACCCCGTTCTCCCTGGCACGCTCAATGATGGCCTGTGCGATCAGGCCGCGTCCGCTGGCAACCACTTTGGGGGCTGCGTCGCCATTGCGATAGGCGAGGGCGACCGCCATCTGCCTGGACGGAGGTTTATCCGGCGAGCTCATTTGGGGTGATCTGCGTATGCACGACCGGAATGCCGCGTTCGGAAAGCGCGGCAACCAGTTGTGAGCTGGCATTGCTCATTCTGTCGCGGGTCTGGGCGTTTGCCGCGCCCAGCGACAGGCTCAGCGCGTTGCCGTTGAAACTCAGGCGTGCAGACACGCCGCCCAGATTGGGCAAATCCAGATTGATCCGGGTGACCCATTGTCCTTCTTCCACACCCTGCGCGTTGCGGTGCGGCGATTCCTCGCTGACTTCCCAGCGCATTTCCTGGCCCTGCCATACTTGCCCCTGCCACAGCACCTGATGGGTTTCCAGCGCGCTCATCTGCTGCTGCACCAGCGTCTGCAGATGCCCGGGGATGCCGGTTGTTGCAGTTCGCTGCCCGCTTTCGGCCAGAGCTGCAGACAGCGTGCCGTTCGCAGTTGCCGTATCTTTTGCATTGGCACCTTGCGGCAACTGGTTCTGCGGTTCCAGCAACAGTTGCGTTGTGGGACGGGCACCGGCGATCCATTGCGCCTGATGAGATTCGTAGAACAGCCCGCTCTGGCTGAGGGCCTCGTGCAGCTTTCCGGCAAGCTGCGTCGTGTCGGGTTGCACTTTCTCGCCGGTCCACAGCGGAGAACTCTGGATAGGACGCACATAACTCCGCTCCAAAGGCTGTTGCGACAGCGAGGAAAGCAGGCGCGCCGTGGCGCTGAGCGACTCTGGTGTTGAGACTGGGTTGGAGGAGGCCGCGAGCGTGAACGTCAGCCGCGGTTGCAGGGAAACCACCTGCAAGGTAATGATGTCGCCAGAGCGTATGAACGCGGGGAGCTGCATTTGCAGCAACTGTGTGGCAACGCGGACATTGAACACGTTAGGCGCTACTTGCGCCTGCACCGTGCCTTGCACTTTCTGCCCCAACTCAAATTGACTGGTATCGGCAGCGGCGCCTTTGTCCGGCGTCGCCGTGATCAGCGGCTTATCGGTGGCCGATAGTGCCTTGAGCGTGGAAATGAGGTTGGCGGGCAGCATGCATTGCAATGCCGGCTAGTAATTGGCCCGATAGGTCTGCTTCAGGAGCTGTTCGCTGCGCGCGGCCTGTATGATGCGCTGCAATTGTTCCATCCAACTTTCGGTGCGACTGCGTATGTCGGCATCATCGGCCAGGATCTTCTTCAGCAGCACCACCTTCTGCGCTCGTTCGCTCGGGTCCGTGGGGACGAAATCTTTCGGTTTGATTTCCTCGAATTTGCTCTTGCACGCCTGTTCCAGCGAGATCAGGCGATCCCACTCCCCGCCGACTGCAGCTTCGCGCATCTGCCCGGTGATGCCCGAGAGACGCTGATAATCTTCCAGCAATAAAGACATTGATCAACCCCTTCCGTAAACTAATGCGGCTTGTTTGTGCATCGCTGGTGCCTGCTGCATTGCAGGTACAGGAACATCATTCGCCGGGCGGATACTGTCCCAGGCGCCCTTGATTTCGTTGACCAGGCCCGAAACCTCGTCCAGCATTCCGATATCGTTCTTCAAATTTGCTTCCGCCAAGCGCAGGCACATGTAGTCGTACAAGGCGTCCAGATTCTGCGCCAGCTCTCCTCCTACGTTCTTGTCCAGGCTGGCTTTCAGACCTTCATTGATGATTCGGATGGCATGGGATGTTGCCTTGCCTTTTGCGGGTATGTCGTTGCGCAGCATGCCATTTTTGGCATTCGCGATCGCCAGCAGGGCGCCCTGATAAAGCATTGCAATCAGCTTGTGCGAATCAGCAGCTTCCATGTTTGTTTCAATGCCAACATGGGTATAAGCCTTGAGTGCATTCTTGACTGTCATCATATACTCCTTAGAGTCGTGCAAGTTGTTGTGTCAGGTAGCTGCTAAGCGAATTCGTGGTACCAAGCGTCGCATCCAGTTGGGCGTACTGGTTGGTCAGGTTGGTTTGATCAATCGCGATCCGCGCGTTCAGCGCGCTGATCTGATTTTGCAGATCGCTGATGTTGGAATTGAGTTGTGTCGTTTCGCTGGCCATCGGGCCACTGGAGCTCAGCATTGCGGTGAGCTGGCTGCCGAAGAGGCTGGATAGCCCCTGCGAATAACTGATCGTGCCGCGGTTGCCGGTTGAGCCGCCCTGAATTGCTACGGTGAGCCCGTTGCTGTCCCCGGCAGTTGACGACAACAACTGGCCGCTCCCGCTGGCAGCCATGCCGTTGATGGTTCCTGCCACATCCAGCCCATTCGTCAGGATAGGCGTGCCGAACAGGGTGCTGGCGGCATCCCCTCCCAGTGCTATGCTGGAAGTCGAGCCATAGCTGCCGGAGGTGACGGTGAGTACGCCTGCGTTTTGGGAGACCGAAACCGATTTGCCGGCGCCGGAAATTGGCGATGAAGCATTGATCAATGACTGCAACTGTGTGGCGAGCGTGGACGCAGTATAGGTGCCGGCAGGCACGGTTATCGACGTGCTGGTTCCGTCTATCGTCAGCGTCAGGTTGTCGTTGCTGCCACTGGTGATGGTCAGGTCAGCCGCTGTGCCGCCCGTTGCAGTGCCCTGCGTCGCCAACTGCGTGACGTTGATTCCATATGTGCCTGCCTTTGTGGCACTGCCGGCCGAGGTGTAGTTCACCAGGTTGTCAGTCGCCGTGCCGGCCGCAACAAACAAGTTGGCTACTGCCTGATAGTTGGAACTCAGTGCGTTGTTAAGCGTCGTTGTATTCAGAGTAATGGTGCCATTTTGCTGGAAGCCGAGCCCGAGTTGCGTCAGGTTGGAGTAACCGCTCGAACCGCTGCCCATGTTTGTGGTCAGCATGGAAGCCAGTTGGGACTGCAGGATGCTGAGCGAAACGTCGCCTTGCAGCGTGCCTGCGACTTGAGTGCTTGCGTTGTAGCTGGTCTGCGTTTGAATCGCGCTGAGTGCGGCATTGTAGGCGGTCACGAAGCCATTGATAGCCGTCGTGACGGCCGAAGTGTTGGGGCCCACGGTCAGGTTGACCGGGGACGTACTCGTGCCGGTCAGGTTTAGCGTGACCCCGGAAACAACATCGCCGACATTGTTGGAGGCCTTGCTGATGGGAATCCCGTTGACGGTGAAATTCGCATTCTGCGCAGCGCTGGTCTGCGTCATGTTTTGCGTCCCGGCAGGGTCTTCCGACAACAGGCTGCTCAGGGCCGAATCCCCTGAAACAGATATCTTCATGCTGCTGGCAACGCCGGTGTTGTTTGAAGTCAGCACCAGACGGTAAGGCGAGGAACTGCCATCGTTGATGATGCTGGCGGTCACGCCGATATTGGCGGCGTTGATCGCATCGCGTATGCCGCTCAGTGTGTTGTTGCTGGAATTGATGGTAACGGTCTGTGTAGCGTTGCCGCTGGAAGTATAGCTGGCGCCGCTGTAAGTGCCATTGGACAGCGTGCCGCCCGAGATCGTGCCGAAGTCGAAAGTCAGTGTTGTGGTGGCGCCACTGCCGATGGCGGTGGTCGCGCTGGCTTGTCCGGCGGCGACCAAGCTTTGCGCCTGCGCCAATTGACTGACCGTCAGCGCATAACTTCCGGCCGTGGCGATGCTGGATGCGGTCGCAGAAACAGCGGCGCTGTTCGACGACGTGGCCGAGAAAGAATTGAAAGTCAGGCTGTTGAGCCCCTGCACCGCTGTTTGCAAGGACGAGACCGCCGACTGGATGGTTCCTAAGGCGGAAATCTTGGCGTTGTCGGTGGCGATCTGGTTGTTGAACCCAGTGATCGGTTGCTGCTCAACCGCCATCAACGAACTGACGATGCTTGCCACGTCTATCGATGGTGTTGTCACCCCGGCAGAAGAAATTGCCGTAGAAGTCATATTGGTCTCCCTTCCTTGTCTAGGCCTTTTGCTTCAACAGTAAACCCTTCTGGAACTGATCGATAGACTGGCTGATGGCAAGCATCTCCTTGGAAGGGAATTGCTTGATCGTTTCTCCCGTCTTGGTATCGACCACTTTGACCAGGGTTCTGTCGGAGCTTTGGTCTATGCTGAACTCCACGCCGGTATTCGCCTGCTGCATGGCCTGATTGGCCTTGTCCACAGCGCTTTGTACCTGAGCGTTGGTCGGTTGGGCAGCTTGCGGGCTGGTTTGTTGCGCGGCTTGCGTTCCGGTGGCAGGCGGCACGGGCGTCTGCGGCGATGCGCCGGGAGAGCTATCGCTGGGCACTGCGGAAACGGCAATCGCCGACGCACCCGCATTGCCAAAACTGGCTACGGGTATCGGTGCTGGATTGCTTGTTACATTCTGGATAAGCATGTTGCTTCTCCTCTTGGTTCAAAAACCTGACCGGAATTTTCCGGTCAGGTTCATTTTACGCTAGTCCTCTTACTTGAGCAGGGTCAGCACGCTATTGGGCATGGCATTTGCTTGCGCCAACATTGCGGTACCGGCCTGTTGCAGAACCTGATTGTGCGTCAGGTTAGCAGTTTCCGCAGCGAAGTCGGTATCCTGAATCCGGCTGCGGGCTGCCTGCAGGTTGGTGCTCGTGGTGGTCAGCGAGCTTTGCGCATTCGTGAAGCGGTTTTGCAACGCGCCCAGTTGTGCGTCCAGACCGTTGACGTAGTTGATGGCCGAGTCGACCACAGACAGTGCGCTGTTTGCGCCAACCGGGATGCCGTTGGTCATCTTGGTCACATCAATGCTGGAAACGGCGACCAGGCTACCGGCACTGCTTGCTGCGGCGACGGTGCCTGCTGCAGTGGTGGTCACAGTGTAACCATTGCTGCCGTTGAAGGTCACTTGCCCGCCCACAGTCGAGTTGTCGTTAGCACCGCTGGTCAGGTTGGCCGCAACGCCGGTGGAGCCGGTCAGTGTCGCTGCAGAACCTGCGTTGGTATAGCCGGTCAGGCTGATGTCATATCCCTGCGCCTGGGTCAACGAAAGTGTTCCGTTGTTGGTGTTGGCGACAGCGGTGATGCCGGTTGTCGAAGATTGGGCGTTGATTGCGGCTGCCAGACCGGTGACGTCGGTGGCAGAAGTCATCGTGGCGGCGATATTGACGGCCGTGCCGTTGGTTCCGGCAAGGGAGAACGACACCGCGCCGCCGGCCGTGAATCCACCCAAGGTGGCGGTGGTGAGTGCAGTTGCGGTCACGTTGGTGTTGCCGCTGGCGGTTGATGTATTCACCGCTTGCGCGATTGCGTAGGCCGACGCATTTGAAGCAACAGTAGCCGTGGCAGTCGCACCGTTGCCGGCGATGGTCAGGGTTTGTGCGGCGACTCCGTTGGTTGTCGCAGTAGAAGCTGCTGTAGCAGCAGCCGTCATGGTCCCAACCACATTCACCTGATAGTTGCCCATGGCATTTGCTGCCGCGGAGCCAATGGACGCATCAATGGTCTGGTTGGCGTTGGCGCCGACCTGGAATTGCACATTGGTGAGCGTGCCATCCAGAAGGTTCAGGCCGTTGTACTGGGTATTGCTGGCGATATTGCTGATATCTGCCTGCAGTTGCGAGATGCTGGCCTGCAGGGAAGCGCGGTCGGAGGAAGAGTTGGTTCCGTTGGCGGCTTGCACGGCCAGGTTGCGCATCGTTTGCAGGTCGCTGGTTACCTGGGACAGCGCGCCTTGCGCGGTCTGCGACAAGGAAATACCGTCATTGGCATTCTGCGCAGCCTGGTTCAGGCCGCCGATCTGCGAAGTCATGCGCGCCGCGATCGCCATGCCTGCGGCGTCGTCCGCCGCGCTGTTGATGCGCAGGCCGGAAGACAGGCGCTGAATCGATGTGGCCAAGGCGCTTTGCGAATTGGCGACGTTGTTCTGCGCGTACAGTGAGGCGATGTTGGTATTGATGTAGAGGGCCATTTTAATTCTCCTTAAACGAGCATTGTGGTCCGGCTGTTTTGCCGTTTACGTTGGTTGGCGATGCACATCAACCGCGGTATGAACCAGTTATCGGAGAGATGCGGGAAAACTTTAGGGTCGCGGCGGAAGGGGAATATCTCATTCAGCGGCCACCACACGATTTTTCCCCGTCTGTTTGGCTTTGTACATGGCCTTGTCGGCGCGACCGATGACATCTTCACTGTCCTCATTCTCGCCGCGCAGCGCTACGCCGGCGCTGAACGTGACCAGTATCCGCTCGTTGTTGTGCAGGAAGAATTTCTTGGTCAGGTCGCGCTGCAGGCGCTGCATGGCCTCGATCCCGTCTTTCAGATCGGTATCCGGCAGGATGATGAGAAACTCCTCCCCGCCATAGCGCCCAACACTATCGGCAGGACGCAGCGTTTCTTTAATCACTTGAGTCAAATGCCTGAGTGCCCGGTCGCCCGCCTGGTGTCCCAGAGAGTCGTTCAGGTGCTTGAAGTCATCGATGTCGAGCAGCGCGACGCTGACGGCGGTACGGGCACGGTCGGCACGCTGGATTTCACGTTCCATGGTTTCGTCCAGGCCGCGCCGGTTCAAGGCGCCGGTAAGCTGGTCTTCCCGCACCAGCTCGCTGACCTGTTCCAGTTCAAGTTGCAGTTCCTTGATGCGGGCTTCGGCTTCTTCGGCTTGCTTCTTCTGGGCGAGCAGTTCTTCGTGAGAGCGCATGGCGCTGGTCTGGATGAGGCGCGTGTCGTGCATCACATCCTTCAGGATGTGGCTGAGCTGGGTCAGATTATCAGCCTGCCCGATCTTCTGGCTGTAACCTTCCATCCTGGTGTGATATTCGCCCGTACTCGCGGTCAGGTCGCCGAGGCGGTCGATGAACGTCGTCATCATGCTCTTCAGCGTGGCCTGGGCCTCGTTCAGGCTTTGTTTGAGCGTGCTCTGCTTGATGATGACGTCGCGCAGGTTGCGCTCGGCATCGGCGATGGAACGCTTGTCCATTGGCTCGCTGATGATCTGCTGCAGGGTGTTGACCTGTCCGCGCAGCCACTTGTCGTCCACCACCATTTCGCCGACGTTCTCCACCAGCAGGCGCAACAGGCGCAGCAGCCCTTCCTGTATCTTGATTTTTTCGCTGCTGCGCAATTCCAGCTTGAACAAGAACCGGCGCAGTTGTTTGGAAAGATCTTCCAGGCGGCTTTTGTTGTCCGCTGCCCGGATTTGTGCGGCCAGCGCCTGTACTTCACCGGCGAGTTCGGGTTGCGTAGAGAGCGTGTTCTCCAGCGTTTGCGCCAGCAGTTCGCGCAACTGACCGAGCACATTGCCGCTATCGCCTTGCCGTGAGGCTGGCGCAGGTGCGGCTGACTGGGGAGGAGCGAGAGTAGCCAGATCATCCGCCGTGACGCCAGGAACCAGTTCGCCGACGCTGGCGTCGCTGGGCGCGGTAGACCAGGAGCGCTGCAGGCCCTGCAATTTGCCGAACAATACGTCCGGGTCGCCGGAGAATTTTGTCAGCACGGTATCCACGCCGTCCTTCTTGCGGGTGATGGTGATGCCCTTGTGCGGCGTTTCCAGTTGGCGTAGCAAGTCACGTATAAGTTCGGACCATGCGGGGGCGGGCTTGTCTTTGCCCGTCGTCGCGCCCTTGTCTGCAGAAGAAACCGGTGCAGTGTCTCCGCTGATCTCCCGGTACATTTGCGCGTAATTTTCCGGCGTGGGGGCGAGCTTGCGCGAGGCGAGCGCGACGAGGGTCTCGCGGGCAAGTTCCGAAGGATTTTTAGATTTGCTCATCAAAATGCGCGTGAAACATCGGCCTTGAGGCCGGTGAGGTAGCGCGCGGATTGCAGAGCAATCCCTGCTTTGTGGCTTACCTGTTCACTCTCCATAAATGCCACAGTTGAATATCCATATCCATCAGCACGCTGAACCACCCGGCAATGCTTGTGCGATATGCCCTGAACTACACCCTGCACTGTCTGAATGTTGAAACTGCCAGTCGCCCTTACCGCCACGCGGCCGGTATGAATACCAACCTTCTTTCCGTCAGGAACCACGGCTTTCACCATGTCTCCCGTCTGAAATCCTTTAATCGATTTCTGGCGCATTAGATAACCACGCGGAAATCCAAACTTATCCAAGCGCGTCCGCTGGTAACTTCCGCGCCCTGTCGCCTTGATCGTCAACGTTGGCTTGCGCCAGGACATGACCCCAATCACTTCACCAACGCACGCTGCATCGAGCGCATGCGTCTTTAGAATACCTAATTTGGAGCGATTCCACTTCGTCCGTCCGCCGGATCCGGTTTCAAGGGACAGTCCCGTATTCTTCAATTCGTTGAACAAGCTCCACCGGGTGCTATTCACCGCAGCCGCATCCTTCAACGGCGCTTTGGCTTGGGCCAGAATCCTCTTGAGAACCTCTGGTTTCTTTGCTAAAAACACCTTAACCGGCAGCGCCCCTTTTTTGTCATTGCAGTCGCCACAAGACAAAGTCAGGTTCGAAACACGATTCGTACCGCCACTTACCCTGCATTGAATATGCTCAACCTGCAGCGGCAGGTCAGAATCACCGCAGTACACGCATTTCCGCCCGAATTTCTCCAACAAATACTCGCGAACCTCATAACCTTGCAGCGTGCCCTGCTGGTACTCAACACCAGAAATCTCTGGATTCTCCATCTTCTGCATGTCGAACCGCACCAGCTCCATGCTGACTGCCGCAGCAGGCGTATATCTTTGAAACCGCCTCACCCAAGCCATCGTTGTATGAACCCAATGCATCAGGGATGGGGCAAGCCAGCCTTTCGGTTTTGCCCGGTTCAGAAAACGAGATTCCCGATAACGTGTGTTCCTATTTCTACGAGCACGACGCATCGCACTACGGGCTGTCAACGCCTCGCTGATCTGCCGGCCGCGATGCACCAGTTCGACCAGATTCAGCACTACGACCCCATCTTCTGTTTCCCTTACTAGTGCGACTCCAGTTACCTTGCTGCCCGGATCCAACTTCAACCTCAACTTCTGAAACTCACAGGACTCTGTCTTGCGGTCCACGAGCCGGATGACGAACGGCAGAACACGATGCACGCGCGCACGATCGCGTTCGAGCAACAGCCTCGCACGCCTCTCTGTACACGGCATCAATGCCTTCCCACTCTTATCCAACACAAAAACCGACAATTCAAACTCCTTTATGTGTCGCCACATCTACATCCACCACTTCAACAACTTGCTACATTCCGCTTCTCAGCGTGATTGCCCTTACGGGCCTTGTTACGCTCCACTGCAGGAGTCTCCCTTCGCCAATGTTGTAACGCAGCTTTGGTTCGGTGCTTTGAACCTCGCGACAAGCTGTTTCGTGCGTACCCTATGCTTGTATACACCTGCCGCTTCGAGAGGTCTGGACTAAGGAAGCATCCTGACGTCGGTCTTTTACTTCGTTACAACGTAGTTGCGATGTGCTGCAACTTAGGCTGGTCAACCGAGCTTTCAACTACTCTTCCAAGCTCCAATCTTTAGATCGGGGTGGTTGACGGGCGCATCTGTGGTGTGGGTTCTGGTCGGGCATTATCCGCTTGCATGCCGGTTGCAAAACGGCGAATAGCGGTCGTTTGTCGCTCCAAATTGGGCGGGTCATTCGATCAGGTGATTGCTGATCGCGTAATGAATCGCTTCGGCATTGTTCTTGAGCTTCATCTTTTCAAGCAAGCGCGAGCGGTACACGCTGACAGTCTTTGGGCTGAGCGACATGATATCCGCCATTTCGCTCAGCTTTTTGCCCGAAGCCATCAGGCATAATGTCTGGTACTCGCGGTTGGACAGGGTCTGGTGCAGCAACTCCTGGTAGCCCTGCGACAGCCCGTTGGCGAGTTGTTCCGCCAGCTCCGGACTGATGTATTTCTTGCCGCTGGCGACCTGGCGGATAGCGGTGACCAGCTGCAGCGGGGCGCTTTGCTTGTTGAGATAGCCGGCCGCACCGGCCTTCATCGAGCGCATCGCATATTGCTCCTCCGGATGCATGCTGAGCATCAGTACGGGCAGCAGAGGCTTTGTTGCCCTGATTTGCTTCAGCACATCGACGCCGTGTTTGTCCGGCATGCTGATATCGAGCAAGACAACGTCGAAAGCCGTTTCCTCTACCATGCGAATCGCCTGCATGCCGTTCTCGGCCTCACCGATCACGCGCATGTCGTCGGTGTCGTCCAGCAATTGTTTCAAGCCCTTGCGGATAAGCGCGTGATCATCTGCTACCAGCACTTTTATCATCAAAATGCGCGTGAAACATCGGCCTTGAGGCCGGTGAGGTAGCGCGCGGATTGCAGAGCAATCCCTGCTTTGTGGCTTACCTGTTCACTCTCCATAAATGCCACAGTTGAATATCCATATCCATCAGCACGCTGAACCACCCGGCAATGCTTGTGCGATATGCCCTGAACTACACCCTGCACTGTCTGAATGTTGAAACTGCCAGTCGCCCTTACCGCCACGCGGCCGGTATGAATACCAACCTTCTTTCCGTCAGGAACCACGGCTTTCACCATGTCTCCCGTCTGAAATCCTTTAATCGATTTCTGGCGCATTAGATAACCACGCGGAAATCCAAACTTATCCAAGCGCGTCCGCTGGTAACTTCCGCGCCCTGTCGCCTTGATCGTCAACGTTGGCTTGCGCCAGGACATGACCCCAATCACTTCACCAACGCACGCTGCATCGAGCGCATGCGTCTTTAGAATACCTAATTTGGAGCGATTCCACTTCGTCCGTCCGCCGGATCCGGTTTCAAGGGACAGTCCCGTATTCTTCAATTCGTTGAACAAGCTCCACCGGGTGCTATTCACCGCAGCCGCATCCTTCAACGGCGCTTTGGCTTGGGCCAGAATCCTCTTGAGAACCTCTGGTTTCTTTGCTAAAAACACCTTAACCGGCAGCGCCCCTTTTTTGTCATTGCAGTCGCCACAAGACAAAGTCAGGTTCGAAACACGATTCGTACCGCCACTTACCCTGCATTGAATATGCTCAACCTGCAGCGGCAGGTCAGAATCACCGCAGTACACGCATTTCCGCCCGAATTTCTCCAACAAATACTCGCGAACCTCATAACCTTGCAGCGTGCCCTGCTGGTACTCAACACCAGAAATCTCTGGATTCTCCATCTTCTGCATGTCGAACCGCACCAGCTCCATGCTGACTGCCGCAGCAGGCGTATATCTTTGAAACCGCCTCACCCAAGCCATCGTTGTATGAACCCAATGCATCAGGGATGGGGCAAGCCAGCCTTTCGGTTTTGCCCGGTTCAGAAAACGAGATTCCCGATAACGTGTGTTCCTATTTCTACGAGCACGACGCATCGCACTACGGGCTGTCAACGCCTCGCTGATCTGCCGGCCGCGATGCACCAGTTCGACCAGATTCAGCACTACGACCCCATCTTCTGTTTCCCTTACTAGTGCGACTCCAGTTACCTTGCTGCCCGGATCCAACTTCAACCTCAACTTCTGAAACTCACAGGACTCTGTCTTGCGGTCCACGAGCCGGATGACGAACGGCAGAACACGATGCACGCGCGCACGATCGCGTTCGAGCAACAGCCTCGCACGCCTCTCTGTACACGGCATCAATGCCTTCCCACTCTTATCCAACACAAAAACCGACAATTCAAACTCCTTTATGTGTCGCCACATCTACATCCACCACTTCAACAACTTGCTACATTCCGCTTCTCAGCGTGATTGCCCTTACGGGCCTTGTTACGCTCCACTGCAGGAGTCTCCCTTCGCCAATGTTGTAACGCAGCTTTGGTTCGGTGCTTTGAACCTCGCGACAAGCTGTTTCGTGCGTACCCTATGCTTGTATACACCTGCCGCTTCGAGAGGTCTGGACTAAGGAAGCATCCTGACGTCGGTCTTTTACTTCGTTACAACGTAGTTGCGATGTGCTGCAACTTAGGCTGGTCAACCGAGCTTTCAACTACTCTTCCAAGCTCCAATCTTTAGATCGGGGTGGTTGACACGATCTCGTTTCTCAGAAAAGAGGCTGCTGGGGCAGCAGGTCATTGGACAGCGCTTGTCCCGCTTCACGCGGAATATATACGCCGATCTGCGTTCCGTTGCCGGGAACACTTTCGATCGTCACCCGGCCGCCGAAATATTCTACCCGTTCGCGGATACCACGTAAGCCGAAGGAACGGGGCTTGGCACGATCGGCGTCGTTGAGGCCGCGGCCGTTGTCTATCACTTTCAACTCGATTACGCCGTCATGGTCGTGCATGAATGCCACGACTTCGCTGGCATGGGCGTGCTTGGTAATATTTGCGAGCGTCTCCTGAAAGATGCGGAACAGAGCGATCGAGATGTCTGGAGGGGGTTCTTCGATCTCCGGCGCATGCTCGAAGGCGCAGGAGATGCCGGTACGCTGCGCGAATTCGTCCGCCTCCATCTCGATCGCGGCGATGATGCCGAAAGTGTCGAGCACGCTGGGGCGGAGGCTGTGCGAGATATTGCCGGCCGCCGCGATGCACCTGTCCACCAGGCCTTCGATGTTCTTTGCCTTTTCCGCAAGCGCGGGTTTGTCGGCCAGGCGGCCGACCAGCCAGGCGATGTCCAGTTTGATGGCGGTGAGCGTGCTGCCCATGTCGTCATGCACTTCGCGGGCGATGGCAATGCGTTCCTGCTCGCGCACGTCCTGCATGTGCGAAGACAATTCGCGCAACTGGGACTTGGAACTCAGGATCTCCCGCTCGGCCAGTTTGCTGTGGGTGATGTTGAAGATGATGCCTTCCCATAGCGTGCCGGTTTCGGTCTTGCGCGGACTGCAGCGCAGGTTGATCCATTTGATTTCGTTGTCCGGCAGGGTGAGGATGCGGCCTTCCCAGTTCCAGAACGACAGATGTTCTGCCGATGCAAGCAGGCTTTGAAGGTAGGGCTGGAAGTCATCGGGATGCAGCAGGGCCTCGAACAGCGACGAGTCCCGGGCCAGGTTTTGCGGCGTGATGCCCAGCAACGCCAGGCATCCTTCGCTGACGTAGGGAAAGGTGATGTTGCCGTCATCCTGCAGCAGCATCTGGTAGGCCATGCCCGGCAGGTCGGCAATGAAGGCGTGCAAGCGCGTTTGGTTTTCCTGCAGGGCGAGCTGAGCGTCGCGGTATTCCTGGCGGACGCGTGCTGCGCGCAGGTTGTGCTCGATCGCGGAAGCGAGCCGGTTCAGGCTCCCCTTGAAAATATAATCGTCTGCGCCTCGGCGCATGGTGTAGATAATGGTTTCTTCGCGCAAGTCATGGGAGAGGAACAGGAAGGGCAGGTCGATTCCAGTGCTTTGCATCAGCTCGAGAGCGGCCAGTCCGCCGAAGTCGGGGGGGTCGTAGCTGCAGAGCACCACGTCGAAGCGTTCCGTGGACAGAGCTCTTTTCATGTCGTCCGCGCTATTTACATGCCGACATTCCGGCACATACCCCGCTTGTGCCAATTTGTTCAGGGTGTGCTGAGCATCGGTATGTGAAGGTTCGATCAGCAGTATGCGGAGTTTCTTGGCGGTCATTCTGTTATCCCGTACAGGTGTCCGGATTATAAGCGGCGTCCATGCTGCACACTAGGCTGGATATTACGATAGAATGCTGCCGGTTAACGAACTCGCCACATCATGTCTTCCGTCCGATCCGTTGTTACTCCTGAGAAGCTGCTGCGCCCGGAAGTGCTGGCGTTGCATGCCTATCACGTGCCCGCCGCCGCAGGCATGATCAAGCTGGATGCGATGGAGAATCCCTATTCCCTGCCCCAGGCGTTGCGTGAAGATATCGCCCGACTGGTGGCGGCCGCCGAGATTAACCGGTATCCCGATGCGGCGGCGCGCGAGCTCAAGGCTGCCATCGGCAGAGTGACAAATCTGCCTCCCGGCATGGACGTCTTGCTCGGAAACGGTTCCGACGAACTTATTCAATTGCTTGCGCTGGCGGTCGCCGGGCGTGGTGCGACGTTGTTGAGCATCGAACCTTCTTTTGTCATGTACCGGATGATCGCCACCTTTACCGGCATGAGATACGTCGGCGTGCCGCTGGCCGAGGATTTTTCGCTTGATCTTGATGCAATGCTGGCTGCCATCGCGTGGGAACAGCCGGCCCTGGTATTTCTGGCCTACCCGAATAACCCTACTGGAAACCTGTTCGGCGCGGATGCGATCCGCCAGATCATCCGGGCCGCCCCCGGGCTGGTGGTGGTGGATGAGGCTTATTATGCGTTTGCCAGCGCCAGCTTCATTCCTGATTTGGCAGTCTGCGACAACCTGCTGGTCATGCGCACCTTTTCCAAGCTTGGCATGGCGGGCCTGCGTCTGGGGTTCCTCGCGGGTTCCGCGGCGTGGTTGAACCAGTTGGAAAAGCTGCGCTTACCGTATAATGTGGGCGTCCTGCCACAACTGGTTGCGACAAGCTTGCTCGAGCATCACGACGTGCTGCTAGCGCAGGCGGAGGGCATCAAGCAAGAGCGCGCCGGGTTGCAGGCCGCACTCGATGCGATCAGCGGCGTGCGGGCGTATCCCAGCGCCGCCAATTTCATCCTGTTCCGCGTGGCAAGAGCCACGCAGATATTTGAAGGGTTGAAGCAGCGTGGCGTGCTGATCAAGAACCTGAACGGCGGACATCCGGCACTGAAGGATTGCCTGAGAGTGACGGTCGGTACGCAGATTGAAAACGAACGGTTTGTATCGGCGTTAAAGGATAGCCTGAGCGCAATATAAGTGAGTTTCGGCGAAGGCTAACCTTCAGGTTGCGCCAGAACCAACACGGTGAATTTGTTGCAGCATTGCAGGACGTCATTAACCAACTCGCACAAGGCGAATCATGCGCAGCGCAAAAGTCAGTCGCAATACTCTGGAAACCAGGATCAGCATGGAGCTGAATCTGGACGGTAGCGGCAAGGTCAAGCTGGATACCGGATTGCCTTTCCTTGAACACATGCTGGATCAGATCGCGCGTCATGGCCTCATCGACCTGGAAATCAACGCCAAGGGCGATCTCCACATAGACGCGCACCACACGGTGGAAGACATTGGCATCACGCTGGGCCAGGCGTTCAGCCAGGCGCTGGGCGACAAGAAGGGCCTGCGTCGTTACGCACATGCCTACGTGCCGCTGGACGAGGCGCTGTCGCGCGTGGTGCTCGATATATCCGGTCGCCCCGGGCTCGTTTTCAACGTTGATTTCGTGCGTTCAAATGTAGGTGAATTCGATGTTGATCTGATCCGCGAATTTTTCCAAGGCTTCGTCAATCACGCCCTCGTCACGCTACATATCGACAACCTTGCGGGCGGGAATGCCCACCATCAAGCCGAGACCGTCTTCAAGGCGTTCGGCCGCGCGCTGCGCATTGCCGTGGAGGTGGATCCGCGCATGGCCGACGTCATGCCTTCCACCAAGGGAACGCTGTAACCACACCATGGTTGATATTGCAGTCGTCGATTACGGTATGGGCAACCTGCGCTCGGTGCAGCAGGCCGTGCGCAAAGTTGCACCAGGGGCGGACATTGCCGTGACCGGGGACGCCGGCGTGATCGCGTCGGCCGGCCGGATCATTTTCCCGGGGCAGGGTGCTGCTCCGGACTGCATGCGCGAAATTCGTACGCGCGGCTTGGATCGCGTGATCGCGGATGTCGTCCGTGAAGGGAAGCCATTTCTCGGCATCTGCATGGGACTGCAGGTGCTTTTCGAGCACAGCGAAGAAGGTGATACACCCTGTCTGGGGGTGTTCTCCGGGCGGGTCAGGCGCTTCGCCTCCGGCCTGCTGGATGCGCAAGGCAACAAGCTGAAAGTGCCGCACATGGGCTGGAACCAGGTGCATTACCGCGACCATGTCCTGTGGAACGGCATCGCCCAGGATGCGCGCTTCTATTTCGTGCACAGCTATTATGTTGAGCCAGACGACCCGAGCCTGGTGCAGGCCTCCAGCGATTACCCGCGATCCTTTGTTTGCGCGGTGGCGAAGGAAAATTTGTTCGCGGTGCAATTTCACCCGGAAAAGAGTGCTGCCGCAGGATTGAAACTGCTGCAGAATTTTATCAACTGGAATCCTGCTTAATCTGTCTATCATGGATACTAAAACGCTGATTATCCCTGCCATCGACCTGAAAGACGGTCATTGTGTGCGCCTCAAGCAAGGCGTGATGGAAGATGCAACCGTTTTTTCTGAAGATCCCGCCGCCACGGCCAGGCACTGGCTGGAACAAGGTGCGCGGCGGCTGCATCTGGTGGACCTGAACGGCGCGTTCGCCGGAAAACCCAAGAACGAAGCCGCCGTGCGCAGCATCATCGATGCCGTGGACAGGGATATCCCGATACAGCTGGGCGGCGGCATCCGCGACCTGGAAACCATCGAGCGTTATCTCGATATCGGGGTCACCTACGTCATCATCGGTACTGCGGCGGTCAAGGTGCCGGGTTTCCTGCACGAAGCCTGCGATGCTTTCCCGGGGCACATCATGGTCGGCCTGGATGCAAAGGGCGGCAAGGTTGCGGTGGACGGCTGGTCGAAACTGACCGGCCATGACGTGGCCGATCTCGCCAAGCGCTTCGAAGACTATGGCGTGGAAGCGATCATTTACACGGATATCGGTCGCGATGGGATGTTGTCGGGCGTGAACATCCCGGCGACGGTCGAACTGGCGCGGCCCCTGCATGTGCCGGTTATCGCCAGCGGCGGCATCACGAACCTGGACGATGTGCGCGCACTGTGCGCCGTGCGTTCGGAAGGCATAACCGGTGCGATCACCGGTCGCGCCATCTATGAAGGTACCCTGGATTTCAAGGCAGCCCAGGCCCTGGCCGACGAGTTGTCCCCCAAGCTCTGATGCTCGCCAAACGCATCATTCCCTGCCTTGACGTGACCGCCGGTCGGGTGGTCAAGGGCGTCAGCTTTGTCGAACTGCGCGATGCGGGCGACCCGGTGGAGATTGCGCGACGCTACGATGAGCAAGGCGCAGACGAACTGGCTTTCCTTGACATCACGGCCAGTTCCGACGACAGGGGCATCATTTTCCGCATCATCGAGCAAGTGGCGGAGCAGGTATTCATTCCGCTGACGGTAGGCGGCGGCGTGCGCGAAGTGCAGGATGTACGCAATCTGCTCAACGCCGGTGCGGACAAGGTCAGCATCAATACATCCGCAGTGGTCAATCCGCAACTGGTGGCGGATGCATCGGCGCGTTACGGTTCGCAATGCATCGTGGTCGCCATCGACGCCAAGGGCGTCGCACCGGGCAAATGGGAAGTATTCACCCATGGCGGACGCAAGGCCACCGGCCTGGATGCGGTGGAGTGGGCGAAAAAGATGCAAAGCATGGGCGCAGGGGAGATACTGCTGACCAGCATGGACAAGGACGGGCAGAAGAGCGGTTTCGACCTGGCGCTGACGCGCGCCGTGACCGATGCGCTGGAGATACCTGTGATCGCGAGTGGCGGCGTGGGCAATTTGCAACACCTTGCCGACGGCGTGAAACTGGGCGGTGCGGATGCGGTGCTGGCGGCTAGCATTTTTCATTTCGGCGAATATACCGTGCAGCAGGCAAAAAAATATATGGCGAGGCAGGGCATAGAGGTGCGGTTATGACGCGGTGCGCGCAAGCGACAGGTGCGATGTGAATTCGAAAAACAATTTGCCACAGAGAACACAGAGCTCACAGAGAATGCAGCCAATCTTCCAAGAGCAGCGGATTTTCTCTGTGAGCTCTGTGTTCTCTTGTGGCTGGATCGGGGTTTAAATGAGCGAGACCTGGCTGAACAAAGTAAATTGGTCGGAAGACGGCCTGGTTCCGGCCATCGCGCAGGATGCGGCGACTGGGCGCGTGCTGATGGTGGCGTGGATGGATCGCGATGCGCTCAAGCGCACGGCGGAGTCCGGCGAAGCGATATACTGGTCGCGTTCGCGCAAGAAACTGTGGCACAAGGGCGAGGAATCCGGCCACATCCAGACGGTCAAAGAGATACGCTTGGATTGCGATAGCGACGTGATTCTTCTGCAGGTGGAACAAAAAGGCGGCATTGCCTGCCATACCGGGCGCGAGAGTTGCTTCTACAGCAAATTGGAACAAGGCAAATGGGTGGAAACGGACCCGGTATTGAAATCGCCCGATGAGATCTACAAAAAATGAGCAATGAGATTCTGCAACGATTGACCGGGACGATTGAAGCGCGCAAGCAGGCTGCGGCCGATTCTTCCTACGTCGCCAAACTGTTCAGCAAGGGCGAGGATGCCATCCTGAAGAAAGTCATCGAAGAGGCGGGCGAAGTATTGCTGGCAGCCAAGGATGCAGATAATCAACATTTAGTATATGAAGTTGCCGATCTGTGGTTTCACTGCATGGTGCTGCTGGCCCAAAAAGGCTTGAGCGCAGCGGACGTGTTGCAGGAGCTTGCGCGGCGGGAAGGCGTCTCGGGCATAACGGAAAAGGCGAACCGGAAATGAGCGACAACTGCATTTTCTGCAAGATTGCGCGCGGCGAGATACCCAGCCGCAAGGTGTATGAGGACGCGGAGATATTCGCCTTCCACGACATCAAGCCGGTCGCTCCGGTACATTTCATGCTGGTGCCCAAAATGCATCTGGCATCGTTGCTGGAGGCGCAAGAATCCCATTCGGCTTTGCTGGGCCGGATGCTGCTGCTGGCACCGAAGCTGGCACTGGAGCAGGGCCTGCAAAACGGTTTCCGCACCGTCATCAATAGCGGCAAGGGTGGCGGACAGGAAGTGTTTCATCTGCACATTCACGTCATAGGCGGCGGCAATATCCCGCCCATGGTTAAACGAGATTAAACAAGGAGAGAAAAATGGGTTCCATGAGTATTTGGCATTGGCTGATCGTGTTGCTGGTTGTGGTGCTGATCTTCGGCACCAAGAAGCTGCGCAATATCGGCGAAGACCTCGGCGGCGCCGTGAAAGGCTTCAAGGACGGCATGAAGGGCGAAGAAGAGGCGCACAACAGGCAAGTCACGCATGACGACAAGACTATCGAGGGCGAAGCGAAAGAAAAGACCCAAACCAAGGTCTGAGCCCGAGGGGTTTTTATGTTTGATTTCAGCTTCTCAGAACTGGTCGTCATCATGGTGGTGGCGCTGATCGTCATCGGTCCCGAGCGCCTGCCCAAGGTGGCCCGCACCATGGGGCTGTTGTGGGGCAGGGCGCAACGCTATATCAACGGCGTGCGCGCCGACATCGAGCGTGACATGCAGATGGAAGAACTGAAACAACTCAAGCAGAAAGTAGAGCAGGAAGCGGCGGCGGCGATGCAGGCTGCAAGCCAGGCTGGCCAGGCGGTGGATAACCATCTGCGCTCGATCGAGCAGGAAGCGGTACCAACCCAACCGCCTGCGCCGCGCAGCGTTCCGGCATCCGGCGGCACCCCCAAGGAGCCGCCCGCGCCCGAACAAAAGCAGTTTCCGATTGACTAATTCCTTCTCTCTATTGTGAGTACCAGCGAAAACCTGATTTCCCACCTGATTGAATTGCGCACGCGCTTGCTCAATTCCGCCGTTGCGCTGCTCCTGGTGTTCATCTGCCTGTTCCCGTGGGCATCCGATCTGTACGGTTTGCTGGCCCGTCCGCTGCTGGCCAAGCTGCCCAAGGGCGGGCAGATGATCGCGACGGATGTGACCACGCCGTTCTTCGTGCCTCTCAAGGTTGCGATGATGGCGGCGTTCCTGATCGCGCTTCCGTACATTCTTTATCAGATATGGCGCTTCGTTGCGCCGGGTCTTTACCTGAACGAAAAACGCTGGATACTGCCGCTGCTGGTTTCCAGCGTGGCATTGTTCTTCTGCGGCATGGCCTTCGCCTACTTTGTGGTTTTTCCCGTGGTGTTCGGCTTCATAACTGCTGCCGCGCCCAAGGGCGTAGCTGTCATGACCGACATCGACAAATACCTGAGTTTCGTCCTGAGCATGTTCGTGGCATTCGGCTTGGCATTTCAGGTGCCTATCGCCGTGGTGTTGCTGGTGAAGACCGGCATGGTGACCATAGCCAAGTTGCGCGAGGCCCGCCCCTACGTCGTGGTCGGCGCGTTTGTCGTTGGCGCGATCTTTACGCCGCCGGACGTGGTTTCCCAGTGCATGCTAGCGATGCCGCTGTGGCTGCTTTACGAAGCCGGCATCGTGGTGGCCGGCTGGGCGGGGAAAAAGCCAGCCTGAGTCCTGCCTCTTCCGGCTTATTCCTGGGCCTGCGCCTTGGGCTTGGGCCGTGTCCCGACCTTTACCTGAACTTCCACTTCAGCCTGGTTGCGCAGCAGCTTGAGCGAGGTGACTTTTCCCGGCGGAAGTGAAGAGATGGTTTCCAGCATGATGGTGGAATCCGTCAGCGGTTTGTCCGCAATGCTGAGCAGGATATCGCCTGTCTTGACACCTGCCTTGTCGGCCGGGCTGCCGCGCACCACTTCCGCGATCAGCACGCCCTGCACGTCGCCGAGCTTGAACGATTCCAGCAATTCCGGCGTGAGATCCTGCACCGCGACGCCTATCCAGCCGCGCGTGACCGATCCGGTTTGGATGATCTGTTCCATGATCTTTTTGGCCGTGCTCACCGGAATTGCAAAGCCGATTCCCAGCGATCCGCCATTGGGTGAATAGATCGCGCTGTTGATGCCGACCAGATTGCCTTCCACGTCCACCAGCGCACCGCCGGAATTGCCTGGGTTGATGGCCGCATCGGTCTGGATGAAATTCTCGAAGGTACTGAGCCCGAGGTGGTTGCGTTTCAGCGCGCTGACGATACCCATCGTGACGGTCTGGCCTACACCAAACGGATTGCCTACGGCGAGAACGATGTCTCCGACACGAGCCTGATCCGACTGGGCAAACGTGATGGCGGGCAAGTTGTTGCCGATGTCGACCTTGATGACCGCCAGATCGGTGTCTGGATCGGAGCCGACGATGTGCCCCTTGGCGGTGCGTCCGTCCGACATGGCGACTTCGATCTGGTCGGCACTTTCGATGACGTGGTGGTTGGTCAGGATATAGCCGTCATGGCTGACGATCACACCGGAACCCAGGCTGGATGTTTGTTGCGGAGCGTTGTCATCGAACTGGTCGCCGAAGAAGAAGCGGAAGCGCGGATCGTCCATGAACGGATGGGTTTGCGGCTTCACTTCGCTGGTGGTGAAGACGTTGACCACAGCCGGCATCACTTTCTGTGCTGCCTTGCTGAAGCCCACGGATGGCAGATCGCCGCCATCCTTGACGTTGTTCTCGTACAAGGTCACCACGCCGCTGCGGGCGGCATTGGGCAGCAGCGACGGCCTGAGCGTATGGATCACGAACAGCATCGCGAGACCGACGGTGGTCGCTTGGGCGAAAAGGAGCCAGAATTTGCGCATGATATGATTTGAGCCGCTAAATTTATTGGGATGAACCCGATGCGATTGAATGAGTTGAGGGATTATATCGGAAGCGAGCTGGCAGTCAGCCGTTTTCGCGACTATTGCCCGAACGGCCTGCAAGTGGAAGGCAGGGCCGAAGTGAAGCGCATCGCCACCGGCGTCACCGCTTCACAAGCCGTGCTGGAAGCGGCGACGGCCTGGGGTGCGGATGCCATTCTCGTCCATCACGGCTATTTCTGGCGCAGCGAAGACCCCGCCATCACCGGCATAAAAAAGCGCCGTGTTGCGCACCTGCTGGCGCACGACATCAGTCTGCTCGCATACCATCTGTCGCTGGATGCGCATCCCGAGCTCGGCAACAACGCACGGCTGGGCGAGATGCTGGGGTTCGTCGGGCAGGGGCGGTTCGCTGATCAGGATATCGCGATGCATGGCGTCCTGTCGCGTCCGCAAACGCTGCAACAACTCACGCAGCATATCCAGCACGTGTTGCAGCGAGCGCCGCAAGTCATCGCCCATGCCAACCCGAATATCGTCCGTATCGCGTGGTGCAGCGGCGGAGGTCAGAGCTATTTTGAACAGGCCGCCGCGCTCGGAGTGGACGCCTTCCTAACCGGCGAGATATCCGAGCAAAACGTGCACTTCGCGCAGGAGACCGGCATTGCCTTCATCGCGGCAGGGCACCACGCTACAGAACGCTACGGCATACAGGCGCTCGGCGCGCACCTCGCGGTCCGGTTTGACCTGGAGCACCGGTTTTTCGACCAAGACAACCCGGTATGAGCGTCGGTTGATTGCGGTCGGATCCGCGCAGGATCGGTAGCGGCCCCGGTATTCATTTCTTGTTCCGCATCTCGATACTTCCGGTAGCCAGGTATATTTCGCGGAGGAAGCACAGCAAACCTGAAATTAGCGCCAGCATCGCCGATACGAAAAACAGGGAAACGGCGCGTGAAGGGTCGAACCCGGCCTCCGAGCCCACAAACAGCGCCGCGATCACGATGCATATGAAGAGCGCAGACAGCGTGCAAAGGCTCACTGCCCAATGCACCCAGCGAACCCTGCGCCTGAGCATTGCCATTTCTTCCCGCTGGGCGGGCTGTTCCGGATTGCTTGAGTTGCTCAGTACCCTGGTGCGGTCGACGATGCGGGCAATCCGCGTCGTGATCACATTGAGAATCGCGCCGATGCCCGTCAACAGGAAAACCGGCGCGACCGCCTGCTGTATCACATGGGCGACTGTCGTAATCTCAACGGGGTTTTGCATGGCACTCTCTCATTTGAATCTTCCGAATCCGGGTGGCAACGGGAGCAATCACGGCATCGGTCGGGGCGGTCAGTTTCTAGCGTGTGCCAGCGAAAAATCCTCCACCCCCTGCAGGGTGCTCAGTCCGCTGGCCAACTGATTCATTGCGACGCCGCTGTTCTTGCTCAGGGCGATGGCCACAAAATGCCATTCGAGCTTTTCGTTGCTGCATCGTATGGCAAATGAGCCGGAAGCGATCTCGTAGCCATTGGAGTATACGACTTCGCGCAAGGTGTTTTCCTGCGGCACAAAATTCTTCTGGAATTCGAGGGTGACGGCGATCGCCGGGCGTGAGGGCAGCCAGCTTTCCAGCTTTGATATCCACATCATGCACAGCGCCGAAAGCAGCGTGAGCATGATCGCCGAGGCATAGAAACCGACGCCCACCATGATGCCGATCGCGGAGCAGGTCCAGATGGAGGCGGCAGTAGTGAGGCCGCTGATATTGAGACCGTCACGCATGATGACGCCGGCCCCGAGGAAGCCGATGCCGGTGACGATACCCTGGATGATGCGCGTCGGATCACCGGCCAGGGCAGCGTTCGCTTGCCCGCCGAACCAGTAACCCGGATAACCCGAGAGGACGGTGACGGCGGCCGCTGCCATGCAGACCAGGCCGTAGGTGCGCATGCCTGCGGCCCGTCCATGGTAGGACCGTTCATACCCGACGATCAGGCCCAGCACGAGCGCGCCGAGCATGTTGAGGAATATGATCAGGTTGGCCTCCACTTCCAGGGGGGCCCAGTAATGCGACATATGCGCAGAAGACAGCACGTCCATCTTTATTCTCCCTTGTACCGGGACACGAGTGTACAAGAATCGGGGCTGGATTACTGCCGTGCCGCAGGTGCACTGCGCGCGGCGGTGACTGTGTTCTTCCGGTTCAATGCCGAAAAATCATGAGCGGTGAGTGACGCTGCCGCGCAAGCGATCGAGGGAGATCGTGGCGCTGCGCGGTGTTTCGCCCAAGGCGAAGTTGGACAGTCGTAACATTTCGCCAAAATCCTCCAGCAACGCATGCCAAGGCTTCATCGCCTCCTGCATCACCTCGTCTGGTCGGTCATGGAATCTCAGCAGGAAGTCCTTGCGGCGCGGATACCACGGGGACCATTGCCATGCCAGGAAACTGTCGCTGTGCTTGAAACCGGCAGTGCCCAGTTGCGCGCGCAGGTCTTCCACCGCAGTCAGATTTGCCTGGGCGGGTTCGGGCGCAGCGCTCCACATCAGTCCGTAATAGATGCGATAGTTCTCTCCCAGCAGTTGCTGCTCCATGAATGGGCGCAGGAAAGCGCGCTGAGTGAATAGCGGTTCCAGGCGCAGGCCGACGAGGCAGTCCTCGCTGTTGCGGTCTTCGGTGAGTTCGCTGCACCACTGCAAAGCATTTTGTGCGATCAGCGCATCGATCCGTTCGCGCAGTGCTTTCCAGAAGCGGTTGTTGTGCTGCAAACGGATACCGTCCAGGTGTTCGGCGGCAATCAATGCAAGCGGGAGGTTTTCTTCCTGCGAAAAAAAGTTGAGTACAGCGTGTTCTTCATTCATTTTCGATGGCTTCAGTAATTGAAATCTACAGCGCAAGTTTACAGTCAAAAACCGGCGATCGGCGGGAAGAAATTTCGTGCGCCGCGAGGGCGCAGCTTAACGCGCTTTTTACTTTGAATGCCGCGCCTTGACGCGCCTTTAACCTTGCAAAAGCAGTGTCGTGAATATAAGCAAATACTTCAATACCTTGTCTGCTGTGGCTTGGGGAATAGGTCGCGCAGAAATCTTGAGCGACATGGTTGACATTATTTTTTTTCATCGACATCATTCAATGCGTGTAGTCGCAACAGCTGGCAACGGAGGCTGATTGAAATCACAACTAAATTCACAAGAACAGTGACTGCATGCTTTTTTGGATCAATCCATTTTCCCGTAATTTTTCCGGCCGAAACATTGCCGGCGTCTGAATATTGTTTTGTTGGGGAGCTACATACGATGAAGTGTTTTTTACGTTCACTTACGCTGCTCGTCGGCCTGTTTTTTTATGCGAGCAGCCATGCAGCCGATGCGCTTCCGACGCTCACGACACCCGACGATGTAGGTCCGGTGATTGAGCAGCCTATCGAGTTTCCGCACTTTCGCCATGCTGGCGATGCCAAGGATGGAGGTATGCAGATCAACTGCATGTACTGCCACACCTACGCGCGTCGCAGCATGGTGGCCGGCATCCCGCCGATACAGAAATGTATCGGTTGCCATCAGAGCATTGAGTCGGTGCGGGACAAGCCGCGTATCAAGAAATTGTTTGAATACTGGGACGCAAAGAAGGCGATTCCCTGGAAGAAGGTGCACGACCTTCCCGATTTCGTGCGTTTCAACCACGAACGCCATATCCAGCGGTTCTATTTCCAGCAGGATCGCCCCTATCAGGAGGTCTGCGGTTACTGCCACGGCAATGTGAAGGCAATGACGGTGGCGCAGCGCCAGAAACCGATCACCATGGGCTGGTGTGCAAGCTGCCATCAGAAGGATCATAAGGTTAGTGCCAATTCGAGCCAGACCGGGCATGGTCCCAACGATTGCTTCACATGCCACAAGTAAGCGACATGACGTTTACGACGAGCAAGATATCAGGGGATTTAGCGATGACAGAAAACGATTTTAATCGGCGTGATTTTTTGAAGGTGCTGGGTTGGGGCGGTGCGGCTGTCGCCTTGAGCGGTTGCGGCAACACCTCCATCCAGAATGGGGAGGAGACTGTTGTTTCCTATGTGACCCTCCCTTCCTATGTTGTTCCCAGCATTTCGAATTATTTCAATTCGACCTGCGCGCAGTGCGATGCGGGGTGCAACATCATGGGGCGAGTACGCGAAGGTCGCGTGCTCAAGGCGGAAGGCAACGAGAGCTCGCCGATCAATTTTGGCAATATGTGCGGCTTGGGTCTGGCTGGCGTACAGGCGCATTACAACCCGGATCGCGTGCGCGAGCCGTTGCTGCGTAACGGCAATCAGGGGGAGGCCATTAGCTGGGACAAGGCGCTTGGATTGATCAATGAGAAGTTGAGCGGAGCCAAGGGACCGGAAATCGCTTTCGTGACCGGCGGCATGAGCGGCCATGTGCAGGCACTGCTCGGCAACTTCATGGACGAGCTGGGCAGCAAGAGCCATTTTTCCTATGAGGCAATATCCCCGGCAGTTTTGCGGGCAGCCAACAAAAAGGCTTATGGCGTGTCGATGCCGCTCTACCGGATAGATAAAGCCAAAGTCGTGGTTTCGTTTGGCGCTGACTTCCTTGGCGCATGGGTTTCTCCAGTGCATTTTGCGAAGCAATATTCGCGTTTCCGCAAAGGAACCCGTCCGGAAGGCCGCGGCGTGCTGGTGCAGATCGAGCCCAAAATGACATTGACGGGTGCGAATGCTGACCGCTGGATTGCCGTGCGTCCGGGTGCGGAGGGCGTGCTGGCGCTGGGTATTATCAATGCGCTGGGCAAGGCCGGCCTGTCAATTCCCGCCGACATCGCTGCCGTAAGCAATGCCTATACGCCAGAGCGCACCAGCAGCGAGACGGATGTTTCGGTCGAGCAAATCGCAAAGCTGGCGGCCTTGCTGAAGGAGCGCACACCGAGCTTGGTATTGGCGGGAGGCGCTGCTGAAGGTTATGCGCACGGTTCGCAAAATGCCGCGGCGATCGCGCTGCTTAACCGCGTGCTGGGCAACATCGGCAAGACCGTCGAATCTTCCGCCAGTGTGCCGTTTCCGCAAATCGCACCGACCGTGGGCAATCGCTCCTCACTGGTTGCCCTGAACGATGGTCTGGCGGCAGGCAAGTATAAAGTGGTGTTCAGCTACGGCGCCAATCCCGTGTTCAGCGCACCGGCTTCGATGAAGTTCAAGGACGGCTTTGCGAAGGCCGATTTCAAAGTGGCTTTCACGCAGTATATGGACGAAACGGCGCTGGCTGCCGACCTGATATTGCCTCTGGATTCCGCAATGGAAGACTGGGCCACCGTGGTGCCGGAATACATGGCTGCACCGGAGGAGGGCGGCGTGAATGCGTATGCTCAGATGAGTTTCCGTCAGCCCATGATGGAGAAGGTATTTCCGGATACGCGCGGCATCGGCGATATCCTGCTGTCCCTGCTCAAGCAGCGCAAGCCAGACCAGTATAAGGATTTTGAAGACTTCTATTCCTATTTGCGTAGCGCAGTTCTGAAGAACAAGGTCGCGCTGGGTGGCAAAGCCTCCGACAACGACGACATTTTCTGGGACGAAACGTTGAGCAAAGGCATTGTGCCCTTGAAAGGCATTGCCAGTACGGTCTCGGCGAAAGCATCTGCAGCCGGTTTGAAATTGCCGGCACCGGCCGGCAGTGACGCATCCTATCCGCTGCGCCTGATCCCGTCGGTATCTGCGAGCATACGCGACGGACGCAACGCAAACGAGCCGTGGCTGCAGGAGTCGCCCGATCCGCTAACCACGATCGTGTGGGATTCCTGGGTGGAAATCCATCCAGCTACCGCAGCCAAGCTGGGTATCGTTGAAGGCGATATCGTCGAAATCGCCTCGAAGAGCGGTTCCATCAAGACGCAGGCCTACCTGTTCCCCGGCATACACCCGGACGCGGTTTCTGTGCCCGTAGGTTACGGTCATGAAGCCATGGGTCGCTATGCCAGGAATGTCGGAGCCAACGTGTTCGGCATTCTTGACGCGGTATATGACAATGAAACCGGCGAACTCGCGCTCAACGAAACCAGCGTGAAAATCAGCAAGACTGGTCAGCGTGTCATTATCGTCAAGGAAGAGGGTCCTGTTGGTGGCAGCCAGGCGGGCAAGAAGAAAATTGCGGTCCAGGTGTCGGCCGACAAAGTTGATCTTTCGAAGGAGGTCTAAAGCATGTCAGTTTCCAATCTGTTAGAAAACTGGTCGAAGTTTCGCCACACGCATCCAGTCGAAGACAAGGGCGTTCCTGACTGGGAGGCCTATCCGTCCGAGATAAAATGGGCGATGGCCATTGATCTTGATGCGTGCACCGGTTGCAATGCGTGCAGTGTTGCGTGTTATGCCGAAAACAATCTGCCGGTCGTAGGCAAGGAAAAATATTCAAACGGCCAGGTCATGCACTGGATGCGTATCGAGCGTTACTGGGATGAAAATGACAGCGGATTTGTGGCTGATCAGGGTGCACGCTTCCTGCCGATGATGTGCCAGCAGTGCGAGGCCGCACCGTGCGAAACAGTGTGCCCGGTCGGTGCGACCAATCATACCGAGGACGGACTGAACTCGCAGATATACAACCGCTGCATCGGTTCGCGTTACTGCTCCGCCAACTGCCCGTACAAGGTTCGCTATTTCAACTGGTTCGACTACCCGACCACCAAGGATGTATGGCCGTCGCCGATGAACGAGCAGCTCAACCCGGACCTGACGGTGCGTAGCAAGGGCGTGATGGAAAAATGCACGTTCTGCAAACAGCGCACCTACACGGCCCGCAACAATGCCAAGACCGAGGGCAGGCCGGTACGCGACGGCGATGTGATGACGGCATGCCAGGAAGCTTGCCCGGCCGAGGCAATCTCTTTCGGCAACCTGCGCGACCCGGAATCCAGGGTCCATAAACAGTGGCAAAGCCAGCAGGTCGACTTGATAAAAGAGAAGCAGGATAAGGACGAGAAGGAAGGCAACCGCTTGCGCGGCTATCGCGTTCTGGAAGAACTCCGTCCCTATCCTTCGGTGATGTATATGGAGCGGGTGCGCGAAAGCGCAGTGTAGGCACAAGGGAAGGAAGAGAGAAAAATGGGAAAAGATATCCGCGAAGACATAGCCTGGGCACAGATCAACAAGGATGTGCTCCAGAGCCTGGAGTCACCCCGCAAGTTGTACTGGGTAATCATTTTCGTCGCGCTGATGGTTTTTGGAGTTGGCATCGGCTGCGAGGTGTACCAGTACAACATGGGCATGGGCGTGGCCAATCTGGACAACCCGCATGTATGGGGTTTGTACATCGCATCGTTCATTTTCTGGATCGGCATGAGCCACTCCGGCACGTTGTTGTCCGCGATCCTGCACCTGATGCATGCAGACTGGCGCAAGCCGATCTACCGTTTCGCCGAGGCGATGACGACATTCTCGCTGCTGACGGCGGGCCTGTTCGTGGCTGTGCACCTAGGGCGCGTGTGGCAGATTTACTATGCGTTGCCTTACCCGAACGAGCGCTGGGCGTGGCCTAATTTCCAGTCGCCGCTGTTGTGGGATGCGATGGCAGTATTCACCTACCTCAGTTCTTCGATGATCTTCCTGTATGTGGGCATGATTCCCGACCTGGCGATCTGTCGTGACCACCTGCATCCGGGCTGGCGCAAGAAGCTGTACACCCTGCTGGCCTTGGGCTGGGAAGGCACGGACCGCCAATGGCGCAACTTCCGCATGACCTACCTGACGGTGGCCTGTTTCCTGATCCCTCTGGCGGTATCGGTGCACTCCATCGTGGCATCCGACTTTGCCATGTCGCAACAACCGGGCTGGCACGTGACGTCGTTCCCGCCGTACTTCGTGGCCGGCGCGCTGTATTCCGGCTGTGCGGCGATCATTTCGCTGTTCATCATCCTGCGCTACGTGTTCCGCTTCGAGGAATACATGACGATGCCGATACTGAAGAAGATTGTGCGCCTGACCTTTGCCATCGCCATGGTCTGGACCTATCTCAACTGCATCGAATTTGCCTCGGTCTGGTACAGCCACGACCAAGTGGCCAAGGATGTGCTGATCCAGAAGGCAACCGGCACCTACGCGCCGTTCTGGTGGGCGATGATTTTCTGCGGCTCGATACTGCCTTTCGTGATGATGGTGAAGCGCTTCCAGACCAACATCCCGGTCATGTTCGCGGTGTCTCTGCTACTGAACCTGGGCATGTTCCTTGAGCGCTGGATGATCGTGTCGCCGACGTTCTCGCATGGCTATTATCCCTGGACATGGGATCACAACCAATGGCCGAGCCTGGTGCAGTGGGGCATCGTGTTCGGCAGCTTTGGCTGGTTCACTCTGCTGTTCATGGTGTTCTGCAAAGTGTTCCCCTCCGTCTCCATGTATGAAGTGAAGGAAATGGTGTATCACCGCAGTCTTGAGTCGAAACGGGAACAACTCGCCGTGAAGGGAGCCAATTAAAATGAGCCGTCGTAACTTGCTTGCTTTGTACAACAACTTCGACGAGGCGGAAGCGGTCGTCAGTGAACTGCGCAGCTCGGATATCAAGGGTTTCAATGCCGCCGATGATCTGGTGGTCAAGTCGCCCATCGAGCATCCGGAGGTGGAGGTTTTTCTGGGGCCAAAACCGGTGTACGTACAGTGGTTCACGCTGATAGGCGCAACGTTGGGCGGGTTTCTGGCGTTCTCGTTGATCGCCGGTTCGCAGGCCAACTTCTATGCGCAGATGAAGGGCGGCAAGCCGATCGTGCCGTTCCCCCCCGATTTCGTGCTGACTTACGAAATGTTCATTCTGGGCGGCGTGTACATCACGGTGCTGGGCTTTTTGATCTGCTCGGGCTTACCGGCCAGACGTTCGCCCCTCTACAGCGCCAAGGTGTCAGAGGATCAGGTCGGTTTGCTGGTAAATGTCGACGATGGTGCCGTGGCCAAACTGAGGGAAATTTTTACCAGACACAAGGCATTGGAAATTCAGGAAGAGGCTGGCAGATGAAAAAACTAACTTTAGCAATCGCATTGCTGATCGCGCCCGCGGTGGCTCAAGCGTGGCCGTGGTCCAAGGATATGTCGGAACAGATCAGCATCAAGCCGCAGGAAAGCGTCGATCCCGGGAATCCAGGCATGAAACCCTATTCTGAACGTTCCGTTCCGATTCCCGGCACGACTAGTTTCGTGCAGGACATGGACGGGGCCGACAAGCAAAAGAACCCGGTGGTTGCCGATCAGAAATCGCTCGAATTCGGTGGCAGGCTGTTCGGTATCTATTGCACGCCTTGCCACGGTTATGCCGGCAAGGGTGACGGTCTGGTGGGACAGAAACTGGTGTTGCAGCCTTACAATTTGACCGCGGACCATGCCAAGGGCGTCAGCGATGGATATATCTGGGGCATGATGACATTCGGGGGAGCGGTCATGCCGTCCTATGCCAATGACCTGTCGCCGACCGAACGCTGGAACGTGGTCAACTATGTGCGTCACGTGCTGCAGCAGGGCGCGCTGGTACACACCAATGTCAACGGCCGCTAACCAAGGGGGATAGCATGATTTCTTACAGTAATTGGTCTGTTCTGACTGCCAGCTTTGTGGTGGTCGTTTATCTCGCGCTGAGCGGAGTAGCGTTGTGTTCGGTACTTTATCTCGTGGGCGCCAAGTGGCGTTTCCAGATACGCGGACTGGCAGTATCCTTGTATTCCCTGTTCCCAATGGCTTTTGCCATGATGGTGGTTCTGCTGATCGGCGGCAATCAGACTTTCCCGTGGATCGGTCACGTATCCCACGGTGAGGCTGTGCACATGCCGGGGTGGTACACGTTGCCGCTGCTGGCTGCGCGCGAAGTCATTGGCATGTTGGCGATCATGTTCATATGGCGAATGTTCATCAAACGCCAGGAAGTCGCCGATCGTAGCGAGCAAGATCGCCTGAAATTTCACCACATTGCCTGCTGGGTTCCGTTCTTCACTGTGCTGTACGCAACCATGGTGGCTTGGGATTTCGAGATGACGCTGAAGCCAGCCTGGCACAGCGCAATCTACGGCATGTACAACCTCGTGAGCAATTTCGGCATGTTTCTGGCGTTTCTGTTGGTCTGGATATATGTCCTGAATACGCGCAACCAACTGGTCAAACGCGTCGACGAATATGTTTACAACTATCTTGCGCAGATGATGCTGGCTTTCACTCTGCTGTGGATGTACACGTTCTTTGCGCAGTACCTGACGATATGGTACGGCAATCTCGGCGACGAGCGTGACCGCATCGATGGCATGCAGGATGGCGACTTTAGTGCAGTATGGTGGACCATGGTCGCACTGAAATTCGTCGTTCCGTTTGTCACTTTGTGTTTCCCGGCGACGCGGCACAATCCAAAACTGACCGTCGCCGTTGCGATCGGCATTATCATTGGCACATTGTGTGAGCGTTTCGTCTGGATTGCGGGAATAAACGGAACCGGAACCGTACCGGTTTTTTGGGGAGGGCTGGTCAGCATAGGTGTCATCATGGTAGGGTATCAACTGGTGCGTAGCGCAATGGCGCGTAACCAATTGATAAAAGGATAATTTGCTACATGATGACATTGTATTCGGGGACAACAGATCCCTATAGCCACCGCTGTCGCTTCGTTTTATTTGAAAAAGGCATGGATTTTCAGGTTATTGATGTTGACGTATTCAACAAGCCTGAAGATCTGGCCGTGATGAATCCGTACAACACTGTACCGGTGCTGGTCGAACGCGACCTGATCCTGTACGAGGCGAACATCATCAACGAATATATCGATGAACGCTTTCCGCATCCGCAATTAATGCCGCCAGACCCGGTCATGCGGGCGCGGGCGCGTCTGTTTCTGCATCGCTTCGAGAACGAGTTGTTCTGCCATATTCCGGGACTGGAAAGCGCCAATGCCAAGGTTGCGGAAAAAGCGCGTGCCGCGGTGCGCGAAAACCTGACCCAGATATCGCCAGTCTTCACCAAGCAGAAGTTCATGCTGGGAGACGAGTTTTCCATGCTGGACGTGGCGGTTGCTCCGCTGCTTTGGCGTCTTGATCACTATGGCATCCAGCTCGACAAGGAAGCCGCACCGTTGATGAAATATGCGGAGCGCCTGTTCTCGCGTCCTGCCTACATCGAAGCCATGACACCTGCTGAAAAGGCGATGCGCAAGTAACCGCCAGTCTGGCATGAGCGAACCGTCCACCAAGCCCTACCTGATCCGCGCCATCTTCGACTGGTGCGCCGATGCCGGATATACACCGTATCTGGCGGTTCAGGTGAATGAGTACACGCAGGTTCCGATGGCCTATGTCAAGGACGGCAAGATAGTCCTCAATATTGGCATGGATGCGGTGCGCAATCTGCAGTTGGGCAACGAAGACATCACCTGCGGCGGGCGTTTCGGCGGCGTGGCACACCAGCTTATCGTGCCGATGTCGGCGGTGATCGGCATATTTTCCAAAGAGACGGGGCAGGGGCTGGTATTCCAGGGGCAGGAGTCTTCGCCCATGGGGCCTGCAACAGGCGCGGGACAACCGCCTGATGGACCGTCGCCACAAGGCAAACCCACGCTAACAATCGTGAAGTGACATTAGATCAACACGCAAAAAAGCCGCAGAGATATGGTCTAGCCGTTCAGTTAAAGTGTTGGGAAAGTAGTCAAATAAGGGAGCTCATAGCTCCCTTATTTTTTGCCTTTAAATCTGATAGTTCCAGTGTATCCAGGCATGACGCTGGCGTTCGTCCACCTAGCGCCGGCAATGGCTCGCAAATCCAGCGTTTTACCCATTTTGTTGCATTGAACCCTTCCGGACGGCCGGATTCGTCCACGATCCTTTGGACTTGGTCGATTAGACGTGCTATTGCCTGGTCAGTCATGGGTTATCTTTGAAGCTGAACGGAATATCCAGATAGTAGCATTGAGGAGTCAATAAGCATTTTTGTAAATTACCTCCAACTACCGATGATTCCACGGAAGTTACCAATTTAAATGTTGCAAATAGTAGCTACTTTAGCTATTATCTTCCATGCATACAGTAACCTTAAAGGAAGTGCCATGCAAACTGTAACCGCAAAGGAAGCAAAGAACCGACTTGGACAGGTTATTGATATGGCCTTGACCGACAAAGTCGTTGCAATCTCAAAAAATGGGAGAGACTCCGTCGTGCTCGTATCCGCAGAGTATTTCCGTGAACTGACTGGAAAGAAAGGATTCATACAAGACGCGCATGCCAAAGATAAGCAAGCATTACGCAAGGACTTCTCCGACAAAATTAAATCCGGGCAAGCCAAGTCTGGCGATGCGTCCATATTTAAAGGCATGAAAGCAACCGTCAAGTTCGGGCATGAAAAACTTTGATCCATCAGGCCTAACAGAAGTACCAGTAAGCAAAGAGGTTGTCTATCAGTTGCTTTCGAACATTCCGCCGGAACTTATTCTTGTCGGCGGACAAGCTCTGGCTTTCTGGCTTGAACATTACCAGATAGATCCAACACCAAAATCAAGCGAAGATGTTGCTTACGTCAGCATGGATGTGGATTTTCTAGGTCAACGCGCGCATGTAAAGCAGTTAGCTGAAATCATTTCCGGCAAGACCAACTATCCATCTAAAGATGCCATCACAATACTCTGCGGGCAGATATTTGTTGTCGACAAGACATCTAAGACCTTCATGAATATCGATGTCATTCACAGGCTCGGTAACATGAGTTCCGACGAAGTTCGTGCCCGTGCGGCAAACGCGTTTGTCGAAGGGAAGGCGCTGGTACAGGAGAGAGGTCAGCAAGCATCCGGCTTAGTTCCTCTGAGACTGCCAGATTACTCTTGACTCTAGGTCCCTCGCCGCAAAGGCGGCAATCTATACTTGGAGTATTGGCTCCGTGAGCTGAAATGATATAGGTATCCTGATTTTTCTTACCTCTGCCGCGTTCAACAAAAGATTTAGGCGGAACGCCAAAATTTGAGCACTTTGGATTCTTGCAAAAATTGACCTGAATCCCATCAACTTCAGTAGGGATGCGTGGATTTTTCGGTGATTTTGGATTTGCCATAGAAAAATCCCCTTATGTCCAAAGACATAAGGGGATTGTACGCCAAATTTAAATTTCCCAACACTTTAACTGAACGGCTAGAGATATGGTCTGCGGCTTTTTTTGTGTTTATTCCGGATCAGGAGCCCGCAGGTAAGCCAAATTGCGATTGCATCTTGATCAGCGCTTTTTGCTCTATCTGGCGGATACGTTCGGCCGAAACGTTGAACTCCGCTGCCAGTTCATGCAGCGTGGCCGCATGTTCTTCCTCCCCGCGCAACCAACGCGCTTCCACGATGCGGCGGCTGCGCTCGTCCAGGCTGGCCAGGGCTAGCGCCAGTCCGGATGTATGCGAGTGTTCGCGCTCCGCTGCTTCCAGGATGCGGGAAGGTTCGTGTTCGGCGTTGTCGGCGAGGTAATTGATGGGCGCGTAGCTTTCCTCGTCGTCACCCGCGAGCGGCTCCAGCGCGACCTCATGTCCGGCGAAACGCGCTTCCATTTCCACCACATCGTGCTCGCTCACGTTGAGCTGACGGGCAATCTCGCTGACTTGTTGCGGCTTGAGCGGCTCCACACCCTGTTTCATGCTGCGCAGGTTGAAAAACAGCTTGCGCTGAGCCTTCGTCGTGGCGATTTTGACCATACGCCAGTTGCGAATCACATACTCATGAATTTCGGCACGTATCCAGTGCAAGGCAAACGAAACCAGACGCACGCCGCGCTCGGGATCATAGCGCTTGACCGCTTTCATCAAGCCCACGTTGCCTTCCTGGATCAGGTCGGCCTGCGGCAGGCCATAACCGGCGTAGCCGCGCGCCACGCTGACGACGACGCGCAAGTGGGAAACCACCAGTTGGCGCGCAGCATCCAGATCGTTCTTTGTCTTGAAGCGCGTCGCCAAGGACAACTCCTCCTCATGCGACAGCACCGGAAAGCGATTTATGGCCTGCACATACCCGTCCAGACTGCCTATGGCAGAGGGTATCGGCAGACACATGGTTGCATGCATAGCATTTCCTCCTGTTTGTTTAATTCTAGCACTCGCGCGGTATGAGTGCCAGAGCGTTAAAAAGTTCGGCAAATAGCAGTTATAATTTGAGCAAACATTGGTCCGCGAAAATACAGCGGAAGACAAAAAAATACAGGGGAAGACAATTGTCTTCCTTCGGCTGCCATGAAAACGCGTATTAATTGCATCATTTCATGGCAGAAAGTTGGGCAAATGGGGGCGTCGCTATGACTTCAAAACGCCCCATGTTGTCATTTGTGCCGCCTCTGTTGCCAAACCAGACCATTTATTCATGGGGGGCGGTCTTCCATGAGAAGTCAGGGAATTCGACCATCGATCAAACCCGCCTACAACTATTTGGCACGGCCAGAGGCAGGTGGCATTTCCACATACCATTATATCTAAACGAGCTATGTGCTAGCACGCAGCTACGTTTAGGTTCCGCGGAGGTAATAGTTCGAGACGCCACCATAATCCCTTATTACGTCCAGTTTCGTGCCCCAACCGTTGCTGACTATGTATTAGATCAAGTTAGAGGAAACGGCAACGGAGGACAGGTTCGGGAGCTTGGGATGATCAAGTCGGCATTCTCCCCACATCCTCCGAGGCGTAGTTGCCATGAATGTGTCCTCGCAGACGAAGATGAACACGGCTTTGCTTACTGGAGGCGAGATCATCAATTGCCTGGGGTGCTGGTATGCCAGACGCATGGAACGGCACTCTTGGAATTACCCTATGGCCCAGATTCTGTTCAAAGAGGAATATTCCTATGGCCAAACAATGACTGGAATTCAAGAGATGCCCGGTCAATGCCAAACTGGTCGGAAGCAACGCTGCATACCTTAAAGCGCCTTGCGAAATTTGCGACAGATATGGCAGGGGGCCATTTGGAAGGCGGGTATTCAACGCAAAAGATGAGGAACACTTGCTTCGTGGCCCTACAGGAACGAAGCCTTATCGCGACCGATAGATCATTGAACCTATCACACGCATTACGAGACTACGGCGACCACTACGCCTCTCTTAATGGACTTCCAGAATTTACTTCTGCCATTCAACGGTCCATCAAGCCCGTTCTATTCCTTCTGGGTGGCAAAGAGCATCGTACACACCCCTTGGCTTGGATGCTGATCATTGATTGGATGTTTGGTGATTGGGCGACCTTTCGAAAGGCATATGAGCGATCTGAAAATGCGTGAGATTGGTTGGGCTGAGATTGAATTTCTAAGGAGATAGTCCCATGAAAGCAGCTAAGAAAAAGAGTAGGAAGCTTGCGGCGCTAGTATCGACTTTGTCTGGCATTCCCAACATCTGGAGTGCAAGCTCTGTCCAATCTGAACCCGAGAAATGGTTAAGCAGCTGGCAGATCTACAAAACAGTTGAAGCGAGAATTCAGCCAGAACTTTTTGGCTATCACTTTGTTGGTTATGATGTTCGTGGTGGTCATGGAGCAGTCTCTAGTAAGATTGATAAGTTCGATCCGGTAACGATGTGTGGAGTTACGCGAAGTGGTCGAGTTTATCAGCTGCTAGGCATACCGGGCGTAGATCAGGATGCGCAATACACACTGAATGGCTGGATTCAAATAAATCAACTGGTCATGGAGGATGCGACGGAAGAGTTCGTCCAGTATTACAAAATCAATTTGGGCCGACTGCGGGAATAAGCAAGATGTAGTTTCAACAAGTGAACACTTTTTGCGGCGCGACTAGTTATATAGGCCGTTTGGCATATACAAACATTCTCTCTGCTGTGATACCTTCAGCACCGTGGCCTCGTCGAGCTAAATCTGCCCAAATAACGTATTGGGTGTGGATTGGATTACAGATAGCCACGATCTCTTTCAAGAAGAGATGTGGCGCGATAGAAAATAAAAAGTATAGAGCAATCAGGGACTCGAATGATTAACTTTCCAATTCTTGAACGCATCTCAGTGCAGAACTATGCACTGTATGTCGGTAGTACCGATTCGCCGGGCCTTAATCACACATTTAGTTCTGGAGTGAATGTCATCGTGGGCATTAACGGCCTAGGGAAGACAACACTACTTAACATGCTTTTGAAATCAATGACTGGCCCATATGATTTACCACATGGTGATGAGCTTGGTGAAAAGAAGCGCAGGCTCGTTTCGTCTGATCGATACTGGTTTCGCCGCCGAGTACCGGACGATGCAGTCAACGCGCATGTTACTGCTATGTTTTATGTTGGCGAGCACTATTTTGAGGTGAAGCGTTCTCTTGCGAACTTGGACATCGTGGAGCTTTCAGTAGACCAACAGTGCGTACAACTCGCTCGTCCGCAAGATCTTGAGGCGGCCTATCAAAATCACATAATTGAAGCATCGGGTCTCTCTTCATTCGACGACTTTGTATTTCTAATGCGCTATGTCGTCTTCTTCCTGGAAGACCGTCGTAGCTTGGTATGGGATGCTGCGGCTCAGGGAGATATTCTGGGCATACTGTTTGGTGAGCAGGGATCCAATCGCAAGGAGTACGTTGAGCTTTTCAACGAATTGCTCAGTAAAGACAGTGAATATCGAAATATTCAAGCAGTAGTTAACAAACGTAAAAAGGAATATCAGAAGCAACTGGGTTCCATTGAGGGCGGGCAACTCGACATGCTTATCAAGCAGCATGAGAAGCGAAAAGACGATGTTGAGACCTGTAGGAAGCGAAAGGAAGAGCTTTCGCAGGAGAGAGATTCCTTAAGAACGCAAATCGAAAATCGGCGGCGTGATATTTATGATGGACGTGCGTCGCTTACAAAGGATTTGAACGAGTTCTACACGTCATTTTTTCCGCAGGTAAATGATGCAGCCAGATATTTGTTGTCTCACTTTGAAGCAGAGGCTGGATGCATAGTGTGTGGCAATAGCACCTCCGAGGCAATCGAAAGAGTCAACGCCAAATTAAGCATGAATACATGTCCGGTTTGCGAGAGTCCCATCGAACGCTCTGGACAACCATCGAACGATCCTCACGCGGGTGAGGAAATCGAGGGTCTACGAGCGTCCATTGAGAAATTGGAGTCAGAGCTGCAGTCCATGCTTGAGCCACTGAACAAAGCTGAGCTGGAATTCGCGCACGTGTCAGCTGAATTGGTATCTGCAGTAAGCGAAACAAATTCACTGGAACAACAGTTAAATGCAATTGGGCAGTCAATGCCAGAGGCAATCAATCGCCGCGAAGAAATAGCAAATCGTGTCTCCTCGTTTGAAGATGCGCTTAACGAGATTGAAATTGAACGAACTCGACTGACTGAGCAGTTTCGTGGAATCGCTGAGGGAATTGACCAGGAAGTGAAAGTCGTATCTCAGCGTATCGAAGAATCATTTAGGACATTTATCAGTGGGTTCCTTGCAGAGGACTGTGCCATTGCATACACGAGCCGTCAAAGCAGAATAGGTCAACGAGCTGCGAGTGGAAGCTTCCCGTTTCCTCATTTTGTTCCATCTCTAACTTCCGGAGTGTACAGGAATAATGCTACGCCACGCGAATATGGTCAGTCTGTCTCTGAGTCTCAAAAGGAATTCATAGATCTTGCTTTCCGGATGGCTCTCTTGGAAGTTGCTGCTCCGAACACTGCTGCAATGCTAATCCTTGAAACTCCAGAGGCGAGTCTCGATTCAGTATTTATTCCGCGAGCCGCCGATTTATTGCGACGGTTTGCCGTCCGTAGTGGGGGCGGAGTCTCCACACGCCTGATTGCCTCGTCAAATGTTAATAGAGAGCAGATGATACCGGCGCTGTTCGGTGCGTATCCAGACATGCGCTTCCATGGACAGGTAGTAGATGAGAAGCCACTGGCGTCACCGCCAACAATCCCAATTGAAGAGCGTGCAAATCACGTACTTGATCTTTTGCAGATTGCGGCACCAACCAGAGCGCTGGATCGTTTCCGCATTCCGTACGAAGAGGAGCGTGACCGAGCAATATATCCGGAACGCTTTTCGAAGGTGGAAAATGAGCCAGCGCAGCAGTGACAATCAGCTTCAGTGTGCCGGGATATGGAAGACATGGGTGTTGATCTGTGTATCCGAAGCATCTCGCCTGGGTGTAACACCGCTCGCAACTGCGCAACTTCATGTGCTTCTCTACTTAGCCAATACGCTCGCGCCGCTATTTGACGTTGTGCGAGTTCGTGGACGGATTCTGAAACTCGGGGACTATCCATTTTATCCGGATGTGCAGCCGGAAATTGATCGGCTTGCATTCAGCGGAATACTATCCATAGATCGCGTAGATTTTGGTCCACGAGGCCACCTTGCCGCTCACTATATGGTCGGCTCAAAAGGCGAAATCGCTGTTAAGGAACTGCTGGCGCATTCTAGAGAGGCAGAACGCACAGCGAAGCTGTTTCGTGAGTTAGTCTTATCGTGTTTTGGCAAATTCCTTGGTACCAAGACCGCAATTGGTCCTATTGACGCAAACTACGGAGACAATCAAGTCCTTGACGGGCAGGTTGTGGATTTTTCTGAGTGGGAAGACGATAACAAGAACATACACGTCGCTCGCTATTTGATTGATCAGCTTAGAAGTATGCATCCGAACACTCGGCGTGATGGAGTGCGACTGTATTGTGACTACCTCGACAAAGCATTGGAAATCGTATGAATACACCGTCCAATAACCGATTTGGTGGCGCAATTGAGGCTGCTTTAGCAAGCGTAATCGAAGAGGCAACGGGTACAATTTCTGCTGCAGATGCTGGTACAAGGGCCGAGTTTCTTAATGCTTGGGTACGAACGCTTGTTGACCACGCAAAATACATTAGGTCATCGTCGAGTATTCTCAAGGCTCCCGTAATTGTTGTTTACGTGCCTGATACTGGTCAATTTGCAGTCGGCAAGGGCTGGGAGCATCGCTTAATGCTCCGTGCATCATATAAAAACAACTTTGCAGGAATGCTTGCGGCTGGGGCAAGTGAAATCGCAGGGTATGTCTGTTCAAATGAACTCAAATCGGATGATACTAAGAGCAACGAATGGGAAATCAAAAATGCTGGTTTGGAACATTCTTTGACCATAGCATTGATGACGGAATCGAAGTTAATAGTGTGGCCAGAAGGAATTGATGGTCAGATCGCTCCCATTGAACGAGATCTTAATGAAGACAGTTGCGTCGTTGTTGATCGAAATACGATAGATGCAAATCTGACGAAATTTTACGAAATACATGCACGCCAAACAAAGAAATGGTGGAAGGAAGCCGGTCAGCGAGTAACAGTTGAACGCCCAGAGGGGGCGGTTCAAGAAGATCTTCGACTATTCCTCTTGGCGCTGAATTCTGATTTTGCGTTAATCAGAAATGAGGAGTCCATTGGGAATGGCCGGGCGGACATTACTATCCAGCCTCGAAAGAAAGCTACTGGAGAAAGTGCTGTTTTGGAACTCAAAACGATTCGCGATGTTCGTACGCCAGAAACAAGCGGAACAGTGCCAACTAAAATCTCCGAGAAAGACAATATAGCTTGGGCGAGTGCGGGGGTTCAACAGACGGCTGCATATCGCAAGGAAAACACGCTTGATGCGGCGTTTCTTTGTGTTTACGACTTTTGTGCAAAAACGAATACTGTCAACGTCGACAATGAAGTTCAGCATGCCGCAAATCAATATGACGTACTTTATCGTCGATATTGGATAACGGCGTCACATAAAGAGCATAGGGAAGATAGTTTTCCTTTGCAGAAAAATTAGTTTAGTGTCCAAGTTCCACGATGCTCTCGGCTAGCTGGAGCCGCCCCCCTTGTTGTGCGCTCGATCGCATCTGTCTTACCTCACGTGTTACCACAGTACCGAACCCCATTGAACGAGCAATTTCGGCAAGAATGTTGGCAACTTCAATACGTACGCCGGCATAGCGCGAATCACCAACAACCATCATGACTTTCCCGCGTGGAGTCAGAAGTCTCTGACATTGTTCTAGCACCACTTCCAAGTCGCGGAAATACGACCCCACCATCTGCGGGATGCTTCTGTCCCACAATTGATCAGATTGTCCGTGCAGAGCCTCAAGGGTGGCATCAAGGCGTTCAGATTGATGTTGAGGAGTTTCGTATGATTGATGAATCTGAACATGAGAACGCAAAGTATCGCCGCGGAGGCGCAGATTGTCCTGGCTGGATTTTAGATATCCGAGCACCCAGAGTTCTACATTGTAAATGTCTGTGTAATCGAACGAATTCGGATATGGCGGAGAAAATATTATAAGGTCGGCCGGCTGATTTACTTGTCCAAGAGAGGTTCGGACGTCACCATGAACCACATCTGTTTTTGATTGTGGTCGTTCTTCAAAACGCAACACATCTCCAAAAGCAGAGTTGAACTGCATACCGAACATCTCATCCAGTTTTTCTGAAGTTGGCTGATTATTCTGCCAAGCCCCGCGATATCGCCGACCTTTTCCGTTGACGTAGACGTTACTGCAGTCGACAAGTATGGCTCCAAGAACGACTTTGAAAAAGCGCTGAATGTCTACATCCTCTATTGCGTCAATGCATAGTAAATATTGCGAAAGGCGTTTAGCAACATCCCGTGGAAATATCCACCGAGATTTATCTTCTGCCTCTATGAACGTGGGAGGTAAATGACTCAGACGGGACAAATTGCTTCGCGTCCGAATCAGCTGAGCTTGAAATGCAGCAGCATGGGAGCGGAGCACTTCGGCAGTTAATCTGCTAACTTTAGACTTGATCACGTCAGCCAAAAAAGGATTAACTTCGATTGTTGTCGCGTCAATACCTAGCAACTGGGATGTAATGGCTGTTGTTCCAGATCCACCGAAGGGATCTATGACGTGTGCTGGGCGGTATCTTAAAGATTCTATAGCAGTTGTAACAAAAGTTGGCGAAAACGCCTCCTTAAATTGGAACCATCGCTGAAATGCCGTTCCTCTTCCATCCTGATTGGTTGTTAATGGGGCAGTCTGCGATATTTGTTGGTATTCAGATTGAATAGACACATTGCCAGCAAGCAGCAACGGAATTTGAGCAAAGTGCTCATGCAATGTTTGTAGGTAGCGTTCGGGAGGATTTCTCATAGTGCTCCTTGCAGTAAGTTAGTCATAACCGTCCGGCTTATTCAACTGTTGCTGCAATTATTGACATAGATGTATTATGCCGAGTATGTCAAGAAAAGCAACCCCGAAACGTCCTGAAGTGGATACTGCTATTGAGCAGATATCACATTTCTGTAGTTTTGCTCAGACAAACATCAATGAACTCGCCGAAATTGCTGGTGTGCAGCAATCTGCATTATGGCGATTTATGGAAGGTCAGAGAAAAACTTTGACCGAAACAGCTAATAAGGTACTTGGTTATATCAATAACTGGCATAAATGTCATAACCTAAAGAGCGTTCCCCATGGCACTGATGAATATGAACAGGGGCGTCGCATAATCGAAAACGCGGCGTTATCGTTATGGGATGGCGATCCAAAAACAGCAAAGCGTTCGGCGTCCTTAATATTGGCTCTTAAGCCAATTATTGACCTCGCCAATTCTTCTGAACAACGTGACGCAAGCGACTGAATGTCAGTTGTATCAAACCCAGTATTAAATTAATACATCCAGATTCTTTGGGTCAGAATCGTGACTTTTGGAACTCTGATCATTCAAGCATCCTCCGCGAGTAGAGTTCCTGCCCGGCCTGAAAAATTGCAGCTCACAGGCAGGCCCATGCCATTCTTTGGAAATTTCATACTCCGCAAGAATTTGCATGATGGTGCCAAATCCCAGGATACGAGTTGGAGATACAGACGAGAAGAATTCTAGTACCAATCGTCCTTGATGATGTTCGATTCCCGAAGCGCCTAATACACTACGTTCTGACGCGCCAACCGCACCTGCCTGAAGCTTTGCCCAGAGTATCCTCCTCGCATAGAAATGCCAATCCGACTCCTTGAGAATTTCTAATTGCTGCCGTGCTAAAGGAAATCTTGTCGGATCCGGCATGTTCGTGCGATTCCAACCTGCTTCGCGCATTAAGAAGTTGCGAGTGATTTTCCTTGGCATGTCAGTTGAGTTGTATAAAGCAATCGCGGTGCTGGTGAAATTCTGTGCCCAGTGCATGTCATCTGGATGCTGCATTGCATTCAACGACAAAGCCAGCTTTTTGCTATCCATCGGCTCTCTGTTATCGAGAAGAGCCTTAAGCCAGACGAAACCGTCATCGTTGTGCCGTAGTAGCGTTTTCATCAAGCCAGGATATGCTTTCCAAAGATCGTCCATAGTCCAATCCTGGTGTTGGCGAAGGATTTCCTCTATGCGTATGCGGGTCGTTTTCTTCTCTGAACTAAACTGAGGAGACTGAGAGCGGGATTCCGAGAGTGGTGCGAGTGCCGATCCAATACCCTGGATTTCATTCGTGACAATTATCTCGATGGAGGTGGCCGGCGTTGACTGCTGCTGAGGAGGTCGCGTGGCAAACTCCCAGAATGATGCCGCACTACCAAAAAGAAAATGGGACAGTGCCAAGTGCCGTGGTAGTGGTGCATCAAAAACGGTAGATTCGCCTGCAAGACGGAACCAATGCTGGTTTTTATCGAGACGATAGGCAGAATCAATGCGAGCTAATACATCTTTCCCGAAGAAATTCTCAAGGGCCTCGACAATTGCCTTGCGATTGATCATGGATCCTCTCGAATATCCCATCTCAACTAATCGAGCCTTATATATAGACGCCAACCTTGCGGCATCCAGCGGCACTGTGGGTGACAGCAACATTTCTCGGGCAAACTGGGCATAACTCAGCTCTGAAGCGCCTGCATCGTCAATTGGTGTATAGAAAACCCCTTCAGTGAGGCTTAGTCCGCAACCTTCACAGGGCACCCATGGAGCGAGAATGAATTCATTCCTTTGCTCGAACGGACAGCCACAATTGGGGCAACAGGAGAGCAGTCTGGTTTTGTGACGCCAGCAGACCTGAACTCCTGGGATCAGGTGTGCCCTGTGAATGTAAGGCTGTCCCCAGTCATGTGCATCGCATCGCAGGCACTCGACGCACAGATGCGTCTCTCCGCTTTCCCCAACGATTCTTTTCGGCATGTTGACGATCTGCTTCGCGATGGGCATCGCGTCACTGGAAAGTCCAAGACGCGCATTGCCATACACTTCGAATAGTGGAAAGAGTGTTGTGTGCCTCAGCAATTTCTCAACATTCTGGTTGGCATCTCCTGGAAGCTTGGCCGCGAATCGCTCAAGGTATTTGGGGATCCAATGCGTCAGGCAGAATGGCGCCGAATCGTAGAGCTGTTCATAGCTGATTCGGGTCGATAGATTGCCACTGTCAATGTGATATCTGGAAGCCTGCGAGATATGTAGTTCATCTGGAAGAATCAGAGGATAAAGATATATCTGGCTTCCGCTCGCTACCCCGGCTGTTTCCGTATCGATTTGTCGTCTGTTCAATACCACTCAATTACTTCCTGACTTTATGTTGAAAAGAATCGCGAACATTCAGCCTGTGGGACACAATGGCTTGCATCATGTGTCCCAGAGGCTTGAGTCCTGCAAAAGCCAAATTCAATGTGTTATCGAACCTGTCATCTGCAGTTAGCATCCCGACTTCACCCTTCTATCAATCCGGCTCGCCTTGCAAGTTCTCTGAGATCCGGATTGGAGCCGATCTTTTTTAGCAGTTCAGCCGTAGCCTGAGCTGCATCATTCTGCTTTTTGAGTTCTGGACTGGCTGACTGGGCGGAAGCATTTTCAGAAGCCTCATGATTCGCCGCCAAAAGACGCTCAATACGTTCGGCCTGAAGTTCGCTGCTGTCAGGGCGAAGCAATGCGTCCAGTTGCTCCTTGGGAGGAAGCAGGTCCTCGAACTTCTCCAGACGGTTCTTTTTCTTTGAGCGCAACGCAGCAAGGGCTTGGTGCATGGGGATGAACTGCCGGTCATAGATGTCCTTCAGAACCTTGCCGTCCACAGTATCCTGATTGTGCCGGATTGCATACACCTGGGCTGCACGGTGCAAGGCAATGAAGATTGCCATGATGCCCTGAGATAAATGGAATATCTGTTTACGCAGGTCTTCCGTCAGCGGGGCCGGTTCTTTCACCCACTGGAACTTCTTCCAGACCACTTCTACGACCAGCTTGTCCCATACAACGTCATTGAACCTGGATGGCAGCGCCAGATCAAAATATCCACCGCTGCATACGCGGCGTGCGTTGCGGGCGACCTTGGAAAACAGCCTGACCGCGGCATATGTCCCGCTGAAAACGATAGGTACTTTGCAAACGTTAGCGATTTTGAGGAATAGGCTCAAGGCTAGCTCAGCCTCATGGTCACCGCGCAGCAAAAGGCACTGGATCTCGTCGACGAACAGTACGCCCAGATGGTGGGTGGCGAACACTTGAGCCAGATTGCCAATCATCGTATCGATCGTTCTGGTGCTCTTGTCGTATTGCTCACGGTAATCGGTGCCCAGTGCGGCGTCGACTGCACCAAACATGGACAAGACCAGTCCTTTCAGGCTGGCGTCGAAAGACGCATTCACACCAATCCAGACCAATTGCTTGACGGCAAATGACTCACCCCTGTAGTCAGTGTGGATGATAACTTGCGAATACATCTCAAGCAGCGTTTCAATGAGGGTTGTTTTCCCATTCCCGCTGACCCCTGTAACCATGATTGCGGGTACGCTTTTGGACCTCACCTGATATTCCTCAAGTGGTTCGCTCATGGTCTTCTTGATCTTGCAATGCATGCGGCGCCACTCGCGGTTGAAAGGGTTGCGGGCTGCATAGCCACGACGGATCAGAACCGACAGGGCGACTTCGACGTCGAACGCAACCGGCAGAGGAATGACCAGGTCCTCGATGGCGGAAACGCAATGAATGCGCTCGTGGGGCGGGAGAGCCAGTTCGAGTGCGGTGCCAACGTCTGGTATGAAACGCAGTTCATTCGTTACATAATCTTCGCTGAAAATACTGGGGAGGGCCTCGATCAATGGATTGCCGGCGTAGGCGGCTGGTGCCGTGATCGATTGGTACTCTGCTACGATTTGTTTTGGTGGTTTAGGCATGATCAATGATCTCCTCGGATTGGGCCAAGAGCTTGGACAGCAGGTCGGGTGGTGCATCGGAGCCGTCAGAATCTTCAGAAGCGACATATTCATCAATCTCCTGGCGATTGCGTTTAACAGCTTCCCTCACGCGTTCCACTTCAGCCTCGAATGCTCGTTTGTCCTTGATGTCAGACAGGTGCTCGGCCTTCGATGCCGGCGGAATGGCCTGATCGCGCGCTTCGGCAGCCTTCTTGATCTCCTCGTTGCGGAAGCGGTTGTGGGCGATTCGGTCCAGCAGACGGATATCGGCGCCGTCTTCGCGAACCAATTGGCGATACTCTTTGCAGTCAAAAACGTCCTCAAGGCGTGCATGTTCCGGAATTTTTGAGGGGTCAGTTACTGTAAGGGTTTCATAATTACCAGTTGTGTCGTTCAGGCAAAAAATGCGGTGTGGATCATTGGGGTGGTACTTGATCTTGAGCTTCTTGTGGCCGAAACTCCGGGCAAATTCTTGCCATTGCTGCTTGTCCACCATGGTGCCCTTGTATGCATGACCAGCGAATTGCACGCCATCTTCGCGAACGGATACGTTGGCGCTTGGAAGCAGAGCTGTGTAAAGGGTAGTCCTGCTTCGAAACCTGAATCCATGAGCGATAGTTTTCCCCAATTCCCTGCCCGCGGCCAGCCTTTAGCCAGTTCACCAGACGTGTCTCAGTAATTGCTTTGCGATTCATATATCTCTCCTTAAGTTAGTTCCAATGAGCAAGCAGATGTCCGAGCGCCGGCTTATTGCCGGCACGGTAGTGGCGCAACCGCAAAGTTCATGGGGTGGTAATTAGGGACGAAGTGTCCCCTTGACCTGGTAACCTAAAAAAGAGATACTTCAACTGTCCGTTTAAGTATGTGCCCTGTTAGCGCAGGGAACTCTAGGCGACCAAGGCCGTAACCATGAAAATGGTTGCGGCTTTTGTTTTTAGTCCATGATGTTTTCCTTTCTAGCTAATTGGCTAATGGCAATGGCGCGTAGCGCAATTCAGCTCACGGCCTCTCGAATTGTTGTTCGCAATCCCTTTATGAATCTTGGGGGTAGCTGGTTGGCATGAAGCCTGATGTCACGTAAGAGCGCCTGTATGTCTGGAGACAACTCTGATTCTCCGTAGACAAGGCCCCTCAAGACCGAAGACTGTTGTAAGAGCTCATAAGCCTCAGTCTCACAAAACTCCAGCGCAGAGAGGATCTTTTCCATTCTGCTGGTAGGGGGCGGCGTGCCCCGTCCGTTTTCGATTTCGCAGTAATAACTGACTGAAATCCCGGACTTTGTCGCAATTTCGGCTAGTGTCTTATCGAGTTCAAGGCGACGGCGCTTAAGCCGTTGACTCAACCCAACCTGAATTTCTGTTTGATTTGCCACGACATTTCCATTTTCTGTTGAAAAGATTTTCTGCCGAAAGCATAGTCTGATTCTTTGGGATGGCAGAGGAAGTATCCGGGCTATTTGGACAAGGGATATTTCCAAGCTGACTATCAGATCACTTGGATGCGAATGAATGAAGCAGGAGAAAACAGATGGATATTGCCGCGCTACGCATGAAGGTGGCCGTTAATCATTTCAAGCACCTATTGTTGGGGGATTTGCATATTTCTGCCGTTCACCAGGGAACAGAAGTATTTAAGAAACTTGCCGAGAGATGCAGGGATGTCAATATCGCGGAAAAGACGTGGAGGTCTTGGTTTGAAGAACCTCAAGTAATCCCTCGATTAAAGACTATCCGTACTCTGGATGCGCTCGCTTCTTGTGCAATTCGCGTTGTGTCCAGGAGGGATGGCAAAGAAAAGGCATTGCCATCCGGCTTCTTTGGACAGTTGGTTCATGGAGGTTTGGTTAAAAGGATGATGCAAGCTTCCAAATCCAAACATCCAATAGTTGCACTAAGAGACAGGGCAGAGAGTTACAGGCCGATCTCACCCCTCCATCTTCATCTTGATGCGATTGAAGTAAGCGCGCTTTCGGAGGGTTATGGTAAGTTATCGTGGGAAACGGTTAAGCGTATTGGTGCTGAAAGAATTCTTAATATATTGGCCGAACGATGGGGGCCTCGACAAGGCACAGTCTATGCGGAATTTACCTCTGACCTAAGTCTGGAGTGGGCAGAAGCCGACGCTGATCGGCGTGCCGAAATCCGAAAGGGCTATGCGCGCTTCAAGCCAGATCTATTTGAGAATGCATTAAATAAAGTTCCTCATCCTGCATGGGCCAGAACTGGTATAGGCGCCGATGTGTCTTCAACGCATATTTACAAGGCCCTATTTTCGTTGGCGGCAGATACACGATTTTTGAAAGCGGATCGGCTTGTCACCTGGTCGCTTGACTTGGCAACTGCGGCCCTAGCGATGCACGCCTTGGCCTGGTCTGATCGATACACAACCTTTGATGACTTAATGCCTGACGAACTGATCTATTGGATAGCGTTTGAGGAAATATTATTCACTTCAGAATCATTAGATGGAGATAATACTGAAATTGTAAGAGCAATGTTACAACTTGATGCTGAATGGTGTGTCGAAACATTTTCAATATTCAACCGCGCAAGAGAAATATACCAGTGTCAATTGGCTGAACTCGGTCTAACCGCAACTGAGGTGTTAGACATTGCCATGCTGGCAACCAAAGTACCCGCTTAGATATGTATCAACTAGATCGAGCGTTAAATTAGCTAAGACATTACGAGTCGACTGGCTTTAAAGTACTTAAATAAGCTGCAATCTGAGACCGGCATGCCGCCCACTGCTCCATTGAATGATCCACTTTGAATACGCTAATGCTACCTTCTAGCGCAGCAACAATAAACCGGGAAACTGCACGACTGTCGACATCGTCGCGAACATAACCGTTCTGTTTGCCTGTATCGAATACTGTCTCAAGCAAGTCGATCCACTGGCCGAAATTTTTTTTC
>CAVRYQ010000131.1:0-29481 GCA_963725375.1 uncultured Pseudomonadota bacterium | reverse complement strand
AAGCTTAAAAATGGCTTTCGGTTTACGCTGAATCTGTCTTTGAATCAGGAAGGGATTGAGTTCTTCTATCTGTGAAGACAGTTTCTCCTTGGTGCTGTTGGGTATGTCAGGATGTTCGAGTAGCCGCTGAGCAGGCGTGATGGGCTTGCTGTGTTTTCTAACCCATTTGCTGCCTTTTCGCGTCTTGGAGGTGAGCTTCTGTGTTGGGCAGAAGAAGTTGGTGAACAGGCTGAACTCATTGGCGTACAGATCGTTCATCAGTCTCACCATTTTGGGATCACTCAACCGATCATAGCCGAACAGTTGACGCACGCACGACCAATTCTTTTGTTCCACATGCGCGTTGTCGTTCGAGTGGTATGGGCGCGAACGGGTGAAATTAATGGGTTGCTTGTGAGTTTGGAAATAACGCATTAAATGACAAGTCAAAAATTCCGAACCGTTATCGCAATCGAAACCTTTAACCGGGAACGGTAAAGCTTTTTGAATGGCCTTGATGCGCGTCATTACACCATCTGCCCCTTTGTTCCAGGTCGCCCGGCACTCTGTCCTGCCAGTGCAGATGTCGGTCATGGTCAGGCTCCAAACGAAGTCGCCCGCCAGACTGTCGCCGCAATGCGCTACCGTGTCGGCCTCGATGAAGCCGGGCTGGGTGACATCCTACGTGCCTGCCTGAATGGGGATATGCTGCTTAAGCAATGTGCCTGGCTTGGTGCCAGACAAACCCTTGCGCCCAACCTTTGCTCGAACGGGTTTGAGCAGACGGTCGATAGTTGATGCTGAGATTGAGTCCAATAGGGTAAGGGTATCCGCTGACAAGGGATGGAAACTCATCATCGCATAGTGCAGTAACCACAGCGGCAAATTCTCCTTGAGCCCTTTGCTGCACAGTTGGTCAGAGGCCATCCAGATCGTGCGCAGCACTTCAGTCAACTCTGGCCTATCGTAACGTGAAGCAGGCCCGGGTTTGCTAACGGGCTTCTTGGCTCGCCTAAACGGCGCACTTAACAACCGAAGTGCATATTTGCGGTGATAGCCACAATCAGCACAAAACTCATTCAAAATCGCAGTCTTATTCCCTTTGCGTGCACGCCGATACCGTGCTCTTATCGCCTCAAGATAGGCGCGTCGTTCTGATTTGCCCATGTCAGATTACCCGTGTTAATTCCGGTAACCTTTAACTTGAGGCAACGTATCACTTCGCCCACTACCTTCGGTAACATTTAATTTGAGTCAACTCGTGCCGCGTCTTAAGTTGACCAGATCAGTAAAGCAAGCGTAGAATTTTCCGTAGGATAGTTTGGTTGTGCCCGGAGAGCATTTCACTGCTCTCTAGTCTTGAATAATTCCTCGGATGGTTGCTGTTCTTTTCGCCATTTCTGTTTGTTGTAGCCGCGCTATCCGTACGTACGAATTTCGTTAGGGATCAATGACGATTGCATTACTGTTATAGATTTTAACAAGCGTGCCCATGCCAGATTTTCCATATAACGGCGATCATTGTCCGGCTTGCTAGGGATGAACCGATAGCGGTTATTGGGCCTCAGGGCTGGAGAAAACCAAGTCCCCTCCAGTGAAACGATAGTCTGGCCGCGTAATTAACAAGACAAACAAACTGCACAAGCAAACTTTAGAATCTAGGTAGATATGACTTCGCCGGTTGATTCCTTCAACGTAGGAAAGAGGAGGCATCATGTCGATAGATATACCTGCAAAAATCCCCCCACACTCGTTCCGGCGTATGACTGATAACACCCCGGCAAGCAGAGTTCGCGCCAATACGCAATTCCCGCCTACTTCACCCAAGATACACGAACTGCGGGAACGGTATGATGCTTTGAAAGCAAAAGTGAAGAACTCGATTTTGAACTGAGCGTTGGAAAACCTACGCACCTGACGAAACATGGATATCAGTTCGCCGCGATTGCCAGTGGCGCAACGTAGGCTTCGCGCGCGGCGCGCACTGCGTCGTGATTCTCCAGTGCCCACTCAATCATGCTTTGCAGCGGTTTCAGCAGGGAGTGCCCCAACGGTGTAAGTGTGTATTCCACCCGCAATGGCACAGTTGCAAATACCTGCCGTGATATCAGGCCATCCTGTTCCAGGCGGCGCAGCGTCTGCGCCAGCATGCGCTGAGACACATCGCCAATGCGATTCCTGAGTTCGCCGAAGCGAAGGGTGCCTGTTTCCAATTCGTGGATCACCAGTAACGACCAGCGATCTCCCAGTCGGTCCAGCACATCCCGGATCGGGCACAGGCAGGCCTTGGGATTTTTGGGCTTGTGCAGTGTCATGGCCATCTCCTTTCATGATTACCTCTTGGTAACCAGGTAATTTTCGGCTCCCTACTTGTGCGGGGCTTTCTTTATGGTGCAATATAGTAACCAGATTCTTATTTTGAATCCAATCTAATTTTAAAGGAAAAAATTATGATCAAGAATGCGCTGGTTGTCGTCGCTCATCCCGATTTGGGCAAGTCCCGCATCAATCGTTCCTGGGTAGATCACCTGCGCCTGCACTCGGGCAAGGTGACCGTGCATGAGCTATACAAGGCCTATCCGGATGGCAAGATCGACGTCGCGACCGAGCAAAAGCTGCTGGAAGCGCACGACCGTATCATCCTGCAATTTCCGATGTTCTGGTTCAGCACGCCGTCATTGCTGAAGCAGTGGCTAGATGAGGTGTTGGCGTATGGCTGGGCATTCGGCCCCGGCGGCGACAAGCTGGAAGGCAAGGAGGTCGGCGTCGCCGTATCAACGGGCGGCCCCGCTCTCGCGTACCAGGCGGGTGCGCAGAACCAGTTCACGCTGAGCGAATTGCTGCGCCCGCTGCAAATGACGGCGCAATACACGCGCGCCAAATACCTGCCTGTATTCGCCATGCAGGGCGCGCTCTATAATCCGACGGAAGAGGAGCTGCAAAGCAATGCGCACGCCTATGTGAAGCATGTACTGGAAGCAGCATAACCACAGAAAGGTAATTTGATCATGAGCACTCCGGCACGTATGCCCACGCTGTTCATCCCGCATGGCGGCGGCCCCTGCTTTTTCATGGAGCCGATGCCGGGCATGCCGCCGGATACCTGGGACAGCATGGCCGCGTATCTGCGCGGCATCCCGAAAGCCGTGGGGCAACGTCCCAAGGCGGTGCTCGTCATCTCTGCGCATTGGGAATGCGAGCGCGCGACCGTGCTCAACGCGGAAAACCATGAGCTGTTGTACGACTACTATGGTTTTCCCGAGCACACTTATAGCCTTACTTATCCGGCGCACGGCTCGGCACCCGTGGCGGCACGCGTGCGTGAACTGCTTGAACAAGCTGGCATAGATACGGATGAACAACACGAGCGCGGCCTGGATCATGGCGTATTCATTCCATTCAAGCTGATCTATCCCGACGCCGATATCCCGGTCGTGCAGCTTTCGCTACTGCACAATCTCGACCCGGCAGCGCATTTTGCCATCGGCAGGGCATTGGCGCCTTTGCGCGACGAAGACGTTCTTATCGTCGGCAGCGGACTCAGCTATCACAATCTGCGCAGCTTTTTCAGGACGGATGCCGGTTCACGAGCAGCGTCCGGAAACTTCGACACTTGGCTCGGTGACGCAGCCACCGCGGAACCTTCGCGGCGCGAACAATTGTTGCTCAACTGGCAGCGGGCGCCCAATGCCATCGATTGCCATCCGCGCAGCGAACACCTGATCCCACTGATGGTGGTGGCGGGCGCAGCAGCAGATGAAACCGGGCATATCGCCTACAACGACGAGGTGCTGGGCAAGCGTGTCTCGGGATTCCAGTTCGGCACAGCCTCGGCGCGATAACTTTGTCCCAGGGAAATCCGCGTCGCTTTTCATTTTCCCGCTTGTGCGGTGCGCCGCCACGATGCTGTACGCGCCAAATCGGGCATTCTGAGCAATTCGCTCACACGGTCTGGTGATGCAATCGCTCGGCCTGAATTTTCCGCTATTGATCTGGCGCGCGCGCAAACCTGCCAGACAGATTATCCGGATATGCGCAGCCGGGAAGCGTCAACGAATATCGGCCATGTGCGATTGAGTCGGCAACTGTTCTGAACATTCCAGTACGGCATCGGCTATTATTCGCGCAGCCGGGTCAGAGTCACCGATGCGGCGACCGGCTTTCCGCTGGAGTCGCAGATGCGCAGAGTGGGTATGCGCATCTAACAATCATTCCGACAAGAAAAAAACCAGGAGGGGGATGTGCCATTTTTCTGGCAGTCTTGCCTAATACGCAAGACGTTTGTGTGCTTTATGCCGTGCCGCAACTGGATATTCGGGTGCAGTACCGTTTGTTGTCCGACAGGAAAATCCGCCTGTATGATCAGGCGGTGAAGCGCGGCCACCCATTGAACGCTGTGCGGAATCCGGAATGCCACCTGCGCCCCGGTATCTGTCAGATTTCCGGTAGTGTTTCAGTTTGAATTTTCATGTATTGACCGTCAATACATGAAAATTCAAACTGAGACACTACCGGGTATTGGTGGTGGATGACGATACGCTGGTACGTTTCAGTACTGCCGGCATCTTTGGATCATGGGGATGCCACGTTTCGGTGGCGGAAGACCTGCAGGATGTTCTGACGAAATATCCGGATACATGCTTCGATCTGGTCGTGTGCGACTATCGCCTCCCGGACGGGGACGGCCTGACGCTTGTGGATATCCTCAAGAAAAAATGCGGGATAGAGCCGGCCTTCATTCTTGTCAGCGGCGACACGGCTCCGGAGATACAGCAGGCGGCCAATCAGCGCCGGGTGCATCTGATGCACAAAAACCGGTACGCCCGGCCAAGCTGCGTTCACTGATGTTGTTCCTGCTGAAGAAACGCAGCGAATCGGTGTGAACCCCGTGAATGTCCGGATGGCCCAAGCTGCGAAGCGCACGCGTGGCGGCAAAAAAACCCGTGCATCGGCACGGGCGCGGCTGAGATTGGAACGGTTATTTTCTTTCCATCGGACAAGTATTCATGCCCAGAACAGCGTACGCCGGGCAGAACTTGAATGCGCCGGTCAGCAGGGGAACAACGCCTATCCAGCCCCATACGCCGATCATGTCGGCCAGCGTGGCGCCGATCAGCGCCAAGCCCACCACGATGCGCAGGATGCGATCGATACCACCAACGTTGAGTTTCATTTTTGCTCCTTGGGTTAGGTAAGAGGAGTGGTCAGGATAGGTGGAAAGCAGCAGCATGTCTGTGACATAGATCACACAGGTTCTATCCGGCGTTCAGCGCCGCCGCCGGCTGCGAATGGACAGTTTTTGTCGGTGACTTCCCGGCGTCTTCGCGGCGTCAGTTGACAGGTTTGCAGGCGTGAAAAAGCAGCTTGATTGCGTATGCGCGCACCCGGGGGTCAGAGTTCGGCGAAGCGTTTGAGCGACGGCTTGTCCATGACTTCGATATGCTCGCGTGCCAGCACCAGCCAGCCCTGATCAGCAAATCCTTTCAACAGGCGACTGACGATTTCGCGCGCGCAGCCAAGCTCATCTGCCAGCGCCTGATGGGTCGCATGCAATGGGGTGGCTCTCGCGACGAGCAAAGCTGCAAGACGCTGGTCCAGTTTCTGGAAGGCAACTGCGGAAATCAGTTGCATCAGGTCAGTCAGGCGGTCGGAGAAGAGGTGGAACACATAGTTGCGGAAGCCGTCATGTTCTGCGAGTAGCGCGTGGAACGAAGTGGCGGACAGCACCACCATTTCCAGCGGCTGCTCGACGATTCCGCGTGCCTGATAGCGGGAGTTTCCGAGCAGGCAACTGCTGGTCAGGATGCAGCTTTCGCCGGGTGCGATACGGTAGAGCTGCAATTCGCGCCCGTTCGGGGCTGTCTTGATGACGCGAACGCTGCCCGACAGCAGCATTGGGAATCCCTGGCACGGTTGATTCTCGTCAAAAACCACGGTGCCGGCCGCCAGTGGAATCACCATTGCATCATTCAGCAATGCATCGAGTTTCGCACCCGGCAAATCGGCCAGGGTCGGGTACAACTGCAAAACACGGGTGCGAAGGTCGGGGTTCTGCATTTATTCCGGCCGCATGTGAGGGAACAGGATCACGTCGCGGATATTGGCGCTGTCCGTCAGCAGCATCACCAGGCGATCGATGCCGATGCCCTGTCCGGCAGTTGGAGGCAGGCCGAATTCCAGGGCGCGGATGAAGTCGTTGTCCTTGAACATCGCTTCTTCATCGCCCGCATCCTTCGCCGCCACCTGGGCATCGAAGCGCGCTTCCTGGTCTTCCGCGTCGTTCAGTTCGGAGAAGCCGTTGGCGATCTCGCGCCCCACTATGAACAGCTCGAAGCGTTCGGTAATTTCGGGATGCGCGTCGCTGCTGCGTGCCAGCGGCGAGACCTCGATCGGATAGTCAATGATGAAGGTCGGCTCGAACAGGTGCGATTCGGCCAGCTCCTCGAACAGGGAAAGCTGCAGGCCGCCGATGCCATCCTCGGGTTTGTATTTCGCTTTCAGGTCTTGCAGTTCATTGATCAGAAATTCACGGTTGTTCAACTGCGCGTTGGTGAACTGCGGATGATATTTCCGGACGGCCTGCACCATGGTCAGGCGCTGGAATGGTTTTCCTAGGTCCAGCTCGCGGCCCTGGTAGGTGATGACGGTGGTGCCCAGTACTTTCATCGCGACTTCGCGGAAAAGTTTCTCGCTGAAGTCCATCAGATATTTGTAGTCGCGATAGGCCTCGTAAAATTCGATCATGGTGAACTCAGGGTTATGCCGCGTGGAAACCCCTTCATTGCGGAAGTTGCGGTTGATCTCGAACACTTTCTCGAAGCCGCCCACGACCAGGCGCTTCAGGTACAGCTCAGGTGCAATACGCAGGTACATCTTCATGTCGAGCGCGTTGTGATGCGTTTCGAAAGGTTTGGCCGATGCGCCCCCTGGAATCGGGTGCATCATCGGCGTTTCCACCTCCAGATAGCCGTGGCGAACAAAGAATTCGCGCATGGCCTGGATGATCCTGGTGCGCGCAATGAACACCTTGCGCGAGTCGTCATTGGTGATGAGATCGAGGTAGCGCTGGCGGTATTTCTGTTCCTGGTCGGTCAGGCCGTGGAACTTTTCCGGCAAAGGACGCAGCGCCTTGGTCAGCAGGCGGATTTGCGTCACGCGCACGGAAAGTTCGCCGGTCTTGGTCTTGAACAGCACGCCGACCGCGCCGAGGATGTCGCCGAGGTCGTAATGTTTGAATTCGGCATGCGCTTCTTCACCGGTATTGTCGTTGCTGACGAACAATTGCATGCGGCCGCTCATGTCCTGCACTGTGGCAAAGCTGGCCTTGCCCATCACGCGTTTCAGCATCATGCGCCCGGCTACGGCGACGTGGATTTGCGCAGCCTCCAGCTCGTCATGCGTCTTCGCGCCGAACTCGGCATGAAGGTCCGCCGCCAAATGTTCGCGCTGGAAGTCGTTAGGGAACGCGATGCCTTTCTCGCGGATTGCTTTCAACTTGGCGCGGCGTTCCGCGATGATCTGGTTCTCGTCCTGGGCTGGAATGTTCTGCTCGTTGCTCATGGTGATCTGGATTAGTGAGTTAATTTTTGCGGCGTGAAATATAGCACAGGGGCGGGGTGTTCAGGGCTACAGATACCCCTCCTGTTCGCCCTTTTCGCCGTGTTCTAGCATCCATTCCGATAGCTCCGACAGCGGGGAGGACAGCACAAATTCCCGGTTCAGCGCAGCCAGCTGCAGCCTGTCCGCCTCGGTTAGCGGCTTGCGCGCGCGCAGGGCAGCCACGTCGCCGGCTGCCATTTTCCATGGCTGCCAGGCGAGGTCGCGTTCCTGCCAAAGCCCGGCAGCCTTGATTGTGATGGCGATGCCCGCCGGATCAGGATCGCAGGCGATGCAGGCGGCAGCCGGGGCAAGATCGAGCACGCGGCCGACCGCTTCGCGCCACCAGGCCGGGGGAAAACCGGGCAACCAGATTACTCCCACACCTGCCTCGCGGTTTTTGGCGACGCGCTCGAAGCTGGTGCGGTTCTCCACCAGATACCATCGGCTCACCATTCCGGACACACTGGTCACAGCCTGCACTGTGATGGGCGTGAGCGCGGCAAAATCCGGGCTGCAGGCAAGATTGATTTGCCCGTACGGCATTTGCAGCCGCAGCGGCGCGGCGATCAGCAGCAGCGGCGTGTGACGTTCGATTCCGAATTCTGCGAGGTCGAGCATCGATTCCAGCCAGTTCCATTCGCTGTCGTTGAGCGCCTTGGTATCGTCGCGCGCAAACAGTGCAAAGTCGCGGTGCGTGCCGGTTTTTTGTTGTGTCTGCCATTCATGCAATTTGAACACCAAATCCTGCCGCGCCAGCGCGCGTTGCACCGGCAGGGCGTCCAGTGAGATCGCGGCGGGAGCAAGCGCCGGGTTGTCCAGCGCTTGCAGCAAGGAGCGAATTGCTTGCCAGCGCTGCGCTTCGTCATCCTTGTCGCGCAGGCCGAGAGCCTTGCGCAGTTCCGGCTGGTGCAGCAGTTCCATGCGTTGCGGCAACCAGTCGCCGTGCTTCCATTGCTGGGTGACCGCGGCCCAGCCGGAACGCAGCAACCAGTCAAGCAGCGCGTAAGCCATCTGCAGCCGGTTTGTTCCGGCATCGTTGCACAGCGTTTCCCAGTGGCTGTTGCCGCCGCGCTGCACCCAGCGGGCCAGCAGTTCTCGCCATTCGACTGGCAGGGCAGCCAGCGCCTGCGGTGGGCAAGCTGCCGTGCGGCGCCGTTTCTGGCAGACGCGGCGCTTGTCCAGCGGTTCGTCGCGCCACTCAGCCATTGCGCTCGCGCACTAGCACCTTCACCCCCGGCGCCCAGGCATCCGTCGGCTTCTTTTTGAACGTCACCAGCGTCAGCATGGACGGGTCATACACGCCGACGTTGTGAGTCACCGGCGTGGTCAGCAGGTATTGGGCGCGGGTAGCCTTGAGGAACTTCGCCACGCGCTCAATGTTGACGATGTCGAGGTGGGCAAAGGGCTCGTCGATGAACACAAAGCCACCGGGACGCGATTCCTCCATCATCAGCGCCACCAGCAGGATCAGCGACTTCATAACCTGCTGGCCGCCCGAGGCGTCGCCGTCGTTCATGCCCATGTAGCCCTTGTCGTCGAAGTTGAAACGCACGACCAGCCCCGCCTGCGCCAGCGACAGATCGTTGTCCCCGAACGCCACTGGATCGCTGTCCACCTTGATGCCGGCCAGGTCGCCCAGCACCTTGAGGTTTTTCACGTAGCGGCTGACGGTATGCTTCAGGACTGCGATGTACTGTTCGCGCGCAGTGTCGGTCTGGCTGCGTGCCATCTCGTTGTCGCGGCGGCGCGAAGCGAGGTCGCTCTCCATGCGCCGGTAGTCGTCCTTGATCTTGTCGCGCAGTGCCACCACGGTCTCGTCCTTTTCCCAGGATTCTTCCTTGAAGCGTTGCTCGATCTCGTCGATGCGGCGGTCGATGTTGGTGGTGTCGCGGTATTTGTCGGCGAGTTGCTGGTTGGCTTCGGCTTCGCACCAACCGGCCGGGAACTGCTTGCGGTTGTGGCGCAGCGTCTGCACGCGGCGCTTTTGTTCTTCGCGCGCGGAGCGGTTTTCCTTGGCGGCGATCTCGCGCTCCAGGCCCTGCAAGGCGAATTCGATCTTTTGCTGGCTGGCGAAGGCCGCGCCGACGGCCTTGTCGGCCTCGGTGCGTTCCTGCTGTGCCTGCAAAACGGTATTGTCGCGGCGGCGCAGCACCAGCCCATCGTATTGCTGGCGCGCTTCGGCGAATTCCTCGGCGCGCTCGGCAAGCCGCGCAGCGGCATCCACTCCGGCCAGTTGCGCCTGTTGAGTGCGGATGCGGGCGGTGAACTCGTGCAATTGCTTGCGCAAAGGGGCCAGCGCTGTTTCGAGCTGGCCGCGCTGCTCGCGCAGCGCTTCCAGCCGTGCCTTGCCGAAACGTGCCTGATCGGGCGCGGCATAACGGCCGCCGCGGCGTTCGCGCAGGTAGCCCTGGCGCGTGATCCAGTCTTCGCCGCGCGGCAGCCTGGCGCCGGCGGCGGCATCTTCGCACACGGCGCGTGCGTTCCAGCGTACGCAACAGCCATTCCGGCACCCGCCTGGCGAAACGCACCACTTCCAGCAGCGATCCTTCGGGAGCGAGCCCGGCGCTTATACAGTCGGGCACGATGAAGTGGCGGTAGCGCAGCTTTTCGCCCAGCGCCATCGCGGCTTCGGCATCCTTCTCCTTCGCCAGCAGCACCAGGTGGGCAAACGGCGCGAGTACGGCTTCCACCGCCGTCTGCCAGGAAGGATCGGCGATCGTCACCACGTCGGCGAGCAGGTCGTGCGCGATGCCGGACTGGCTCAGCGCCTGGCGGAAGGCGCCGACATCGTGCGGATCGGCGCGGCGTCCGGCGGCGAGGTTCTCCAGCATCTCGTCGAGGTTGCGCTGTTTCTGTTCCAACTCGGTGATGCGCAGGCGCAGGCCGTCGCGTTCCCCCGCCAGCCTTTCGAGCTCGCGAGCGTCGGCGAGCTTGTCGCCCTGTGCGTTTTGCACTTGTTGTTCCAGCCGCATTTTCTGTTCGACGACGGCTTCCCAGCGCCCCAGTTCGCGGTTCAGTTCATTCAGTGCGCGCTGCTGGTTCTGTTCGTTTTCCTGTGCGGCCTGGCTGCGCAGTTGCGCCGCTGCGAGTGTCTGCCGCTGCGCTTGCAATTCGAGCTGCGTGCTTGCGCATTCGGCGCGCTTGGCGCGCCATTCGCGGCGTTGCGCGAGCAGCGCGCGGCGCGCGTTGTCGCCTTCGCGCTGCAACAAGTGGTGCGCGAGGCGGGGGCGTATTTCGGATGCAAGCGAAACGCGTTCCTGGTTCAGGCGGTGCCATTCCAGGTAGCGGTTCACTTTCTGCTCGTGCTTTTCCAGATTGTTGCCCAGCGCTTCGAGCTGGTTCTGTCCGGCATCCAGTTCGCGCGCGGTATGCTCCTGGTGGCGGCGCGCCTCTTCGTAACGCTCCAGCACTTCCTTATCGCCAAACACCTGGAACACCAAGTCGAGCAGGTCCTTGTGCGACAGTTCGCACAGCTTGTCGGTCTGCCCCTGTTCCAGCGAAAGCACGCGGGCGATTGCAGGCGACAGCCCCGCGCTGTGCAGGATGCGCTGGTAGTCGCGCACGCCGAACTCTTCGCCTTTTTGCTCCATCTCCCGCAGGCTCACTTCGCCGTCGGCGATCCAGTATTTGCGCGACCAATCGCCGCCTTTCTTGTCGATGCGGCAGGCCAGCGTGATCCTGTCCTGCTGGTAGGGCAGGCGGAACGGGCGGTAGTTCGCGCCGGGCGGGCACTGGTTGTCCACCACGCCGCGCAGCCAGCAGAAATCCTCGCCGTTGCGGCGCACGTAGCGCTTGTAGTCGCGCTTCTTCGAGCATTCCAGCGCCAGCAGCGTGCGCATGGCGTCGAGCAGGGTGGTCTTGCCGGAACCGTTGGGGCCGGAGATGGTGACGATGGGCGCATCCAGCGGCAGTTTGAAATTGCGCCAGTAGTCCCAGTGGACGGTTTCCAGTTCGATCAATCTGAACATCAGGATTCCTCCTCATTGTGCAGTTCTCCCAGCGTCACGTCGCGCAGGATGCCACGCTGTTTCAGCACGTCGGACAGCGCACCCTGCAGGATGCGCGGCGCCATTTCGGCGTAGTCGAAAGCGAGGTCGAGCAGCGGGCCTTCGTGGATCACTTTGTTCTTGCGTTCGATGAAGCCCAGGCGCGACAGCTGCGGCAGAGCAAACTGTTGCAGGCGTGCCTTGCCGCCCAGCAGTTTTCCATAATCTTCCAGCAACAAATTTTCTGCGATGCCGCGCGACGCCTCATGCGCCCGCGGCGTGAGCTTCACCGTCTCGAACATCTCGGTCTGCTCTTCCTTCTGTGTCGTTTCGCCCGACAACTGGCGCTCGCGTTTGGGCAGGATGATCAGCGCCCACAGGATGACCAGCAGCGCCACGGCATCCCTGGGCAGGCCGAGGTTGCTGGATTGCCAGCTGTCGTTCTGTTCGAATGCCGCGCTTTCGCATTCTCGTGTCAGGGCGACGCCGACAAAAGCGGAGAAGGGGTGTGCCAGCAGGCGCAGGCCGCTGGCGGCGAAACGCTGCTCCACTTCGTCGCGGAAGCCCGCGTCCACCAGCAGGCGGCGCACTTCGCGGTCTTCGCGCGGCAGATAGCGCAGCGCCAGCAGTCGGGCGATCAGACGCGCGGCATGATCTTGGTTCATGAATGTGTCTCCTGTTGCGGTTCGATGCGGCCATCGCTCATGGCGGCGACTTCATCACGTCCTACGGGTTTCAGTTCCTGGCCTTCTTCCCAATGCAGGCGCAAGGGCAGGTGTGCAAGCGGGGCCAGTTCGGGATCGACGTTCTGTTCGCCAAGGAACGACAGCAGCGACAGCCGATACGAAGCATCGCTGAAGCTGCCGCCCACAATGCCATCTGCGAGGTTCATCGGCGTATCCAGACCGGCAAGCAGGCGTGTCAGCGCGGCCAGTTGATAGGGAGGTTCATGCTGGACGTCGTCCACGTATTCGACTTCGGCAGGGGCGGGCATGGCCGAGACACGGCGGTTCCATTGTTCGCGTGCGACAAACTCCTCGGTGTTGTCCACCATCACATCGGGCAGGATGAACGTTGATTCGGGGCTGAATGCCAGTTGTCCCGCGGCAAATCCGGCCAGTTCGTCCACATTGCGCTCCTTGAGCCAGGCCGCGAGTTCGGAAGAGCTGAGTCCCCCGTGCGACAGGTGTACCTGCTGGCGGCTGATCTCGGCCAGTTCGCGCTGGAATACAGAGGACATGCGCATCAGCCTGGATTGGCGCTGTCCGATCTGCTGCGAAAGCTTCCAGGTTTCCTCGTCCAGGCCGTCGTTTGCCAGTTCGCGCATGACGTCGTTGGCCTTGTCCATCCATTTCTGCACCGATGCGAGCTTGGCCTGCGCGGTTCGCAGGCGGAATTCCGAACCGGAGGCGACGGCCTGCGAGAATTCCTCTTCGAGTTCGGCGAGACGCGCCAGCAGGTGTGCCAGCGCTTCCGGCGAAAGTTTGCCCACGGCAGAAACGGCGGCAATCTGGGCGGCGAGGAAACCCAGTTCGCCGTCCTGTTCGGAACCGAACGACAGCAGGCTGGACAGCGCAGACAGCACCATGCGGCCGACTGAGGAAAGCTTGTAGACGTGGCGCTCGGCGTCCCATAGCAGCAACTCGTGGTCACGCAGGCGGCCGAGCACGGTATTGAACTTGGATGTATTGATGAAGGCGAAATGGCTTTGCAGGTCGCGTGGCGCCCATTCCGGCGCATCGGCGCGCAGGCCGATCTCGCGCAGCACCATCAGGCGCACCATTACCTCGTCGTCGCCGCCGCGGAATAGCGCGATCATCGCGCCGATCAGCGGCCTGGCCTCGGCCAGCGGAAAGAACTGCGGCACATCCGCCGGCTCGACGCCGTCGACGAAGAACTCGGCGAGTCCGCTGTCTGGCTGCTCCGGCATGGGTTAAACGCCTTGCTTCAGGCTGGCCTCAATGAAGGGGTCGAGATCGCCATCGAGCACTTTCTGCGTATTCGAGATTTCGACGTTGGTGCGCAGGTCCTTGATGCGCGACTGGTCGAGCACGTAGGAGCGGATCTGGTGGCCCCAGCCCACATCGGTCTTGGTGGCTTCCAGCTTGTCGGCCTCGGACTGGCGCTTGCGCAATTCCAGTTCGTACAGGCGCGACTTCAGCATGGACATCGCCTCGGCCTTGTTGCGGTGTTGCGAACGGTCGTTCTGGCACTGCACGACGATGCCTGTCGGGGCGTGGGTGATACGGATCGCCGAGTCGGTCTTGTTGATGTGCTGACCGCCCGCACCGGATGCACGGAAGGTGTCGATGCGCAAATCGGCGGGGTTGATGTCCACCTCGATGGAGTCGTCGACTTCGGGCGAGACGAACAAGCTGGCGAAGGAGGTGTGGCGGCCGCCCGAGGAATCGAAGGGCGATTTGCGCACCAAGCGGTGCACGCCCGTCTCGGTGCGCAGATGGCCGTAGGCGTATTCCCCTTCGACCTTGAGCGAAGCGCTGCGGATACCAGCCACGTCGCCGTCGGTCTGTTCCAGCACTTCGGTCTTGAAACCCTTGCGTTCACAGTACTTGAGGTATTGGCGCAGCAGCATCGAGGCCCAGTCGCAGGCCTCGGTGCCGCCGGCACCAGCCTGGATGTCGATGAAGCAGTTGTTCGGGTCGGCCGGGTTGGAGAACATGCGGCGGAACTCGAGCGCGGCGACGCGTTTTTCAATATCGGCCACATCGGAGGCGATGCTGTTCAGGCTGTCGTCGTCATTCTCGCCCTGCGCCATTTCGAACAGTTCGGCGGCATCGTCGAGGTTCTGTCCGATCCGGGTCAGGCCGAGTACCACGTCTTCCAGCAACTTGCGTTCGCGGCCCAATTCCTGGGCGCGCTTCGCATCGTTCCAGATGGTCGGATCTTCGGCGAGTTGGTTGACTTCGGCTAAGCGTTGCTGCTTGCTGTCGAAGTCAAAGATACCTCCGTAATTCGGTGCTGCGGCTGCGTAAATCCTGCAAGGAGTTGGAGAGGGCGTTGAGTTGTTCGGCTTCCATTTTCGTGTGTTCTATCGCTGCTTGGAAAGGCGGCGATTATACACTTCCTCGGTATGGCGATGTCGTTGCCCTGCAACATCAGGGTATCCACGATCTCAATTACCTGCCCAGTGGCGCACGATGAGCTGCAAAGTCTCGTTGCCGTTGTATTCATTGACACTCAGGCTGTAAACCGCGTGAATGCTGTCCGGTGCGGGCTCGGCGGAAAAGAAGCGGATGGCGTCGAAACTTCCGGTGGCCGATGACAGTTTTAATTTGAGGTGCTTCTCGCCGACCACGCGCTGGGTTTGCACGCGGAAATCACCTTCGAACAACGGCTCCGGGAAGCCTTGCCCCCATACCTGGCGTTGCAGTTCGCGTGCGATGTTCAACGTGAATTCGGCCGCATCGAGCGTCCCGTCCGTCGCGATGGTCTTGACCAATGCATCAGCATCAAGCAGTTCCCGCGCCACTGCTTCGAAAGCCGATCGAAACTCATTCAGGTCTGCTTCAAGAATACTCAGGCCTGCGGCCATTGCATGCCCGCCGAATTTGAGGATCAGACGCGGGTGACGCTTGGATACCAGATCGAGCGCATCGCGCAGATGCAGTCCGGCGATGCTGCGTCCGGAACCTTTCAGTTCTCCCGTTTGCGCGCGCGCGAAGGCAATCACCGGGCGGTGAAATTTATCCTTGAGGCGCGAGGCGAGGATGCCGATCACGCCCTGATGCCAATCCTCGTTGAACAGCGCCAGCGAAAAACCATCCTCCGGATCGAAGGCGTTGAGCGTGGCGAGTGCGCTGTCCTGCATGTCGGCCTCTATGCTGCGGCGCTCATGGTTCAAGGTGTCCAGCCTGGCCGCGATTTCGTCGGCTGCTGTGTCGTCCTCGGTCAACAGGCAACGGATGCCGAGGCTCATGTCTTCCAGCCGACCGGCCGCATTCAGGCGGGGGCCGACGATGAACCCCAAGTCGTACGAAGTTGCCTGTGCGATGGGCCTGCGCGCCACGCGCAACAAGGCCTGTATGCCAGCACAACTCCGGCCGCTACGCATACGCCGCAGGCCCTGCTGGACGAGAATACGGTTGTTATCGTCCAGCCTGACCACGTCCGCTACGGTGCCGAGTGCGACCAGATCGAGCAAATTGCCGAGATTGGGTTCGACCATGCCCGCAAATGCGCCGCGTTTGCGCATCTCCGCCCGTAATGCCATCAGCACGTAGAACATCACCCCGACTCCCGCCAGATTCTTGCTGGGGAAAATGCAGCCGGGTTGGTTGGGGTTCACGATGCACAGGGCGTCCGGCAAGGCATCGCCGGGCAGGTGATGATCTGTCACCAGGACTTGCATGCCCAGCCGTTGCGCTTCTGCCACACCCTCCACGCTGGCGATGCCGTTGTCGACGGTTAGCAGAATGTCAGGCTCGAATTTCTCGGCAAGGCGCACGATCTCCGGTGTCAGGCCGTATCCGTTTTCAAAACGGTTGGGCACGATAAAATCCACCTTTGCACCGAGGGCACCCAGGCCGCGCATGGCCACCGCACAGGCCGTGGCGCCATCGGTATCGTAGTCGGCCACGATCAATATTTTCTTCCTGGTCGCGATGGCATCGGCCAGCATGCCTGCCATTGTTTCCGCATTCTTCAACAGGGTGAGCGGCAGCAGGTGCCTGATATCGGTATCCAGTTGGGCCGGATCATGGATGCCGCGTGCGGCATAAATGCGGGCCAGCAAAGGGATGATGCCGGATTCGGTCAGATGCCGGGTGATGTCGGCGGGGCAGGGGCGCTGGGTGATTTTGCTCATGGGAACCGTTCGCTGTTTTTTACAGTGTAGCAGAGGGGTAATCGTCTTTTTACGCCAGTTCAGTTAGAATGCCGCCCACTTTAAAAACGACGCAGGCATATCGTGGCATTGATAGTTCAGAAATACGGCGGCACATCCGTCGGCAGTCCGGAGCGCATCAAAAACGTTGCGCAGCGCGTGGCAAAATACAAGGCTCAGGGACATCAGGTCGTGGTCGTGGTTTCTGCCATGAGCGGCGAGACCAACCGTCTGATCGCACTGGCCAGGGAAATCCAGAAACACCCTGATCCGCGCGAGCTCGATGTGGTCATTTCCACGGGCGAGCAGGTGACCATCGGTCTGCTGGCGATGGCACTCAAGGATGCAGGACTGCAAGCCAAGAGCTACACCGGCGCGCAGGTCAAGATTCTGACCGATAGTGCTTTCACCAAGGCACGCATCGTGAGCATAGACGAACAGAATATCCGCACGGATCTGGCCAATGGCAACGTCGTCGTCGTGGCCGGGTTCCAGGGCATGGACGAGGCGGGCAATATCACCACGCTGGGGCGCGGCGGATCGGACACCACGGGCGTGGCCATTGCGGCTGCCTTGCGTGCCGACGAATGCCAGATTTATACCGATGTGGACGGCGTCTATACCACCGACCCGCGCATGGTGCCCGAAGCGCGCCGCCTGAAAAGCATCACTTTTGAAGAGATGCTGGAAATGGCCAGCCTTGGTTCCAAGGTGCTGCAGATACGTTCGGTCGAGTTCGCCGGCAAATACAAAGTCAAATTGCGTGTGCTCTCCAGTTTTACCGAAGAGGGCGAAGGTACGCTGATCACATTCGAGGAAGGCAATAAAATGGAACAGGCAATCATTTCAGGAATCGCGTTCAATCGTGATGAGGCGAAGATCACGGTGCGCGGCGTGCCCGACAAACCCGGCATCGCTTACCAGATACTCGGCCCCGTGAGTGAATCCCATATCGACGTGGACATGATCATCCAGAACGTTGGCGTGGACGGTTTGACCGACTTTTCCTTTACAGTGCATCGCAACGAATTTGCCAAGGCGATGGACATTCTGAAGGGGAAGGTGCAGCCGCACATCGGCGCGCGCGATGTCATCGGCGACAACAAGACGGCCAAAGTTTCTGTGGTCGGCGTTGGCATGCGTTCGCATGTGGGCATCGCCAGCAAGATGTTCCGTACGCTGGCGGAAGAGGGGATCAATATCCAGATGATTTCCACCTCCGAAATCAAGATATCCGTGGTCATAGACGAGAAATATCTGGAACTGGCCGTGCGTGTATTGCACAAGGCTTTCGATCTGGACCAGGAAAACGCATAAATCGTTTGACCGCTTGGCCTCTAATCAGTATTATTCGCGGCCTTCGGAGAGGTGGCCGAGAGGTCGAAGGCACGCCCCTGCTAAGGGCGCATACGAGCTTAAACTTGTATCGAGGGTTCGAATCCCTCCTTCTCCGCCAAGTAGTCTGAGCCCTTCCTTGTGAAGGGCTTTTTCTATGCCGGAAGCCCGCGGTACGCTGGCTTCCGGCCGATATCGATATTCTCTATTCGAGAAATTACAGGCGATTTCCCCATTCCAGCCGCGACTTTCTCTGTGGGCTATTTTGGCAGTACCAGTTTGCCCATTCGCGCTCGAAATTTTCGTCATTATTGCTTGTTGAAATGATGCAGGCCCGCAATTGCGGGCCTGCATCATTTCATGAGCCATCTTTGATTTTAGCTGTTCATGCCAAGCAGCTTTCGTTGCTCCTCCCAGCTTTCAGGCAGCGGAACCATCCGGATCAATCGGTCGGCGTTCAGTTCAGGAGGATGAGCTCCCTGCAGGATTTTCCGAATAATGCCGGGATCGAGGAATGCCAGGTTCACGATACGGGTCACATAGGAACTGCCGACATTTTCCTCCCTAGCGATAGCTTTGATGCCTGAGAACTGACCCGAGGTCAGTTTTGCAAACCACTTGTGAGCTTTGGCAATCAGTGCGACCAGTGTTGCATCCGGCTTTCGATTCAAGGCTTGGCCTGATGCAGGCACGACCATTCGTACTGCCATCCCGCACCGCTTCAATTGGACCGGGATATCAATTGAGCTCGTTGGTTCATCGGTTGTCGGTATGTGATCAGCCGACCACATCCCACCGTTGCGGACTTTAACTTTGATGCTCTGCTTGTGGATGACGATTCGTTGGATGATGCGATTGAGGATGACCATCCTGTCGGATGGCGCAGCCCCGGATAACTGCTTTACCGTGTCTGCCGCTTGATGAAGGCGCCTGCGTATCTCCGGCATATCGATGCCATCCATCAGTCCGATCAATCGGGATTCATCCTTCAGCATGCCTTCCAGTCCCGGCTGGACAACTTCTTCAAGCTCCCTGAGCCGGCAGGCGCAATCCGTCAGAAGCGGATTTTCTGCCATGTGTAATCAGCTTGTGGGTCACGTAATAACGATGATGCTTCGCTCCCTTCTTCGTGTGAGTTGGGGTGAGCCGGTTACCATAGTCATCGAATACCAGCCCTGCCAGCAAACTGGGATCTGCGGCACTGGATCTGGTTCGCGTTAGTCCGCGATTGACGCCAAGCCTGTCCTGCACCGCCCGCCTGCCATAGCTCCTCATCCACGATGGCAGGGTGATTTCCTTCAAAGACCGTACCCTTGTGTACGATCTTGCCCAGGTAAATCGGATTGCCGAGGATGCGATACAGATGCCCACGGCTGAAGGGCTTATCACCATATGATCCCTCCCTTCGGGTTTTACGGAGCGGCGTATGCCAACCCAGTCGCTCAATCTCAGCCCTCAGGCTGGATACACAGCCGAGTTCCAGATAGAGGCGATAGATTTCCCGGACACGCAGTGCCTGAGGCTCATCGATGACCAGTGTCCGTTCATGCTGGATATAACCGATAGGAGCATATCCTCCCATCCACATCCCCTTGCGCTTGGAGGCGGCGATCTTGTCCCGGATACGCTCGCCGGTGACCTCACGCTCGAACTGGGCAAACGACAGGAGTACGTTCAACGTCAGCCGCCCCATGGAGCTAGTCGTATTGAACTGCTGGGTGACCGACACGAATGACACGCCATGTGTGTCGAACAGTTCCACCAGCTTGGCAAAGTCTGCCAGTGAACGTGTCAGTCTATCCACCTTGTAGACCACCACAATACGCACCCGTTTGGCTGCGATATCGGCCAGCAGTTGTTTCAGGGCAGGCCGCTCCGTATTCCCGCCCGAGAATCCACCGTCATCATAGTTCGTATCGACTGCTTTCCAGCCTTGAGCCTTCTGGCTCAGGATGAATGCCTGGCAGGCCTCCCGTTGCGCATCCAGAGAATTGAATCCCTGTTCCAGTCCTTCTTCCGAAGACTTGCGGGTGTAGATTGCACAGGGCAGGACTTCTTTCATGTGCGCAACCCGAAGAATTGAGGACCTGACCATGGTGTGCCGGTGATATGCCGGGCGATGGCAGAGAGGCTGCGGTAGGGCTTGCCGTTGTATTCGAACCCGCGGGTTAGCACCGTCACATGATGCGTCTGCCCCTGCCATTCACGCAGCAGACGCGTACCTGGTGCATGGCTGTCTGAAACCAGTGAAGTGGCATTTGAGCGTTGCAGCTGCTTTAGAATACGATTGCAATCAGCTGATTCGGACCTCTCAAGGTTTGTCATCTGGAGGTTCCAGGCTAGCGCATTTCGTAACAGCGTGACCTGACAGTTGCGTGGGGCAGGGCAGCCAAACACTGCTGTCCATCGTTCAATCAATTTGATCCGATCAAGCGCAACCAATTCTTCCAGGTCGTCATGAATTTCGTTAACAGTCACGCGTATCTCCTGATCTCACACTGCTGCGAATGCGGTGAGACATGAACGCTCTGAACGAGGGTTATATCAAGTCATTTTGATAGGTTCAGCAAGTTCGAATAACAACTAACGGCAACTGCATTTTCGGGGGGCAGCAGCAACATTCCGCATTTCGGCCTTACCGGACACTGGAGATTTTATGAAAAAGCTTTCGATGCTGCTTACTGGAACCTTAAGGCCTCATCAAATTGCTCAATTGGAACTGGCTTCCCAAACAGATAAGCCGTTTCGCCACTTGCTGCAGTAGCAAGTCCCCTTCGCCATCTCCACAGGTAGATCCTCGTGCAATGTCCATTGACATCTCAACCTCATTATTGTGTAGAAGAATGGAATTACAGCTTCCTCAGTGCCTCTACTACAGGCATGCGCGCCGCCTGCACCGCTGGGAACAGGCCACCGATCAATCCAATCATCAACGCCCAAACGATGCCCTGTACCATCAAGGCTGGCGTCACTGTCAGCTGGAATACCATCTGTGAGAAGTTGCCGCCCATCGCGTTGACACCATGACCATTGAAAAGCACCCAGGCCAGCACCGCTCCGATAACGCCGCCCAGCAACGAAAGAGCAATTGCCTCAGAGATTACCGAGAAGACGATTGGCGGGCCGCTAAACCCGATGGCGCGTAGCGTGGCGATTTCGACCGTACGGGCGCTGACTGCCGAATACATGGTGTTGAGCGCGCCGAACACCGCGCCGACCGCCATGATGGTTCCGACCACATTGGCGATGAGCTTCATCAATTTGGTCAAAGTTTCCGAGAGTTGGGACAGGTAATCCGTTTCGCGGTGCACCTCGACCGTCAGTTGCGGATTGGCGGTGAGAGAATCCTTTAAGTTTGAGAACGCCGCTGCTGACTCAAGCTGTACAGTTACGCTTTGAAACAATGTACGCCGGTAGGCAGCTAGCAAACTCTCGGCATCGGCCATGATTTCAGATTCGTGAGCATCGCCGCAACTGGCAAACACGCCGACTACTGTCCAATCTGTGTCGCGGAGATTGACATGGCTGCCGATATCAAGCCCGGCGAACTGCTTTTGCGCCGCTTGCCCCACGATCAATTCGTGCAGCCCCGGCTGGAATGTTCGGCCTTGAACGATCTTGATCTCCGGCCGCAGTGCTAGGCCTTGGGGGCCAATGCCGCGAAGTGTGACATTGGCATCTGTATCGCCGTTCTTCATTGGGCGATTTATTACCATCACGGATTCGGCCGAGCCGATGGCTTGACCGGTCGCATCTTGGCGAATTCCGGGTGCATCAAGAATGGTCATTATTGCATTGCGGTCCAGTGTACTGGACAGCTCCGTATCCGATCCGCCACGCAGAATAATTGCGCGGTCAGCGCGTCCGGCATGTTCCACCGAGGTTGTAAGCCCTGTCACCATCGCCAGCACCGATACGATCACACCAACCACACCGGCAACGCCGAGGACGATCACCAGCGAACTCCACAAACGGTTGGGCATCGTTTTGATGTTCATTGCCGTTACGGCCATAATTTGTTTCATCATGATCAGCGTCCTCCCAAGGCATCAACAATATTGATTCGGGCAACACGCAGGGCAGGCAGTAAGCCGGTCACCAGCGCAAGGAGCACGGCGTAGAGCAATCCAAGACCTAGAACGGAAAGCGGTAAGTGCGGAACACCCACCACGTCCTTCAGCATTGGAAAGGCCGCGATTGAACCAGCCAGACCGAGAGTCGCAGCGACTAAGGTCAGGACCAGTCCTTCAACCACAACTAAGGAAAGAACTGCGTAGTCCGTATAACCGAGGATCTTCAGCACGGCGAATTCTGGAATGCGCTCACGCACTGACTGCATCATCGTATTGCCGGTCAAAAACATTAGTGCGAAGAACACCGCACCGATAATGGAACTAACGATGAAATTGATATCTCCCATTTGCTTCAGAAACGATTGCTGAAACTCCTTCTCGGTTACTGTTTTGGTTTCGTGATCAGAGTTTGCAAACAACTGGTCGATCGCGGAGGAAATCGACGATGCATTCGCAGGATTGTCGATCTGTACGGTGTACCAGCCAACCATGCCTTTGTTCATCGTGCGCGCTTCGTCGAAATAGTCGTTATTTAGAAGCAGACGATCTTCCTGCCCGACATCAGTGGGAACTTCGAAGATGCCGACCACTTGGAACGTCCAGTCAGAGGTGCCATCGCTCTTCGTCCAGATTCTCGATTCGATCGGAATGGCATCGCCGATTTTCCAGCCATATTTTTGCGCGAGCGAACGCCCGATGACCGCGCCGGTGCGCGTTTTAATCAACGCATCCAGCTGATCCTTAGGCAGTTTGATTTCAGGAAATAGTTCAAAATATGTCGATGCCTCTACCGGAAACGAGAAGATGTTTTTTTTAACATCCTGATAATAGCCGCCAAACCAGCTGCCGAACGTCACGCCGGTAACGCCAGGCACGGTGGCGATCTGATTGCGATAAGCCATCGGTGTCTGTTCCGTCATACTCACCTTGCCTTGAACGACGAGACGATTGAGATGTGCGCCCTCGACACCGTGACTGAAGGCTGAATTTACGCCCTGCAGCATGCCGAATAGCAGGAAGGCGACGAATATCGACAGTAGTGTGAATACTGAGCGAAGTTTTTTGCGGGTAAGACCCGACCAAATCAGCGGAAAATATTTCACGCCAGTCTGGCCGAGCCAAACTAATGGATGGTATTTGAGGAATTTTTTCATGTTGTCTCTCTCCATGATTCGGCGAGTTGCCCTTTATCGACGTGAAGCTGTCGTGTTGCCATATCTGCGGCCTTTGGGTCGTGGGTGACCATGACGATGGTTTTGCCGTAGTCCTGGCTTAGGGTGCGCAGCAGATCGAGTACCTCATTGGCGGTTTCACGATCGAGGTCACCGGTCGGTTCGTCGCACACAAGAATCGGCGAATCGGTAACCAATGCGCGAGCAATCCCCACACGTTGCTACTCCGGTGCGGGTGAATCCAGCACCAGCCGAAAGAGGCGAGACAATTTCACCGGCCTGCGCTGCCTTGACGGTTACCACTCCGGCGAAGGGCGCGATGACTACTGTGTCGTCTTTGTTCTGGCGCGCTACATCGAGTGCTGCACGCGCCACCTCCACAGAGCTCTTGGCTTGATCGAATGTTGCCTTGGCGGTATCGTAGGCATCGCGGCTAATAAGTCCTTTAGCAGATTCTGCGAGGCTACGATCAAATACCGGTCGGGCATTAGCCAGCGCTGTTTCCGCTTGTTCCAGTGATGCCTTGGCTTGGTTATAGGCAACCTTTGCGTTGGAATCGTCCAAGTGGGCGATCATCCGGCAGTTGCTCATGGTGATCTAGGCTAAGGTAGAAAAGCTTATTGCTGTTATTGGAGCAGAATCGACGCTGATATGGATTCATTGGCCGGTTTCAAGGCTTTGTAGGCGGCGGCAAGACACCGGAAGCACTCGCTCGTGAGTTGTTCGACGCATACCGCAAGAACAAACAGACACAAAAGCGTATGGGAGAGGTGCTGTTGAATCTCTTTGAGGACAGCGGCAGCTTTGTTGCAGCGAAGGAACGTATTGGATACCTTGAGCAGCTTGAGGTCTGGGATTCATCCTTTGTACCCCGGCTTGAGGCAGCTGCTGAGGCAAACTCACAGATCTCCGGCTCTTGGGGCGTTCCTGGAAGGGCTCAAGCACTGGCAAAGAAATGGGCTGGCGTGTGAGTCAGGTCAATCCGACACTCAACCCTGACCCCGTAGAAGCGCGGAGCCGGTTAATTCTACGTTGATGTCTGCTTTGGCACCAGTTAAGCAGCCAGATTCAAAGACATGATGTTCTGTCCGCAATGGCCGAGGATCGGTAGCTCCCCGTATTGTGCGTGACCTTCTGGAAATGGCACACGGCGGAATTCTATTTCAGGTATTCACCGCCGCGAAGCAGACGGTCGCGACAGTCCAAAATTGGCCGCAAGTACGCGCTAAGAAAAATACCATATAGCGGTCCCTCATCAGTTGGCATACTTACCGTAAATTCGTCCGCTTAATTTTCTAACCTGACAGTCATTTAGCGAACGGAGGAAGCGAACTAGAGAGCAGAGTTAGGGCGTTACTTGCCAAGAGATATCAATTTTTCTATGGCTTGACACACAGTCGCGCAAATAAAGATTGATCAGGCTCTGATATGGAACCCCCTTTTCATCAGCCATTTGTTTGAAATAGCCAATAACATCTTCACTCAACCGCATCGTGACCGACTTTTTGAGTTTGGTCGCATAAGGATTTTTGCGGGATTTCATTTTTGACAGATCGTATTCAGTTTTCATGGTCTAACCCCTGGATAATAGGCGCACTCGTTTTTCGTGGCTTTTCTTGCCGAGATGATCCGAATAATGTTGCCGTGGTCGCGTTCGCAATGACAGACAATCAGGATGCGAGCCTCATCACTGAAACCAAGCATCAAAAATCTGTCTTCTGATGCAGAACCATCATCATCATAGAATTGCACAGCGAATTCGTCGTAGAAGACAGATTGTGCTTCCTCAAACGAAACGCCGTGTTTCTTCTTATTTGAAGTCGCTTTAGCTGCATCCCACTCGAACTTAATCATAAATACATTGTATGTACGCTGGAGAAATTGTCAAGAAGCCTTAGCGCAGAGCTAACTGGCAGCCAGTGAGTGCGACCGACTGTATAGCCAGTCGCACTGCCTGCGAATTGCTAGATTTCAGTCTGTTCAGCAATCTCTAAGGCATCATCGACCTCAATGCCCAAGTATCTGATGGTACTTTCAAGTTTGCTATGACCGGCAGTAGTTGAATGGCTCGTAGGTTCTTTGTTTGACGGTATATCAAAGTTGCCTTTGTACGTCGCATCGTGTGTGTTCCATAATCCGAAGTATCCAGACCTACAGACTGAACCCATCGATGCACAATTCGGGCATATTGTCGCGTAGTGATATGAGGGGATTCTTTCTGCCGACTCGGGAAAAGGAACTGCTCTGAACCAAGATTCGCTTTCGCAATCCATAAAGCAACAGCATCGCGGGTTGGCTCTGTTAACTCAAACTGGACTGGTCGTTGAGTTTTTCGCTGCATGACCATTGCCCTGGACATGATTTGATTGCCGTGGGAAATGTCTCGCACGTGAAGATCGACCAAATCGCAACCGCGCAGTTTACTGTCAATGGCGAGATTGAATAATGCAAGATCTCGAAATGGTACAGACAGCTTTCGGCTCCAATTATTAGCATTTGTTTTGCCACCAATCGGGTGGCTTTGAAAGGGAGAATTTCAATGAATGTCAATCATATCGCGTCGTTTCTGAAACCATATCTATCTTAACCTGACTTAGGGCGACAGCCCTAGCTCGCATCCCTTCACCTCATGAGCGTGTTGTCCTGGCACCCCGTCAGAGGCAAACCACCCCTGATCCAAAAGTTCAGGGGTATTTTTTTTGCTCTCAGTAATCGGATATCGTTCAAGCAGACCGTGGTGGCTGCATTCGATATAGTTGATATGATAGTAATGACATTGCTAATATTTTTGTCAAGGAGAAATTCCCAATACGCTCCCTTCCAACCAATGAGCGTATTGTCTTAACATCCTGCTAGGACGAGTTAATCCCAAGAGCCGATGCTCTGGGATCCATTTCTGATGGAAGCTTTAATGATTTCAAGTTGCCAGAATTTCATAAGAATTTTTGTCGGGTATTTCTAAAAATCAAGTTATGAATAGAGCGATTTATAACCGCTAAATGTCCAAACTCGGGCTCAGATATTTAGTACTATCTAACATGAAATTAAAATTATCCGGGAAAATTTTCGGAAACTTGGAGGATTTAATGTTTTGTAGCAATTTGAGAAGAGAAAATATAAAGCTAAAAGATGAGCTTACAAATACTGAAAACGAAGTTGATAAATTAAGGGACGCTCTCAGTCAATCCAATACAGAAAAGCAAGCAATTAACGAAGCATTGATCAAAGCCCAAGTAGACTGCGAAGTCGCTCATTTAATCTTTAGCAGCATGCAGGGATTTGGCGAATCATTTGTGGCACTTCAATCATCCCAAGTATCCTCAGCTAGATCGTTACAAGAAGAAAAGCAACATGCTGTTGAAGCAGCAAGTGTGTCAGCGGGCAATCGGGAGGTGGTGGAAAAGATTGCTAGCAGCCTAGACGTACTATCTTCTGACACGGTCAATTCAACTACTAGTGTTCAGGGTCTAACTGTACGTGCTGCAGAAATTGGTAGCATCATCCAATTGATCAAAGAGATCGCAGACCAAACAAATTTGTTGGCATTGAATGCCGCTATTGAGGCTGCTTGGGCTGGAGAACAGGGACGCGGATTTGCGGTAGTTGCTGACGAAGTTAGGAAATTGGCTGAACGTACTACCAAAGCGACTAGTGAGATCTCAACTATTGTTAATGCCATCCAAGGTGAGACAGAAGAAACCAAAGAGCAGATGACTGGGCTTGCGAGCAAATCCAAAGAATTTAGTATTAATGTTGGAAACGTCATGGAAAGCATGAAGCACCTTCTTTGCCATTCTCCGACCAGATAAGTGGGTTGGAAATAATTTGAATATTCGACTGTTGAAGAAATATAACCAAGCAAATCGTTCCCTGAAAAATTGAAATGGATTCATCAGAGTCACCTATTGCAAAAATTCCAACCCAATCTCAAAAGGCAATGCAGGAAGACGATCAGTCACGACAAATGCCTATTGAACAGTCAGGATGCATACAGCAACAAGACTACCATTCTCTAGTTGAGAGCATTCCTGACCTGGTTGTTCGCTATGATTTGAATCTGACTCGGATTTATGTGAATGCAGCCTGGGAAAATGCCAGCGGACTGTCTTCCAAAGAGGTCATCAATGTTCCTATGACTCAACTTATTCAGAATTCCAATAATTCTGTAAATTTGGACTATTTCAATAAACTCAGGAAGGCGATTGAAACAGAGGAAGTTCAATCGATAGAGTTTACGTGGATCAATGCTCGCGGAGAAAAACTTTATCTGGATTACAAAATAGTTCCAGAATTTGATGTAAACGGGAAAATGACTAGTTTGCTGGCAATTGGTCACGACATTACTGATCTCCGCAAAATGGGGATTGAAGTTGAGGAGCGTCTGCATTTCACTGCTCAGTTGATCGATTCAATACCGATCCCATTATTTTATAAAGACGAACAAGGACGTTATCTGGGATGCAACCATGCATTCGAGGAATTCATAGGGTATACGCAGCACGAAATCATCGGGAAATCCGTTCACGAACTATCTCCCAAAGAGTTGGCAGAAACCTACTTTGTCGCCGATAACGCGCTATTTGACAAGCCAGGTGTCCAGACTTATGAAACGAAAATGCGATCAGGTAATGGTGAATATAAGGATGTATCGTTCCATAAGGCTACATTCAACAAGTCAGATGGTCAACTTGGCGGATTAGTCGGTGTTATCTTCGACATTACCGAGCGCAAGCGGGCGGAAGAGTCGCTTGCCGCGAGCGAACAGAAGTTTCGCCGACTGGCTGAAAATTCTCCCGACAATATCGTCCGTTATGACTTGCAGTGCCGAGCCAGATACATCAATCCATTAATGCTGAAGACAATTGGTGCCGTTCCGGAAAGGATAATCGGTAAGACACCGATTGAACTTGGGGCAAGCGGCCCGGAAATTTCTGCTGAATACGAAGGCCATATCCGTCAGGTTCTGAAAAGCGGCGAGTCAAGTGACATGGAATTAACTTTCCAACATCCCAATGGTAAGAATAGCTACCATCTCATCCGTTTTGCCGCGGAATGGGATTCACAGGGAGATATTACTGGCGTACTAGCTATTGGCCGGGATATCACAGAGCTTAAGAAAGTCGAGAGCACCTTACGTATCGCTGCCACTGCATTTGAATCTCAAGAGGGAATGGTCGTGACTGACGCTGTGGGTGTAATTCTCAGCATAAATAGTTCATTCACTAGAATTACCGGATATACCGCAGATGAAGTCATTGGCAAAAATCCCAACATACTCAAGTCAGGTCGTCAGAATCAGAAGTTTTATGCAGACATGTGGGAGAGTATAAATACGGCGGGTTTCTGGGAGGGGGAGATTTGGAACAGGCGAAAGAATGGAGTTATTTACCCAGAATACCTGACCATAACTGCGGTTAAGGATGGGAAAGGCACAGTCACTAATTACGTTGCTTCATTGTCAGACATCACCCGTCGTATCGAGGCAGAAAAACAAGCCTTAAACCTCGCATTTTATGACCCTCTAACGGGATTACCCAATCGCAGATTGCTCCAAGACCGTCTTTCTCAAACCTTGGCATCAAGCGTACGAACTGGTCGAGAAAATGGACTCTTGTTCATCGATCTGGACAATTTTAAATCCATTAACGATACGCTCGGTCACGATATCGGCGATCAATTGTTGCAGGAGGCGGCTAATCGCATTCAACACTGTATTCGTGAAGGCGACACTGTTGCACGTTTTGGTGGAGACGAATTCGTAGTGATACTCAATGAGTTGAACAGCCTTGAGATTAGAGCAGCCAACCAGATAGAATCGATAGTGACAAAGATGCTTTCCTTACTCAGACGGCCATATCAACTTTTTGGCCAATCGTTCCGTATCACTTCAAGTATTGGTGCAACGCTATTTGGAGAGCAGAAAGTTTCAATAGAAGAGATATTGAAACAAGCTGATATAGCGATGTACCAAGCTAAGAAGGAAGGTAGAAATGGGCTACGATTTTTTGATCCTGAAATGCAGAAATCCATCAATGCACGTGCTCAACTTGATAAGGATTTAAGAGCGGCCATAGAGCAACACCAATTCGAACTTTATTACCAGATGCACACCGACAGCTCACGTGTGCCACTGGGAGCAGAAGCGTTGATCAGATGGAATCATCCAGTACGTGGATTGATTTCACCAGCCGAATTTATTTCTTTTGCAGAAGAAACAGGAATAATCTTGCTAATCGACAATTGGGTACTCGAAGAAGCTTGTCATCAACTTAAGGAATGGGAAAGGGATGAATTAACCCGAGATCTGACACTTTCAGTGAACATCAGTGCAAAACAATTCCATCAGGCAGATTTTGTTGAGCGTGTGAAGAAAGCTTTAAACCATCATGGCTTTAAGGCAAGCTTGCTCAGAATTGAACTGACAGAAACAATGCTAGTGGATAACATAGAAGAGACCATAGTTAAAATGAATGAAATAAAAGCAGCAATGTGAC
>CAVRYQ010000130.1:0-6696 GCA_963725375.1 uncultured Pseudomonadota bacterium | reverse complement strand
CCGGGCCAACTATGACGCCGGGCTGTTCGTGGAGTCGTGGGACGACAACGGCGCGCGCAAGGGCTATTGCCTTTACAAGATGGGTTGCAAGGGGCCGGTGACCTACAATGCCTGCTCGGTGATCAAGTGGAACGAAGGCACCAGCTATCCCATCCAATCGGGCCACAATTGCCTCGGATGCAGCGAAGCCGGCTTCTGGGACAACGGTCCGTTCTACCAGCACCTGCCGTCGTTCCCCGGCTTCGGCGTCGAGAGCACGGCCGACACCATCGGTACTGCGGTCGGCGTGGCCACGCTGGCCGGTGTCGCGGCTCATGCCGTGGTCACCAACATCCGCAAGCACAGCGTGATCGCGGAAGTGCACGCTGAAGATGAAAAGGAGTCGTAATCAGTTATGGCAACGCGTGTCGTCGTCGATCCCGTCACTCGCATTGAAGGCCACCTGCGCATCGAAGCCGTGGTGGAAAACGGCGTCATCACCGACGCGTTCAGCGCAGGCACCATGGTGCGCGGCCTGGAGAAGATTCTCATCGGCCGCGATCCCCGCGATGCCTGGGCCATTACCGAGCGCGTCTGCGGCGTCTGTACCACGGTCCATGCGCTGGCCAGCGTGCGCTCGGTCGAGGATGCGCTGGGCATCGTGGTGCCGCCCACGGCAGAGATTATCCGCAACATCATGCTCACCACGCAGTACGTGCAGGATCACGTGATCCACTTCTATCACCTGCACGCGCTCGACTGGGTGATGGCAGCCCCTGCGAGATCATGGAAAACCACCGCATCCCCGAGCAGATATGCGCAAGGAATATCAGGCGGTCTGATTGCATTCTCGCATACCTCACAACTGTACCGGAAACCGGGCTTTTGGCGAGTGGTAACACGATGTTCCCGGCGCTAGCTGCGCAACGCTGGCGTAGTGTGTTATCTTTCGCCGCATCTGAACCGATGAGGCGATTGCTGATGCCATGAGTTTGTTTGCCTTGATTGCCGCGCTGTTGCTGGAACAGCTGCAACCCCTGTCTTCGCGCAAGCATCTGTATGGCTGGCTGTCCGCGTACGTGCTGTTTTTCCAGCTTCAATTCAACGCCGGGCAGCGCAGGCACGGCATGATCGCCTGGCTGGTCGCGGTACTGCCGCTGATCGCTGCGGTGATTGCGGCATATTGGCTGTTGTATCGCATCCATCCGATTCTGGCATGGGCGTTCAACGTGCTGATGTTGTACCTGACCATGGGATTCCGCCAGTTCAGCCATTATTTCACCGACATACACCTGGCATTGCGTTCGGACCGGCTGGACGAGGCACGCAGTCTGTTGTCGCGTTGGCGCGGGGTACGGTCGCACGAGTTGAACGCCGAAGAAGTCGCGCGCGTGACGATCGAGCAGGCGCTGATCGCATCGCATCGCTACGTGTTCGGCGTGATCGTCTGGTTTGTGCTGTTCAGCGTGCTGGGTTTGGGCGGGGCGGCGGGCGCATTGCTGTATCGCCTGGCATTGTTCCTGCGCACGCATTGGAGCGCCGGGGACGACAGGGCTGAGGAGAGCACGGTAGCGCAAGCATCGCAGGAGCCGTTCGACGAAGGTGAACAGCTGGATACCGGGCGCGACGAGTTTGGCGGCTTTGCACGAACTGCCTTCCATTATCTCGAATGGTTGCCGGTTCGCATGACTGCGATGACGTTTGCCATTGTCGGGAATTTTGAAGACAGCATTCATTGCTGGCGCACCCAGGCTTCAACGTGGCCGGACCGCGAAACGGGCATTTTGCTCGCCAGCGGCGCAGGCGCATTGGGCGTGCGCCTGGGTATGCCGTTACAGCAAGGAGGACTGCTGGAAGACAGGGCTGAACTGGGTACGGGTGACAATGCCGGTACCGATTCGATGCAACGAGCAGTGGGGCTGGTATGGCGTGCGGTCGTGCTGTGGCTGATTATGCTGTTGTTGCTTTCAACGGCCAGTTTGCTGGGCTAGCGTCCGCGAGGCGAGGCTGATGCATCTCGTCGGCTTGCATGGTTGAACTCGGTCCGGCGGGCTTCATGTACTGAAACAATGGCAGAAAAAAAGGGCGGATTCAACCGCCCTTTTTATTTGCTGCCTTTGATTGCCGCTTGGCTATGCAGGGCAGGGTGATTGCTCTACAGGCTGGAAGCGAGCGCCGCGATCGTCACCGCCAAAGCGCTGAGCCAGCCGAGATTGCCGATGAATTTGGTGTCCTCCTCCGACAGCTTTTCCTTGTTTTTTATTTTGGTATTGATCCGTTCCAGTTCGGCCTGCAATTCTTTCAGGTTCTTTTGCTGGGCTTGCAACTCTTTCAGTTTTTCCTGTTGCACGATTCTCAAGTTCTTGGTGTCCAAATGTTCTGCCATGATAGCTCTCCTGAAAAATTATATTTGTTAAAGTCATCGTCCCTGCTCGCCAAATCATACTACAACATCCGGACGAAACAACAGCGATAACCTTATAAATTTCGCGTTTTTGCACAGCGGTAAAATTCGTATATTTATCCATGAGATACAGGACCTCCGCGGGATTGACGCAGGGACTCAATCCCGACTGAAATAATATGTTTTGTTCGGGTAGTCATCGAATGCGAGGCATGGTAAATTTGTTTCCGGATACGTATCGCAAACGTTCCAGTTTTGATCGCGTGAGTTTTTGCGGTGTCGTTTGAACAACAAGCGGCTGCATGGCTGCCGTACAATGCCAAATATGCAGACACAGCCATTTTCCGCGCTGACTCCCGATATCGTGCTGGATGCGTTGGACGGTATCGGCTTGCACGGCGATGGCCGATTGCTTGCCCTCAACAGCTATGAGAACCGGGTCTACCAGGCGGGGATGGAAACCGGGCCGCCGCTGATCGCCAAATTCTATCGGCCGGAGCGCTGGTCAGACGCCGAAATCCTGGAAGAACACGCTTTTGTCGCGGCGCTGACCGAGCTCGAAATTCCCGTCGTGCCCGCGTTGGAAATCAACGGCCGCACGCTGCATTCGTTCGACGGTTTCCGCTTTTCCGTGTTCACCCGACACGGCGGACGCGCGCCGGAACTGGACAACCGCGACACGCTCGAATGGATGGGACGCTTCATCGGACGTATCCATGCCGTCGGCGCATTGCAGCCGTACCGTTATCGTCCCGCGCTGGACATAGCAAGTTTCGGTATCGAACCGGGCGCGTATCTGCTGGAGCACAACTTCATTCCGGCAGAGCTGGCAGAGGTCTATCGCGGCGTGGTTGCGCAGGCGCTGGACGGCGTGCGGCGCTGTTACGATCGTGCCGGCACCGTGGAAAATATACGCCTGCACGGCGATTGCCATGTCGGCAATGTGCTGTGGACCGATGCCGGCCCCCATTTCGTGGATTTCGACGACAGCCGCATGGGTCCGGCGATACAGGATCTGTGGATGCTGCTTTCCGGCGAGCGTGCCGATATGGCGCGCCAGTTTTCCGATCTGATGGCGGGCTACGGGGATTTTTTTGATATCAGCCCCGGCGAGTTGCACCTGATCGAAGCGTTGCGCACGCTGCGGCTGATCCATTACGCCGCCTGGATCGCGCGGCGCTGGGATGACCCGGCATTTACCACTGCATTTCCCTGGTTCAATACGCAGCGCTACTGGCAGGACCGCATCCTGGAATTGCGCGAGCAGATATCGCTGATGGATGAACCGCCGCTGTTGATTTAGGAAAGAACTGAATGACCGACGAAACCGAAATCATCGCCGCCACCCAACGCTGGCTGGAGAAAGCCGTCATCGGTCTCAACCTGTGTCCGTTCGCGAAGGCGGTGCATGTCAAAATGCAGATACGCTACGCGGTCAGCGCGGCGGCGACGCCGGAACAATTGCTGGAAGATCTGATGAATGAATTGCGCTCATTGCAGGATGCCGATCCGGACAAGATCGATACCACGCTGCTGATCCATCCCCATGTGCTCACCGATTTTCTGGACTTCAATGATTTCCTGGACACCGTCGATATCGCCGTGGCGGAGCCGGAGTTCAACGAGGAATTCCAGGTCGCCAGCCTGCATCCGCAATATCAGTTTGCCGGCACGGCGCCGGACGACATCGAGAATTACACCAATCGCTCGCCTTACCCGACGCTGCACCTGCTCCGTGAAGCAAGCGTGGACGGGGCCGTGTCTGCGTTCCCGGATGCCGACCGGATCGTCGACAAGAACATCGAGACGATGCAGAAGCTGGGGCGCGAGGGATGGAAGCGGCTGGGTCTGGATGTCAAGTAGGCTACAGCAGCGTTGCTATCTGTGCGCCGAGATTTGCTGAAACAGCTCCAGCCTGCGCGCGTCGATCTTTCCTTGCTCAACCGCATCGCGCAACGCACAGCCGGGTTCATGCGTGTGGTGGCAGTCGTGAAAGCGGCACTTTCCGAGATATTGCGCGAATTCCACGAAGCCCTGTTCTATGGCGCCGAAGCTCAGGTGATGCAGGCCGAATGCCTGCACGCCGGGGCAGTCGATCAATCCGCTATCGGTATCGATCCGGTACAGCCGCGCGTGGGTGGTGGTGTGCTTGCCGGAATCCAGTACTGTCGAGATTTCGCGGGTGGCGGCCTGTGCGCCGGGCAGCAGCGCGTTGATCAGCGTGGATTTGCCCATGCCGGACTGTCCCACCAGCACGCTGGTATGGCCGTGCAGCAACGGGCGCAACGCTGATATATCCCGCTTCGCGCTGAGTTCCAGCACGCGGTAGCCGATCGCGGTATAGGCGGCGAGCCGCTTGCGCGCGGCCGAGGCGGCGGGCAGGTCGCACTTGTTCAGCACGATCAGCACCTCGAGCTTCTGGTCGAAAGCCGCAACCAGGCAACGCGCCAGCAACTCGTCGCTGAAGGACGGTTCGGCGGCGACCACCACGATGATCTGCGTGACGTTCGCGGCGATGAGTTTTTCCCGGTAGGCATCCGAGCGATGCAGCAGCGAGCAGCGCGGTGCGATGCGCTCGATCACGCCCTGTTCGCCGGTGCCATCCCCTGCAGACGCGTCTGCGGTGCGCTTGATTTTCACCATATCACCGCATGCCGCCTCGCTTTTCTTGCCGCGCGTCAGGCAGACCATTTCGCTGCCATCATCGAGGCGAATCAGGTACTGGCGGCCGAATGCGGCGGTTATTTGCCCGGATTCCAGTTCACCGGTGATATTGCGCTGGCCCCCTGGATGGCTCCTCGTCGTGCTGCTTGCACGGCCAGCGACGCTCACGCGTTGCCGCCTTGTCTTGCTTTCAAGTTGAAATTGCGGGCGGGCATCAAATCCTGAACAGCGCGTCCACTTTGGCGGCACAGATGAAGTCGTTTTGCGACAGGCCATGAACGGAATGGGTGGTGTACTCCACGCGGCAACTGTTATAGGTGACAGTAAGCTCGGGATGATGGTCTTCGGAGTGCGACAGCCACGCGACCGCACTCACGAACGCGATGGTCTGGTAATAGTCCTTGAAATGATAAGCCCTGCTGATCAGGTGATCGTAGCGCTGCCAGCCCTCGATTTGCCGCATCAGGCCGTCGGCTTCCGCGTTCGACAGCGCCGGTGTCCCGGCTTTGCATGGCTTGCAGTGCATGGAGGTCAAGTCACTCGCTGTGCTCATGGCCGTGTCACTTGAATTTGTAGAATTTGTTGAGATAAGACGCGATGTCCTGCGTTTCCTGCGGCGTGAAGTGCGCGTTGACATTGCCGCTGCAGATGCCGATCTGCTGGATCAATCCCTCGGGGGTATTTCTGATGCGATTCGGGCGGGTGAAGATCTTGTTGCCATCCCCCCCCATGATCGAGTTATGGCACTGGTTGCAATTGTATTGGGCGAACAGCTTTTCACCGGTCTGGGGATCGCCGTTCGGAAAAGGGTTGGCCGATGCCGCAGTGGCGGCACCCAGTAGCATCGCGGGGAAAATCAGGGTTGCGAATGTTTTCATCGAGGTCCTCCTTGTCGTGTATCAGGTTCAGGTTTGCGCGGAATGCAGATGGGAGATGCGCACCATCGCCGGTGGATGCGAATCGTAAAACTTGGAGTAAAGCGGATCGGGCGTCAGTGTCGCCGCGTTGTCCTGGTACAGTTTGACCAGTGCGCTGACCAGGTCGGTCGCGTCGGTCTGCTTCGCGGCATACGCGTCGGCCTCGAATTCATGTTTGCGCGAATAGGCGGATATGACCGGTCCGAGCAGGAAGCTGAATACCGGCAGCACCATGAAGAACAGCAACAGCGCGAGCGCAGTGGAGGGCGTGGTGACGCCCAGGCCCCGATAGAACCAGGCGGTTTGCATCAGCAGGCCGAGCAGCCACAGGAACACCAGGCTCAGCGCAAAGGTGGCGACGATGCGCTTGACCACATGGTGGCGCTTGAAATGGCCCAGCTCATGCGCCAGCACCGCCTCGACCTCGTTGATGCTCAGGCGTTCCAGCAGAGTGTCGAAGAACACGATGCGTTTGGTCTTGCCGAAACCGGTGAAGTAGGCGTTGCCATGGGCGCTGCGCTTGGAGCCGTCCATCACGAACAGTCCCTGCGCGGTAAAGCCGCAGCGCTTGAGCAGCGATTCGATGCGCGCCTTCATCGCCTCGTCCTGCAAGGGCGAGAATTTGTTGAACAGCGGCGCGATGAACGAGGGATAGATGAACAGGATCAGCAGATTGAATACCACCCAAACTCCCCACACATACAGCCACCAGTATGGTCCCATGCGCCCCGA
>CAVRYQ010000129.1:0-24850 GCA_963725375.1 uncultured Pseudomonadota bacterium | reverse complement strand
GGCGCTTGTCCGGATGCCGGGTTTCGATCAATACGCGCAGCAGCGCGTAGAGCCCTATCCCCCAGCCAAGCAGCGTGCAGACAACCGCGACGACCAGCACCAGATGGTTGCCGAGCAGGCCCGCATAGAAACCGGCAACTCCCGTCATCAGCAACAGGAAGGCAGGCACATAACGTTGCGCCGGAATCTCCCGGCCACCCATCCAGCGCGGAAAGACGGTCATCAGGAAGCCGAACATGAAAAACGAAAACAGACCGTAGATCATCAGGTAGGCATGGGCGGCAGCGGGCGCAATCAGCCAGTTCGCCGGCTGCCCGGCGATGCCGAATCGCGTCGCGAGCTCATACAGCCACCAGAGCATGGCCACGACGGCTTGCAGTGTGCCGCCAAAGAACATGACGCGGTGTGGTGCTGCGGTGAAACTGTTCCAGAGTTTGCCTGGCATTGTCGTGAAGTTCGGGTTGGGAATATGCAGCCGCCGCGTCATTGCGCCCTGGATCAGCCGGTGCTCCATGCGCGAGGGCGCTTCATGCCGGCGATCTTGCAGGCCTGTTTTACGTAACCATATGGAAAAAGCTCGAATATCGCGTTGCGTGACGCCGGACCAAGGCGCAGGGACAAATGCTTGGAGACATGCCGTACGTCGGGCGCGACCTGGTGTTCTGCATAATACCGGCGCATGAAATTGATCGCATCCCAATGGTCTTCGGTCAACTGGATGCTTTCCTGGGCGGCGAAGCGTTCGGCGATCTCTTCGTTCCAGGTCAATGGTTCGACCAGGTAGCCTTCTTCGTCAATGTCTGGTGTCTGCATGTCTCCTCCTGATCGATGTGCGTGAATGAATGAAGATTTCCCTGGACTGCGGCAACAGCGTCTTTTCGATAATTTTCCCGTTCTCGACCAGGTCGGCCAAGGTGGTCTGGCCCAGTACGGAAAAGAATGCCGCGAGCGCGGTGTCCATGACCCCGCTCAGTTTGCATATGTCGGACAGGATGCAATGGCTCTGCGCGGCATTGAAGCACTCAACCAGGTCAAAGTTATCCTCTGTGGCGCGCAACACCTGCTCGACGCTGATGTGCTCGGGCGGCTCCGCCAAGCGCACGCCTCCATTCCGGCCGCGTGCGCTCTCGATCAGGCCGGAACAGGTCAACTGATGGGATATCTTGACCATATGGTTTCTCGAGACCGCAAACCGGTCGCTCATTTCCTGGATCGTCACCGGCTCACCGTAACGGTGCGCCAGATACATCATCAGCCGCAAACCAAGATCGGAATACTGGGTCAGTTTCATGTGCGTCCTTCAGGCCGGGACTGCCGATTTTTATAACATGTACAAATGATACATGTATTAATATATGATGCAAGATGTTGGTGTGTCGGCTTGAAGGCCGCGTTGAAGGTTCGTCTGTCGCTACGGTTCCCGCTCAGGCCAGATTACAGGAAGGGCTAGCCATCATTGCGTAAAGTGTGTTCTGGATACGAGCAGGTGGTTTCGCAGTAGTCACGTTGGCGTTGCAAAGCAAGCGTCGACGCCACGCCGAGTTTCTTCCGCCGGGATGATGGTTTTGCTGTTAAAGGGTGTATTGCCTGGATACGCATTATTCACTGCCTGTCTATCGGCGCACATGCGTACGTCTCAAACAGGTTTCAGCGTGATGCCGCGTCGTTCTGGTATAGACGCTCAACAACGGAACGGGGCCAACTTGCGCTGATCCCGTCCGGGTTGTTGCGCCTGTGACGTTATTTTGCCAGGCTCAATTCGAATTCAACCAATTCCTTGATATCGGCCTGTTTCTTGCCTGCCGGATCGTTCGGAATCATTGCCGCACTGCCCCAGTTGCCGTGACCACCCTTGGATACCTTGATCATCAGGCCTTCAACCAGAGGGTATTCCTTGGCGTCGGGTGCGTTTGATCCGTTGTTCGAATATTTGTATTTGGTTGCTCCCTTGTATTTTTTGGCGACATCCGCCCAGGCCGGGCCAACCACCTTGTGGTCGATTGCGTGGCATGCGGTGCAGCCGTTTTTCTTGGCCAACGGCGGCATGTCGATCGCCATTGAACTGCCTGCAACCATCAGACCACCTGCTGCAACCAAGCTAACGATAATAGATTTCATGATGACGTGTTCTCCATTTGGATTTGTAGGTTTGTATCCTGCTGCTACCGCCATTCAAAAAAACAATCCGTGCAAATTAACGAATTGTTGTGTTGAATGAAAACCACTAACGTCCTGCAGGAAAAATAGTTGACTGATTTACTGCAGCCGCAGGAGCCAATCCGTAATACTTTGATTCAACATGAGGTTGTTGATATTAATATTTTTTTAATATTGCAGTTAAGCCGCTGTCAGGAGAGCAGCTTTTTTGACGAACTGAGCAAACGCGTGAACAATGTCGCGCATTGCGGAAAAGCGATCTTCCGCCCAGTCGAACAAAATGCACAAGCAGGCTGAACAGCCAGGAAACCAGGAAGAATGGCGAAGGACCCGACCGATTGCAGTACCGTTGATTTCATCGCGCCTGGATTGCATGTGACTTGCGGTCAGGTGTTGATGGACCGGCAGCGGCACATCGCGATCGTGGCAAAAAGAGGCCGGACTTCAGCGCATCTGGTGCGCGTGAAGTCCGGGACGCTGAAGCTGACCAGAATCACCGCAAGGGAATTGGTGGAAGAGTGGTCGGATGCGGATTACCCGTTTGAGCATGCGGTCGCCAAATTGCTTGAACTGGGCAAGCAGCATGGCATTTCCGAAGCCGCACGCCTTGCGCTGGAAGAACTGGGCAGGACCGGGCGCGAGCCCGCGCAGCAGCGGTTGTTCAACTGACTTTCACCGGACGAGGCAGGATGGTCAAGCGGCCTGCCTCAGATTCTCCGTCAAACGAGAGATGGCGGCGCGGCAGCCCTGGCGCGTGCCCCGCTGGCGCAATTCGAATTCGATCCCGTTCAGTACATTCCATTTTTCCGCGCACCAGGCGGGCGCCAGCAGGACATCCCGCGATGCAGTTGCCGTTACGCGATGGTAGACAACGTTTTCGGGCGTGCGCTCGATCAGGTTGGCTGCCATGCCGATATAGGCTTCCCGGGACAGCGGATGATATGCGCCCAGCCGCCATTGATGCGCCAGCAGCGTGTGTTTCACGATGTGCAACGGATGGAGCTTGAGTCCGTCGACGCCGACGTCCAGCACCTTGTCCAGTGTGGCATGGCAATGCGCTTCGGCCTCGCCCGGCAGGCCGATGATCAGGTGTGTGCATAAGGGAATGCCGCGCAGGCGTGTTGCCATCGCGGTTTCGCGGTATTCGGCAAAGGTGTGGCCGCGGTTGACCCGTTCCAAGGTCTCGTCAAAGGCTGACTGCAGCCCCAATTCCAGCCACACTTCCAGTCCCTGATCGCGGAAACGTTCAAGCAAATCCAGCACGTCGGATGAAACGCAGTCGGGACGGGTGCCCACGGCAATCCCCACCATGTCCGGTTCATTCAGGGCTTCGCGATAAAGCGCTTCCAGCGCTTCGACCTTGTCGTAAGTGTTGGTGTAGGCCTGGAAATAGGCGATGAATTTGCGGGCGCGGGTGCGCCGGGCAATCGCCCGGCGTGCCTTGGAAATCTGGGATGCAAGTTCGAGGCGCGCGTCGGCATCCGGGCTGAAAGAAATGTTGTTGCAGAAGGAGCAGCCGCCACGTCCCTTGGTGCCGTCCCGATTGGGGCAGGTGAACCCGGCATCCAGCGCGATCTTGTGGACGCGTTCGCCATGGCGGCGGAACAGGTCCTGTCCGAAAGTATTGATTCTGTCCGAAAGTATCATTGTCTGGTCAAACCCGTCTTTGCGACCGCTATTTTGCCCCGAATCAATGCAGGCGGATGGCAAATATCAACGACACGGAACATCAATGCTTGCGCCGCCCAAGGCGTGAGCCCGGAGTAGTTGCATAGTGGCTGCTGATCGGGATCGCGACATCACAACGGATCGCATACGGATGCGCACGGGTGTTGCAGGGTGATAGACTTGATCGGGGATTGAACATCCACCGGGTGGCGGTTTTGCAAAAGTTGATCAGGCGAGGACCGATATGGACAGAGACAGGAATCGTGATTCAGAGGACGACGATCGTACGCCTCCGCAAGAGGATGCGGCACACGCCAGGATGAAAAGGATTGCCCGCTATGCCATGATCGGATTTGCACCGGCGCTGTCGATTGCAGCCTTGATCTTCGGGATAATCGCCGTATCCGGTACTCGGTACCAGACGGATCAGGTGAAGTTAGATGAATTGACAGCCAGGATAAGTAGATTGAATGGGGCCTTGTCGGAAACCAGAAATGAACTGGAGAATCTCAAGTTCATGCTGGCTCGAGAAAAAGCAGCGCATGGCGAAGAGAACAAAAAAATGGATGAGCGCGACGCGAAGATCATTCAGAACGTGACACGCCTGCAAACGAAACTGAAAGTATCCCCCACGCTTGAGGAGCAACTCCGAACCACCGCGAACCCACCCGGGATCACACCCGGGATCACACCCGGGATCACACCCGGGATCACACCCGGGATCACACCCGGGATCACACCGGTTCCGCCCGTTGCGACCTCTGCCCAGGTCGTGGTGCCCGTATCTCGGGTAAGCAACCAGGCGCAAGCCGTCGCTACCGAACAGGCTGCGCCCAAGAAGCCGGTCGCCGCCACACCCAAGCCGAAAGCCACAGACGATCCCGCGGAGCAGGTAAAAGCGTTGTGGGACGCGATTAAAAAATTCAACGGGCAATAGCAGGGTTTCCGTTGGGCAGGCCGCTCGAGCATCGCGCGGGTTCATGAATCTCTTCGCCCGGCTGATCTTCAGCGCATGGTTTGCAGTCTGTGCACATTCCATTGCACCACACCCCAGATGCTGAAATCGTGATGAGCCGTGACGGCCACATCCGGATAATCCGGGTGCGCGGCACGCAGCACCTTTCCTTGCGGGGTGTAGAGCAATTTTTTGACCGTGAATTCTCCGTCGACCACGGCCACCACCACGCATTCATGCGTGGCCGGTACGGAACGATCCACTACCAGCAGGTCGCCGTCGAAAATGCCGAGGTCGCGCATGGAGTGTCCCGCAACGCGCATGAAAAATGTGGAATCGCGGTGCTCGATCAGGTGCTCATCCAGGCTGACACGACGCTCGACGCAGTCGTCGGCTGCAGATGGGAAGCCGGCAGGTACCGCCTTGCGCAGCAGAGCCCGCTGCCTGTCGAACATGCTCTTGTTGGGGTGCGTCAATGACAGCAGGGTAGAGTGCGCGGCACGGTGCGCCGGGCTTGAGAGAGAGGGATTGAAGTGGGCCATGGCCTGATCCTTGCAGAACGAACGTTCTGTAGATATTAGAGAACGTTCGTTCTGTTGTCAACAGGGAGAGCGCATGCGTTATGTTGTGCACAAGTGCAAGCGACTGAGGTGTACATCCGAGCCAATGCGGGAAGAAGCAGATACTGTTGTTCCTGATGAAACAATCAGTGGATGAAACGGCAGATCAGGGTGACGCAAACACCGCAGATCCGCCTGACCACAACTGCCCGAGGAGGAGGTTATGGCTGTTCAAAATCGTACTTCAGCCCATGTCAAGAAAATGTGAAAAGTCGGCGAATTCTGCGTCGAAGTGGCAAAATGAAGTTCGCAGGCTGCCGTTGGAATCAGTGCGTCCGATCAGCGGGACGGTATCCCGGCAAGAGGAATCATGCATTCATTTACTGCTCGCGCAACAACCCGTATTTGCCGCTGGCTGGGCCTCTGCATTCTGGCCGTGCCGTTGCTCGCTCACGCAACCCTCCCGAATTCCTCCAATGTGCCGGGCGGCGTTGCGGTCATTCCTCTGGGCAACGCCTTGACAGTCACCAGCAAGCCGCAAACCTGGCTCGGCGATCAGCCTGTTCTGGTGACGTCGGATCACGATCAATGGTATGCGGTGGTCGGTCTGTCGCTGGACATGACTCCGGGCGCGCATGAGTTGAGCGTCAAGATCGGTGAAGACAAAAAAACGCAGCAATTCGAGGTACGTCCAAAGAATTATCCCGAGCAGCATGTCACGCTTAAGGACAAGAGCAAGGTGGAACTGTCGGCAGCCGATTTGGCCCGCGCCGAGCACGAGATATCAGTCATCAAGACGCTGAAGCGCCATTGGCGTCCCGCGCAGGATACCGATCTTGCATTCATCGTTCCCGCTGATGGAAGACTGGCCGGCCGCTTCGGCATGCGCCGCTTTTTCAACGGCGAGGCACGTTCCCCGCATGCCGGGCTGGATGTCGCGGTAGCAAGCGGCACACCGGTTAAGGCGAGCGCGCAAGGCCAAATATTGGCGGTTGGCGATTATTTCTTCAATGGCAAGACGGTATTCATTGATCATGGCAACGGGCTGATCACCATGTACTGTCACCTTGAACGGATCGACGTGCAAACCGGCGAAACCGTCAGCAAGGGCCAGCAGCTCGGGCTTTCCGGAATGACCGGGCGTGCCACCGGCCCGCATCTGCACTGGAGCGTGGTTCTGAACGGGGCGATGGTTGATCCTGAACTGTTCATTTCCGCGAGAAAACTGCGATGACTGTGCAGCTCAAGTTGCGCTCAGACTTGCGAAGCCCGGAAAGTATGGTGATGAAATATCATTCTCCCCAGTGCGGTCATGTACTTTCAACCCGTTCGCCCGGAATTCGATCGCGATGACTTGATCGTCCGGGTTGACAGGACAAGATCATAACGCGCCGTGCGCTGAGCGATCGTGCCGCTATCGGCCTGTCCGGACAGCGCAGTCACCCCGTTCAGGTGTCAGGTTCAAGGAACCATGCATCCACAGGACGTTCAGAACAACCATCGGAGTCTCAAGCGGGATCATCATGAATAAGGCCATCAAATCAAGCGGCTTGAAATTCAGGTTCGACAACAGCTACGTGCGTGAGCTGCATGGATGCTATGCGCCATGCAGGGCCGAAGCGGCGCCCGAACCGCGCTTGGTGCAGTTCAATCACGCATTGGCCGAAGAGCTTGGACTCGGCGTCCATGAGATCAACACTCAGAAATGCGCGGAGGTCTTTTCCGGAAATATGCTTCCGCCCGGCGCGGAACCTATCGCGCAGGCCTATGCCGGTCATCAGTTCGGCAACTTTGTTCCGCGGCTGGGTGATGGCCGGGCGCTCCTGCTGGGCGAGGTGATCGACCGGACGGGAATGCGCCGGGATATCCAGTTGAAGGGTTCGGGACGCACCCCTTTTTCTCGCAACGGAGACGGCAAGGCCGCCATCGGACCGATGCTGCGCGAATACCTGATGGGCGAGGCAATGCACAGCCTCGGCGTCCCGACCACGCGTGCACTGGCAGTTGTTGCCACAGGGGAGTTCGTGCAGCGCGATACGCTCTTGCCTGGCGCGGTACTGACCCGGGTCGCTGCAAGCCATATCCGCATTGGCACATTTGAGTATTTCGCCTCGCGCAACGACATTGAATCGGTCCGGCGGCTTGCCGACTATACGATACGCCGTCATTACCCGGAGTTGACCGGCAAGCCTTATATCGAATTCGTTCTCGGGATGGTGGCGCGACAGGCCGAGCTGATTGCGCGATGGATGAGCGTCGGATTCATTCACGGTGTCATGAACACGGACAATATGGCGCTTTCCGGCGAGACCATCGATTACGGACCGTGCGCGTTCCTGGAGCATTACGACCCGGCGACGGTGTTCAGCTCAATAGACCACCGCGGGCGCTACGCGTTCGGCAATCAGCCCGCGATTGCGCAATGGAACTTGGCGCGTTTTGCCGAAACATTGCTGCCCCTGCTGGACGAGGATAGCGAACGGGCCGTGCGGCTCGCGACCGAGGCGATCGGCTCATTCCCGGTGCGATATGACGCCGCCCGGATGGCAATGATGCGACGCAAGCTCGGGCTTGAGCGCGCCGAGGCGGTCGATGCAAAACTGGCGCAGGAATTCCTGGAGGCGTTGCAGGCCGGGCAGGCGGATTACATTCTGGCCTGGCGCCACCTTGCGGACGCTGCAGAATTCGATCTGGCGCCGTTGCGGAGCGTGTTTCGAGGCGACACCGCAAAACTCGATGCGTGGCTACCGCGCTGGCGGGATCGGTTGGCCGGGGAAGAAAGACAAGCCTGGGAGATTGCGGCGGACATGCGCCGCGTGAATCCTTATGTCATCCCGCGCAACCACATCGTCGAGCAGGTGCTCGACGCTGCCACTGCGGATAACGACTACGCGCCGTTCAATCGGCTGCTGGAAGTATTGCGCGATCCCTGCACCGAAAGCGAAGCAGCGTATCCTTACGCTACGCCCGCTGCGCCGGAACAGGCCGCCAGCCATCGCACATTTTGCGGTACTTGATCCTTACATTTGCCGGGCCGCGATGTACGAAGGGGCGAGCAAATCGCGGAGCAGCCCTTAGAATGGTTCAATCTGATAAGGAATGCGTATGCAGAAGCTGCTGTTAACGATGTTGTTGTGCATGTCCACTTTTCATGTGTGCGCCGCCGACACCGCGGGCATATTCGACCGGGGAAGCACCCAGTTCGCCGTGCTGGCGGGAGGCGGTTATGCGTTCAACAATAATTATCTGGTGCTCGGCGCGGGCGTGACCTATTACGTTGTCGATGGAGTGGGTATCGGCCTATCTTATGAAAACTGGTCCGGGAGCAGCCCCGGCATCAACAAGATATCGCCTTCCGTTCAGTACGTTTTCAATCGCGGGTCGACGCTGTCGCCATATGTGGGCGGATTTTATCGCCATTCCATCATCTCGGGCCTGCCCGACATCGATTCGGTCGGCGCACGAGCGGGCGTTTACTTTGTGGCAGGTACAAAAAGCGTAGTAGGCGTCGGGCTGGCCTATGAATCTTACCTGAATTGCCTGCCGGCGATTTACTACTCATGCAGCGAAACGTATCCCGAGGTCAGCCTGATTTTGGGATTTTGATGGGATGTCAAACGGAGAGGCAGGTCGTCCGGGCAGTTCTGAACGGCAATTCAAGAGCGGGACATGTTCAGACCAGTCATTGTCGGTCTTTGCCGGGCAGCATCAGGCGGCTGAATAACTGCTGCATCGTGGTCACGCTCTTCTGTTTCTGATCCGCCAGGTACAAAAGCAGCGCAACCAGCTTCATTTGCGCCTCGCGCGGATGATCCAACGGTGTCGCTTCATTGCCCATGCGCGGAGCATACGCCCCCGACTTTGCCGCTACAAGTCCCGTGAACGCGGGGCAGGTTGCTCGAACACTCCAATCGCAGGTGGGGGCATTTGATGAATGGTGGGCGAACGGGCAAAATGCGCAGCGATGACCACGAACGTACCGCACAAGGCATTCAGCAAAGCCATGGAATATCTGGCGGATTGCCAACTATCGACATCTTTGGCTCCTGAGCAGGCGCTGGCAATCGCGGAGATGCTGTCGAACTCCGAACCGTGGATGACATTGAAGTTTTCCACCGCCTCTCTGGCGGGCTATCTGACCCGTGATGATCCTGCATTGCGTCGATACGTGGTTTCCGTGGAGGGTAGCCTGGCGGGAATCATTTGCGTGCGCAACCCGTGGCTGCGTGGACCTTATATCGAACTGCTGGGCTTTTTTCCGCATCACCGGGGCAAAGGGCTGGGCAGGCAGGTGCTGGCCTGGGTTGAGGCGGAGACGCGTCGTGAAAGTAAAAACCTGTGGGTTGCGGCCTCTTCGTTCAATCATCAGGCCTTGGATTTTTATCAGCACCTTGGTTTCCGCCAGATCGGTCCGATTCAGGGCCTGGTGATTCCTGAATACGACGAGATATTACTGCGCAAATGCCTGGCGTGATGTCTCGCGGTGCTGAGACGTACCTGAGTCACTAGCGCAACCGGGATGCGAGCGCTGCTTGGCACCAATCGGGTTTTCAGCATCCGGTTCGGCAATGATTGGGGGGAGGGAATTGGGATGGAAAGATACCTGAGAATTGCTGCCATCTCGGTTGCTTGCGGCCTTTTTGGCGGCTGCACTTCACAGCAGCTTTATGGTGCCGGACAGGAATATCAACGCAACCAGTGCCTGCACATACCCGACAAAGCCGAAAGTGACAGGTGCCTGAGCAAGACAAATACCAGCTATGACGATTACCAGCGCGCAAAGGATGCAGGCACGAAATGATCAGGAGCTGGGCCGGCCCGGAAATAAATGAACCGGAATTGCGGTCAGGCAACGGCCGCGCCAGCGATGGCAGAACTCGCAGGCATCGCATCTGAAATCCTTGTTCAACCCGAAGGATGTCCATGAAGAAAATAATGATCGTTACCGGTGGCGGAAGGGGTATCGGCGCAGCCATTGCCAGGCTTGCGGCTCTCGACGGCTACGCGGTGTGCCTGGGTTATTTGCACAGCGAACACCTGGCAAGCGAGGTGGTGTCCGATATCACGGCGTCAGGCGGCGAAGCCCTTGCAGTGCGGGCAGACGTGTCGGTCGAAGATGATGTGGTTCGGCTTTTCAACCAGGTCGACTCGACCCTGGGCCCCGTGACGGCGCTGGTCAACAATGCCGGGATGCTGGAAAAGCAGTGCCGGGTCGAAGACATGGATTCCAGCCGCATCAGCCGGGTCTTCTCCACCAATGTATTTGGCAGTTTTATCTGTGCTCGTGAAGCGGTGCGCAGGATGTCAACGCGGCACGGCGGCTCCGGCGGGGCCATCGTCAACATCTCCTCCCGTGCGTCCAAATTAGGTTCACCAAACGAGTACGTGGACTACGCCGCGTCAAAGGCTGCCATCGACACATTCACCTTCGGCCTTGCAAAAGAAGTTGCCGCAGAAGGCATACGCGTCAACGCGGTCAGCCCGGGCGTGATATACACCGATATCCATGCGAACGGAGGGGAGCCGGGCCGGGTCGAGCGGGTAAAGGATACGATCCCGATGAAACGGGGAGGCAATCCCGACGAGGTGGCGCGCGCTGTTTTGTGGTTGTTGTCCGATGAAGCGTCCTATACAACGGGCGCCTGCATTGATGTCTCGGGCGGCAGGTAAGCGTCAGACAGGGGCAGGCTGAGAAGTGATGCGCTCGCTAGCGTTTTTGCGCCGAGACCGCTTGAGCTATCGATTTTCGAGGCGGTTGTAATCCAGCAGCCCTGCCGCTATCGGTTCGGCGTATGAGTAGTCGTCATTGATCGCATCGCTGAGTGCCCAGAACTGCGGGCTGGTGCGCCGAATGCCAAAGCGGCTCATGAATGTCGCGTAATCCTGTTGCGAAGACAGATGCTCAACCCGGTCTATGAAGGAGGGCAGGTCCTTGCGCTCGATGCGATAGAAGGCGTTCGGGTAGGCGGTGGCGAAACCGACGACCACATCCAGCGTGTCCTCTTCCGGAATGATCGTTTTTGTTTCGTTCAGGAAATTGGCGACATTGCTGCGTGCGGTGTTGCGCACCATACTCAGATCGAGCGGCGGCCTGCCCGGCTCTTCGATGCGCAGTATGCTTGATTCGGGCAGCCAGGAAAGCGCGGCGCCGTGCACTGCAGAGAGTGTGTGCAGATTCCGTCGCAGTTCCGCATCGTCAATCTGATCCAGGTCATATTTTCTCGGTGCCACGCCGGAAAGGCGGGTCTTGAGCATGCTCATCAAAGCCTGCGCCGGATGATCCGTATCTTCAAACCGGATGCCGGTTTCACGATCAAAGTGGGCGTACTTGCCGTACACGCGATTTTTCACGTCGTCACCGGCGCCGCGATACCAGTAATCGCGGACGGCCATGCGGGTGTTTTGCGGAAGCATGATGATGAAATTGTATTCCCCCTCCATGCGCAGATAGTCCATATACAGGCGCGTATTGACTTGATGCCCGATATTGCCGTACACGTCATAACCCGCAACAAGCAAGTAATGGATGCGTTCCAGCAGCGAATAGTTCAATACCCAGGCCGTTTTGGGCGTCTCGCCCACGAGGCCCTTCAGGACGCTCGCGCTGTCGAAGTGGCGATATATCGTGAGTCCGGCATTATCGTTGTGCCCGTTGCCATCCCATATCATGCCGAGATTGACTTTTTCGGGTGTATCAAAGCGCTGTTCGTAGTACGCGGACTTCGCTTCAAGGAATTGTGTTTCCTGCCGCGAATACCGCAACCAGGGCGTGAGCACCAGGGAATTGCTTTCATCGCCCGCGGGCAGATCCAGATGGCGGCTCTCGCGCTTGAGGAAACTTGCGTCATCTTCGCTGATTTCGTCCGGATCCTGGAAGAATACCCAGAAGTGGTCATCGATCACATTCAGCGCGGTCTGGCCGCGGCACACAGGTCCTTTGATGAAACCCATGACCGTGAACTGGGCCTCATCCAGCATGAACCGGTATCGCGACGACACGGGAAGATCGCGAAAGGTCTCGAAGGGATTTGATGCTTGCTCGGGCTTGTAGGCGGGCAGTTTCGTGATCGTGTATCGGCTTCCATAGAACAGGTGTTTCCAGTGCGCCATGCGTGCCGCATTCAGGGCATACGGCATATGGGATTTTGCGACGATGGTCTCACCCACCGGACGAAAACGGTAGTAGATGCGCGCGGTGCCCGGATCATCGAAGGGGCGGCGCGATGCAAGTTCCTGCACGGGCTCGCCGGGTGGCGTGGCGGAACGCACCAACTGGAAATATTGCGGCTGCGGCTCGTCGTCGAAATAGAGATGCGCAAGGAAAAGGTGTTCATAGATATAGCGGCTGACCAGTTGCGCGCGCAGCGAGTCATGGTTGAAAAAACGTTCCCATTCGGCAATCTGTCGCAGGGCGCCCGGTGTGGGTTTTTCCGCACCGCCGTATGGGGCACCCTCGCGCAGCCACTGCTTGATGGTGTCCGTCTCCTGTGCGGTCAGGCCGGGCAGGCCGAAAGGCATTCCCCAGTTCGGGTTGTGCTTCTCGCGCTCCCAGTAGCCTTCGATGCGCGTACATTGCTGTGCGCGGTTGATGGAAAAATCCAGGTCCGCCGGGGCGGGCTCATTCGGGGTAAGCGGGTGCTGCGCCTTGAGCTCAATGGCACGGGCCAGCAAGCTTGCACGTTGTTCCGCTGCCGGGTCTCGCGGATATTCGTTCAGCACGGGGAAAAAGCCGCGTGCGCGCCAATCCGACGGTGTGTGCGCATCGACAAACAAGCGTGAGGGAGCGGCTTCGAGCAGGCGCGTGGCGTCGTATACCGGCGTGCTGCTTGCACCGCGCGCGATGCCTTCCCAGGAGCCAAGCTTGAGCTGGCAGGGAGCGTCGTAGCAGGCATGGCAAACGACACAGCGCTTGTCGAGAATGGGCTTGATTTCGCCGCGATACGATATCGAACCGTGCGGCAAATTGGGTGTATCGAAGCGGGCGGGATTGCTTGGGCCGAAGATTTCGGTGAAGTTTTCGTGCACGTAGGTGGCACAGCCCGCCAGAACCAGCAACGATGCCAGGACGTATAGTGTTTTCATGCGTGAGAACATCAGCCTTGCGTGATTTTTACCAACACGAAAATGGACAGAAGTCGACCAATACGCGCTCTTCAATGATCCGGACGGTCTTGTACCGGACCTCCGGAACTGAGCCACAAACCGCCGTAGTTTCGCATATTTCAAATGACGCTGTGAAATGAATCGCTCATTCCGCCTGTTACAGGCCGGATACAAATCACCTTTGTTGCAGGGCGTGGCCGTCAGTGTTGGTCCTCCGCGTTGGCCGCGCTCGTCGAGCATGCAAATGGTGCCACGCCAGTTCGGGACGATTCGCGTTGGCGCACAGTCGGCAAACTGAAAATGACCGTCCACGGCGGCATCCCCAGTCCGGAGGCGCGCTCTTTTTGCCGGCGAACCCCCTATCCAATCGGGGGGCGGCGGCCATTCGCTGGTAAGATAGAAACCGGTCATCGCACGGCCAGCGGTCGACGTTCACTGACGCGATCAATTTGACAAATATTTGGAGGTCTTTCATGGAGTTGATTGAACGTCTTGAATGGCGCTACGCAAGCAAGAAGATGGATGCTGCGAAAGCAGTGGCACAAGATAAGGTCGATCGCATTCTTGAGGCGGTGCGCCTGGCACCCACCTCAAGCGGGCTTCAGCCTTATGAGGTCATTGTCATTACAAACCGGGAAATTCGCGAAAAAATTAAGGTCATCGCGCACGGGCAGGGGCAGGTGATGGATTGTTCGCACCTGCTGGTGTTTGCTGCCTGGAACGACTACACGCCCGAGCGCATCAACATGATGTTCGACCTGACCAACGCAGAACGAGGCTTCACCAGCCCTGACTGGGAGAATTATCGCAAGCTGCTATTGAGTCGCTATCCTGTTCGCGGCGCTGAAGTGAATTTCCAGCATGCGGCCAAACAGGCCTATATCGGCCTCGGTGTTGCGCTGATTGCCGCTGCCGTGGAGCAAGTGGACAGCACGCCGATGGAGGGCTTCGACGCCGAGGCGCTCGACAATCTGTTGAAACTGGATTCACGTGGCCTGCGCAGTGTCTTGATCCTGCCTTTGGGTTACCGCGATGCAGACAAGGATTGGCTGGTCAATCTGAAGAAGGTTCGCCGTTCCCGCGAAAACTTTATTACTGAAATCAAATAGCCAGGAGAACGGTCCCCGCTTTGGGCAGGGCACGGATCGTTTGCGCAAGACAAGCAAAGGCTGCAGTTTTCACACGGCCGGATTCTTGTCCCCTCAGGAGAAAACATGAATAAGTTGGCCTTCTTCATCCTTGTCATTGTAAGCAGCGGCGCATGCGCCGAGAACTCCGGCCTGAAAGCCGGGCTATGGGAAGTGAAGCCCGTCCGCCAGGTTGTCGATGGTCGTGACATGACTGCGCAGATAGCGTCGGCCTTGGCCGAAATGCAACAAGCCATGGCAGGCATGACGCCCGATCAGCGCAAGCAAATGGCAGCAATGATGAAAGGCATGGGCGCCGGTCCATTCGCCGATGGAGGCCTGCCTCGTATCTGCATCAGTCCCGCCATGGCGGCCAGGAATACGCCCATGATTGATCCGGAAGGGCGTTGTGCTCCGGCCAAGGTGACCCGCAGCGGAACGAGGAGCACGTTCGAATTCAATTGCACCGCCAATGGGCACACCATGGCCGGCAGCGGCGAAAGCACGGCCAGTGGGGATGCCGTTTCCACGCGCTTGAACATGACCATGACCGGCAGCATGGGCAGCCACGCCATGCAGAGCGAGATGCAAATGACGTATCTGGGCGCAGATTGTCAGGGAATCACGCCCGCCGACCAGTTCGTCAAGGATTTCCAGAGCGCCGCGCCTCAGAAGTAGCGGCGCAGGTATGGAGTCGGCGGCCTGCGGCCTCCCGATGAAGCAAAAACTGCGCGGGTGCGCAAAGGGACGATTGCCGAAGGGCATGACGATACTTCTGGAACTGAGGTTGAGTTGCTGATACAGTTTTCGGGCGGTCCGGACTTTTTTACGGCTTGGCAGTTTATTTGGAGAATCGTGGCGATGGAATCAGTTGAACGTCCGGTTGTATTGGTAGTCGATGACACGCCACTCAATTTGACATTGCTTACTAGGATCCTGGAGAAAGATTACACCGTAAGGCCCGCCAGCAGCGGCCAGGACGCGCTGGACTCCGCATTCGCCAATCCGCCGGACCTGGTCCTGCTTGACATCATGATGCCGGAAATGGATGGATTCGAGGTTTGCGAGCGCTTGAAGGACGATCCCGCTACGACCCACATTCCGGTGATTTTCATCACGGCGAAAAATGAAGTCGAGGATGAGGAGCGAGGTTTTTCGCTGGGCGCCGCAGACTTCATCCACAAACCCATCAGTCCCCCGATTGTTGCTTCCCGCGTGAAGACCCACCTGAAGATCAAGTTCATGCAGGATTATTTGTTATACGAGAACTCGCTGCTGCAGAAGGATGTGAAACAGCAATCTGTGGAGCTCGAACATATAAGGGAATTTATCGCGAGTATCCAGAATTCAAATCGGTGAATTCGGGGGAGCGATATGACATTGTCGGTGCGAACCGCATGGTGTTGAACTGAACCACGCATCGCAACTGCCGGTGTAGCCAGTGAACCAGGGCCAGACAAAATCCGAAGGAGCTGCATGATACCGGGTAATTCGCCAGTCAATCTAAAAGCCGCGTTAAGCAAACTCGACTCGCTTCCCGCGATGCCGATGGTCGCGCAAAAAATAATTGCGCTGGATTTGAGCAGCGAGGCGGGCGAGCGGGCATTGCTGGCGATTATCGAAACGGATCCTCAGCTATCCGCCAGGATGATCGGACTCGCCAATGCCCCGCTTTTTGGCGCTTCCAGGCGCATTTCCTCGATTCACGATGCTTCTCTGCTTCTGGGCATGACGCGCATCAAATCGATTGCGCTGGGTATCGTGGTGATGTCTTCGTTGTCGAAAAGATCGGCGGGCAAACTGGACTTCCAGGGTTTGTGGCTGCACAGCATGGCGGTCGCCATGGCCTTGCGCGCGATTGCGCTTGCCATGCCAGCCAACAGGCGCCCGGCCGAGGATGAAATTTTTCTGGCGGGTTTGCTGCATGACATCGGCTATGTGGTGCTGAACCATCTTGATCGGGAAACAAGCGACAGATTGCACGAGCGCTTCGCCAGCGAGCAGGCATTGACTTCGGCCGAGATCGAAGCGGAGATGCTGGAAATGAATCATTGCGAACTCGGAGGCGAGCTGGCGCGTCTGTGGGAGCTGCCGGATTCCATTGTGGCGGCACTGCGTTACCACGATGACCCCGGCAACCAGTTGGCTGCGGTCGGCCAACCTCTGGTGCATATGGTGAATCTGGCCGAAAAGGTACTGAGCGGTTTTGGCATACAGGAACATACCGCGGAGGGAATCAATCCGGAAGCCTGGCGTGTCCTGGGAATCGACCCTGCGGTCGCGGACGACCTGCTTGATGAGATTGAAATACAGGCGGAGGAAGCCAGACGGACGGCCGGTTCGGCTTTCGGTTAGCTTTGTTGCATGGGGAATGAATGCGGCGAGTCGCAGCACTCCATCCGATGGGCCCCGGTGCGGATGTTCAAGACGAATTCGAATGGCGGCCTTCGTCCTGGAAAGAAATAACAAGCTGAGGAATGGGCAAGTTGAGGATGGAGGGCAAAATGAAAGTGGTAATCATTGACGACGCGCAGATCAACGTGACCTTGCTGCAGCATCTCGTGCGCAAGCTTCCGGGTTGTGAATCGTTCTGCTTCACCGACCCGATGGCAGGCCTCGACTGGTCCCTGGCGAACGAACCGGACTTGTTGATCGTGGACTACATGATGCCGCAACTGAGCGGTACGGACCTGACGGAAAAGTTCCGCATACGCTATCCCGACATCCCGGTCCTGATGGTGACGGCCAATCACGAGACCGAGTTGCGCCACCGGGCGCTGCAGATAGGCGTAACCGATTTTCTCAACAAGCCGCTGGATAACGTCGAATTCCTCGCACGCGTCAAGAATATGCTGGCATTGCGACAGAGCAACAAAAAACTGTCCGATCATGCGGCGTGGCTGGCGGAAGAGGTGCGCAAGGCGACTGCGCAGATCGTGGCGCGTGAGCAAGAGACCATATTCTGCCTTGCGCGCGCTGCAGAATATCGCGATCCCGAAACCGGTGCGCATATTCAACGCATGGCGCACTATTCAAGGCACATTGCCCGGTTGCTCGAACTGTCGCCGGAGCAGCAGGAATTGCTGCTGGAGTCGGCGCCCATGCATGACATCGGCAAGGTCGGCACGCCGGATCTTATCCTGCTCAAGCCCGGCAAGCTCACCGAAGCGGAATTCTCCATCATGAAGCAGCATGCGGTCATCGGATATGAAGTCCTGAACGCAAGCAACTCGCCCCTGCTGAAGGTGGCGGCGGAAATCGCGTATACGCATCATGAAAAATACGATGGAAGCGGATACCCGCGCGGATTGAAGGGAAATGACATTCCCTTGTTCGGCCGCATCGTTGCGGTGGCGGACGTGTTCGATGCACTGACTTCCTCACGGCCATACAAGACGGCATGGAGCATCGAGCAGGCAACCCAAATGCTTCGCGACGGGGCCGGCAAGCATTTTGATCCGGTGTGCGTGGAAGCGTTTCTCGCCGATTTTGATGAGGTCATGTCCATCAAGGACAGATTCATGGACGATGATGTTGAACTGCGGGATCGAATGTTTGATTAGTACCTTGCTGCAACTTGATGAATATCCGATGGAGGGAATACGTAATGAAAATCACACAAATGCGCTGGTCAGAAAAAGCAGGATGGGGGGCGATGCCCGACTACGCCGCGGTGGCCGACGTGGTACTGGTATTTGCGGACGCTCCATATTTCCATGCGGATGCGTGTTATTCCGAGTTGCGACAGAAATTTCCGAAAGCGCACATCCTCGGATGTTCATCTTCGGGCAGCGTCATGGGTGTCGAGATCAGCGATGGGGATATGGTCGCGACAGTGGTGAAGCTGGAACATTCAAATGTCCGCCTTGCATTCGGTGATGTGGAGCCGGGCAAAGGGGTGACTGAATTGGGCGCGCGCCTCATGGCAGAACTGGCCGCACCCGATTTGCGTCATGTGTTCGTGCTGTCGGAGGGCTTGCAGGCGAACGGAAGCGATCTCGCTCACGGGCTAAATCGGGCGGGGATCCCGGTCACGGGCGGCCTGGCCGGGGATGGAACGCGCTTCGGAAGAACCTGGGTGATGGCCGATGCGCCGGCACAGAGCGGACGTATCGCCGCCTTGGGTTTCTATGGGGATGTCACCGTCAAAAGCGGGTGTTTTGCCGGATGGGAAGAATTCGGCGCCGAGCGGATCGTCACCCGATCGGTCGGGAATGTGGTGTATGAGATTGATCAAGAACCTGCCTTGCAACTTTACAGGAAATATCTTGCTGAAATGGCCAAGGATCTTCCGGCCAGCGGCCTGCGCTTTCCGTTGAGCATCCAGGCGAACAAGTCGGACAAGCCGCTGATACGCACTTTGTTGGCGATTGATGCTGCGGCCAACAGCCTGACTTTTGCGGGTGACGTGCCGCAAGGATACCTGTGCAAACTGATGCGGACCAACCTGGACAGTCTGATCGAGAATGCCGGACTGGCGGCCGAGGCGGCACAGCCCGCCGTTCAGGGGGCGACAGGGCTGTGCCTGGTGGTAAGTTGCGTTGGGCGCCGCTTGGTCATGGGGCAGTTGACTGAAGAAGAACTGGATATCGTGCAGGAGAAGCTGGGCACTGCCACCGCGATCACCGGTTTTTACTCGTACGGCGAGATGGCGCCCTTCACCGATGTCATGCGCTGCCAGTTGCACAATCAGACCATGACGCTCACCACGATTTACGAATAGGCGGTTCAAATGCATCGTTTGCTCGAACGTCAATTGCGGCGTCAACTTGGCAACGATTTCCAGCCTGATGCGCGCATGCAGTCATTCCTGGATATCGTCGACAGTTACTATCACGAAGTGGACAAAGAGCAGCGCATGCTGCAGAACGTCCTGCAATTGAATACCGCCGAGTTGAATGCGGTGAACGAACGCATGCGTCTTCAGAATGCCGAAATGACGCGCAATCTGCTGAATACGTTAAGTGATGGCGTATATGCCACGGACATGGAGGGCCAGCTCACCTTCATGAATGCGGCAGCCGAGAAAATGCTGGGCTGGCAGGAAGCAGAGCTGATCGGCGGGGACATGCACGAGATGGTGCAGCACCATCGTCCTGATGGAACACCGGCTTCGGACAACGATTGCCCGCAATTCAGGGTCATCAACAGCGGCCAGCCCGATGACGGCAGCGGCCATTTTGTCGCCCGCGACGGACATTTCGTTCCCATAAACTATCGGTCGCGGCCCATCATAATGGATGGAAAAACGCTGGGCGCGCTGGTGTCGTTCCAGGATATCAGTTCCCTGCAGAAGGCGGAGGACCAGTTACGTCTGGCCTATGACCAACTGAGGGATACGGTGACCGAGCTGAATTTCCAGAAATATGCGCTTGATCAGCACGACATCGTGAGTATCGCCGACAGCAGTGGCAAGATCGTCTACGTGAACGGGAAATTTATCGAGATCAGCCAATATTCAAGGGAGGAACTACTGGGGCAGGATCACCATCTCCTGAATTCGGGGTATCACCCCCATGAATTTTTTGCAGGGTTGTGGCAGGCCATCAGTCGCGGCGAAATCTGGCGTGGTGAAATAAAAAACCGAAGCAAAAACGGAAATTACTACTGGGTGGATTCAACCATCGTCCCTTTCATGGATGAGAAGGGAAAGCCCCTGCGTTACGTTTCGATCCGTACCGATATCACGTCGCGGAAGGAAATGGATGAAAGGCTGGTGCAGCAGCGCGAGTTCTACGAACGCATCAGCGAAACACTCGGCGAAGGACTATATGTGCAGGACGCGCGCGGCAAATGCGTCTACATGAACTCCGAGGCCGAGCGCATGCTGGGCTGGTCGCGCGTTGAATTCATCGGGATGCCGGTACATGACACGATACATAAATTGACGGCGGACGGACGTCCGTTGTCAGCGCATGATTGCCCGATCATGTTGGCCATCAAGGCAGAGGGTAGCTGGCGCAACGATGACCAGGTGTTCATGCGCAAGAACGGAAGCACTTTCCCGGTTGAAGTATCGTCACAGGCGATCATGCGCGACGGGCGGGCAGACGGCGTCGTGGTCGCGTTTCAGGATATTTCGGAACGCAAGATAAACGAGTTGTTCATCCGGCAGACACAGCAAAGGCTCAACCTTTCCCTGGATGGCTCCAATCTGGCGTTGTGGGATTGGGATATTGCACAAGACCGGGTATACCTGAGTGACCGCTGGTCAATGATGTTGGGCGGCCCGCAAAAAGAGATGACGGTCACCAGCGAGGAACTCTTTGCCACGGTGCATCCCGAAGACCGCGCGGTGATCCGCTCAAATCTGGAGGGCGTGCTCAAGGGGGTGTCCGAGTTATATTCAGTTGAATTGCGCATCCAGCGCCGCAACGGGAATTGGGCGTGGATACACACGCATGGCAAGGTCGTTGAGCGCGACGCGCATGGTCGTGCGACGCGAATGACCGGCACCAATGCCGATATCACCGAACGCAGGCAGGCGGAAGAGGCCTTGCACAAGTCCGAAACCAAATTCCGTACCTTGTATGATTCCACCAGCGATGCGGTAATGTTGCTGGACGAGCAAGGATATCTGGACTGCAATCTGGCAACATTGCAGATGTTCGGGTGTGCATCGCGGGAACAATTTTGCGCGGTTAAACCCGCTGATCTTTCGCCCGAGAAACAAGCGGGCGGGATGGATTCCATGACGCTTGCCCGCAAGAATATCGGCATCGCGATGGAACGCGGAAGCCACCGATTTGAATGGATCTGCAAGCGAGTCGATAACGGCAAGATATTCGATGCGGACATCCTGCTGAACACCATGGTGCTCGACGGCAAACCAATGTTGCAGGCGACGGTACGCGACATCACCGAGCGCAAGCTTGCCGTAGCGCAGTTGCAACTGGCAAAAGAGGCGGCAGAGGAGGCGAGCCGGGCCAAGAGCGATTTTCTGGCCAATATGAGCCATGAAATCCGGACGCCGATGAACGGCATCATCGGCATGACCGAGCTGGCACTCGATACGGAATTGAATGCCGAACAGGCGGAGTATATCGGGCTGGTCAAATCGTCTGCGGATGCGCTGCTCGTCATCGTGAATGACATCCTGGATTTTTCCAAGATCGAAGCCGGCAAACTGAGCATTGACGCAATCGAGTTCAACCTGCCCGATGTACTGTCGCAGACGACCCGTTCCATGGCCCTGCGCGCCCACCAGAAAGGCCTGGAATTGTTGCTGGACATCGACGCGGACATACCCGAGGTGCTGATTGGCGACCCGGGACGGTTGCGTCAGGTCATCGTCAATCTGATTGGCAACGCGGTCAAATTCACCGAGCGCGGCGAAATCGTGGTCAAGGCGGCCATGGGCTCCCTGCAACCCGAACCGGACAAACTCGTGCTGCACATCAGCGTGCGCGATACCGGCATTGGCATACCCCGGGAAAAGTTTCGCAAGATATTTGACTCCTTTTCGCAGGCCGACACGTCGACGACGCGCAAATATGGCGGCACGGGCCTTGGGCTGTCGATCTCGGCGCGGCTGGTGGAACTGATGGACGGGGTCATCTGGCTGGAGAGCGAGGTGGGCAAAGGCAGCACTTTCTTCATCGAAGTTGTCCTCGGGAAAGCGGCAGCCGAATTGCAGCCGCATCACGATGCGCTGCGCCTGAAGGACATGCGGGTGCTGGTGGTGGACGACAACGCAACCAATCGCCTGCTTGCCGTTGAACTGGCGCAGCGCTGGGGAATGCTGCCCACCGCGGTGGCGGATGGTCATCTGGCGATCGCCGAACTGGATCGAGCCCGGCAGAAGGGAGAAGGCTACCAACTGCTGCTCATTGACGGACGCATGCCCGGCATGGACGGATTTGCGGTCGTTGAGCATCTGCGCGCGCACCATGGAAATGACGTGACGCCCATCATGATGCTGACCTCGGAAGGACAGCGCGGCGATGCGCAGCGCTGCCGCGAGCTTGGCATTTCCGCGTATCTGCTCAAACCCTATTCCCAATCCGATCTGTTCGACGCGATCATGAACACATTCGGGGTGGCGCAGGCGGAAAAAGCACCGCTGATCACGCGACATTCCCTGCGCGAGAGCAAGCGCAAGCTGAACGTGTTGCTGGCGGAGGACAACAGTGTCAACCAGACACTGGTCACCCGGCTGCTGCAAAAATTCGGCCATGCGGTGGATGTGGCCGGCAACGGCCTGATCGCGGTGGACAAGTGGCAGGTCGGGCACCACGACCTGATCCTGATGGACGTGGACATGCCCGAACTCAACGGCTATGAAGCGACCGCGCGCATACGGCAATTCGAGCAACAGCGCGGCGGCCATACCCCCATCATCGGACTGACCGCACACGTCATGCAGGGCAGCCGTGAAGACTGCCTGGCGGCGGGCATGGACGGCTATCTGTCCAAGCCGATCGACACCGAGGCGCTGTGGCGTGAACTGAGCGCCATAGAGCAGGGCATACCCGCGGCGGGCGAAGACGAGGCCGCGCCCGCTCCGCAGTTGCCCGTGGCCGACTTCGGCAAGGCCAGGCAGTTGATGGATGACAGCCGTGAACTTTTTGAAGAAATCGTCACGATATTTCTGGCGGATGCCCCGCCCCACCTGCAAAGTATCAAGGAAGGGATGGCGCAGGGCGATAGCGAAGCGGTGCGGCACAGCGCACATACGTTGAAGGGCATGGTCGGCGTCTTCGCTGCGGAAAAGGCGCGCCAGGCCGCCGAGCGGCTGGAGACCCGGGCGGGGGCGCCGGACTGCCACCAGGCCGCACTGGACCTGGAACTCGCCGTGACCGAACTCATGTCTGCACTCAGGGCGTATCGGTGGTGATTGGGTTCAATCGCAGCATGATGCGAACGAGGTCTGCTTATGCGTTCAGCGTTCATGGATCATCATTGCAGGATTTATCTTGGCATTTGCGGCCATGTCCTGCGGGCAGATGGCCGACCATTGAATCAGCGCGGTCGGAATGCCGGATTGGAAATCGGACCCCATCAACGCCGGAGCGGGCGAGATCGAATCAGATACGGTGATTCGGAAGCTGCGCCTCGTTTCATGCAATGCCAGGATTGGTTTCGTGGCTACATCCTGCCGGGTATGCGTCGCCCCTGGCAATCAATTCAGGATTCCTGACGATGAAATGTCTTGTCTTGTCCCTTATCATATTGCTCACGCCGCTATTGGCTCATGCCTCGGAAGGTGAGGTGCGACTTGACCTGACTGCCAACTGGGTGGGTATCACGTCGATGCTGCTCTTCTTTGTCGCCTATCTGGTCGTGATGAGCGAGGAATTCACCCATTTGCGCAAATCCAAGCCCGTCATGTTGGCGGCAGGCATCATCTGGGGAATGATAGCGTGGTACTACCTGTCGCATGATGTGCCGCACGTTGTCGAAATTGCATTGCGCCATAATTTGGAAGAGTACGCCGAGCTGATGCTATTTCTGCTGGTTGCAATGACCTTCGTCAATGTGATGGATGAGCGGAACGTTTTTGAAGCGCTGCGATCCTGGCTGGTCCGCAGGAACTTCGGCTACCGCTCCCTATTTTGGGTGACAGGCTTGCTGGCCTTCTTGGTTTCGCCTGTCGTCGACAACTTGACCACCGCCTTGTTGATGGGTGCCGTAGTCATGACAGTCGGTCGCGGCAATAAGGAATTTGTCACGCTTTCCTGCATCAATATTGTGGTCGCCGCCAATGCGGGCGGCACATTCAGTCCATTTGGCGACATCACCACACTGATGGTCTGGCAAAAAAATGTTCATGCAACGAATGGCGTGGTTGATTTCTGGGCGTTCTTTGCGCTGGTCATCCCATCACTGGTAAATTGGCTCGTACCTGCGGTCATCATGCACTTCGCTGTTCCAAATGAAATGCCCGGAAGTGGTATTGAGGTAGCTGCAATGCGGCGCGGGGCATTGACCATCGTCGGCCTTTTTCTGGTCACGATCGCGCTGGCGGTGTGTTTTCACAGCGTGCTGCAACTGCCCCCTGTCATTGGTATGCTCACCGGCCTGAGCTTGCTCCAATTCTTTGCATATTACCTGAAAGTGAACGGTGAAAAAATATACGCCAATCGCAATAACCCGGAATATGTCAGCGCCCTCATTCCTTTCGACATATTCCGCAAGGTATCGCGTGCTGAATGGGACACGCTCTTTTTCTTTTATGGCGTGGTGATGTGTGTGGGTGGGCTGGGTTTTATCGGCTATCTCGGCATGATTTCACAAATCATTTACGGCGGCTGGGGGGCGACCAATGCCAACATAGCCGT
>CAVRYQ010000128.1:0-10190 GCA_963725375.1 uncultured Pseudomonadota bacterium | reverse complement strand
AAAACGCACCACCGATGCAATCGGTTGACACAATCACACCATTCGAAGTCTCGACTGAAATTGTCATAACCCCCCGGATCCACAAAAAAACGACATCACCGACTGAATCAACGTGGTTGAGCAGTCTGAGTTCGCTCCATATCCATGGGTAACAGTTACTTACGCCGCTCTATCTGACGGCAACAGCCGGTTTTTTGGTGTTCCTTTGGTGTTCCCCGGCTTACGCGTCAATCGCCAAAAAAGAAAAAGGCCACTGGTTAAAGTGACCTGAGTCTTTGTTACCGTTGGTCGGGGCGGGGAGATTCGAACTCCCGACCCCTTGCACCCCATGCAAGTACGCTACCAGGCTGCGCTACGCCCCGAACTTTTTAATTATAGCAGAGCTTCGCATTTTCCTTGAAGCGGTTTTAAGAAAATTCGCACTCAAGCATGCAGCAGGGAGATGATCTCGCGCAATTCGCGCTTGAATGCACTCACATTGAAAGGGCTTGATGCCGTCTGCGACCGTTCCTCCTGATTCATGACGTGCTGATCCAAGCGGCTGCGCGCACCGCTGATGGTGAAACCTTCTTCGTAGAGCAACTGCCGGATACGGCGGATAAGCAGCACCTCATGGTGCTGGTAATAACGGCGATTGCCGCCGCGTTTCACGGGTTTAAGCTGAGTGAATTCCTGCTCCCAATAACGCAGTACATGGGCCTTCACCCCGCACAACTCGCTTACTTCACCGATGGTGAAGTAACGTTTGGCCGGGATCGGCGGCAGTTCAGAATTAGCTACGTGATGTTCCATGATAGTTCTTTTCTACCATGCTCTTGAGTTTCTGGCTTGGATGGAAAGTGACCACGCGCCGCGCCGTAATCGGGATCTCTTCGCCCGTCTTCGGGTTGCGTCCGGGACGTTGCGGCTTGTCGCGCAACTGGAAGTTGCCGAAGCCGGACAGCTTGACGCTCTCTCCCCGCTCCAGTTGCATCCTGATCTCCTCAAAGAACGCTTCAACCATGTCTTTCGCTTCGCGCTTGTTCAGGCCAACTTTTTCGAACAGCAGATCGGCCAGCTCCGCCTTGGTCAATGTCGTCATATTCCCCTCTTACACTCGCAATTGCGCGCCCAGTCGTTGCAATGCCGCGACCAGACGAGCCACACTTTCTTCAATCTCGTTATCAGTCAAAGTTTTTTGAGTATCTTGCAATAACACACGGAATGCAAGGCTTTTTTTGCTCGGATCCAAACCTTTGCCGCGATATACATCGAACAACGCGAATTCTGCCACATTGGGTGCTTTTGCCGCCTGCATCGCTTCCAATAACGACTGAACGGCTACATTGTCATCAACCAGCACGGCAATATCTCGGCGTACCGGCGGAAAACGTGAAACATCGACCAAGCTGGGCACACCTGCCTGGGTCAGCGCAGCCAGTGCAACTTCGAACCACACCACGGCCTGCGGCAGGTCATATTGTTGCTGCCATTGCGGGTGCAGCTCCCCGATCGAGCCGATTGTTCGCCCATCCAGCAGGATACGCGCCGAGCGGCCCGGATGTGACGCCGGATTTAGGGCAGTCTGGAAAGTCAGACTGCGTGGTGCGAACAAGGCCTCAATATCGCCCTTCACGTCATAGAAATCCACGTTGCGCGCGGGCGTTCCCCATTGTTCCGCGCAAACGCTGCCGTAAGCCAATCCAGCCAGTTGCTCATGTTGCACATAGCCGCCTGCTTCGGCGGCAAAGCAGCCACCGATTTCGAACAGACGCACTCGAGGTTGTTTGCGCGCCAGATTTGTACGCAAGGCGGCAAGCAGCCCGCCCAGCAGGCTGCTGCGCATCACGCTCATCTGGCTGGCAATGGGGTTTTTCAGCGTAATGGGTGCGGAATTACCACACAGGTCGCGTTCCCACCCTGCATCCACGAACGCGTAGTTGATGGTTTCCTGATAGTCGCGCGCTACCACGGCTTGGCGCACCCGGAACAAGGACCGCTCCGCCTCAATTTGCGGAAGGATGGTCATGCCTGCCCGTATCGGCACCGGCTGGATATTTTCGTAGCCATGCACGCGCGCGATTTCTTCAATCAGGTCTTCTTCGATCACAACATCAAAGCGATAGCTGGGTGGCGTTACCGAGAATTCGCCACCTTCCTGCTGGAAAGACATGCCGAGTCGCGTCAGTACCTGCGCTATTTCATCCGCCGTCAGCGCCACCCCCAATACCCGGTGCACGCGCGACGTGCGCAACTTCACCGAATGGCGTGCAGGCAGCCCGCTTTGCACTTCCGTGACCGCGCCTGCTTGTCCGCCGCAAATTTCCAAGATCAGTTGCGTGGCACGATCTAGTGCGAACTGCGTAGACGCAAAATCCACACCACGCTCAAAACGATGGGAGGAGTCAGAACTGGAACCGAGACGGCGCGCCTTGCCGACGATCACCCCGGGCGCAAAAAACGCGCTTTCCAGGAAAATATCCGTAGTCGTTTCTTCCACCGCACTGTCAGCGCCGCCCATGATGCCTGCCAGGGCAACCGGACCTTTGCTGTCCGCGATCACCAGCATGTCGTCTTGCAGGTTAACCGTCTGCTCGTTCAGCAACTTCAGGCGCTCACCGACGCGTGCAAAACGCACCTCGATGTCGCCATTCAGTTTGTTCAGGTCGAAAGCGTGTAGCGGCTGGCCCAGTTCCAGAAGTACAAAATTGGTCACATCCACCAGCGCGCTGATGCTGCGCAACCCGCAACGCTGCAGGCGTTGCACCATCCATGCGGGCGTTGCCGCCATGGCGTTGACGCCCGATATCACGCGCCCGGTATAACGCGGACATGCTGCGGGAGCGGCCACCTTGATCTTGCGACTCTGCCCGCCAGCCTGTTTGAAGATGGGCAGCGGAACGGCCTGCAAAGGCGCTCCCGTCAACGCCGCCACTTCACGGGCAATGCCGTAAAGCGACAAGCAATCGCTGCGGTTGGGCGTGAGCTTGAGTGTGATCAGTTGATCGTCGAGATCAAGATGCTCGCGGATACTTTGCCCAACGACAGCCTCGGCGGCCAGCACCATCAGCCCGGCGCTTTCATCCGCCAGGCCGAGTTCTTTTTCCGAACACATCATGCCGTACGAAGCGACGCCGCGGACCTTGGCCTGCCCGATTTCGATGCCGGGCAGTTTCGCGCCCACCAGCGCGCAAGGCGCTTTCATGCCTACCCTCACGTTCCCCGCACCGCACACAATGGTCAGAGGTTCGGCCTGACCGACATCCACCGTCAGCACGTTCAAACGATCCGCATCGGGATGCCTGTCTTTGGTCAGCACCTGCGCCACCACAACTTGTTCGAAGGCCGGAGCGACAGGTGTCATCGCCTCCACTTCCAGTCCGGCCATGGTCAACAGGTGCGACAACTCCTCGCTGGAAAGCGAGGGGCTCACGAAGGTACGCAACCAGGATTCAGAGAATTGCATGGTTAATTAAACTGCTTGCATGTCATTTTAGTTACGGCGTAACGCGGCAATGCCGCATTAGCCTCCACTGAAATGATCTTCAATGATTTTTTCATTATGAAAACTGCTTAAGGAATTGAAGATCATTTTCGAAGAACAGCCTGAGATCGCTCACACCGTAGCGCAGCATGGCCAGGCGCTCCACGCCCATGCCGAAGGCAAATCCGAGGTATTTCTCGCTGTCGATGCCGACATGCTTCAGCACGTTGGGATGCACCATGCCGCAGCCACCGATCTCCAGCCAGCCGCCCTTCCAGCTCATGTCCATTTCGGCCGACGGTTCGGTGAACGGGAAAAAAGAGGGACGGAAACGCACCTGCATGTCTTCCGTCTCGAAATAATTCTGCAGGAAATCGGCGATCACGCCTTTCAGGTCGGCGAAACTGACCTTCTCCCCTATCCACAAGCCTTCCACCTGATGGAACATCGGCGAATGGGTGGCGTCCGAGTCCACGCGGTACACGCGCCCCGGCGCGATGATACGGATGTCCGGCATCGTCTCCAGCTGCTTGTACTTTTCCATATGCGCCTGCATGTAGCGGATCTGGATCGGAGAAGTGTGCGTGCGCAACACATGTTGGTCGTCGATGTAGAAGGTGTCGTGCATGGCCCGCGCCGGATGGTCGGCGGGGATGTTCAGCGCGGTGAAGTTGTAGAAATCGTTCTCGATCTCCGGACCTTCAGCAACCGCGTAACCGATTGAGTGAAACAGGGCCTCGATGCGCTCCAGGGTGCGCGTGACCGGATGCAATCCGCCCACACCTGTACCACGCCCGGGCAGGGTCACATCTAGCGATTCTGCGGCAAGCTTGGCGTTCAATGCGCGGCTCTGGATGGCGTCGCGCTGCGCCTGCAGCGCAGCCTCGATCTGCTGCTTGACCTGGTTGATGCGCGCGCCCGCTGCCGGGCGCTCTTCGGCAGAAAGCTTGCCGAGTCCCTTCAACAGACCGGTCAGGCTGCCTTCCTTGCCGAGATAACGTGCCTTGACGTTCTCCAGTTCGGTCGCGTCTTCTATCGCCGCGAAGCTCTGCAGGGCGTCATCGAGAATTTTTTGTAGTTCTTGCATGTTCTATCTTGAAACAAAAAAGGAGGCGTGACGCCTCCTTTTTCATATTGCGCAGAAATTATGCGCCAAGGCTGGCCTTGGCTTGTGCGACGATCTGCGAGAACGCAGCCTTGTCGAACACGGCCAGATCGGCCAGCACCTTGCGATCGATCTCGATCGCAGCTTTTTTCAGGCCGTTCATGAACACGCTGTAGGCCATCCCCTGCTCACGCGCCGCCGCATTGATACGCGCGATCCACAAAGTGCGGAATTGGCGCTTGCGTTGACGACGGTCACGGTAGGCATATTGACCAGCCTTCATCACCGCTTCCTTGGCGATGCGATAGACGCTGTTGCGGCGACCACGATACCCCTTGGCCTGGTTCAGGACTTTCTTATGGCGCGCACGCGCCGTTACACCACGTTTGACTCTTGGCATGTTTGCTCCTTATGCGTAGGGCAACATGGCGCGCACGGACGCCGTGTTGGTTTCATGGACACCTGTCGACCCGCGCAGTTGACGCTTGTTCTTGGTGGTTTTCTTGGTGAGGATGTGGCGCTTGAACGCTTGACCGCGCTTGATGCTGCCACCGGCGCGGACGACAAAGCGCTTCTTCGCTCCGCTCTTGGTTTTCATCTTTGGCATGACAACTCCATTTTATTTGATGACGCCGGGAGGTTCCTGACAGGAACGCTTGAAAACCCGGAACCACTTGTACGGGACTCCTTGCACTACCACCGCACCGGCAAGTCCCTCGCTCCGTTGCGATGCCAAATCATTTCTTCCTGGGGCCGATCACCATGACCATCTGACGGCCTTCCATCTTGGGAAATTGCTCCACCATTCCATGCTCTTCCAGATCGCCTTTGATGCGCTCGATCAACTTCATGCCGATCTCCTGGTGTGCCATCTCGCGACCACGGAAACGCAAGGTAATCTTGGTCTTGTCACCTTCAGCCAGGAATTTGATCAGATTGCGCAACTTGATGTTGTAATCACCCTCATCAGTACCCGGGCGAAACTTGATCTCCTTGATCTGAACCTGTTTTTGTTTCAGCTTGGCTTCGTGCTGCTTTTTTGCTTCCGCATATTTGAATTTGCCGATATCCATGATCCGGCAAACTGGTGGTTCCGCCAACGGCGCAATCTCCACCAGATCCAATTCTGCTTCGTCAGCCATGCGCAATGCTTCCGCAATTGCCACGACACCAACCTGCTCTCCCTCCGCGCCGATGAGCCGCACTTGTGGTGCTGTTATCTGCTCATTGATACGCTGCGACTTATCCTGTGCTATTGCAATTTCTCCAATAAAAAATTAAACCGCGCCATCCGCATGCAGCTCGGCTTGCAAGCGCTTCAACAGCGCCTCCACCGACATCTGCCCAAGGTCTTCACCTGTTCGGGATCGCACGGCAACGAGACCTGCAGCCACTTCCTTATCGCCTATGATCAACTGGTAAGGCAGCTTCTGCAAGCTATGTTCTCGTATTTTATAGGTAATCTTCTCATTGCGCAAATCCGATTGCACGCGGAAGCCGGAAACGCGCAGGAATTCCGCCACTTTTCCGGCATATTCCTCCTGCGCTTGCGAGATGTTCATCACCACCATCTGCACCGGAGCCAGCCACAGCGGCAGCGCGCCAGCATGGTTTTCAACCAGGATGCCGATGAAGCGTTCCAATGATCCCAATATCGCTCGGTGCAGCATGACCGGCACCTTGCGGCTGTTGTCCTCGTCCACGAACTCGGCACCCAAACGGCCCGGCATGGAGAAGTCCACCTGGATGGTGCCGCACTGCCAGGAACGACCGATGGCATCCTTGATGTGGAATTCGATCTTCGGGCCGTAGAAAGCGCCCTCGCCCGGCAATTCTTCCCAGGCCATGCCTGAAGCGCGCAAGGCGGCACGCAGCGCGTTCTCCGACTTGTCCCATATCTCGTCCGAACCGACCCGGCTGTCCGGGCGCAGCGCCAGTTTCACCACTACGTCGTTAAAGCCGAAATCCTTGTACACCTTGAGCACCAAGGCATTGAAGGCGGTCACTTCCGACTCGATCTGGCTTTCAGTGCAAAAGATATGTCCGTCGTCCTGCACAAAGCCGCGCACCCGCATCAGGCCGTGCAGGCCGCCGGACGGCTCGTTGCGGTGACAGGAGCCGAATTCGCCGTAGCGCAGCGGCAGTTCGCGGTAGGAACGCAGGTCGGCATTGAACACCTGCACATGCCCCGGACAGTTCATCGGCTTGATTGCGTAGTCGTGTTTTTCCGACTCGGTGGTGAACATGTTGGCCTTGTAATGTTCCCAGTGGCCGGATTTCTCCCACAGCACGCGGTCGATGATCTGCGGACAGCGTATCTCCTGATAGCCGTTGTCGCGATACACGGCGCGCATGTGCTGCTCGATCACCTGCCACATCGCCCAGCCCTTGGGATGCCAGAACACCATGCCCGGCGCCTCGTCCTGCATGTGGAACAGGTCGAGCTGCTTGCCCAGTTTGCGGTGGTCGCGCTTCTCCGCCTCTTCCAGCCGGACCAGGTAGGCCTCGAGGTCTTCCTTCTTCGCCCAGGCCGTGCCGTAGATGCGTTGCAGCATCTCGTTCTTCGAGTCGCCGCGCCAGTAAGCCCCGGCCACCTTCATCAGCTTGAACGCCTTCAGCTTGCCGGTCGACGGCACGTGCGGGCCGCGGCACAGGTCGGTAAATTCGCCCTCGCTGTAAAGCGACACTTCCTGATCTGCCGGGATGGAAGTGATGATCTCGGCCTTGTACTTCTCGCCGATGGATATGAAATAAGTCACTGCCTCGTCGCGCGGCAACACTTTGCGTGTCACCGGCAGGTCTTTTCTGGACAGTTCCGCCATGCGTTTCTCGATGGCCTCCAGATCTTCCGGTGTGAACGGGCGCGAATAGGCAAAGTCGTAATAGAAGCCGTTCTCGATCACCGGGCCGATGGTCACCTGTGCCTCGGGAAACAATTCCTTCACAGCATAGGCCAGCAAGTGCGCGGTGGAATGACGGATTAGATCGACGCCGTCGGAATCCTTGTCGGTGATGATCGCCAATTTCGCATCAGCAGAAATCAGATACGACGTATCCACCAGCATTCCGTCCACCTTGCCCGCCAGCGCCGCACGCGCCAATCCGGCGCCTATGCTCTGCGCAACCTCGGCTACGGTCACGGGGTTGGGATAACTGCGTTGCGAACCATCCGGTAGGGTAATGACAGGCATTTTATTCACTCTGCTAAAAACAAATGCGGCGACGGCCGCAGTTTCGGGTTTCGATCAGGATCCGGCGCAACGGGCGCCAAACGGGCGCGCAGTATAGCGCAACTCACTCCACCATGCCGAGGTTGGCGCGCAGGACATCCTGCGTAACCACGAACGGCGGGCTTGGCAGGACCACGCATGGCATGGGCATCTCGACCCGCCTCCGAAGGGGCCTGCATGCCGTTGCAGCAGGAGATGAGGGATATTCAGACGAACTGGTACGTCGTGACAGCAAGGGTGGCCGGATCCGTATCGATTTTCTGGCACATCGAAGCCATTATTCGCTTGATGACGTTCGCTGGGGTATGAGTACGTAATAGGCGGATGCCCCCCACAAGAGTGCCCAGTTTGAATATAAAGTCACGTCCTTCGTTAACGGTGTTTCCGCAAGCATGATTATCAAGCCGGCGATCGCGGTCGTTGCCAGCATCACTGTGCCAGCCATAGAAATCATGGCTGGATTCTTCCGGCATTTTGACCATATCATAAGATAGGGCTTGAGTACTCCAGCCAAATAAAACAGCACTACCATGGGTATCTCGTTCAAAATTCCCATCCAGTCGCCTCCCGGCTTCAAAGAGGCAGGGCCGCCATCCACCATGAAGTAGACATAGATCGTTATGGCAATATTTAAAGCCAAGCCAGTCAGAACAATCCATTTGAAGTTGAAGATTTCCTTTATTGACATATTGTTTCTTAGCCCGTTTGTTGATCTTCCATTTGATTAATGATGGCAGGTCGAAACGAACACGGAAAGACCGAGCGCAAGCGAGGGGCGTCTTTGCCCTGCCTTCGCATCCTGACTGACCTTCCCCCGGTTTTTCGCCTGCCCGCAAGCGTGGTTCATGCTACCTGCTTTCCCCTCGATTGAGAATTGACCCGGCATCTCAAAAATCACATCGGCGACTTTCCCCCGGCGCCATTGTGTTGCACCGCCCGGTGTCATTCAGTTGCAACACATACCCTTAAGCCTCATCAACACAATCATCAGCAGATGCCGTCATGGGCGCTGAAACAGCCGCTCTACCTGTGACATGAATGTCTGATATACGCCCCATCACAAGCCGAGTCCGCTTACCGCAATCATCTTCATCGGTTTATTATTGATGCTCCCTAAAAACATGACACGCACATCCCGTCATCTCACCCATCTCCCAGAGGGGCCGAGGCTGAGAGGAAGAGCGCGTGCGGAGGACTTGTCATGTATTTTGGAAAAATCAGAGCGCGCAGGTATCCTTCGTGGATGCCGTGCATCCCACGCATGGGGCGCGCGCGGCGGGATGCTGGGCGGCTAAGGACGAGCACCTGGCGATCGAACAGACAACCGGCCGCCAACGCCTCAATATCCATGGCGCGATCGATCTCGAGACTGGGCGGACCAAAATGATCGAGGCCGAGGAGTCCCACGCCGCTTCAACGATCAAACTCCTCGCGGGCATCGAGGCGCTCTATTCCACCACGGCGCTGATCCATGTGTTTCTCGACAATGCGCGCTATCATCACGCCAAGATTGTCCGGAAGTGGCTATCGCAACCCGGACGCAGGATCGCGTTGCATTTCGTCCCGTCGTACTGCCCGCATCTCGAATCCCATTCAGCGGCTGTGGTGCGTCATGTACCAGCATCTCACCCACAAACAGACCTACCCAACGTGTCGGGAATTCGCCGACGCCATTCTCAACTTCCTGTACGTGACGAAGTCCCGAGGAAATGGGGCGAGTTTTGCGATTCTGTCACTGATAATTTCCGCGTTGTCTTCTCCCCGCCAATTTTCGCACTCGGCCAGCGGAAGATCACATGCACACCGCCGCCGGCAACGGCTTGGCCTTCGCCCGAGCGCGGATCCCTGGCCGATATCGGCGATCTGCCCGGCGGGTACGTTTCGGCCGCGACGCCGCGCGCAAGCTCGACGGGATGATCTACGAGGTATCGGTGCTTAACTCTCCCCCGTCGCGATCCCCAAAATCACCCCCGAGCTTGCCGGCAAAGCGGTGATCGATTGGCTGAATATCAACGCCTCGCACGGCAATACGCTGGTTCACGAGGCGGGCGTCCCGGCGTTCGGGCGCATCCCTGGAGGCTACGAGCGGATCGCGGCCGGTTCGCCTATGCCGCGCCAGCATCAGCCTGATACGATTCGATGAACGAGGCCGAGCCGTACAAGCAATACGGCCACGGGGCGCAGGCGACCACGATCACGGACGACGCTCACGATCTACGCCATGGAGATCGTCGGCGACGGCTCGAACCAGACCAAGAGCGCCGCGAGATGATCCCCTATCTGACGGGAGGACACGGGCCGGCCCAATTTCGACGCCCGGCAGCTCGCCGCGATGGTCGGCGAGTCGAGGGCGAGGGAGACGTAACTGAACGAAGTAAGCCATGACACAGCA
>CAVRYQ010000127.1:0-24009 GCA_963725375.1 uncultured Pseudomonadota bacterium | reverse complement strand
TACCGGCGTGCGCGAACTGCCCGCCGATTTCTGGGACAAGAACGGCAGGGACATGAAATCCGGCACCCAGGCCGGGCACACTTTCTACAACATCAAGGGCCCCATCTGCCGGGACCTGCTGGTAAACGAGTTTGTGTACCAGGACGACCCGGAAAAGCCGTTCTATGCCGTGGTCGCAACGCAGGAAGACACTGCCGCCACCCTGCTTACGCTCACCGACTATACGCACAGCAAGAACGCCATCTGGGGCATCACCGCGCGCAATCGCGAGCAGAACTTCGTGCTCAACCTGCTGATGAATCCGGAAATCGATTTCGTCACGCTGCTGGGCCAGGCAGGCACCGGCAAGACGCTGCTCACGCTGGCAGCCGGCCTGATGCAGACGCTGGAGCACAAGCTCTATTCCGAGATCATCATGACCCGCGTCACCGTGCCCGTGGGCGAGGACATCGGCTTCCTGCCGGGCACCGAGGAAGAGAAGATGTCGCCATGGATGGGCGCGCTGGACGACAACCTGGACGTGCTGAACAAATCCGATGATGAAGGTGGCGAATGGGGCCGCGCCGCGACGCGCGACCTGATCCGCTCGCGCATCAAGATCAAGTCCCTCAACTTCATGCGCGGTCGCACTTTCCTGAACAAGTACCTGATCATAGACGAGGCGCAGAACCTGACGCCAAAGCAGATGAAAACGCTCATCACGCGCGCCGGCCCCGGCACCAAGGTGGTATGCATGGGCAACATCGCGCAGATCGACACGCCTTACCTGACCGAAGGCAGCTCCGGCCTCACCTATGTGGTGGACCGCTTCAAGGGCTGGGCGCACAGCGGCCACGTCACGCTGCAACGCGGCGAACGCTCGCGCCTCGCCGACCACGCTGCGGAAGTGCTGTGAAACTGATCGGCTCCAATACCAGCCCCTACGTGCGCAAGGTACGTCTGGTGCTGCTGGAAAAAAACCTCCCGCACACGTATGTGATCGACCCGCCGAGCGAACCGGGCAGCCAGGTATACAGCGTCAATCCGCTGGGACGCATCCCCGCGCTAATCATCAATGATGGCACCTGCATCTTCGATTCGACCGTGATCGCCGAATATGCCGACACGCTGAACGATGCGCCCATCCTGATCCCGCGCAGCGATGCACTGGCGAGGATGCGCGTCAAACGCGGGGAAGCGCTGGCAGACGGCATCATGGATTCGGCCGTCGTCGTGCGCATGGAACGCATCCGCCCTGCCGAAAAACAGGAGCAGGCCAATATCGACCTGCATAACCGAGCCATCACCCGCACCCTTGCCCATATCGCCGGTCAACTGGGACAACGCGAGTGGTGCGAGGGTGATGGCATCACGCTGGCCGACCTGGCACTGGTCGCTGCGCTGGCCTATCTCGATCTGCGTCAACCCGAACGCGACTGGCGCGGTGAGCACCCGAACCTGGCCGCATGGTTCTACCGCCTTGGCGCGCGCCCCAGCGTACAATCCTCACTGGCAGGATCAGCATGAGTCACATTGAAAAATCCGAAGACGAATGGCGCGAAGAGTTGACGCCGGAGCAGTATGAGGTCTGTCGCGAATGCGGAACCGAACCTGCCTTTACCGGCGAATACTGGGACTGCCACGACATCGGTGTCTACCGGTGCATCTGCTGCGGCGCGCCGCTGTTCGATTCGGAAACCAAATACGAATCGGGAACGGGCTGGCCGAGCTTCTGGCAACCCGTCAGCGAAGACGCGGTAGAATATCGGGAAGAAGACCCGGCCGGCATGGACCGCATCGAGGTCTGCTGTGCCGACTGCGATGCCCATCTGGGACATGTGTTCGAAGACGGCCCGGACCCAACCGGACTGCGCTTTTGCATTAACTCTGCGTCACTTGCACTGGACAGAAAATAGAAACAATAGCTCGGCTGTCTTCCGGCTTAACCAAACGAGTCTCCATGAAAATACTATTTGACCTGTTCCCCGTCATCGTTTTTTTCGTCACCTTCAAATTTGCAGGCGTGTTCCCCGCCACGGCACTATCCATGGCAGCCACTTTTGTCCAGGTCGCCTGGGTGAAATACCGGCATGGCAAAGTCGATACGATGTTATGGGTCAGCTTTGCCATCATTACCGTCTTCGGCGGTGCAACGTTGCTGTTGCACGACGAGACGTTCATCAAGTGGAAGCCGACCGTCCTGTATTGGTCTTTCTCCATCGCCTTGTTGCTGGCGCCCGTCCTGTTCAAGAAGAACCTGATGCGTGCGCTGTTGCAGGACAAGCTCCCGCTGCCCGATTCGACCTGGCTGAACGTCAATCTGGCATGGGGCCTGTTCTTTGCGGCACTCGGTGCCCTCAATTTGTATGTCGCATTCAGCTTCTCGACCGATATCTGGGTCGATTTCAAGTTATTCGGCGTAACCAGCCTGATATTCCTGTTCATCCTCGCGCAGGCGGCGATGCTGGCAAAGTACGTGGAAGCGGACAAACACGGAAAAGAATGAGTCGGCATGCCCTGTCAAGCCGACATGACGCACAACAATAACCAAGGATAAACAGATGCTCTACGCCATATTTGGTCAGGATATCCCCGACAGCCTGGAAAAGCGCAAAGCGGCGCGCCCGGCGCACTTGGAACGCCTGCAGACCCTGCAGGACGCTGGCCGGCTTTTGCTGGCAGGCCCATTCCCGGCCGTGGACGCCGTCGACCCCGGTGCGGCGGGTGTTACAGGCAGCCTGATCGTCGCCGAATTCGACACGCTGCAAGGCGCTGAGGAATGGGCCGCTGCGGATCCTTATGTTGCAGCCGGCGTATATGCCCAAGTCGCCGTCAGGCCTTTCAAGAAGGTCTTTCCGGCGTGAGCGCAAGGCATGCTATATTGCGCGTCGGATAATTTTTGAATCCCCTCTACAACTCACTTAAGGAAGACACATGCTGAAATTCTCCAAATTCCTCCTGGTGTCGGCGGTGCTGGTTATCAGTACGGTCGCACAAGCAGCCGATGACAAGGCGGCAGCGCTGGTCAATGGCGTAGCCATCCCGCAAACGCGCGTTGATATGCGCGTCAAGGCTGCCGAACAGCAAGGCCAGCCCGACAGCCCGGAAATGCGCAAGGCGATCCGCGATGACATCATCAACCTGGAAGTCATTTCGCAAGCCGCTGTCAAGAACGGCCTGGACAAACAAGCCGAAGTCGTACAGCAACTGGAACTGGCCAAACAGTCCGTGCTGGCGGGAGCGTACGTGCAGGATTATGTGAAGACCCACCCCATTCCGGATGATGTGCTGAAACAGGAATATGAGACGCTGAAGACCCGCGTTGGCAACAAGGAATACAAACTGTCGCACATCCTGGTCGAAACCGAGGATGAAGCCAAGCAGGTCGAGGCCGATCTGAAAAAGAAGGGCGCAAAATTTGCCGCCATCGCCAAGGCGCACAGCAAGGATCCGGGATCCAAGGACAAGGGCGGCGATCTGGGCTGGGCAGTTCCGTCCAACTTCGTGCAACCCTTCGGCGAGGCGGTGGTCAAGCTGAGCAAGGGTGAAGTCAGCGCTCCGGTGCAGACGCAATACGGCTGGCACGTCATCAAACTCGAAGACACGCGTGATCTGAAAGTGCCGACATTCGAAGAAATGAAGCCCAATCTGGAAAAACGCAAGCAGCAGGAAGCCATCCAGAAGCTGATTGAAGATCTGCGCAGCAAGGCCAAGATCGAATAAGCAATCCCCCATCAACAAAAAGGCGACTAGCTTGCTGGTCGCCTTTTTTGTGTCCATGACATCAATCCCGCATGCCTTGCGTATCGTACCAGTCCAGCCAATTCGAAATATCTATGCCTGCGCACCTCTCGCCCGGCGCGGAGTACCGTTCGCATTGATCATGGGTTCAGGATCAATTTCCGAGCGGGACCTGGGCCTTGCTTCCTGCTGCGACCGAACCGCCGCCCAATGCCTTGTACAAGGTAAACAGATTGGTTTCCTGGGCCAGCTTCAGATTGATGAGATTATGCTGTGCCGTGTATAGCGAGCGCTGCGAATCGAGAACAGCCAAATAGCTGTCCACTCCCATTTTGAAGCGTGCATCCGAAAGCTTTAAGCTGATTGCCGTCGCATCGACCAGCGATTGCTGCGCCGCCAACTGCGTACCCAGAGTGCCTTGATTGGCCAGCGCATCCGCAACTTCGCGGAATGCGTTCTGGATCGCCTTCTCGTACTGCGCGAGATAGATTCCCCGATTTGCTTCCGAAACCCTCAGGTTTGCAGAATTCAGGCCGGCATCAAAGATTGGCAGGTTGACTTGCGGTGCAAACGACCACGCACGCGAACCCGGCTTGAACAAACCGGACAATTGATTGCTGGCGGTACTGATTGAGCCGGTCAGGGTGATGCTCGGGAAAAATGCTGCCCGTGCGACGCCAATGTCCGCATTGGCCGCCTTGAGCTGATGTTCGGCTTCCAGAATATCGGGGCGATTCTGCAGCAGATCGGAGGGCAGACCCGCCGGCAGGTCGCGGACGGCAGTAATGTTCAGCAGGGACGTTGACGGCAAGAGATCGCCCGGCACCGAGGTACCCGCCAACAAGGTCAACGCATTTACATCCTGCGCCACGATGCTGGTATAGCGTGCAACATCGCCGCGCGCCGTATCGATCGCTGTTTGCGCCTGGCTTAAATCCAGTTGCGAAGCAACCCCCAACTCGAAACGGCGCTTATCCATCTCGTAAGTCGATTGTTGAGTCTTCAGCGTATCCGCAGCCAAAGAGAGATGTTCCTGGTCCGCCGCCAGCGTCAGATAGGCTGTTGCGATCTCGGCAATCAGGCTGATCTGCGTGCTGCGATGCGCTTCTTCGGTACTGAGGTATTGCTCCAGCGCCTCATTCTTCAGGCTGCGCACGCGACCGAAGAAATCGAGCTCATAAGAGCTGAATCCGAGGCCGATGCTGTAATCATGGTTGGTGAAGGAAGGCGTACCCGGAAAAGTAGTGTTGGCTGGCGTCAGTGCCGCACTTTCTCCGGCAGTTGCACTGATATGCGGGAACTGCATGGAACGTTCAATCTGATATTGCGCCTGCGTTTTTTCGATCGTCAATGCCGCAACGCGCAGATCGCGGTTATTGGCGAGCGCAAGGGCAATTACCTGCTGCAGCCTGGTGTCCATCACGAAATCGTGCCAATCTGCAGCGGCTTCGCTTTGCCCGCTCGCAGCAGAGGAATAGGCAGGCCCGCTTGGCCAGTTCTCCGAAATCGGTGCCGCCGGGCGCTGATAGTCCGGCGCCAGGGTGCCGCAACCGGTCAAGATGGCCGACGCAATAATGGAAAGGCAGTATTTATTCATTTGATTGCCCCTCGCCTTCGATGTGGCTGTCCATTTTTTGGGGTTGCTTGCCCGTGAATATGCGGCGTACCAGCACAAAGGACAGCGGAACAAAGAAGATGCCCAGAGCCGTGGCGGTGATCATGCCGCCGAGCACGCTGGTACCGATGGCGTTCTGGGCGCCCGACCCTGCGCCATGGCTGATCGCCAGCGGCAGCACGCCCAGGCCGAAGGCCAGCGAAGTCATCAAAATGGGGCGCAGGCGCATGCGAACGGCCTCAAGCGTCGATTCGATCAAGCCGCGCCCATGCTCCATCTGTTCCTTCGCGAATTGCACGATCAGGATCGCGTTCTTGGCCGACAAGCCGACGGTGGTCAACAACCCCACCTGCAAATACACGTCGTCGGCAAAGCCCCGCAGGGTGGCTGCAAGCAGGGCCCCCATGATGCCGAGCGGCACAACCAGCATGACTGAAAACGGGATTGCCCAGCTTTCGTACAATGCGGCTAGGCAAAGGAACACGAACAGCATCGACACGGCATACAAGACGGGCGCCTGCGAACCGGAACTATGTTCCTGATCCGAGATGCCCGTCCATTCGAAGCCGATGCCCGGCGGTAACTGAGCAATCAGCTTCTCCATTTCCGCCAGCGCTTCTCCGGAGCTCTTGCCTTGCGCTGCCTGCCCCTGAATTTCGATGGAGGGGAGACCGTTGTAACGCTCCCTTCGCGGCGAAGCGTAGGCCCAGCGACCGGTCGAAAATGCCGAGAACGGCACCATGTCCCCATTTGCATTGCGTGCGAACCATTTGTCAAAGTCCTGCGGCAACATGCGCGAAGACGCAATGCCCTGCAGATAGACTTTCTTGATGCGTCCCTTGTCGATGAAGTCGTTCACATAGGCGCTGCCCCAAGCGGTACTCAACACAGTATTGATATCCCCGAGCGAAAGGCCGAGCGAACTGGCCTTCTGCTGGTCGATATCCAGGCGATATTCCGGCGTGTCGTCCTGGCCGTTGGGACGCACCGCGAACAGCAACGGGTCCTTGGAGGCCAGCCCCAGCAACTGGTTGCGTGCTTGCATCAGTTTGTCGTGTCCCAGACCCGCGCGATCCTGCAACTCCAGGTCGAAGCCGTTCGCGTTACCCAGTTCCAGTGCCGCCGGCGGGGCGAAGGCAAATACCATCGCGTCGCGAATCTGGGAGAAGGATTTCATGGCTCGCGCAACGACAGCTTGCACACGTTGATCAGGATGGCGGCGCTGATCCCAGGGTTTGAGGCGAATGAAAGCCAAGCCTGCGTTCTGCCCGCTGCCACCGAAACTGTAACCGGCAACGCCGAACATGGTTGCAACATTCTCCTTCTCGTCCACCAGGAAGTGATGTTCGACCTGTTCGATAACCTTGAGTGTGCGTTCTTGCGTCGCACCGGCAGGCAGCACGATTTGACTATAGAGCACGCCCTGATCTTCGTCAGGCAGAAAGCCGCTGGCCTGGTGCAAAAACAGCGCACCCATCGCGATCACCACTACAACATAAATCACGAAATAAGGTGCGCTGCGGTGAACTATACGGTTGACCGTACTCTGGTAACTCTTGCTCGATCGGTCGAACACGCGATTGAACCAGCCGAAAAAGCCGCGGTGCACGACATGTTCACCCTTCGCAACGGGTTTGAGCAGGGTGGCGCACAGCGCCGGCGTCAGGATCAGGGCAACGAGGACCGAAAGCACCATGGCCGAGACGATGGTAATGGAGAACTGGCGGTAAATCACCCCCGCGGAGCCGCCGAAAAAGGCCATGGGGATGAACACGGCCGACAGTACCAGCGCGATTCCGACCAATGCCCCGGTGATCTGTCCCATCGACTTCTGGGTGGCTTCCTTTGGCGACAGGCCGTCTTCGCTCATCACGCGCTCGACGTTCTCCACGACAACAATGGCGTCATCCACCAGCAGTCCGATGGCCAGCACCATGGCGAACATGGTCAGCGTATTGATTGAGAAACCGCAGGCATTAAGCACAGCAAGGGTGCCCAGGAGTACTACCGGCACGGCAATCGTCGGAATCAGGGTGGCGCGAAAGTTTTGCAGGAACAGGTACATCACGAGGAATACGAGCACAATGGCCTCGAACAACGTCTTCACCACCTCCTCAATGGACAACTTCACATATGGCGTGGTGTCATAGGCCACAACCGCTTTCATGCCGGGCGGGAAGAACTTCGACAAATCTGCAATCTTGGCTTGCGCGGCGGCAGCGGTATCAATCGCGTTGGCACCGGTGGCCATCTTGATCGCAATACCCGTGGCCGGATGGGTATTGAAACGTGCCAGGGTTCCATAATTTTCGCTGCCCAGCTCGATGCGTGCGACATCTTTCAAGCGTACTGTAGCGCCACCGCCTGTCGTCTTGAGAATGATCTGACCAAACTGTGTCGGTGTCTGCAGGCGGCTTTGCGCCGTGACGGTAGCGTTGAGCTGTTGCCCGCGCACGGCAGGAGTACCGCCCAACTGCCCGAGCGAAACCTGCGCATTTTGTGCCTGGATCGCATTGCTGACATCGATTGGTGTCAGCTTGTAGCCATTGAGCCTGGCCGGGTCAAGCCAGATACGCATGGCGTACTGGGCACCGAACATGGTCACGTCGCCCACACCTTTGACACGGCTTACCGCATCAAGCACATTGGCCGCGACATAGTCGGCCAGGTCGAACTGGTTCATGCTGCCGTCTTCGGAAACGAAGGCCATCACCATGAGGAAGTTCTTGGTTGACTTGGCGACCTTCAACCCCAGTTGCTGCACTTCCGGTGGCAGCAGCGGCATTGCCAACTGCAGCTTGTTTTGCACTTGAACCTGCGCGATGTCCGGATTGGTGCCGTTATCGAATGTAATGGTGATCGTTATCGCACCGGACGAGTCGCTGCTCGAAGCCATGTAGCGAAAACCATCGATGCCATTCATGTTCTGCTCTATCACCTGGGTGACGGAATCCTCAACCGTCTGTGCGGAAGCACCGGGATAGGTTCCGGTAATGGAAATGGCGGGAGGCGCAATGGCTGGATATTGGGCGATCGGCAAAACATAGATCGACAACAGGCCTGCCATCATGATGACGATTGCAATCACCCACGCGAAGATGGGGCGATCAATAAAGAAACGAGACATGGGGCAAGGCTCCCTATTGCTTTGCCGCTGAAACGGCAGATGCGGCATCGGGCAACAACACAGCTTGTGCTGTCGCGCCAGGCTTGACCTTCTGCAAGCCGTCCACAATCAACTGGTCGCCGACATTCAATCCGCTTTTCACCACCCATTTATCGGCCAACGCATCGCCCAACTCCAGGACACGCAGTTCCACCTTTCCGTCAGGTGCCAGCACCAGGGCTGTGGCATTGCCTCTGGGGTCATGCGTCACGCCTTGTTGAGGCACGAGCAGTCCCTGTTCATTGATGCCCTCTTCCAGAATGGCACGTACAAACATTCCGGGCAAAAGATCATGCCCGGGATTCGGGAATACGGCGCGCAAGGTGACTGAGCCTGTGCCTTGATCGACCGTCACATCCGAGAATTCAAGCTTTCCCTCAAGCGCGTAGCGGATGTTGTCGTCCAGTATCAGCCTTACCTTGACCGCATTGGGTCCGGCGCGCTTCAGCAAGCCGCTTTCCAATGCATGCTTCATATGCATGAGCTCTGCGCTGGACTGGATGAAATCAACATAGATCGGATCGAGTTGTTGCACCGTAGCAAGCGCAACGGCTTGATTGGCAGTCAGCAATGCACCCGGGGTCACCGTGGAGATGCCGATACGTCCGGAAATAGGTGAAGTGACCCGCGTGTATTCAAGATTGATGCGTGCAGTATCTGCTGCCGCCTTGTTGCCAGCCACGTCCGCTTCCGCCTGCTTGAGCGTCGCGTCTGCATCATCGAAGTCCTGCTTGCTCACGGCGTTGATTTTGACAAGTTCTCGATAGCGGTCAGCCTTGAGCTTAAGGGTCACCAAATTGGCTTGCGCCTTGACCAGATTGGCCTGAGCTCCGTCATAAGCCGCCTTGTAAACGGCCGGGTCAATCAGGTAAAGCGTCTGGCCCGCCCTGACGTCAGCGCCTTCGCGAAAGAGCCTCTGCTGGACGATGCCGTTGATCTGCGGACGTACTTCCGCAATTTTGTAAGGGGAGGTGCGGCCCGGTAATTCCGTCGTAACGGATACCTTTTGCGCCTTGACGACGACGATACCTACCGGTGTGGCACCTTTCTGCGGAGTACCTGCCTGTGGTTTGTCGCACCCCGCCAGCGTCACGCCGACGGCCAGAACCAGCCATGCCAACAGATTGCCGAGGTTACGTTCGATTTGCATTGAGAACCTCTTTTTGTCGATTCCGGCGACACGGCATAAACTGCCGTGCCGTGCGGATGAATGGCAGGCATGCCTCAGTTCAATAGCCTTGCGCACAAGAAATTCGCCCCCCCCTATCGTTTGCATTTGCCGTGCTCCTCGCCCATAAAATCTCCAGCCGAATTCCGAATTCTTGATGACTGACCGAACAATGCTCGGGTCAGCAGGATAATAGTTAGCAAGCTAACAATTAGCAGGATAACATATCTTGGCGATTTTGCTATGCATGCGCAAACGGTAGGTATGTCATGCGCATGGTCTACTCATACCTATTCCCCGCAAGGGCAGTCAGTATTTGAGCCGTTGTGCGCCGCCCGGTACCTGGCGGCATCGGCTTTGCTCTTGATCGCTTCTTGCCGCAAACTCCACCAGCAACTGCTCGCCGATCCGGAGTCCCGGTTTGTCGCTCAGGGGGCTTGAGCCGATCAAGATCGATATATACGACGGCGAATTTCTTGCCACTTATTTTTGCCGTTGTCGGCTGCTGTTTGAAGCGATCCCGAAACCACACGCGCCCGGGCAGGCTGGTCAGGACATGTGCGACGCGAATTCTCCACGCGCGGTCAGCCGCTTACATGCCCCGGCTTTTCTTGATCATGTCGTATGCGACCTGGATTTCTTTGGCCTGCTCGGTGGCCATGGCGATCATGTCCTGCGGCAGTCCCTGTCCCATGAGTTTATCCGGGTGATATTGGCTCATCAGCTTGCGATAGGCACGCTTGATCTCGGCATCGCTGCTCTCTTTGCTCGCACCCAGTGCCTTGTAGGCGTTGTCCAGCGCCATTGTGGTCGATGCCGGGCCGCCGGCAAAGTGCCCCTGATTCAGCACCATATCCATCATCTGCCGGAAAGTTTCGCGTCCGTAACCCAGGCGTCCAGCGATATCGATCAGCAACGCCTCTTCAGCAGGATGGACATGTCCGTCCGCCAGCGCCATCACAATAAGGTACACCAGCAGCACGTCCTTCAGGTTCTTCGTGTGCCCGCACACGCTCATGAATCTGGCGTAGGTCAGCGCGATGTCGAATGCCGGATCGGCTCCCTGCGTGAACAACGCAATCGCCCGCAGGCGATGCTCGGCCGTCATGCCCAGTTTGCGCATGAATTGCTCGACATGGTCGATCTCGTCCTGGGACACGTGTCCGTCGGCCTTGGCCAGTTTCCCCATCGAGATGAACACGGTTTCCAGGAACACCGTCTGGCGAAGCGCATTCTGCAACGGGTTCATGCCGCCGGAGCCGTAGGCATGCATGCGATCGACGAACGATCCGATGAAGAAACCGAGCAAACCGCCCCAGAACCCGGCAAGGATAAAACCCGCGATGACACCGATCAGCTTGAACAAGACAACCCCGGAAAATGAAGTTAGGCGGAATGTGTCCGCAGGCAAGCGGGCGCATTATACCCGTATCCCGCCAGGCGGCGACAATGGCCCGAGCTGCTGCCACACCACGCCGCACCGGCCGCTACATTTTCTGTCTGATCGCGAGCACCGCCTGGTTGCGCAGGGTACGTAGGAGCGACAACTGGCGCTCGGAAAGTTTCAGGCTGTTGGCACGTTGCATGTCGGCGTAAATCAGGCCTATGGTGCGCTTGTTGACGACGACGGGCAGCAGGATAAAGCTCTGGGCATCGAGCAATTCCCGATACCACGCGGGAATCTTGTCTGCGATGCTGCCAACCCGCAAATCCTCGATGACAATGTCCGCCCCCTTTTCGATGGCGAGGTGAAATACATCCGCTGCAAATGTCAGGTTGAAGCGGAAGCGCGGAATGACCTCGTCGACCCTTTCGCCCAGGCCCATGCGTGCCACCATAGCATTGAGCTTGTTATCGCGGATGCAGATAATGGCGCGTTTGAATCCCGGTCCGCGAAAGATGGTCTCCAGCACCATCAACAACACGTCGTTGAGGTTGAAATCCTCCACGAGGGAGTTGGTCACATCCTGGATGCCCGCCCCCATGATGGTCTCCGCATCGAGGTCGGTCGGCGCCTCTTCTTCCACGCCCGCATGCGGGGGGGATTCGATATCATGCCCGTCGCGCATGTCCGTTGCGGCGCGCTCCTTGTTTGCATCAGCGTGTTGCCCGACAGGCAGCCCGCTCCATTGACGCACCTTATGCACCAGCGGACTGCGCGCCGTACTGATCTCCAGCGTCATCGCCCGGCGTGACAATTCCTCTAGCCCGTTTTCCAGGACTTCGTTCAATCTGCGTTCGGAGATGTCTAAGGCAGACTGGTAGCGCAGGCGCAGCTTGTTCAATGCGATGGATTTCTCCTGTGTCGCAGTCGATGCCGCGATCACACACAACTCGTTCGCCATGTTCACCGCGGCCTTCATGTGCTCCGGCTCGCTCCGGGGGCTATTCACCGGCCCGCCGTGCGGCAGTTTTTCCATGCCGTCCAGCAACCGCTTCGGGAAGCTCCAGATTTTTGCGACGCCCATGCCGATCTCGTTGCAGGTCAAGCCCAGCACCTTGATCGCAGCCTGGTCTTCCGCCATGCCCTGCTCGGTAAGCCTGATGATCTCCTGGCTCTCTTCGAAGAAATAGTAGGTCACCAACATGCGGCCGAGATTCTGGAACATCGCGCAGATCATCAGTTCCTCGGCATCGCGTATGTTGCGGCCCACGGCCAGTTGCGTCGCCACGACGCCGGCAAAGAACGCGCCAATCACCTCGTCCCTGAGCTGATGCGCCAGCGATTTGTTTTGCAAGAATTCGAGCATGATCAGCGACATTGCGATGTTGCGCACCGTCTCGAACCCCATGATCACAACGGCCTTGGAAATCGTGCTGATGTTGCCGCCGAACTGGCCATACGAAACCGTGTTGACCAGCCGCAGCAGCTTGTTGGTCAGCGCGAAGTCCTGCAGGATCACGCGGGCCAGCTTGTTCGCGCTGTCCGATTCCGATGCCACGATCTTGTTGATTTCGGTGATGATGCTTGAAAGCGCCGGAAAATCGCTCTTGCTGCGCATGCGCCGCAACAGGAAATCCAGCGTGCTGTGACTATTGTTCCTGACGGTGTCGCCGATCCCGCCAAGATACTCTTTCAGCGCGGAGCGCATGGCGGCCGCGTCCGGATAGCGGTCTTCCTTGCGTTTGCAGATCGACTTGAGGATGATGGCTTCCAGCCTGGCATCCACTTCGGCATTGCGCGCAGAGGGTGCGGCCACGGGCTCGTGTGCGACGCGATTGAGTATCTGCACCGCATTTTCGCCGTCGAATGCCGCCGTGCCTGTGACCATCTCGTACAGGACGATGCCGAGCGAGTAGATATCCGAACTGGCATTCAGGCCGCCATTGTTGATGCTTTCCGGCGCCATATATTGCGGTGAGCCAATTACATCGCCGCCCGCTTCGCTTTGTCCCTGCATCAGCCTAGCGATGCCAAAATCCATCAACATGGGCTCGCCCCGATGACCGATCATGATGTTCGCGGGTTTGATGTCGAGGTGCATGACACCTTGCTGATGGGCATATTCGAGCGCGTCCAGCAGGTAACAGGCAATCTCCGCAGACTTCACCTGAGGCAATGCGCCATGCTCCAGCATCTTCGCCAGTGTGCCCCCTTCGACATAGGAACAGACCAGATAGGCTTCCCCCTGATATTCGCCGGCATCGTACAGGGGCACGATGTTGGCATGCTGTAATTTGCTAACGATGCGCGCCTCGCGCAGCAATCTTTCAGTTCTGGCCGCACCGGGACGCAGCGTCTTAATCGCCACCTGGCGCTCCAATTGCGGATCATCGGCTAGATGGACCGTCCCCTGCGCTCCCCTTCCCAGTTCGCGAATGATCGTGAATCGACCTATATTTCTGGCTGCCATGTGAAATCCAAGCTCCGTGAACGGGCATAATAGCAGCTTCAGAAAGTACTACCGGAATGGCGCAAAGAAGTGCGATATCCCCAAGCGGACGCCCGGGGCACAGTGAATTCAGGACAGGCGGCAAGCCACCAGCGACGCCGCGGACTGTGCGCGACGAAAAAGACCCCCGCCGCCTGCTCTGCATCCGCTGCCAGTATCACTGCAGCGTCGCATCCTCGATCAGTACCTTGTAGGCATAGCCCGCACCAAAATCCTCGTCGTTGTGGACGACGCCCTTCACTGTCACAACATCGCCAAGCGTGGTCTCAATCATCGTGCTCGTCACAAGGATGTCGTTGGTATTGTCCGCAGCAGCACCTGAACCATCGCGCAGGTGCATCCAATTCCTGCCCATGATGCCGGGATTGTATTTGACGACTTTGCCGCGAAGCACCACTGTTTTGCCTTTGAGGGCGACCCTTTTCTTGATGATTTCCGCAACGGTCACTGCATTTTCTCCCTTGGCCTTTGGGATATGCTCGTCATTGATCGTATCAAGCTTCCTCGCGGGAATGGTGGCGTAAGCCGTACCCAAAGCATGTCCGCTCCCGGTTGCGCCATTCGCGGCCTGACTACCCACCGCCGTCCCGCTCATCGCGCCTGCTCCCTGCGCGTCCACACCATGGGAGCTTGCAGCACTCCCTGCCGCGCCGCTCAGCGTGCCGAATATGATCGACGGGAAGGTCTTTTTCAGAGACTTGCTCTCGAAATTTTTCATGACGATCGCGTTCTCAATCGTGACCTTGGAACCTTGCTTGACCGGCGTATTGACGATTGCAGCCCACGTCTCGCCCTCCCGGGTTTTTAGGCGAAGGTAGGTGAAATTCGGAACGTTCTGAACCTCAAGTACCTCGCCTTGAACAACTCCGGCGCCCGACTGGCCGGCGACCGGGTCGTCTTCAGCCCATACGAACGTCGCAAAGACCATCAGGCAAACCGCAAACATCACTTTCATAAATGGTACCCCCCTGAAAAAGATGCAGAAAGTGTAACAGGGAAGACGCCCCAATGATCGTTGTTGGCGCAGCCCTGCCTGGGTGGCCGACACAGTAATCAGCCCGCGAGGGATGAAAACCCGAAATGCCCGACAAATCGCGGTCGGGGGCCGATCAGCTCCTTTGCCTCTCCCTGCCGCCGCCTTTCGCACCCCAGTTTAACGTCGACAGGATGGCTTCCTGATGCTATTTTTACCGTGCCACTGTCAGGATGACTTTGGGGAAACACCGGTTAGGTCTGCTTTTCTCCCGGAAGGCGGTAGAACTTGTTCGGTGTTTCCGTGAAAATAAAATATAGCCACATTCTCGTCGGCATGAGCAATGGACCGGAAATGGCCAGGCTCACGAAAGGGCATCAGGCGATGCCCGAGTTGCAATATCTGAAACTCAGGGGAGCGATAACATGAAAAAATACATAGTGGCAGCAGCGTTAATACTGGTGTCGGCAAATGCGATGGCAGAGAGGGTCGTATCCGGGACCAATGAAAAAGACAGGACTTCGAGCGAAAGCAGGGCTGAGGCATGCAAGACGGCAAAGGATGACGCCCTGATCAAAAGAACCTACGACGAACAACTGGCCAAGTACTCGCCTTGCGAATGCAATCAGAGTGAAAAAGGAAGCTGGGCCTGCACTGTCGAAGCGACGCTGGAAAAGACCCGCTAACCCGCCCTGCGGCCCCGCTGCAAGGACAATCTGGGCGCAACTTGTTCCCGACCCGGGGGAGTGCCGCAAGCGGCCCGCCCCCGGTGAACCGGAAAGCGCCTGTCGCGCAGAAGTGCAGGGGAATACCGGGCCCGGTCAAACACGCGGACGCGGACGCGCTCGCATTTCACACATCTTTCCACGGTGTGTCCCTGGCGATCATCTCGTCGTTACTCTGAATGACCCGGCATATACGCAACTTGCCCAATGCCGAAAACTCCCGAAACTGCGTGGCGCATGGTCGCCGCAAAGCGCAGCATACAAATCAGGTAATCCGCAAAGTTCATACCCCGGAACAATGGATGTCAGCACACGCACAACCGTGTACTGAACAAATTTTCAACAATCAGTCGTTGCGGTTGAAACTTTATTCGGCAATACTGGTCGTTCAACAGGCATGACGCAAGCCACCCCGGTCCGTTTGCGACCGCGGATTGAAATCTCTCATCCGCCCATTTCGAAAAGGAGAATGAACATGGACAAGAAAGTTCTATTCGCACTTGCCACAGCCATCCTGTTGGGCGCCGCATATGCCGCCTATGTGTACTTGCAAAATAGTCATACCGCTCCTGCAACCGTTCAATCGAAAAATACCGCACCGCCCCCCTCTCCACCGGCCCCCGTCGCCAGCCAGGCGATCGAAATGCCGACGGCCAGCCCTCCCTTGCCGCAACTGGCAAACAGCGACAGTTTCGTGTTCAATGCACTGGCCGAGGTGCTGGGCAATGCGTCATTGATGAAGCTGCTCCATACCGACCAGATCATTCACAATATCGTCGTCACCGTGGACAATTTGCCGCAACGGCATGTACCCGCGAAGTCGAGTCCGTTCAATCCGCCGCCGGATCATTTTCTCGTTGCCGGGGCTGACGACGCTTTGACCATCAGCCCCATGAATGCCCGACGCTACGCGGCCTACGTTGGCTTGGCCAATGCCGTGGACCCCCAACTGCTGGTCGGGCTTTATGTGCGCCTCTATCCCCTGTTTCAGCAGTCTTACGCAGAGCTGGGCTACCCTAACGACAGTTTCAACGACCGGCTCAATGAAGTGCTGGATGATCTGATGAATACGCCGAACATCAAGGATCCGATCAAACTGGTCCGACCTGGACTTTTTTATCAATATGCGGATGCCGAAACAGAAGCCCTGTCGATCGGCGAACGGATCATGCTGCGTCTCGGCAGCAAGAACATGAAAATCGTCAAGCACAAGCTCGGCGAAATCAAACAGCAACTTGCTCAACGCGTCGGCGAACTGAAATAGGAAAAACAATTTAGAAGTCCGGCGACGTCCGCCTTGATGCGGCATCATAAAGACTTTTCGCTGCGATTGGCATTGACGCCCTGCCCAGCGCCCCGCCCCGAGGATTGATGCTCAATGCGCGACTGCGTCGCGCCCGCACCATTGGGCATTCCGGCGACAGGTCCGTCGGTGTTTCGAAAATGATGACGATGCACTAAACTGGATGTAATGCGCCATAGCGCTTTTCCGGCGCAGTATCCTTGCGCAAGTTTCGAGGACCCGTATGAACGACCAGGACAGCACTCCACCCGCCGCAGCACCGGACAAGCGCCGCAAAATCCTGTTGCGAATCGGCACTGGCGTGACGCTGGCTCTGCTGGTCGTTTTCACATGGTGGTTCCTGATCGGGCAGTGGCGCACCAGCACCGATGACGCCTATGTGGGCGGCAACATTGTCTCGGTGATGCCGCTGACCGGCGGCACCGTAATCGCCATCTACGGCGACACCACGCAGGCCGTCACCGAAGGCCAGTTGCTGGTACAACTCGACGACAGCGATGCCCGCCTGCAACTGGAGTCTGCCGAAGCGGCGCTGGCATCGGCCGTGCGCGAGGTGCGTGGCCTGTATGCAACCGACCTGGGTACGCTGCCGTTGCTGGCGCAGCGACACGCCGATCTAGCGCGGGCACAGGCGGAGCTGGCCAGCAGCGAAGCCAGCCTGGCCCAGGCCGAAGACGAGTACAAGCGTCGCGTCGCACTGGCGCGGCAGAACTTTGTCTCTTCCGAGAACGTGCAGATCGCACTCACGGCACGCGATGCGGCGCGGGCACAGCACGATTCCGCCATCCATGCGGTGCACGCCGGCAGTGCAGCCATTGAGCAGACCATAGCCCAATCCGGCGTTTCGCGCGCGCAAGTGGACCACACTACCATGGATAATCACCCCAACGTTCGCGCCGCCGCAGTCCATGTTCGCGAGGCCGTGCTGGCACTCGCACGCACCCGCGTGCTGGCACCGGCAGGCGGCCAGGTCGCCAAGCGCTCGGTGCAAATCGGCGAACGGGTCGCTGCCGGTGCGGCACTGATGGCGATCGTCCCGCTCGACACGGTCTGGCTGGACGCTAATTTCAAGGAGACAGAGTTGAGCGACGTGCGCATCGGCCAAACTGCCAGATTGACCTCCGATTTTTACGGCAGCTCGGTCGTGTTTCACGGCAAGGTACTGGGGCTGGCGCCGGGTACCGGCTCCGCTTTCTCCCTACTGCCTGCGCAAAATGCCACCGGCAACTGGGTGAAAATCGTGCAGCGCGTGCCGGTGCGCATCGCGCTGGACGCAAACGAATTGCGCGCACGTCCGTTGCGCATTGGGTTATCCATGGATGTCACCATTGACACGCATGATCGCAGCGGCGCCGCGCTGACCACGCTGCCCGAGACCAGGCCGATCGCCTCGACGGACTTGTACGCGCAAAGCCTCAAGTCTGCCGATGCGCGGGTAGCGCAGATCATCGCCGATAACCTGGCGCGCAAGTGATTGCCATATGAATCCTTTTCTCCCCGGCCTCCTCCGACTTGCGGAGAACGAATCAAAGCGTGGTGTTGAAACATGGATCCTGTCCGGCCGGACTTACTGAAGGGCGTCAAACTGGTAGCCGCGACGCTCGCGCTCGGCATGGGCTCGTTCATGAACATCCTGGACCTGACCATCGTCAATGTCGCCGTCCCCACCGTAGCCGGCGATTTCGCGGTTACGCCGACGCAGGGCACCTGGGTGATCACTTCCTATTCGGTCGCCGAAGCCATCCTGCTGCCGCTGGCGGGTTTCCTTGCCGGACGTTTCGGCGAAGTGCGCACCTTCGTCGCGGCCACCCTGTTGTTCACGCTCGCCTCGCTGCTTTGCGCAATGTCGGTCAGCTTCCCGATGCTGCTCGCTGCACGTGTGCTGCAAGGCGTTTTCGGTGCGTCCATGATCCCGCTGTCGCAAACTCTGCTCACCACAATCTTCCCACCGCACAAACGCGGACTTGCGCTGGGCATCTGGGCCATGACCACGGTGATTGCGCCGATTGCCGGCCCTCTGGCAGGCGGCTGGCTGACCGATAATACCTCATGGCACTGGATATTCCTGATCAACCTGCCAGTCGGCCTGCTGGTCGGCATTTCCGTTGCCGCGCTGCTTGCAGGTCGCGACGTGATCAAGCCGGGCATGCGCGAACAAAAGATGGACTGGGTCGGCTTGTCCCTGCTGGTCGTCGGCATCGGCTCCCTGCAGATCATGCTCGACAAGGGCAACGAACTAGACTGGTTCGGCTCCGGCACCATCATCACCCTCGCCATTGTGGCGGCAGTCGCATTGCTGATGTTCGTGGTCTGGGAGCGATACGAGCCAGCCCCGCTGGTTGATCTGCAACTGTTCACGCGGCGCAATTTCCTCGTTGGGTCGGCCTGCCTGATGATAGGCATGATGGCCTTCTTCAGCGTGGTCGTGATCATTCCGCTGTGGCTGCAGACCTATCAGGACTACACCTCGTTCTGGGCAGGCAAATCCGTGGCATTCGGCGGCGTGCTCGCGGTCATACTCGGCCCTGTCATCGGCGCCAACATCGGCCGCGTCGACGCCCGCGCCATCACCACTTTCGGCTTTATCGTGTTTGCGGTAGTGGGTTACTGGAGTTCCAGCTTCACGCCGGACATCGACTACTGGTCGATCGCACTGAGCCGGCTGGTCATGGGCATCGGCATCAGCTGCTTTTTCCTGCCGCTGGTCACCATCAGCCTGTCCGGCCTGCCCGCGGATCGCGTCGCGGCCGCATCAGGCCTGACCAACTTCATGCGCAATCTCGGCGCCAGCTTCGGTACCGCGCTCACGACCTGGCTGTGGACCAGCCAGGCCGAGGGATTTCACGCGAGACTGATGGAAAACATCCAGGCCTACAATCCGCTGGCGACCGACTACATGCAGCGCCTGCGCCAGCTCGGCATGACGGACGATACCGCCTATGCCTATCTCGAGCGCATCATCACCATCCAATCCTACACCATGGCTACCGACCGCATCCTGATCATCTCCGGCTCGGTCATGCTCTCGCTGGTCATGCTGATCTGGTGGGCAAAGCCACCATTCGTCGCCAGTCGCGGCGGGCATTGACGCCACCATAACCCTGAAGCGGCATTGACACGTCCGGATCGAGTCCCCTACAGTGCATCCGGTCAGCACGCCAGCAGTCCCATTGCAACCGCCCGTCGCCACTCACGAAAGGAAAAAGCAGCAATGTACAACTTATTCAAACCGGAACAGCCCGCAGGCCTGATGGACTTCGTGCGTGCGGCCAAGTCCTGCATCACCGAGATTACCCCGGCGGAGTTGAAGGCCAAACTGGATACGAGGGAAGATTTTTTGCTTGTCGATGTACGCGAGGCAGCCGAGTTCGAACATGGTCATATTGAAGGAGCGCATCTGGTCCCGCGCGGCATTCTCGAAGCCGCCGCCGACACAAGCTATCCCAAGCATTACCCGCCCCTGTCGGGCGCGCGCGATCGGCAGGTCGTCGTCTATTGCGCGACCAGCGGTCGCTCCGCGATGGCTGCCGCCGTGCTGCAGATGATGGGATACGGGCGCGTGCTCAATCTGACCGGCGGCATCACGCGCTGGGAGGCCGAAGGCATGCCGCAGGTCCGCGAAGCGGAATACTGATCCGGGGAAATCAATCGCTGTAAAAACGGGAATGGCGCAGGTCTGTCCGCATGTAAATTCACCGACAGGAATAAGGAATCATGCCCCATCACTTATTCAATTCACGACATAAGCGGGATCGCGTCGGCCTTCAGTCGGTAACAAGACTGCTGATCGTACTGATCGGTTCGGCATTCTTCATCGAAGTGGTGGTGGATGCGGTGCTTTCATTTACGCACTTGTCCAAAACCGGCGAGACATGGCTGGATGCCTCACTGCTGTCCCTGCTGCTGTTCCCCATTTTTTAGTTTCTCATCTTTCGCCCCTTGGTCCGGAATATCGCGGAACGCAAGCTGGTCGAGGCGGAATTGCGCATTGCCGCCGTCGCATTCGAAATCAAGGATCCATAGCTGATTACCGACGCGGATGCCAACATCGTCAGGGGGGCCAACCGCAAATTCCTGGAAAAAAACCTGTTACAGCATGGAAGAGATCGTTGGCACGAATCCGCGCATATTCAAGTCCGGGGCGCATGATCGCGGTTTTTATGAGGGGCTCTGGAAACATCTGCTTGAGGATGGCTCCTGGAGCGGGGAGATTCGCATTCGAACCAAAGAACATCGCGTTCTCCATCCCTGATGGCTGACGATCACCGCTGTCAAGGATGAGCAGCAGACAACAACGCATTACATCGGCATCTACAATTTCTGACCATCCCGGCCGTCGGGTCCGGCGCCAAGTCCATCTTTGCCGACACGCTTCAATATCCGTTGCGGCGATATTGACACTGTCCAGCCTGCTCAAATAGAGTCTGTCTCGCCTGCGCTTCCGCGACGGGCATATTGCACGGTACGCACGCCGCGAGACACAGGTAGGAGTCCCCATAATGATGGAAATGAAAAAGATCAATTCCGGCAAACTGCGCGCCATCGGCTACGACGCGCGTGCGCGCATGCTGCAGGTTCAGCTCTACAATGGCGACGTGCTCCAGTTCGGCGGCGTGAGCGAGGACATCTGGCGCCGACTCAGCAGTTCCGGGGCGGCCTGGAGTTTCTATCGCGACAACATTGAAGAGGAATTCACTGCAAAGAAAGTCTCCGTAAGCGCGCCCGCACAAAAAAATCCGCTGGATGACCTGTTCAATCAGAAGTAACAATATCGTGCGATGCACAAAATGCCTGGCTGAATCCCGCTCGAATCTTTTATCCGCACCTGCCATGACGATTTCCGCACCGGCTTCCAATCACGCCATAACGTTGTATACTGTGCACATGTTTATGCGGCAATATTTCGAACGTGCGAAATGGGTATTCGTTCGGACACAAGGACGCGATTGTCGGCGTTGAGAAAAGTCAAATGAACTGCGCTTCCCTGCAAGCACCGCGCAACCGGCAAGTCTGAATAAACGTGAGATGGCCAAGAAGATCCCGATACATCCGGCACACCCGGAACGGATTTGCTGGGGGTGCGACAGATACTGCGCTGTTGATGCGATGTATTGCGGCAATGGCTCGGATCGCGCGCAACACCCGATGGAGTTGTTCGGGAGCGACTGGCTAGAATTCGGAGACGAAGCGCCTGACACACCCCACAAAGAAAAGAAAGCATCAGCAACACAATGATTCGGCATCGGTGACCCCAGACGCCGGAGAGGCCTATGAAACGTTCACCCCGCCAGTTTCCTTGCATTCCGGAACATGCGCAGCCAAGCACTGTTCTCGTTCCACTCGGGTCGGGCCTTTTCAGCAGGTTTGGTGATCTGTTCGGCCAGCGGCTGGGGCCGTCCCAAGGTCTTCTGCACAATGCCGCAAAGTTCGGCAAAAATCGGCGACTGAGGGTTCGCCTGATAATGTTTCCGGTTTCCCACGCGCCTGACGGTCACCAGACCGCACTCATCAAGGCGTTTCAGCTCCCGCTGTACCGCGCCGGAACCGCCCCCGGACAATCCGATCAGTTCGGTGGCAAAAAAACTCCGCGCCGGTTGCCGAACAATAATCCGAGCACCCGCTGCTGCGTGTTGGAGAACAGCGCAGCGGACAAACTGACATGCCGAACCACAGCGGAAGTTTTGGCTTTAATGCCCATGGCGGGCATCTTACTACCCAATATGGGTATGTCAACTCTACCCCACCCACTTCCTTGCGTTCTGGAACATACGCAGCCAGGCGCCGTTCTCCTTCCATGTGTCCGGATGCCAGGAGTTCTGCACGGCGCGGAACACGCGCTCGGGGTGCGGCATCATGATGCTGAAGCGTCCATCCGGCGTGGTGAGCCCGGTGATGCCTTGCGGTGAACCGTTGGGGTTGAGCGGATAAGTTGTCGTCGGCTTGCCGGAGTGATCGACGTAACGCAGCGTCACCAGCGGTTGTACCGCATGCAGGCGTTTGGTATTGCCGAAATCGGCATAACCTTCGCCATGCGCCACCACGATGGGCATGCGGCTGCCAACCATGTCCTCGAACAGAATGGACGGAGTCGGCTGCACTTCAACCATGACGAAGCGCGCCTCGAATTGCTCCGACTGGTTGCGCGCGAAGTGCGCCCAGTTTACCGCACCCGGGATGATCTCATGCAGGTTGCTCATCATCTGGCAGCCGTTGCACACGCCCAGTGCGAAGGTATCGTTGCGCTGGAAGAAAGCCTCGAACTCGTCGCGCGCCCTCGGGTTGAACAGGATGGATTTCGCCCAGCCTTCGCCCGCGCCCAGCACATCGCCGTAGGAGAATCCGCCGCAGGCCACCACACCCTTGAAATCGCCCAGTTTCACGCGACCGCTGATGATGTCGCTCATGTGCACGTCCACGGCGGTGAAGCCGACACGGTCGAATGCGGCGGCCATCTCGACGTGGCCGTTCACGCCCTGCTCGCGCAGGATCGCCATCCGGGGACGCGACTCCAGCAATGCGGGGGCCACGTTTTCGTTGAGGTCGTAAGTGAGCACGGCCTGCAGCCCGGCGTCCTTCGCATCCAGCGTGCGCTCGTATTCCTGTTGCGCGCAGGCCGGGTTGTCGCGCAGCTTTTGCAACTGGTAGGTGGTCTCGGACCAGATGCGGCGCAACGTGATCGCATTTTCGCTGTACAGCAGCGTCTTGCCGCGCGTGATACTGATGGTACCGCGCTTGTTGAGGCGCGCCACTTCATGCACATTGCCCAGACCGGCGTCGTCACATTGCACAAAAATGTCGGCCAGATCGGCGCGACGCACCTGTACCAGCGCGCCGAGCTCTTCGTTGAACAGGATGCCGAGGTCGTCACCCTTGCATTCGTCCAAGCGGATATCCAGGCCGATGTGCGAAGCGAAGCTCATCTCGCACAGCGCTGCCAGCATCCCGCCGTCGGAACGGTCGTGATAGGCCAGCAGCCTGCCTTCCCGGTTGAGGCGCTGAATCAAGCCAAAGAACGCGTTGAGCTGCCGGGCGCTGTCGACGTCGGGCGCCACATCGCCTGTCTGCTTGTACACCTGCGCCAGTGCCGAGCCGCCCAGGCGGTTCTTGCCGCCACCCAGGTCAAACAGCAGTACGATGGTGTCGGTATCGGCCGACAGTTGCGGCGTGAGCGTCTTGCGCGCATCGCTGCACGGCGCGAAGGCAGTGACGATCAGCGACAGCGGTGCCGTAACGGATTTGCCCTGTTCGCCCTCCGTCCATGTCGTCTTCATGCTCATGGAGTCCTTGCCAACCGGGATGCTGATGCCCAGTTGCGGGCACAGCTCCATGCCCACGGCCCTGACAGTATCGAACAGCGCGGCGTCTTCGCCGTGATGACCGGCAGCAGCCATCCAGTTTGCGGAGAGTTTGATGTCGCCGATCCTGTCGATCTGCGCGGCGGTGATG
>CAVRYQ010000126.1:0-11052 GCA_963725375.1 uncultured Pseudomonadota bacterium | reverse complement strand
CAGATGATTTATGGGAGCGGGCAGTGGGAGGACGAAACGAACATATGCGAGCACGTAATTCTGCCGAATCGAACTGGAAACCTACGCGTATAACAAGCTTTTTCCAAGCTAGCCGCGTATCGCGCTTGGCAAGCCGATGCAAAGCTCATTGTAACGTTGCAATTTTCTTGTGCTGTGCGGTGGCGTCAGACCCTTTCGTGACAGCATTGTCGGAATATTTTACAGGCTGCTGATGACATTGCCTCTCGCCGATGAACCAAGCGCTCTTGGGGATACAATTAATAGGATTATTAACTGAAAATAAAACAACAATTCGTTGTATGGACCGATAGGTCACACGCCGTATCCCGCCAACTCATCACGTCTATCCGTGCGCGGTACTCGCGCGGTCCGCCATGCTTCGCAGATTTGGTTCCGGCCGCGTCACCACCGTCCCCTGCTCCACTCGATGCACCAGCGCACCGAGCTGCGCCGGCATCTCGCGCCGCAGCCACGGCGCCGCTGTCAGCGCGACCTGCATGTCGCGATACCCCGGCGGCGCGCCGCTCGGCGATCGAGCTGCGGGAGAACTCGGCGTCGCTGTTGGGAAGCTGGCCCGCTTCCGGGCGATACACGACGTGCACGATGTCCAGCCGCTGCGGGGTCAGTGCGGGATCGTCCGGGCACCGCCTCCGCCGGCCGCCGCGCCGCGGCCAGTAGCCGCAGGGCGTGGCGCAGGTTCACCTTGGTGGCGACCGCTATCGACATGGTGTGCCGTGCGGCTCGCATACTGGATCTGCTTGGCGCGCCACAACACGTCGTTCATCGTCTCCGGCAGCGGTCCCGCGGCGTTCCACAGGTCGATCAGGAATACCACCATGCGTGGATAGCCGGGCTCGTCGACGACGGCATCGAGCGGCGAGTTGGAAACGCATCCGCCATCCCAGTACGGCTTGCCACCACCTTCGTGGCCGGGAACCCTGGCGGCAGCGAACCGCTGGCCAGCACGTGGTCCGGTCCGATCGCCTGTCGATGGTTGTCGAAGAATTCCAGGTCGCCGGTGGCGAGGTTGGTCGCGCCCAGGCTCAGCCGGACCGCGCGGCGGTTGATCAGTGCGAAATCCGCGAACCGCCGCAGCGTCAGCAACAGCGGTGAGGTGTCGTAGAAGCTGACCTCCTCCGGCGGCAGGGGGGCCGCAGATAGGGGTTCACCAGCCGGGGCGTGAAGAAATTCGGGCTGGCCGAACAGCAACGCCTCGGAGTTGCTGGCGATGTTGTGCAGCGTCTGCCACAGGTTCGCCTGGCACGGCGCCGGCAGATCGGGCCAGGATATCGCCTCCCACAGTCCGGCCAGCCGAGTCCACGCGCTCGTCCGGCGGGTTGCCGGCGATGACCGCGGCGTTGATTGCGCCGATCGAGATGCCCGCCACCCAGTCCGGATGCAGGCCATGCTCCGCGAGCGCCTGGTAGGCGCCGATATGGTAGGCGCCGAGCGCCCCGCCGCCTTGCAGCATCAGCGCAACGGTTGGCGTGCCCGGTGACGGCTGGATACCGGCGGTTTTCCCATCACTGCGCTCCTGTTGCGGTGCAGCACAGGATGGCGCCGGCAGGTCCCCCGAGGCGAGCACTTTTCACGATTGCTCGCGAACGGGTAGTTCTGGTCGGGTGCCGGTCAATTTGAAATCGGTGCGGGGCGTCAGCAACCCCAGGCCGGGCTGATGCGCCGCGCGTTGTTCGGCGATGAACAGCATTGCTACCATGACCTTGGCGACCTGGTGATGCCGTGCCCGCCAGCCCGGCACCGGCACTCCGCCAAGCCTCATTCGCCCTTGGCGTCTTCAAGTGCTGGAACTGCTGTTCGCAGCGGCTCTCAACCACTGCGGCCATCGAGGCGAGCATGCAGTCCTCGGTCTGCGCCAGTCCGCTTAGGTAGCGCGTGGCAACCGCCGCGTTGTGTCAAGCCAGCGGCAGTGGTTTCCGGCGCGCATCACAACTCCAACGTGACCGGCCGCTGCGGAACGCCACGGCAGCCACGGCGTTTTCGGCGTGAGTCCCCCTCGGGACGGGCCGTCGCGGCCGCATCCCGCGGCGCGGTGACCCCCCTTGCCGCGCCTGACGGCGCCGCCGTGCATTCCCCCCTGCACGGCGGCGTCGCCGCTTCGTCCCCGGCCACCGCCGCCTCGCGCTCCAGCAGCGCGCGCTTGCGCGGCACGCCCCAGCGGTAGCCGGTCAGCGCACCGTCGCTGCCCACCACGCGGTGGCACGGCACGGCCAAGGCCACCGGGTTGGTCGCGCAGGACCGCGCCACCGCCCGCACCGCGCGGGGGTTGCCAACCATCGCCGCTACCTCGGCATAGCTGCGGGTCTCGCCGGCGGGAATGCGGGTCAGCGTGCGCCACACCAGTTGCTGGAACGCAGTGCCACGCAGGTCGAGTGGCAGTCCCAGCGCCTGCTTCGGCTCCTCCAGGAAGTCCAGCACGGCGCGCACCGTGCTGGCCAGGGCTGCGTCGCCGGCCTCGATGCGGGCGCGCGGAAAGCGGCGGCGGAGGTCAGCGAGTAAGGCGTCGTCCGGCTCGGCAAAGCCGATGAAGCAGACGCCCTTGTCGGTGGCGCCGACCAGAAGGCGGCCGAACCGGCAGTCGGCGGCGGCGGTGCGGATGATTTCGCCCGCGCCGCCGCGGCGGGCCGCGCCCGGGGTCATGCCGAGCAGCGCGTGGGTTTTTTCGTAGACGCGGGATTCCGAGCCGAAGCCGGCGCCGGCCACTGCGTCCGCCACGCGCGTGCCTTGCGCCAGCGAGCTGCCGCAGCTTGCGGGCGCGCACGCCCTCGGCGTAGGCGCGGGGCGTGAGCCCGGTGTGGTCGCGGAACAGCCGCAGGAAGTGGAAGCGCGAGTAGCCGGCGCGCGTGGCCAGCGCGTCGAGCGAGGGGATGTCGTCCGATGCCTCGATGGCGGCACAGGCGTCGCGCACCACGGCCTGGGCGATGCCGGCGCGCTCGCCCTTCGGGTCGCAGCGCTTGCAGGCGCGGAAGCCGGCGGCTCGCAGGACGCCGCCGCCCACCTCGTACCGGTGATTAGCCAGAAGCCCATGGCGCCTTCGCTGGAGGTTGCGCGAGCGAACCTCAACGCCTGTCGCGATGCCGGCGTGCCGTATCTCATTCATGAGAATTGGCGCTGGCAAACCCAATTGCGAGAACTAAAGCGTGTGTTAAATGAGGGCGCGATTGGCCCTCCCTTTCGAGCTCGAATATCCATGGTCTCGTCATTCCCCGTCTACATCAATGAGCCTCAAATCAAGGATCTGGAGGAGTTCATTCTCACGGACATGGGTACGCATATTCTGGATCTCGCCCGGTTCCTTTTTGGCGAGGCCGGAAGGCTATACTGCCAAACTCAGCGGGTGCATAAAGATAACAAAGGTGAAGACGTCGCGTCGGTGATGATGACGATGGGCAGCGGTACCACAGTCACCTGTGAGATTGGTTATCCGGAGAGCCCCGTCGAGTGCGATTACTTTCCACAGACCCTCGTATTCGTCGAAGGGCCCCACGGTACGATAGAGGTCGCGCGTGACTATTGGGTGCGTGTCACAACGGCGTCCGGCACCCACTCGAAACGATATCCGCCAGTCCCATATAGGTGGGTTCACCCGGACTATCATGTCGTCCACTGCAGCATTGTCTCCTGCAATGCGAACCTTTTGAGCGCACTGCGCGCGGAAGGCTCAGCCGAAACGACTGCGGAAGATAACTATAAGACCCTGGAGTTGGTGTTCGCAGCGTACGAGTCATCTCGGCAAGAAAAGGTGATTCAGATCAGCTCAAAGGAGGTAGAGAATCGGACCAACCGGGAACATGTTGTCACGTAGGACCCCTGGGAACTGCATTCGATATTTGAGCGAGCGAATATACCCCGGACAGGGTGGTCAACGTGGACGACAGCACGACTGGAACGGGAACCGATCAATTCGACTTCTCAGGGACCTGGACCGTTTGTACTTCGTCATGCAGAGCAGCATACGACGGGGGCTGGCTTCGGTTCAGGTTGAGAACCTTCTGAAGGCCAGGAGCCTGCAGATTCCCACGCTGTGGCAACCGACTTTGCTTGCTCCCAGTCCCATTCCCCGGTCGATTGGCGGCTGAACTTTCCGGCGATGGAGCCAGTGGCATGGATCGGGCTGGCGCAGTGTTTCCAGCCTCTGCGGCCCTCTTCAAACCGTCCGCTTTGGGAGTCTACCGCCCCCCCCGGCTTCGCACTCTTTGCGGTAGCGGCGGTAGAGCTGCAACGCCATAATTTTGCCCTCAAAACTAGGCGAAATCACAACACTCATTGCACGTTATTAGCAATACCTAACCTAACCAAGTAGACTACAGAAAAAATATCCTTCTTCCCGCCCAAACTCCAACGACTCAATCCACTCTCTCTCCTCCTCCTCAACCTCGCCCGATCAACTCAACCGCACTGATCATCGTTCTTCATCAATCACGGATCAATACTCGCGAATCTTCTTCATCCTTAAACGTCCTTCATTCTTCATCAATCGAATCCGACCTTCAATCTCTTCAACCACCAACTTCACAGATCGACAACAGACGTCCTCGACCCGAATCGATCATCGATTTCTTCCACTTATTCTTCTTCTTCATCTTCATCCGACGACGGCGAATCATACGTATCCAACGTCCACCGATCCGACGATCAATATCTTCTTTATCAATTTTTCAATTTGAATTTCTTCCAATTTCTCTTAACAACAACCATCTTGATCATCAATTTCTTCAATATCAATTTCTTCTTCAACAACAACGTCGATCAATCGTCCGACGACTTCGTCCACCCGCAGACGCACTTATCGATCACCACGTTGATCATTCTTTCAATACTTCTTCTTCACGGTCGCCCGACGGCGGATCAATCGACGGCGCAACGGCGGTTCATCGGCTTACGATCCGACGATCCAACTTCAAATCTTCATCGATCTTCGATTCAATTTCTTTATCTTCTTCTTCTTCTTCATCGATCAATCCACCTTCGCACTCATCGACGACAACAACGACGTCGTTCTTCTTCAGCTCCTCTCTCTCTGCAACGTATTGCTGCCACGGCAAAATGGCGGATCGCTTCTGCGTCGTCGGCGTCGCCCTTGCCCGCAATGTTCTGGTCGTCCGCCTCGACCGTTTCTTTTGCCATATAGGCCTTGGCCACATCGACGATGTAATCGCCGCGATAGCCCGATTCCGGCCACGACGGATCGTCGGGTGTCAAGCCCTTGCAGCGCAACTGCACCGACAGCGTCAGATTATCTATCTGCGCGCCCGCGTCGTTGTAATAGAACTCCCGCGTCACGTTCCAGCCCGCCGCATGCAGTACGTTGCACAGGCAATCGCCGACGGCCGCGCCGCGCCCGTGGCCGACATGCAGCGGGCCGGTCGGGTTGGCGGAAACGAATTCCACACCAACCTTGCGTCCGCGTCCGATGTGTACATGTCCGTAACCTGCACCCGCCTTGAGCACGCCGTGCACCACTTCCTGTTTGGCCGCGGTCGTGATGAATACATTGATGAATCCGGCGCCCGCGATCTCCAGTTTTTCAATGACCCCGGATTTAGGCAGGGCCGCGATCAGCGCATTCGCGATGTCGCGCGGCGATTTGCGCAAGGGCCTGGCCAATTGCATCGCGAGATTGCAAGCGTAGTCTCCGTGCGCAACCTGTTTCGGGCGTTCGATGAGAATTATCGCGCCGCTCTGGTCGGGCGCAACCTCGCGCAAGGCCTGCGCGAACAATTCGGACAAATGGGTTTTGACATTCAGGACAGCGGACATGAAGCAGCACCTTTAAAGAGGCGCGGATTATAGCATCCGAGCACGGGTTGATGGCTCCCGAACGCGCGTCCGACAGTCAGAATGAGCGTCCCGGCCGGTGATCTCCCGCGCAACCACTGCGGCGGACATGGAATCATGCGCGCCCATCCGGTTCCATCGCGTCTTAATGAGGACTTTCAGATCGCTTCGCAGTATAAAATGCGCATCTGTTATTCAAACCTACTTGTAAGGAAATGTCATGTCAGAAGGATTTCACGTTCACGGCGCCCACGACCACGCAGTAGAGCACGGCGCGCACAGCGGCGACAAACTGGGCGGGCAGGTCGCCATCTTCACCGCGATTCTCGCATCTGTAGGCGCAATCGTCAGCTATCAGGGTGGCGATACGCAGAACCAGGCCATGCTGTTCAAGAACGAAGCCGTGCTGAAAAAAGCGCAGGCTTCCGATCAATGGAATTTTTACCAGTCAAAAAGCAACAAGGGACATCTGATGGAACTTGCAGCCGACATGGCGCCCGCGAACAAGCATGATTATTACAAGGCCCAGATCGAGAAATACGAAAACGACAAGAAGGAGATCAAGGCCAAAGCAGAGGCGCTGGAAGCAGAATCGGAAAAAGCCAACGAGGAAAGCGAACACGCGATGCATCCTCACCATAAGCTGGCGCAAGCCATGACGTTGATCCAGATCGCCATCTCGCTGGCGTCCATTACAGTGTTGACGCGCAAGACCTGGCTGTTCGCCCTGGCCGGTGTGTCTGCCGCGGGCGGCCTGATCATGTGGGGCTTGGCGCTTGCAGCGTAGGTCGGGCTGTCATGAAAGAACTTTTCTATGATTGGGGTGGTGCCAACGCCTGGCTGTTTCATGTCATCAACGACATCCGGTTCGAATGGCTGGATCAGGTCATGCTGCTGGGAACCGCGCTGGGCGATCACAACCTTTTCGCGCCCTACGTCTGCTTGCTTACGCTGATCATGCTGATCGTTGTGCACAAGCCGGATGCGGATATTCGGCGCCATCACACACAGGTGATGCGCTGGACGTCGGTGGTCACCGTGTTCTGCATCGCCTATCTGCTGGACGGTCTGCTGCTGGGGTTCCTGAAGCCGTTGCTGGACTTTCCGCGTCCGCCGCTCGCCCTACCGCAAGGCACCGTAAATATCATCGGCGCACCCGAATACCACCATAGCCTGCCCAGCGGCCATTCCTCCTTCGCGATGCTGGTCGTGGCCAGCCTGTGGCCCGTATTGAGCCGCAAATGGCGCATCGCGGGCGTGGCCTTCGTATTGTGGGTCGGAATTTCCAGAAGCAGCTTGGGCGCGCATTTCCCGGCTGATGTATTGGCCGGATACCTGTCCAGCCTCGCGGTGGTGTTGCTGGTCTATGCTGCCGTGCACAAACTGGCGCGATTTGTCGAAAACCGTTCCGGTAATGTGAAATAGCCTGCGGCAGGCGGCAGCCTGCCGCTCACAACTGTTCGATGTCCGCGCCCGGGCTGCGTTAACGAGTATGGGAGTGCGGCTGTTTTACCATGCGCAGATAGGGCTTGATTGTTTTCCAACCCTCTTTGAACATTCCCTTCGCCTCGTCATCCGATACCGAGGACGCGATGATGACCTCATCGCCGCTCTCCCAGTTGACGGGTGTGGCGACCTTGTACTCGGCTGTCAATTGCATCGAATCCAGAACTCGCAGGATTTCGTCGAAGTTACGGCCGGTTGTCATCGGATAGGTCAGCATCAATTTGATCCTCTTGTCCGGACCGATGACGAATACCGAGCGCACGGTTGCGTTTGCCGCTGCGGTCCGGTTTTCCGGCATTCCGGACTCCATGGCGGGCAGCATGTCATAGAGTTTTGCCACGGCCAGATTGATATCCCCGATGATCGGATACTGCACCGCGTAGCCCTGCGTCTCTTCGATATCTTTCGCCCATTTGGCGTGATTGGCCACGGGGTCTGCGCTCAGGCCGATAATCTTGCAGTTCCGCTTCTTGAACTCGGGCTCCAGCTTGGCCATGTAGCCCAGCTCCGTCGTACAGACGGGAGTGAAGTCTTTGGGATGGGAAAACAGGATCGCCCAGCCTTTTCCGATCCAATCATGAAAATTGATCGGGCCCTTTGTTGTCTCCGCGCTGAAATCCGGAGCCACGTCATTTATCCGTAGTGACATCTTGATTCTCCTCAGTGTGAAATAAGCAATTTGAATAGTTGTATGCCGAACTATTGCCGATATCGCTGTTGAGTACACTGGATGTTAAGCTTGGTGAATTTCCGGAAGCTCCGGAAATTCCGATGTGAAGGCGGTTCGTTCGTGACTGGAAAGCCGCGGCCGAACAGCTTGGCATATACATGCTACAGCGACAAGGTGTAGCGACACTCGCTACACTGCTTCAAAGATTACGCCTCGGTGCGAAAAAGTCAATTTGGAAAAAAACGGAAAGTGGCGAGTGACCCTTTATCAAGTGCAGTTACTGCACGGCCTTCAATCTGCGGCAGGCAGGCGTATTGTGTACTGCCCCGACTTTTCGTCGCGCGCCAACGCCAGCATCTTGTGCTGCTGCGCATCTTCCATCAGCTCCCTGAACGAGCGGTAGCCGTAGAATGACTCATTGAAACCGGGCCGGCGCCGCTGCATGGTGGTCTTGACCATCGAACCCCAGATCTTCTCGTCCGAGCCGCGTTCCGAGATCAGCCCCTCGACCGTTTCCACAAGGAAATCGAGCGCTTCCTGGCGCCTGTCTTCTTCGCCCTTCGCTTCGGTCGGTCTTGAGGCTCCCGCTTTTACCTTGGCGGGAACCTTTCTGGCAGCCTGCTTCTTCTTCGCTTCCTGCTCGCGCACCAGGTCATCGTAGAAAATGAACTCGTCGCAATTGGCGCTCAATAAATCGGAGGTGGAATCCTTCACGCCAATTCCGATCACGTATTTGTTGTTCTCGCGCAGCTTGGACACCAGCGGCGAAAAATCCGAATCGCCGCTGATGATGACAAAGGTATCAACGTGCGCCTTGGTGTAGCAGAGGTCGAGCGCATCTACGACCATACGGATGTCTGCGGAGTTCTTGCCGGACTGGCGCACATGCGGGATCTCGATCAGCTCAAAAGCGGCCTCGTGCATGGTGGCCTTGAATTCCTTGTAGCGATCCCAGTCGCAATAGGCTTTCTTGACCACGATGCTGCCCTTGAGCAGCAGGCGTTCCAGCACTTTCCTGATGTCGAACTGTGCATACTTGGCATCACGCACGCCCAGCGCCACGTTCTCGAAATCGCAGAACAGGGCCATATTGGTGATCTCGGGTTGATTTGCCATGGCACATTTCCTTGAGTTGAATTGCAATATCGTGATGTGACCTGGTGTTCTATATCACCTTCCCGGGATTCATCAGCCCGTGCGGATCAAGAGTGTGCTTGATGCTGCGCATCAGCTCCAGTTCCAGCGCGCTCTTGTAGTGGGTGATTTCTTCTCGCTTGAGCTGGCCCAGTCCATGCTCGGCGGCGATGCTGCCCTGCAGCTTTGCCACGAACTCGTAAACTAGGTGATGCACTTCGTTCTCGTGCTGCGCGATGAACGCCTTGTTCTGCGCCGCGTCCGGCATGGAGGTATTGTAGTGGATGTTGCCGTCGCCCATGTGGCCGAAGGCGACGATGCGGATACCGGGAAACGCCTTTCGCAATGCGGCGCTCGCCTGCTCGATGAAATCCGCCACGCGGCTGATCGGTACCGAAATGTCGTGCTTGATGCTGATGCCTTCCCTCTTCTGCGCCTCGGCGATGTTCTTGCGCAGTATCCACCAGCGTTCGGCATCGTCCTTGTTGGTGGTGACCTCGAATTCGACGATGCCATCGCCAAATGAGTTGAGCGCGTAGTGCAGGGCTGCATCCAGCGGTGCAGGCAGCACATCCGCCAGGCGGGTGATGACGATCCATTCATGCCGGGAGACGAAAGGTTCGCAGGTATCGGGGATATGCTTGGACACCAAGTCCAGACAGGAGCGCGAAATGAATTCGAAGGCATCGATCGTGTCGCCGCAACTGGCTCGCAAATGTGCCAGCAACTTGACCGCGGCTGCGGGGTCGCGCACCGCGATACAGGCGGTCGCCACTGATTTGGGGCGCGGAAAGAGTTTCAGCACTGCCGCTGTAATGATGCCCAGCGTGCCTTCGGCGCCGATGAACAATTGCTTGAGGTCGTAGCCGGTATTGTCCTTGCGCAGGCCGCGCAAGCCATCCCAGATGCGCCCGTCCGGCAGCACCACTTCCAGCCCGAGCACCAGATTGCGAGCCGTACCGTAGCGCAGCACGTTGATGCCGCCCGCGTTCGTGGACAGGTTGCCGCCAATCTCGCAGTGCGGCGCGATCGCGGTAAGGCCAAGCGGGAACAGCCGATCCGCGGCCTCGGGCGCTGCGTACAGCGACTCCAGCGTGCAGCCCGCTTCAACTGTCATGGTGTAGTTGGTAGCATCAACGGCGCGAACACGGTTCAAGCGCGAAAGGTTGACGATGATCTGCGGAATGGATCCCGCCAGCGGCACCGATCCGCCGCACAGGCTGGTGTTGCCGCCCTGCGGCACGATGGCTACCCTGTTCGCCGCGCACAATTTCACCACAGCGCTGACCTGTTGCGTGTCGGAAGGAAACACCACCGCCAGCGCTTCGCTTGCGTAGCGACCGCGCCAGTCTCTGCCGTAAGGCGTGGCATCCGGGCCGATCAATACGCTGTCGCGGCCGGTAATTGCGGCGAGGAATTCCAGTAGTTGCGGGTTTGTCGTCATCGTATTCCTTGCTTGAGCATGGATGCCATTGTAGCCCTGCAACGCATCGGCGTGGACCGGGGAATATTCAAGTCACCCGATGCGCTTGTTCAGAATTCCATCGGATCAACGTCCAGCGCCCAGCGCAATTTGCTTGCAGGCAAATCATTCAGTATCGGCTTCCAGGCGCGCAAGAATTCTGCCAGCGCCCTGCGCTTGTCTGCCTGCACCAGCAGTTGCGCGCGGTGGTGATTGGCCCGTTTGGGCATGGCGGCAGGGACGACGCCGTACACTTCGACCGGCATCCTCAAGTCCTGCGCTGCGCTGCGCGCCTGCTTCAGGAAATTGTTGGCCTCGCTTTCCTGCTTGCCTTCCGCGCTCAGCAGTGCCTGGAACACGAACGGCGGGAACCCCGCCATCTGACGCTCGGCCAGCAGGGTCTGCGCCCAGATCTCGAAGTCGTGCGCGCGCAGGGCCTGGAACAGCGGATGCAACCTTGTGG
>CAVRYQ010000125.1:0-34624 GCA_963725375.1 uncultured Pseudomonadota bacterium | reverse complement strand
CGTGTTGGCTGCCCGGGCGGCGGCCACGTAGGCGCGGCTCGTCGTCGCCGAGGGGGACCTCGTCCACCAAGTCGAGCGGGCTCGAAGGAGGCAACGGGCGCCGTTCCATGGCTGCGTGCAGTTCTTCACCACCCCGAGCTACTATCGATTCCTGTCATTCTCTTTCAACCATTAAGAATGGTGTCCTTGACGTCTAAGCTCTGGTAATTGAGTGTTGTCGTAGACACGTTCGATATGTCGATTATTTGAGAGGTCATCCACTCCGAGGGGCCAGACAGCCCAGAGTTGCGTGGCAAACCGCCTTGGTCATGCGGAGCAGAGAACCTCGATCTCGTGGGCTGCAAATGGTGGGCCGCGGTCATGACAGCGACGGCCTCAGCTCTTCGCATATGCCAGCCTTTCTACGCAACGACTTTACCCAAACAATTTCAGAAGCAAAAAGCAGTCGCCCGGGCCGAAGTTTTCATCTGCCTGAACCTGCAGGACCTTAATCCTCATCCACACGCGCCACCACGACACCAATGGCATGCAAGGGATCATCAGTCAGACTGAGGCAGTGTTCGCCGCCATTGACCAGATACAAATTGAATCGCTCGCGGCACAAGGCGGCGGGCATCCGCGCGGGCATATCATTGTCGTGGCACAAAGTGAAGCGCAGGTCCGGCCATGATTTTTTCAGTAAGGACAATGTGTCGTCGTTAAGCTCGCTCAGAGATGCCGTAACAGTTGCAATCTTCTCGAGAGTCTCTGGAATGATCATTGGATGACCTTACTCTTTCCCGGTCACGTCAAATTTGCGCAGTGATTTCGCCTCCACACCGAGTATCTTTGCCAACCACGGAGGGGGCGCGTCGAGCACGGCCTGCAGGCGCTGTAACGTGATGCGCGCTTTCCCGCCATCCGGAATCTTTATCGGATGAACGTTGGCGCGCACTGCTTTGGCCGCCGCCGGCCCGCCTATGGATTGCACATACACTATTTGACAGTCGCTGATGAGTGCAGCTCGCGCCACGTTCTTGTCGTCAGCATCGTCGGCGATGAATGTGGGACGCGCGTCGATAAGACGCATTTCATTGCGTCCGACCTGGTAAATCAGAAAGCGCGGGCAAGAGCCGAAGTGTCCGTCGAGGTTTTCATCGCTGTTTGAGGCAACGGCCACACGCAAGCTGCCGGGGATCTCCCCCTCCGCATAAGGCTCCATCGGCGGAAGCGGCTCCGCATCGCCGGAATCACCCCAAAGGTAACGCACGGCCAGCTTGATGGAGGCTCCATCCACGTCCGGTTCGACCGTCTCCTCGCCGGAAAGGATGAGTTTCAGGTCGGCCACCGTCACTTTGGACAGCTTTTCCTCGGTGACGGGCAGGCCGAGACTATCTCCCAGTCTGGACGCGAAAACACCGGCATTCACATCGGCAAGGACGCGCGCGGCCTGCACGATGCGCAACGCTGCGGCTTTGGTGATAACTGTGGTGGTAGTCATACTGTCACCTCATTGCAGTTCAGGTTGGCCCCTACGCCGCCAGTTGTGTGATGCAACCCTTGATGGGACACACCTTCACGCATTGCGGCTTGTCGTATTCGCCATCGCATTCGGTACAATCGTTTGCGTTGATGATGTACAAACTCTTCTTCACGCTGATTGAGGCCGTGGGACATTCCGGCTCACAATCTCCGCAAGATGTACACAGATTCGTATCGATCTTCATTGCCATGATAGCTCTCCTAATCGTTTATTCCGCAGCATCCAGGCGCTTCGCGCGCAGGGAGATCGGCAGCCTCGCCGGTGCGGCCTGCGGCTCGATGTAATACGTGCCGCCGTTGTTGAGCCTGATCTCTCCACCCCATTTTTCCGGGGTATCGAACTCCATCGAGACGATGCTGTCCTCAAGGTCGCGCTTGGGCAGGTAGAACACATACGCACCTTTGCTGCCCTGGATCATGATGTTTGCCATTACTGCTTCCTTTCTTAACTCACGGAATTGATGCGAGTGAGGAGCCCCAGTGAGCGCGCCGAGGGCAAGGCAGACGGAGGGAGCGGAGGAGCCGGAACGTACACGTAGTACGTGAGGATTCCGAGTACCGCCCAACGCCGCCATCGGTGCGCACAGCAGGCTCATCGCCGCATCAACGAACCAGATCGTGGTTGTAGTCCGTAGTTCCCATGCCTCTGGTCTCTTCGTCCAGACGCTCCAGCACCGCATTGGTCAGCGTCGTGAGCATCTGCATGGCACCCTCGTAACCAAGCGTCGTGGAACGATGGAGGTGGTGACGATCAAAGATCGGAAAGCCGATGCGGATCAAAGGAACTTCATACTCCTTGCCCTTGTGCAATGTGTCGCGCTGGATAAACTTGGCATAGCTGTTGCCAATCATGAAGTCCGGCTTCTCGGTCAATACCAGCGAACGGAAGTGCCACAGGTCAGCACCCGCGAACAGTTGTGTGTTCTTTCCGTATGGAGTCTCGGCCAACATCTTCTCCATGGCCTTTGTCCACTTCTTGCTGCCGTTGTTGCATAGCACATGCAGGGGCTCGATGCCCAGTTCGGTGAGGAACTTGGTCATGCCCAGCGTGAAGTCAGGGTCGCCGTACAAGCTGATCTTTTTGCCGTGCAGCCAGGTATGGCTGTCGGTCATCATGTCGACGAAGCGGCCGCGTTCCTTGACCAGCGAGGCAGCAATCGGCTTGCCGGTGACTTCGGAAACTTTCATCAGCCATTCGTCCGTCCACTCCAGACCCATCGGAATGTTCAGCTTCGGCACTTCATGCTTCCAGGTCGTATCGAGGAATTTTCTGGTCTTTTCCAGTTGCATCGGCTGCATCAGGAACGTGGTGATTGCATTGGGCGCATCCTTCACTTCGTCCTGAGTCGTTCCGCCTGCGTACATCCGGAACTGTCCGTCCGCCGGGGTATCCAGCACTTCGGTCGGATCGCTCAGCATGGTGTGGGCGATGCCCATCTCGTCGAGCATGCGATGGATGACACGGTAGTTGCCCAGATACGTCTCGAAGCCGGGAACGATGTTGATCTTGCCGTTCTTGCCGGGCACCTTGTCGTCCATGGTGTTCAGCGTGAAGTAACGGATGATGCCCTCGAACATGTTGTCCCAGCCGGTCACATGCGAACCCACGAACGAAGGGGTGTGCGCGAACGGAACCGGAAAATCATCCGGTATATTGCCCGCCTTTTTGGTGTTGCGAATGAAGGCATTCAGGTCGTCACCGATCACCTCGGCCATGCAGGTTGTGGACACCGCGATGACATCCGGCTTGTATAGTGCCTTGCAGTTTTCCAGACCGTCGATCATGTTCTTCTGGCCGCCGAACACGGCTGCATCTTCCGTCATGGAGTCCGACACGCAGGAGATCGGCTCGCGGAAATGACGGTTGAAGTAGGTGCGGAAGTAGGCCACGCAGCCTTGCGAACCGTGCACATACGGCATGGTCTTTTCGAAGCCTAGTGCGCACAGTACCGCGCCCAGCGGCTGGCATGCCTTGGCCGGATTCACGGTCAACGCTTCGCGCTTGAAGTTCAGCTCACGATATTCCATCGTGGTGGTCCATGTGAACGTATCCTGGATCTTGTTCGCTTCATGACGCTCTTCGAATTGCGTCTGTTTGTTGCCTATCGATTCCTTGTACTCGTCCTGGCGGAACAATGGATAACAGGGTTTGATGTCATCAGCTTGTTGCATTTTTTTCTCCTTGGCCGCACTGCCCATATGCAGATGCCGGCACAGATTGACAGGTGGGCGGCATCACACCGCCCGGTTTTTGTTACGCTGCCGCCTTCACTGCTTCCGGTTCAGCCTTCTTCAACCACGGTGCCGTGATCTTGCTCCAGCACGGGTTGTTCAAGGTCATGTCCATGTCTCGCGCAAAGATGGCGAAGCCGTCGTAGCCGTGATACGGGCCGGAGTAGTCCCAACTGTGCATCTGACGGAAAGGCACGCCCATCTTCTGAAAGATGAACTTTTCCTTGATGCCGGAACCGACCAGGTCGGGCTTGACACGTTTGACGAACTCTTCGAACTCGAAGCCAGTAACGTCGTCGTACAGCAGCGTGGCATTGCCCATATCCTTGATGGTGCGGTCGTAGTCGTCGTTGTGGCCGAACTCGTAGCCGGTGCCGACCACTTCCATGCCCAGGTCTTCATAGGCACCGATTACGTGACGCGGACGCAGGCCGCCCACGTACAGCATGACGCGCTTGCCTTGCAGGCGCGGCTTGTACTTGTCGATGACAGCTTGCATCAGCGGCTGGTACTTGGCGATCACGCGCTCGGCACCTTCCTTGATCTTGTCGTCGAACAAAGCGGCGATGGCACGCAGCGACTCGGCGACCTTGGTCGGGCCGAAGAAGTTGTATTCCATCCAGGGAATGTTGTACTTCTCTTCCATGTGGCGTGCGATGTAGTTCATCGAACGGTAGCAGTGGATGAGGTTGACCTTGACGTAAGGCGTCTTTTCCATCTCGGCGATGGAGCCGTCGCCGGACCATTGCGCAACCACGCGCAGACCCATCTCCTCCAGCAGGATGCGCGAGGACCAGGCATCGCCGCCGATGTTGTAGTCGCCGATCACGGCCACGTCGTAGGGCGTGCCCTCGAATACCTTGCCATCGCGGCGCGGCAGGACCCAGTCGCGGATCGCGTCATTGGCGATGTGGTGGCCCAGCGATTGCGACACGCCGCGGAAACCTTCGCAGCGGACGGGAACGACGGGCTTGTCGATTTCCTTGGCCGCTTTCTTGGACACGGCTTCGATGTCGTCTCCGATCAGTCCGATCGGGCACTCAGATTGCACGGAGATGCCCTTGTTAAGCGGGAACAGTTGTTCGATCTCGCCTATGAGTTTGGCCAGCTTCTTGTCGCCGCCGAACACGATGTCCTTTTCCTGAAAATCGGAAGTGAAGTTCATCGTGCCGAATGTATTGATCCCTGTGGTGCCGACGTAGTAGTTGCGGCGACCGGCACGGGAATATTGACCGCAGCCGACCGGACCGTGGGAAATGTGGATCATGTCCTTGATCGGGCCCCACACCACGCCCTTGGAACCGGCGTAGGCGCAGCCGCGAATGGTCATCACGCCCGGCAACGATTTGCGGTTTGACGTGATGCACTTCTTGGACTGTTCGATGGATTGATCGTTGACCGCCAGGTGTTTCTCGCGGTCCTTCTTCGCTTTTTCCGGATAAACCTCAAGCACCTCCTGGATCAGGGCTTCGGTTTCTTCGCGCGTTAATGCCGTCATTTCATTCTCCTTTAATGACCCACTAATCTGTGGCGTCTGTCAGAGTTTCAATTTGCCAAGGTTGACAGGCCGTACACGTACAACCTGTCGCCCTCAATACCTTTTTAGGCAGCTGCCAACTCGGCCGCTTTCTTGCCGATAATGGATTCGTCTTCCGCTTCCATGATGCCGAATTCCATCAACAATGCTTCCAGCTCGTCCATAGTGATCGGAGTCGGGATAACGAACTTCTTGTTCTCCACGATCTTTTTCGCCAGGGAGCGATACTCGTCGGCCTGCTTGTGCGTGGGATCGTATTCGATCACAGTCATGCGGCGGATCTCAGCGTGCTGCACGGCGTTGTCGCGCGGAATGAAGTGGATCATCTGCGAGCCGAGTTTTCCGGCCAGTGCCATGATAAGTTCGTCTTCGCGGTCGGTGTTGCGGCTGTTGCAAATCAGGCCGGCCAGACGCACGCTGCCGGAGTTCGCATACTTCACGATGCCCTTGGCAATGTTGTTTGCGGCATACATCGCCATCATTTCGCCGGAGCAGACAATGTAAATCTCCTGCGCCTTGTTTTCGCGAATCGGCATGGCAAAGCCGCCGCACACCACGTCGCCCAGCACGTCGTAAAACACGAAGTCGAGTGCCTCGTCATATGCGCCTTCTTCTTCGAGAAAGTTGATGGCGGTAATGACGCCGCGACCGGCACAACCGACGCCGGGCTCAGGGCCGCCGGATTCAACGCACTTGATACCGCCGAAACCAACGGACAGTACATCTTCCAGTTCCAGATCCTCGACGCTGCCGGCTTCCGCAGCCAGTTCCATGACGGAGTTTTGTGCCTTCGAGTGCAGAATCAAACGAGTTGAGTCCGCCTTGGGATCGCAGCCGACAATCATTACTTTCTTGCCCGATTCAGCCAGAGCAGCCACCAGGTTCTGGGTGGTGGTCGATTTTCCGATACCGCCCTTCCCGTAAATTGCGCATTGACGCAGAGCCATGTTAGTCTCCTAAGAGTTTCAGAATTTAAATTGCGATTGAAAACCTGTCGCTCGCACCCAGTACATCGCAAGCTCCGTGCCACGCCCTCCACACACACCCAACCATATGAAATGCAAGAGAAAAGCAAAACAACCTCACACGCATTTGTGGATGTGCAACACAACAAGACTGATGCCTTTGTAGGAGTAGCTACAAGCCAAAATCCGGTTTTGCCGCGCTCGGCACGCCTGCCGATCAACCGCTGCAACCTTTCCGCCGACATCCTGGGCGGACTCACCTTCCAACAGTCGCCGGTCGCGCTCGAACTCGACGGCGTCGCCCAGTTCCACCGCGGACTGTTCGAACTGCTGGAGCAACTCGACGATGCCACGGATCGCGCCGACGCCTTCAGTGTGCACATGAATGCATCGTTTTATCTCGACGAACCGGAACAGGCCGGCTACACATCACAAGCGACGCACAGGCGCCAAAAGGCGGACTATTTGCGCATGGTGCGCGGCTGGAGCTTCGATGCCGATGGACGGGAAGGTGCTGCCTTGAAAGGCTGGGTGGAATCGCGATTCGGCCTGCTGCCGCGCCATCATGGCGGCCAGATACGCGACCTATCGGGCGCGGCGTATCGGCATTATCTGGAAATGCGCGCCGGCGCGCTGTACGGCACCAATGCCCTGGAGTCACAGTTCGACCTGCTGTACACCTATTGCCAGTACGAACTCGCGTGCCGGCATTCCGGGGAGACACACCTTACGTTATATCGCGGCGTGAACCGCGTGGACGACTATGAGACGCTGGCCACGCTGGACGACAAACGCCGCGTGGTCCTGTTCAACAGCCTAAGCTCGTTCACTGCAAACCGCGAACGCGCCGACGAGTTTGGCGACTACCTGCTCACCGCGCGCGTGCCGCTGTCCAAGGTATTCTGCTATACGAGCTTGCTGCCGGGAATGTTGCAGGGAGAAGACGAGTACACGGTGATCGGCGGATTGTATGAGGTGAGTATCGCGGCGTATTGATTGTCCCTTCTGTCAATTGTCCGCCTTCCGCGTGCGATTTCAACCGGTCGTACAATACACGGCGAGATTGACCGCTAATTTGGCCGGGATCGGCCAACCTGGGACACTCGATCGTAGTGGAGTATATTGTTCCTGCAATGTTGCAACACTTCCAAAAGGTGATCATATGAAACTATATTACAGCCCAGGCGCTTGTTCATTGGCATCACATATTGCTCTGCGCGAATCAGGACTGCCGTTTGAAATTGATAAATTCAACGCCAACACAGGAAAAACCGATAGCGGTGAAGATTTCAACCAGATCAATCCAAAGGGATATGTGCCAACCATCAGGTTGGACGATGGCAACGTTCTGACAGAAGGCGCCGCAGTCCTGCAATATATTGCCGACCAGAATCCAATGGCCGGATTGGCACCCATGGCAGGTACGATGGAGCGATATCGTCTTCAGGAATGGCTTACTTTTATCGGTACTGAAATTCATAAAACCTTCAGTCCGTTATTTAGCCAAACTGTGTCCATTGAAGTCAAAAACCGTTCGTGTGAATTGCTCACAAGACGGCTCCGCTATGTGGAGGTCCAGTTGGCGAGTCAGCCATATTTGATGGGTGACCGCTTCACTGTGGCAGATGCATATATGTTCGTCGTTCTGAGATGGAGCGATCGTGTCGGTTTTGATCTTGCACAATTTCCACGAATCCAAGATTACCTGGCGAGAATTTCCGTACGCCCTGCCGTGCAGGCTGCAATGAAAGCAGAAGGTTTGATTCAGTAGCCTTGCTATATGGCAATGCGTTGTCCGGAATGAGCAACTTTAAAGAGATAAGAACCCGAATCATTGAACAGCCAGAGAGAGATCGGCCATAACGAGACCGTACTACGGTTTTTGGCCTGAAAATCGCACCGATCAATCCAGATTTCCGACATTTATGTCAATAACTCGTCGAACCTTTCAAGTCTCGGCGCATTGAACAATCCAAATGGCTTCCCTTTATATCCATTCAGCCATCCGTGCCTGCCTGGTGGCTTATAACCCATGGCAATTCAACTTGAAATCCGTATTGTAAATAATAATTTATATTGTGCTGGCATGCTCATTGCTTTGTATGGCTCAACATTTGATTATCAGCAACTCAACCAGCCCAAACAACCTGCCATCTGATGACATGATCATGATTGAAACAGTTAAACCTCCGCTGAACTGGGATATAAAACTAAATTTCGACAGCCTTGATAATAAGGAAGAGAAAACTCCTTTACCGCAAGTAATTTCACCCAGGCAATTAATTGGGGAAAATTTTCCAAAAATACTGGAACGTATTGAATTGCTTTGGTGTTCTTTGGAGCTTCACAATTACCTGGAACAAACCATATTTACAGATCGATCAAACAGGCAGGGATTTCCCAAAGATGTGATGCATGCATTGGGGAAAATTTACATTGAGCACTCGAGGATTCTGAAGCAAAAAAAAATCATTAGCGAAGACATATGGGACGTATCCAAATAAGACAGTCACGATAATTCCAACAGGAATTACCCCGATATATTCAGGGCAAGAATTAATTTCCAAGCGACAGGTGGCATCATTTCCAGGCACAGACAATCCGGCTTCACCTTAATCGAAATTAGCGTAGTCCTGATAGTCATTAGCCTGATGCTTGGCGTGGCAATGAAAGGACAGGAGTTGATTTACAGCATGAAGGTTCGGAATCTTGCCAACGATTTCAATAAAATAGAGCTGTTAATCACATCCTATACCGCTATCTACAGGATGCTTCCAGGGGACGACTCTTCGGTGGTAAGCCATGTGGGAGGCACCCTGGCTTCCACACCGACGGGAATGCAAGGAAACGGAATGATAGATGGACTCTGGAATTCCCATGTTGATACCGATGAAAGCTATCTGGTCTGGCAGCACATTCGCCTGGCAAACCTTGATTCCGGCTCCACAAACGTTACGGGCATCCCCGCTACCGGAAATGATTATCTCCCGGTTAACTCGGTAGGCGGCGAGATGGGGATTCAGAGCAATAATGGTACATTCACCACGATCACAAATAACTCGAATGGCGTAGCCAGTGCCATGACGGGGAGCTTCATTATCTGTTCACAACAGATATTGGGCAAATACGTCAAACAGCTTGATATTGAGCTGGATGACGGCAATACGGACACAGGTTCCGTGCGCGTCAACGATCCGCATTTTGATGGGAAGTCAGTTAGTACGGCCTCTATTGCAGATAGCAACTTTTACACTGTTTGCATGGGCGTATAGCGGACGTCTTCCACCCTTTTGGACCACACCAGAATCGTCCTGATTATCCGCACACTTTCGATACTGCCTGGGATTAAGCGGGATATTCGCCCTACCCCCGCACCGATGTAGGACAAGGTTTTGTGCTTTGTCGCATTCCCTCCATACACCGCCCCGCCGCAACCCGCATCAATGCTGGACAGGTGTTCTGGCCCGTTTATTGCGAATGATTCATTCAACCATCACCGAAAGGAGTCATCGCATGAACGCAGCATTTGAAAACATATTCGCCGGCCTGTCGGATGGCAGCGTCGTCCCCTACCTCGGCCCCGGCGCGCTGAACGGCGTGATCGACCCAGCCACGGGCAAGGCCATCCCGGCCGACAGCGACAGCCTGATTATCGCCATGAACAACGGCCAGCCGATGGCACCCAAGTTGATGTTCGAATTCCCGCGTGCGGCCATGAACGTAGAACTGAAGCGCGGACGTTCGGCGGTCAACAAATTTCTCGATGCGACCTATCGCGACACGCAGTGGAGCACATCCGCCCTGCATGCCTGGCTGGCACGGCAGAAACTGCCCTATCTCATCGACGCCAACCGCGACACGCAGTTGCAGAAACAATATACCGCCACGCCCCACACGCTGATCGTCGGCATCGCGCGCATGTCCGGCAAGGAATACCGCTTCCGTCTCCATCAATACGATGGCACGAGCTACGTCGCCATTGAGCAAGAGGCCGTCGACACCAGCCAGCCCATTCTGTTCAAGCCGCTGGGCACGCCGTTACCGGAGTCGAACTACATCGCATCAGACGCCGATTTCGTGGACTACATCACCGAACTGATGGGCGGCTTCGCCATTCCGTCCTTCGTCAAGCGCCTGCGCCAGAACAAGCGCTACTTGCTGCTGGGCATGCGCCTGAATCGCGACACAGACCGCATGGTGTTCTCCGACGTCATCTTCGGTGCGAACAACCCCGCTGGCTGGGCGCTGATCCCGCACCCGACCGACAAGGAGAAGCGCTACCTCGGCAAGATGGGCATCGAGATCGTCAACGCCGACGTGGCGGATTTCCTCACCGCCGCACAGACCTGGAACGGCAGCCTGGCAGCGGCATGACCAAGTACCCGGCCAAGTGGAATGAAGCGCGCCACACACTGGGCGTGGAAGAAATGGACGAGGCTCACAGGGATTTCATCACGCAGGTGGCTGTACTCATCGCCGCCAGCGATGTGGAGTTCCCTGCGTTATTCCAGGCTTTTGTCGCACACACGCGTGAGCACTTCATCGCGGAAAGCAGGTTGATGCATGAGTCTCAATATCAGGGGCGGGGCGTGCATGACAGCGAACATCATCGCGTGCTGGGAGAACTGCAACAACTCAATCGCAGCCTCAAGCGTGGTCGTTTGCCTTTGGTGCGGGCTTATGTGCGTGAAGGATTACCAGAGTGGTTCGATACTCTTCTGCGGATGATGGATGTTGCGCTCGTGCGGCACCTGAATCTGGTCTCGGTCAACGACGCGTAAATCAGTCATCGTCATCATCACCCGCAACAGCGCGGCGCGGCACAGTGGCCGGATCGGCGGTGATGGCGCGGTAAATTTCAACGCGATCACCGGGCTTGAGTGGTGAATCGAGTTCGGCCTCTTTTCCAAAGATGCCAACCTTGGCACTGGCGAGATCGATTTCAGGAAATTTGTTCAGGATGCCGGATTGTTCGATTGCCTGCCGCACTGTAGCCTCCTCCGGCACCTCGATACGCAGCCAAAGTTGTTGAGCGGGTTCGGAATAAGCGACGCCGATTTGCATGATTCCTTATATGGACGCCTCCCGGTTAGGCAAGAGATTTTCGTGTGCTGGTGAAGCGAGGGTACGGCTGCAGTCTTAATATCCGGCCTTGTTGCAGACTGAATACTGCCTGCGGGCCCTGATGGAATTCGCCAAGAACGTCCTCATCTCCTTATCGCGCTCGAAGCGCCTGGAATCATTCAGGTTTACGTTCTTGCGGTCCGACCTGTTTCGCCATCACACGGGTTTATCTACCTGCGCAACCTATCAGCATTCCACTCCTTCTCAGTGGTTGTTATTCGTCATGCGGGCACTTGGCTCACATAACCCTTCTGGTACTCACGACTGTGCGCCAATATCGCCCACGCCGTGCGTGCCATCTTGTTGGCCATCGCAACAATGGCCACATTCGTCGGCCGCCTCTGGAGCAGTGCTTCGCTCCATGCTCCCTTGTCCTTAGCCTTGAACATCACTGTTCGGGCTCCATGGATCAGCAAGGTACGCAGATACGGGTCGCCACGCTTGCTGATTCCTAACAATTTGATCTTGCCTCCCGTGCCGCTCTGTCTTGGAACCAGTCCTACGAAGGCTGCGAATTCCCGTCCTGATTTGAAACTATTCGCTTCGCCCATCGTGGCAACCAGGGCGGTCGCCGTCAGCATCCCTGCACCTGGAATTTCCGCCACCTTCCGGCAAGCCTCCTGCTGCTTCTGCCAGTTCTTGATCCGAACCTCGATGTTCTGCAAGTCGGCTTCAATCCCATCCAAACGCACCAGTTGATCCCGAACTGCATCGAACAACATGCCTGGCACCGTTTGTTCCAGTTCAGACATGCGTTGCTTCATCTCTGTCAGACCTGCTTGCCTTCCACCCTTCAGGGTGACGCCAAATTCATACAACAATCCGCGCAGCTGGTTCACCTGCATGGCGCGGAACCGGATCAGCGACATTCTCATCCGGTGCAGTGACAACATCGCTTGCTGTTCCTCCGTCTTGCCCGCCACCGTGCGCATTCCCGGTTGCCTGATTGCTGTCCAGATCGCCTTCGCATCGGCCGCATCCGTCTTGTTGTTTTGTACAAAAGGCCGGACAAACTTGGCATGGATCAGTTTCACTTCATGCCCCAACGCCATCAGCTTGCGTCGCCACCAATGCGCACTTCCACACGCCTCAAGTGCTATTAGTCCGGCTTCCCGCTGCGCTAAAAACTCCAGTAACTCCTGCCTGCCAAATTTGCGGTTGTGGATCTCGCCGCTCTCAGGCTCCACCCAGTAAAGCTGAAAGACCCGCTTTGCAATATCCAGCCCATATGTCGTAGCATTCATGTCAGCCCCTCCCTCCGTTAGTGGAAAGATCTCATTATCTCCACCTGGGCACCTAGATGCCGTTAGGATCGCGAGGGGCTACCTCTTCTTGACTGCTTACCCTCGCTCCCCGTGGGGAGGGAGGCGTCCATTCCATCTCCTAGGCAGTTGCCGTTCTGGTGGCGATCGCTTCCGCCCGCGCTGCACGGCGATTTTCCAAAACGCGCCTGCCCGCCAGCAAGAATCCCAGCACCATGAATCCGCCGGGCGGCAGTATCATCAACAAATAGCCCTTGTAATCGTGAAAGACGGTGGTTTCCAGAAAGGCAAAGCGGGGCCCCAGCAACAAGTGTGCATTGGCAAACAGTGTGCCCACTCCCAGAACTTCCCGGATTCCGCCGATCAGCGTCAGCGCGAAGGTGAATCCGAAACCCATCATCAGCCCATCTATCGCCGCTTCCCCAACACCGACCTTGGCGGCAAATGCTTCGGCGCGGCCAAGCACAGCGCAGTTCGCCACGATCAATGCGATGTACAAGCCAAGCACTTTGTACAGGTCGTGCGCCCAGGCGTCCAGACTCACATCCACCAGCGTGACCAGGGTCGCTATCAATACAATGTAGACAGGAATCCTCACATCGGGACTGATGAGGTCGCGTACCGCCGATATGATGGCGTTTGAAGCGAGCAATACCGCAGTGGTTGCCAGCCCCATTCCAAGACCGTTGGTGGCGCTGCTGGTCACGGCCATGGTCGGACACATGCCGAGTATCTGAGCAAAGACGATATTGTTATCCCACAGTCCGTCGCGGGCGATACGTCCGTAGTTTCCGCTCATTTCACCGTTCCTCCCGTTACCGGTTCATCAAGCAAGGCAGCCCGATTCTGTTCAAAGAACTCCAGCCCAGCCTTCACTGCCCTTACCACCCCGCGGGGGGTGATGGTCGCGCCAGCGAACTGGTCGAACACTCCACCGTCCTTCTTTACTGCCCACTTGTCTGCGATGGGTTCACCGAGCCACTTCCCTTCGAACGAATGTATCCAGTTGCTCTTGGCAGGGTCGACCTTGTCGCCGAGGCCGGGTGTTTCCGCATGCTTGATCACGCGCACGCCCAATATCTTTCCTTCGCTCGACACACCCATCACGCACACCAGTTTTCCGGCATAACCGTGGCCGATCATGCGATACACCACGGCCTCGACCTTGCCTCTATGGCGTGCGCGGTACACCAGTACGTCGCCGTCCTCGCCAGGCAGGGTGACCGTGTCTTTGAGCAGATCGTTGTCGTATGTACCCGGCAATACCTGCGTCAGCGATTGCTTGAGGTCGGCCGCTTCCGCCGCCTTGATGTCCACTTCTGTCACGCGTGCGGCAAGCGCCAGCGCCGCGCTGGTCAGCAGTGCCACGGCGCCCAGCAGGACGCCCTGATAAAGCAGTTTGCCGCGTAATTGTTCGAGACTCATCTCATGATCCCTTATTCGCGCTCAATGACACGCCCTTTCGGTCGCGGCCATAGATTCGCGGTTTAACGTAATGGTCGATCAGCGGAGTCGCCGCATTCATCAGCATTACCGCGAATGCAACGCCCTCCGGATATCCGCCCCAGGTACGGATGATCCAGGTCAGCAGACCGCAGCCAAAGCCGAAGATAAATTGCCCGGTAGTCGTGTTGGGCGAAGTCACCGGGTCCGTGACGATGAAGAAGGCACCCAGCATCAGCCCACCGCTCAGCAGGTGATACATCGGTCCGGCATAATGGTTGGCGTTGGCCGCATTGAAGATCAGGGAAGGCACAGCCACACCCAACAGCATGGCAACAGGTGCGTGCCAGGTAATGATGCGGCGCGCAATGAGGAAAAGCCCTCCGATCAGCAGCAATATGGCCGCCGTCTCGCCCAGACTGCCGGCACGGCTACCCCACATTGCATCGAGCGGTGCGTAATAGCCGGACAAAGCCTGATCCAGGCCGACGCCGCGGGTGAACTCGGTCTTCACATGGCCGAGCAATGAGGCGCTGGCCATGCCATCCAGCGGCTTGCTCAGGAACGTGATGTGTAAACTTGCCAGCCAGCCCGGCGCATGCGCCGAGCCGAATGGTGCGGGCTCCACCCAGGTTGTCATCTCCAGCGGGAAGGAAATCAGCAGCATCACGCGTGCCGCCATCGCCGGATTGAACGGATTCTGCCCCAGACCTCCGAACACTTGCTTGCAAATCACGACGGCGAATAGACTGCCCAGCACAGCGATCCACCAGGGAGCAAAGGGCGGCAGCGATATCGCCAGCAGCCAGGCGGTCAGGATGCCGGAACCGTCCATCAGTACCGGGCGTACTGCACGGCCCTGCAGACGCACGGCAAAAGCTTCGCCGACGATAGCAGCGATCAGCGACACTGCCCATAAGTTGAGTGCGGGCCAGCCGAACAGCCAGAAGCCGAACGCGGTGGCGGGCGTGAGCGCGAGCAAGACCGTACCCATCACTTTGCCAATGCTGACCGGTGCATGTGCGTGCGGAGAATGTGCGGTTTGATTCATGCTGTCTCCGTTGCTGCCTTGATTGCAGCTTCTTTTGCGGCACGCTCTTTCGCTTCACGCGCGGCTTTGCGTCTGGCTGCGGCTTCAGCGCGCTCGCGCCCGATGCGGGTGATACGCTCGTTGCGCGCATCCGCCAGCTTCCTGGTGGCTTCCTGCTTCAGCTTCACGCGTTCCTGTTCCATCAGCTCTCCCTTCGCGAAGTTGAAGTAATGCACCAAAGGAATATGCGACGGGCAGACGAACGAGCAGCAGCCGCAGGCGATGCAATCCTTCAGGCCCAGCGGCACTGCGCCGGTCGAATCGCCCGCGCGGATATGCGCCGCCATGTCCAGCGGCAACAGGCCCACCGGGCATGCGCGAACGCAACTGGAACAACGGATGCACGGAGCCGGCTGGATTCTGCCGATTTCACGCGAGGTCAGTGCCAGCACGCCGCTACTTCCTTTTACTATCGGCACCACAGCCGTTGCCAATTCGATTCCCATCATCGGCCCGCCCAGAACCATGCGTGCAGGCTTGCCAATGAAGTCGCCGCAGAACCGGAATAAATTCTCAACCAGCGTCCCGATCGGCACCTCCAGATTGCCCGGTTCGGCGATGGCACCACCGCTGACCGTCACCAGGCGCGACACGAGCGGGCGGCCGAAACGCACGGCGTCGCGCACCGCATAGGCCGTCGCCACGTTATGTACCAGCACTCCGATGTCCGCCGTGCGTCCGTCTGCCGGCACTTCACGCCCGGTCAGCGCACGAATCATTTGTTTGTCCCAGCCCATCGGGTACATTGCCGGAACGGCGATGACCTTGACCTCAGTATCCGCCGCCGCACTTTGCATGGCAGCCAGTGCCGCCGGCTTATTCTCCTCGATACCGACCATGACATCGACCGCCCCCACCGCGTGCCGGATCAGGCGCACACCCTCCACGATCCCGGCCGCGCGTTCGCGCATGAGCCGATCATCACACGTGATATATGGTTCACACTCGCCGCCATTAATGATGAGCGTGCGGACCTGGTTCTTGCGCGAGAGGTTGAGCTTTACCGCCGAAGGAAAAGTCGCTCCACCCATACCGACGATACCGGCAGCACCCACGCGCGCAGCAATCTCATCCGGCGTCAGTGCGAACGGGTCGGACGCGAACTCTGTTTCCAGCCAGCGGTCTTCACCGTCCGCTTCTATCGTTATCGTCGGCGCAGTCAGCCCGGAAGGATGTGCGGCAGGGAAATCACCGATGGAGAGTACGCGTCCGGATGTGGGTGCGTGCACGGGGGCGGAAATGACGCCTTGTCCGGCGCCAATGAGTTGCCCCTTCCGCACCTTGTCGCCCACATTGACCAGTGCTTGTGCCGGCGCACCCACGTGTTGCAGCAGAGGCACGAACAGGCGCTCGGGCACGGGCAGAATGCGAATGGCACGATCCGCCACCAGTTCCTTGCGGCTTTCCGGATGCACTCCGCCACGCAATCGAAAGAGTTTCATTTGTACCTCACGCGCTAGCGGTCTGCATCGCTTGAATGACCGGCCTGTGCCAATACCAGCCGTGCAGCGTCACGGGAATCGGCTGGAGTTTGACGGAATCGGTCGGACAGACTTCCTCGCATTTTCCGCACGCGGTACACGCCTCCCGGAATACGGAATGGATCTGCTGGGCTGCCCCCATGATTGCGTCAGTTGGACAGACCTTGAAACAGCGCGTGCAGCCGATGCATATCTCTTCTTTCACTTCGGCGATCATGGGCGCGCTGTCTTGCACCTCGGAGAGATTGGCATCCACGCCGAGCTTTAACGCCAACGCTTGCACCACGGCACGGCCACCCGGCGGACACAACGTGACTGGCGCTGTGCGATCGGCCAATGCCTGCGCGGCACCCGCACAGCCGGGGAATCCGCATTGACCGCATTGCGACCCCGGCAGGATGGCTTGTATCTCGGCTACCAGAGGATTGCCCTCAACTTCGAGATGACGCGCGGCATACCCGAGAAACAGCCCCATTGCTGAACCGAGAATAGTCAGGCTGACGACAGCGACAAACATTTCTTTCTCCCGTTAAACGAGGCCGGCAAAGCCCATGAAGGCCAAAGCCAATAAGCTGGCGGTGATGAATCCGATCGGTGCACCGACGAATGCACCCGGCACCTGCGCCAGCGCCAGCCTCTCGCGCAATCCGGCAAACAGCAGCAGCACCAAAGTAAAGCCTGCAGCCGAGCCAAAGCCGTAGAGCAGGCTTTCGGCAAAAGGCAGTTTCTCCTGCGTGGTCAGCAGCGGAATGCCCAGCACGGCGCAGTTGGTGGTGATGAGCGGCAGATAGATACCCAGTACCTGATACAGCGCAGGATTGGTCTTGCGCACCACCATCTCGGTAAATTGCACCACGACTGCGATGACGAGGATGTAAACCAGGATGCGCAGATACACCATGCCCAGCGGCATCAGCAGCCAGTGTTCCAGCATCCAGCAGGATGCCGAGGCCATGGTCATTACAAAGGTTGTGGCCAGACCCATGCTTACGGCGGTATCGGTTTTCCTGGAGATACCCATGAACGGGCACAAACCCAGAAATTTCACCAGCACCACGTTGTTCACCAGCACGGTACTGAGCAATAGCAACAGGTATTCACGCATTTCATCAAGTCTCCTGTGCTCCTATCTGCAAGCGGCGTGCCAGCGTCTAACAGCCAAAACGGAGCCGCACCAAATCAGGCGCTTGGTGCATTAACGCACCAGACAAGTGCGAAAAAACCTTTGTCGTTGTCGGGTCCTTGCATGCACCGATGTAGCAAACATGACAACCCGCCTGCCATTGGCGGCATTGAACCGGAACGGAAAATGTCTTTCGGCACAGTTATTGCTGAACATGGTTTATCCAAATGAAACGGTAGCATCATGGCCCAGCCACCCGCACCGCACGAACCAGACCCGCAGGCATTCGCCAGCGAAGGCGATGGCACCGTGCCCACACATCTCTTCCGGCAGGCGGTGGAGCAGGCCGCGTTGGCCATTTCCATCACCGATGCGCACGCCAACATCCTGTATGCCAATGCGGCATTCCAGCGGATCACGGGGTACGGACCGGACGAGATACTGGGCCACAACGAATCCATTCTGTCTTATCACGTCACACCCAAACTGGTGTACGAGACCCTGTGGGCGCAGATCAAGCGCCAGCGGCCATGGAACGGATTGCTTGTAAACAAGCGCAAGGATGGCAACCGCTACCTAGCGGATGTCACCATCACGCCGGTAGTTGGCGAAGCAGGTGCGACCACACATTATCTCGGCATGCATCGCGATGTGACTGAAGTACACCGACTGGAGCGGCAGGTGCAGAACCAGAAGACGCTCATCGAATCGGTGGTGGATGCGGCCCAGGTTGCGATCGTGTTGCTCGATGCGCAGGAGCGCGTGCTACTGGACAATCAGGAATATAAAAAACTTATCGGCGACCTCGGCCAGGAACCGGCGGCGAGGTTGCTTGCCGCATTGCGCGCCCAGATGGGGGATGCATTCGGCAAAGCCTACGACAATCACCGCAATATCGTCGCTCGGGACGTATGCATCGAATCGTCCAATCGTCCGACGCGCTGGTTTTCCTGTGCAATATCGTGGTTCGAGGAACAGGATGTCGGAGCGGACGCGTTCTACGAACCGCAGCGCCGCCACTATCTGCTGCTAACCATCCAGGACATCAGCGAACTCAAGCGCCAACAGGAAGCGTTGCGCATCAACAGCCTGCGCGCCCTGCTGTCCGAGCAGGAACGCATTCAGGGTTTGCGCGAGACACTCGCCGGTGCCCTGTACCAACTTGAAGGACCGCTCAACATGCTCAGCGCTGCGGCCAACATGATGGGACGACGGCGCGAAGCGGGCAGCGACCTGCCGGCAGCCAGCGCCCTGGAAGAAGCAATGAAAAAAAGCCGCGAGGTACTGGAAACGCTGCGTTCCTGTATCCCGGCTCACGACACTGAATCCATGCAGCCGATCAATCTCAACGAGGTATTGGCTGATGTCCTCAAACTCACCACCGCCAGCCTGCTCGGTGCCAGTATCGTAGTTGAATGGACCCCATCCGGAGGATCGGCAATCGTTTCCGGGGATGCCGTGCAACTGACCAATCTGTTCAAGCAACTCGTAACGAACGCGGTTGATGCGCTGAATGAACGGCGTGGCGGTCAGCGCGAATTGCGCATCACCTGCACGTCTCGCATCGGTCATATCGAAGTGTTTGTGGAAGACAGCGGACCGGGCATAGCCGATGAGCTGCGCTACAAGGTATTCCAGCCTTTCTTCACCACCAAGGGCGCGGCGCGGCAACATCTGGGCCTCGGCCTGGCAATGGCGCAGGAAGTGGTGAGCCATCACGGCGGCACCATCGACATCGATCCGGACCATCACCCTGGTTGCCGCGTGCGCGTGCAATTTCCCGTCTCCATGAGAGCTGACCATGGTTGACGAGCGCATCGAAAGAAGGGCCGGACATGAGCTCGAGCTGCTGCGTTCCGAACTGGATACCTTGTTCCAGGTCGGCAAGGTCTTGTCGCGCTCGCTCAATCTCAAGGAAACGCTGGATGGGGTGCTGCATGCGCTGCATGAGGGCGTCGCTCTGGAGCGCGGCATGGTGAGCCTGATCGATGCCGCCAGCGGAGAGCTGCAGGTATCCCTGGTATATGGCGTATCCGATGCCGTCACCGAAGAGATCAGCTATCTGCCTGGTGAAGGCGTGGTCGGCGCCATTCTCAAATCCGGCAGCAGCATCGTGGTCAAACGCATTATGGACGAGCCGCGCTTTCTCAGCCGCATGGGCATCTACAACCCGCAGGGTGCTTTTGTTGGTGTACCGATCCGCGTCGGCCAGAAAGTCATCGGCGTGCTGGCGGCGCAACCGGCAGCCAGCATCACCCAGCAGCTCGGTGAATACCAGCACTTCCTGGAAATGGTCGGCAATCTGATCGGCCAGAGCGTGCGCCTGTCGCAGGAAGTGGCGCAAGAGAAAAAGGAGATCGTCGAAGAGCGCGATGTATTGCGCCGTACCGTGCGCGGAAAATACGGTTTCGACAACATTATCGGCCACACCCAGTCGATGCGTCGCATCTTCGAGCAGGTGCGACTGGTGGCCAAATGGAATACCACCGTGCTGATCCGCGGCGAGACCGGCACCGGCAAGGAGTTGATCGCCAACGCCATTCATTACAATTCACCGCGAGCGCGCGGCAGCTTCGTCAAACTCAACTGTGCGGCATTGCCGGAGACATTGCTGGAGTCGGAATTGTTCGGCCATGAGAAAGGTGCGTTCACCGGCGCAGTGGCACAACGTAAAGGACGCTTCGAACAGGCCGAAGGCGGCACCGTGTTCCTGGACGAGATCGGCGAGATCTCCGCATCGTTCCAGGCCAAGCTTCTGCGCGTGTTGCAGGAAGGGGAACTGGAACGCGTCGGCGGCACCCGCACGATCAAGGTCGACGTACGCGTGGTTGCCGCAACCCATCGCGACCTGGAAGCCGAAGTGGAAAAGGGGCGCTTCCGGGAAGACTTGTATTACCGTCTCAATGTCATGCCGCTGTTCCTGCCTCCGTTGCGCGACCGCATGGAAGACATCCCGGAGATCGCGCGTTTTCTGGTCGAGAAAGTCGGCACACAACAGGGGCGCCCCCTGAGCATGACTGATGCCGCACTACGAGTGTTGATGCATCACGATTGGCCAGGCAACGTGCGCGAACTGGAGAACTGTCTAGAACGCGCCTCGGTGATGACTGAAGGCAACGTCATTGACCGCGATGCCATTCTGCTCACCGGCATAGATGAGAAGATTTCGGCGAATCGCGGCCCGATCCAGGAACTGGATCTTGACGACCCCAATCTCGACGAACGCGAGAAAGTCATTGCCGCGCTGGAACAGGCAGGCTGGGTACAAGCCAAAGCCGCGCGCCTGCTCGACATGACACCGCGGCAGATCGCCTATCGCATCCAGACCTTGAACATCAAGGTGCGTCAGTTGTAAATCCTGCACACCTGCCTATCCTGTGGGAGCGCCGACGCGCCCCCCGCGTTGCCGTACACGACCAGATGCATCGGGCATGCAATTTGCTGTCTGGTACCCAAGGTTGAAAAAGCGACAATTCAACGGACACGGATGGCACAAAACGCTGCCCATTGTTTTATTTACTCCAAATACAAGCGAGACACACATGGCAATCAAAGACATCAAAGGCTTTTCCGACAAAGCCCGGGCGGACGCTGAACTCAAAGATAGACTCGTCGCCTGTCAAAAAGTGCGCGAACTGCTGACATTGGCACAGGAGAACGGCTTCAATTTCATCGAGGACGAGATGTATCCGCCCAACGAGCCTCAGTTTACGGCGGACCAGCTTTCCGAAAGGCTTGCCAAAGCGCTGCTGCGAGCCTGAAGAAGAAGGAGCCATGAACGACGTGAATCGGAAAATCAGATATTTTGTCACTTACACTGGTGTCAAGCTGCCATTCAAACTGGTCAATGAGCTGCAAGCTGGCGAAGTGAAGAACCGCAACACTTACTTCCAGGGCTCTTTCGACAACCAGGATCGACTCACCGAATTCGAAAAACTCGCATACGGCGAGATCGGACTCGTGCACCGTTACACCTATCACGATAACGGCAAGTTGGGCGCGGCGGAGATCACAGACGTCGATGGCGAAACGACGATGCTGATATTTGACATGGAGGGCAGTCCAGCCTGACCTGGATTGTGCATGTGCTATGCCGCCATCGCATTGATCCGTTTCAGATCAGCATGGTGCGACAGGATAGGCAGCCGGGACTCGCAGGGAGATTTTGTCGCCTTCACCACAAGCCGTGACGAGTGTCATGTGAAGTTTGTAACAGTTGAATGTGTGTGCGAAATTATCCATATAAATAACAATAAGTTGCATTCTCCTCCTGAACGGGCACGCAGTTTGCTCATATTCGGTCAGACCTTACCGGAGAACAGATCGTGCAACTTCCCGTCATCAATAGCGCTGCAAGCGAAGCTCCCAAGGGCGGATGTGCCGCCGGATCATGCGGTTCGACTGACGACCAGATGGGCCATCTGCCCGAGCATATCCGGCAGAAGGTTTTCAACCACCCGTGTTACTCCGAAGAGGCGCACCATTACTTCGCCCGCATGCATGTGGCAGTCGCCCCTGCATGCAACATCCAATGCAACTATTGCAACCGCAAATATGACTGCGCAAACGAGTCTCGTCCGGGCGTAGTATCCGAGTTGCACCACCCGGTACAGGCAGTAAAGAAAGTGCTGGCTGTCGCGGCAACCATACCGCAGATGACCGTACTGGGCATTGCCGGTCCGGGGGATCCCCTGGCGAATCCCGAACGTACGTTCGAGACTTTCCGCATGCTTTCCGAACAGGCACCGGATATCAAGTTGTGCGTGTCCACCAACGGCCTCTCGCTTCCTCAACAGGTGGAGGAGTTGTCGAAATACAACATAGACCATGTGACCATCACCATCAACTGCGTCGACCCCGATGTGGGTGCGCAGATCTATCCGTGGATCTTCTGGAAGAACAAGCGCATCAAGGGGCGCGAGGCTGCGGCCATCCTGATTGAGCAGCAACAGAAAGGCCTGGAAATGCTGGTCGCCAAGGGCATCCTGGTCAAGGTGAACTCGGTGATGATCCCCGGCGTCAATGATCAGCACCTGGCGGAAGTGTCGAAAATCGTCAAGGCCAAGGGCGCGTTTCTACACAACGTGATGCCGCTGATCTCCGAAGCCGAGCACGGCACCTACTACGGCCTTACCGGCCAGCGCGGCCCCACCCATGACGAGTTGCAGGCCTTGCAGGATGCCTGTTCCGGCGACATGAACATGATGCGGCACTGCCGCCAGTGCCGCGCCGATGCGGTGGGATTGCTGGGCGAGGATAGAGGCGCGGAGTTCACCATGGACAAGATCGAGCAGATGAACATCAACTATCCCGAGGCGATGAAGATGCGCGCCGAGGTACATGCCGCCATCAACGAAGAACTGGAGAACAAGCGCCTCGGGAGGGACACCCGGGTGCAACTGGTCAGCATCCAGGGCGTCCAGAAGAAAGAAAGCACACGTTCCGTACTGATGGCGATCGCCACCAAGGGCGGCGGCGTGATCAACGAACACTTCGGCCATGCCTGCGAGTTCCTGATCTATGAGGCGTCGTCGGCAGGCGTGCGTTTCATCGGCCACCGCAAGACCACGCCTTACTGCGAGGGCGGCGACACCTGTGGCGACGGCGAGAGCGCACTGGACAAGACGCTCAAGGTGCTGGCCGGTTGCGAAGCCGTGCTGTGCAGCAAGGTCGGTTATGAACCCTGGGGCCCACTCGAAGCTGCGGGCATCCAGCCCAACGGCGAACACGCGATGGAAGCCATCGAGGATGCAGTGCTCAAGGTTTACGAAGAGATGAGCGTGGCGGGCAAGCTGGAAGCGAAGGTGGACGAACAGCAGAAGGTTGCCTGAAACCAAAATGATTAGCCACAGAGACCACAGAGCACACAGAGATGTCCGGTGATGTGTTTTTCTCTGTGAGCTCTGTGGTCGCTGCGGCAAGAATTGGGGTTTTACTGAATAAGGAACAGATCATGGCACTCGAAATCATCGAATCCTGCGTCAACTGCTGGGCTTGCGAACCGCTATGTCCCAGCAAGGCGATCTACGAGGCAAAGCCGACTTTCCTGATCGCCCCGGACAAGTGCACCGAATGCGCGGGCGATTTCGAGGATCCGCAGTGCGCCACCATCTGTCCGATCGAGGGCGCGATCCTCAACGAGGACGGCGAGCCGATGAATCCGCCCGGCTCGCTCACCGGCATCCCGTTGCAGAAACTGGCGGCCTGAGGAATCGCGAATCATGGCCACCGTTGTCTTCTACGAAAAACCCGGCTGCGGCAACAACACCAGACAGAAGGTGTGGCTGGCTGCATCGGGGCATACAGTATTGGCGCAGAACCTTCTCATTGAAAAATGGACTGCCGTACGTTTGCGGCCATTTTTCGGCATTTTGCCGGTAGCACAATGGTTCAACCTCAGCTCACCCCGCATCAAATCCGGCGAAATCAGCCCTGCCGCACTGGATGCGCAGACCGCGCTCGACCTGATGAGCGCCGATCCCTTGCTCATCCGCCGACCGCTGATGGAAGTGAACGGAGAATACCGCGCTGGCTTCGACATCCATGAGGTAAGGGCATGGATAGGGCTGAATGATGCCCAACCCCGGGGCGACATCGAATCATGTCCCAACGGGCATGCACATACCCCCTGCCCCGCACCGGAAGCCATAGCATGATTCGCATTCCTGACACCGTCGAAATCGCGCCCGACACATACTGGATAGGCGCGCTTGATCCAGCCTTGCGCGAGTTCGACATCATCCTGAAGACCGCCAACGGCACAACTTATAACTCGTACTGCGTGCGCGGGACAAAGGGCGTGGCGGTGATCGATACCGTCAAGGAATCTCACGCTGCCGAGTTCTTTTCCCGGCTTGAGCAAGTCGTACGCTACGACGAGATCAGCACCATCGTGCTGAACCATCTGGAACCGGATCACAGTGGCGCGCTGCCCGAGCTCATGCGCCGTGCGCCGCAAGCGAAGCTGTATATTTCCGCCAAGGCGCAGTTGATGCTGAAGGCTCTGGTCAAAAGCTCGGATCTGAAATTCAATGTCGTCGCAACAGGAGATACCGTCGATCTGGGCGGGCGCACATTGCGCTTCTTCAGCACGCCTTACTTGCATTGGCCGGATACGCAATGCACGTTGATTGAGGAACAGAACGTCCTGTTCAGCGGGGACGTGTTCGGCTGCCATTTCTGCGATGCACGATTGTTCAACGACCAGGTCGGGGATTTTCGATTTTCGTTCGAGTACTACTACGCGCACATCATGCGTCCGTTCCGTGAACATGTACTGGACGCATTGGAGCTGCTCGAAGCGCTCCCGCTGACGCTCATCGCGCCCGCACACGGCCCTATCCTGCGCGAAGCGCCGCTCAGCTACATGCAGCGCTATCGCCAGCTGGCTTCCCCTTTGCTGCACAACGAGGTCGGCGCGCACAACAAATCGCTGCTGGTGTTCTATATCTCTTCCTACGGCAACACGGCACGCATGGCGCAAGCCGTTGCTGAAGGTGCCGAAACCGTACCTGGCGTACGCGTGTCCTTGTACGACTTGCAGGCAGGCGGCAACCTGCCATTTGCAGACCTGATCGAGGAGGCCGATGCACTCGCTTTCGGCTCGCCCACCATCAACGGCGATGCGGTGAAGCCCGTATGGGATCTGCTGTCGTCGCTGGTCGCCATAAAGGTGAGAGACAAGCTCGGCGCCGCCTTCGGCTCCTACGGCTGGAGTGGTGAAGCGATCAACATGATCGAGGATCGATTGCGCGGGCTCAAACTGCGCGTTCCTGTCAAAGGCGTGCGCGCAAAGTTGATTCCCACCGGGGAAGAACTCGAAAGCTGCCGTGACCTCGGCAGGCAACTCGCCCTGCACCTGACCGGAAGCATGGAAAAGCGCGTCGTTTCCATGTCCGAATTACTAGCACAGGAGCATGCCCATGCCTAAGTCCAATGTCACTTTTGAAAAACTCGGCATCACCGTCTCCGTTCCGGCCGGCACGCGGCTGATCGAGATATCGGAGAAGGTCGGCGCCAGCATCACCTACGGCTGCCGCGAAGGCGAGTGCGGCACGTGCATGATGAAAATCACTTCCGGCATGGAGAACATGAGCCAGCGTTCGGTGCTGGAAGACAAGGTGCTGCAGGAGAACATGGCCGGACGCCACGACCGCCTCGCCTGCCAGGCGCAGGTGCTGGGCGGCGAGATCAGCGTAAAAGCCTGAACATTTTTTATAACCACCGCAGGAGCAACAGCAATGCCCAACATCACTTTTTCCAGCCCGATGCACAAGGACAAGACAGTCTATGCCGTGGCAGGCAGCCATACCAAGACCGTGCTGACACTGGCCAGGGAACACCACATTCCAATCGACTTCGGCTGCGAAAACGGCGAATGCTCGACTTGCCTAGTGAAAATCACCAATCTTACCAACAAGGGGCCGATGGGCGGGCCGCTGACCGACCGCGAGATCAGCGCGCTCAAAGCGTCCGGCAAGATTACCGCCGCACAGATTGACGCGATGAAAGTAAACGATGTCGTTACCACCGAATGGCGGCTGGCATGCCAGATGGTATTGCGTGACGAAGACATATTGATCGAGTATCCCAGCAAATAGGCAGCCATCATGCAAGCCGACGTCTTGCTTATTCAGAAACTTCCGCTGCAGCCCGACGGCCTGTTCGCAGAGTTGATGGCGCATGCTTCCGGGCATCCCAATGATGAGCCGTTTGCGCAGATGATCGCCAGCCAGCTCGGCGGCATGGGTGCGTTGCCACCCGGCCTTGGACTGGATGAAAGAGATTTCTGCCTGCTGCTGACGAATCACTTTCCCGGTGTTGAACTGGTGATGCGCTGTTCAAAAAACAGCGCCGATCCTCGCGCCCTGGAACGTGACGATGTGTTCGGCTTGCTGCTCGAACATCGGGCCCATAAAAGCATATCGGAGGAATGGACGGCGGAAATCGTCGCCGCCGCTTGCATGGCCAGCGACCATCTGTGGCAGGACCTGGGCCTATGGACGCGTGCCTGCCTCAGCCGCCTGATGACACAGAATTTTCCTTCCCTCGCTGCGAAGAACGTACACGACATGAAGTGGAAAAAATTCCTGTACAAGCAATTATGCGAACAGGAAGGCATCAACGCCTGCCGTTCCCCGTCATGCGAATATTGCGCGGACTATTTGAACTGTTTCGGCCCGGAGGATTAACAACCCCATGGTCACCACCGACCACGCAGTAGCCGCTTACATCGGTCTCGCCATCGGCGATGCGCTGGGTGCCACGGTGGAATTCATGACTCCGCGCGAGATCGAGGCAAAATATAAAGTTCATGACACCCTGCGCGGCGGCGGCTGGCTGAACCTCAAAGCTGGGCATGTCACCGATGACACAACCATGTCGCTCGCACTCGGCGGCTCCATTCTCAAGCACGGCAAAGTGGATGCGCTGGCAGCGGCGCAGGCATTTGACGCGTGGATGCGCGCCAAGCCCGTGGACATCGGCAACACGGTGCGGCGCAACCTGCTGCAGTTCCGCAAGACCGGAAACCCGGAGGCGCCCTGCTCCGACCACGATGCCGGCAATGGCGCAGCCATGCGCGTCTTGCCGGTGGCTCTCGCCACCTTCGGCCAGACCGCAGAGACCGTGCGCGCTGCCTGTCGCGCACAGGCTCACGTCACTCACCACAGCGCTGTCTCGGATGCCGCCTGCGAATGCCTGGTTTTCATGGTGCAGGACGCACTGCGCGGTGCGGACAAGAATCACTTGCTGCACCAACATGCCCACCCACTCATTGATCTTCATCCGCAATTCCAATTTCGCGCGGTACGCCAAAGCAGCAATCCAAGCGCTTATGTCGTCGACACGGTGCAAGCCGTATTTCAGAGCTTTTTCGATACGGATGATTTTCAATCCTGCCTGATCGACGTTGTCAATCGCGGCGGTGATGCTGACACCACGGGTGCGATTTCAGGCATGCTGGCGGGGGCAGTATATGGTTTGGAGAAATTGCCCCAGGCATGGATGAACACATTGGATGAGGAAATACGAACCGCGTGTGAGAATCAGGCGCGCGCCCTGATGATCATAGCCGACGAGTCATAGTGGCTTTACATGAAGTTGCCAAACCGGCCAGCTTGCAGTGCGGCGGCGCGTGAACCTTCTTTATTTACGCGGAGATCGGGGCGCCCGGGTCAATTCTAAACCTGAATGGAATTTACTGCAGAGTCAGTCGTGTTTCCGGTCGAAGCTTCCCAATAGAACCTTGGCAGGTTTTCCAGCGCCAATACAAGCCCCTTGTTCCATGCCTCGGATAGCTGCTTGGAAAAAGGATCTTCTTCCGTCAGGCAGAGTTGATGCGTAAAATTCAGACTTCCTGCTTCATAGATCAGCAAATCGATGGGCGGGCCTACAGTCAGGTTGCTGCGTACGGTTGAATTCATCGATACCAATGCACAACGGGCGGCGGGAGCCAACTGGGTATTGCGTTTTATAACCCGGTCAAGGATGGGCTTCCCGTATTTGACTTCACCAATCTGCAGAAACGGATGTTCGTCCGATTCGTGAATGAAATTTCCCTGAGGGTAGATCATCAATGTTTCATGCCGACCAGTTCCGATCTGCCCGGCCAGAATGAAAGTTGCTTCAAAACTGACATTGCCGCTATCTCGCACAACATGAAGATTTTGCACGCTGGTGCTGATCGCGGCCACATAGTCCGCCGCATCCTGCATATTGCCGACCGAAAGCAGATTCGGAATCGCTCCGTTATCTAGATCAGCCTTGATGCGTTTGATGACCAATTGTGTCGTTGCCAGATTGCCCGCTGAAAGCAGTGCGAAAACCCTGTTCCCGGGCCATACGAAGGTGTGCATTTTGGAGTAGGTCGAGATATTGTCAAATCCCGCATTGGTGCGGGAGTCCGAACACAATACAAATCCCGTTTGAGTGTTGATGGCGAAACAATAGGTCATTTCAATCCCTTGGGTAATTCAGTAATACCATTAAGCGAGGCGTAGCGAGGAAACAGTAACATGCGGATGCTCAATGGGCAAATTCCGAATGCGATCAGCCCTATTCCGCTTGATCGACTTCCCAGGAGAAGCGCGGCAAGTTTTCCAGCGCCTGGACCAGCCCTGAACTCCAGGATTGGGCAATGCTCTTGTAGAAAGGATCATCTTCAGTCAACGTAAATCTTCGGCCGCCGTCGAGCGAGTCCCTGGTGTAGATCAATATATCCACAGGCGACCCCACCGACAGGTTGCTGCGGATAGTGGAATTCATTGACACCAGGGCGCAACGCGCAGCGGCTTCTAGCTGAGTATCGCGTTTGATGACCCGATCCAGGATGGGTTTCCCATATTTGATTTCACCTATCTGCAGGAACGGGTGCTCATTCGACTCATGAATATAGTTGCCCTGTGCATAGATCAGCAATGTTTCGGGAGCCCCCTTCGAGATTTGCCCTCCCAGAATGAATGTGGCTTCTAGGTTGCTCCCGGACCCATCGCGCAGGGATTGCTGCCTTTGAACTTCGCTGCTGACTGACGCCACATAATCTGCTGCCTCATGCATGCTCGATACATTCAGCAAATCAGGCCGCGCCGCTTTGTCCAGATCAATATTGATGCGCTTGATCACCAACTGTGTAGTCGCCAGATTGCCTGCAGAAAGCAAAACAAAAAAGCGATCTCCCGGCCACACGTAAGAGTGCATCTTGGAATAACTCGATATATTGTCGAATCCCGCGTTGGTGCGGGAGTCGGAACAGAACACCATTCCTGATTCGATGTTGATTGACAGGCAATAGGTCATGTGCGTCTGGAATTTCCGAATTCAGGACGCATCACTGGACCAGTTCGGCGATGCTCTGGTTTTGATCGACCCTGGCATGGAAATATTGTTTGTTCAGGGCGGCATTGATCTCGCCCAAATCTCTCTGTGTCAGATCCAGAAGTTCATGCAGTTCCTTGGGCTGCAGATCCCCGGACAGCAGCCGGAGCAAATTCACCTTCGAAGCTTTTACCGCACTCAGCACTGTTTCAGAGAAGGGGACGCTTTGCATGCAGGATTCCATCTCATTGAGACAGTAAAGCAAACTTCGCGGAAAATGTTCATCGTTGATCAGGAATTCGATCACGTTCCTGCCGCTGACATGTACTGCCTTGAGGCGTCGATATGTCTGGTAGGCAGAAAGTGCTTTCAAGGTGCTCATCCACATTTTTTCCATGCTCATTTCATACAGCGCCATATCTTTCGGGATGGACACGGCAAAGTTGACGTCCAGGATGCGCGTCGTCATGTCGGCACGTTCGATGTTGCGCCCAAGACGAATGAATTGATAAGCCAGATCGTGCGCCATGACGCCCGAAATGAGCCCGACTATCGCATGCCGCTTTGCGATGACATTTTGCAATATAAGATAGCGCTCCCGGCGGCTCCTCGCCGCGTGGCTGGCATTATCGCGCAGGTAGAGATAGAGGCTGTTGATGCACTCCCACAAATCTTCCGGCAGCAACTCCCGCAACGTTCGGGTGTTCTCCCTGGCATATTTCACACAGGACAAAATGGAGCTGGGATTTTGCTCATCCTCGATCATGAATCGCATGATTAATTCTTCGTTGGCCTGTGTATAGCGCTTGCCGAACGACTCATCCAGCCCGACCGCCATGATCAGCGTATCCCATCCCAGCGAGGCGCCGTGCGGCAGGTCCAGCAGCACATCTGTAGTGCTGTTGATGAGCCTTGCGCTATTTTCGGCACGCTCCAGATAGCGCGCCATCCAGTACAGATTTTGTGCGGCACGGGCTAGCATGGCGGCATCTCCTCGACGATCCAGGTATCCTTGCTGCCTCCGCCTTGCGAGGAGTTCACTACCAATGACCCTTGCCGCAACGCTACCCGCGTCAAGCCCCCGGTCGTTACATACAGATTGTCGGATTGCAGCACAAAGGGGCGCAAATCCAGATGCCGCGGAGCCAGTTTGCCATCGACCAGGGTCGGAGCGGTCGATATTTCCAGGGTCGGCTGCGCCATGTAATTGCGCGGATTGGAGCGGATCAGGTCGGCGAATTTCGCGCGTTCAGCCGCATCGGCGCGGGGACCGATCATCATGCCGTAGCCGCCGGACTCGTTGGCGGGCTTGACCACCAGAGAATCAAGATTGTTCAGAACGTAGTCGCATTGATCCGGGCACATGCAAAGATAGCTGGGCACATTGTCCAGGATCGGATCCTGGTCGAGATAGTAGCGAATGATCCTGGGCACGAAGGCGTATACGACCTTGTCATCCGCCACTCCGGCCCCCGGCGCATTGGCTATGCCCACATTGCCCTTGCGCCAGGCACGCATCAGGCCGGGTACGCCAAGCACCGAGTCCTTGCTGAAAACTTCCGGGTCAAGAAATTGGTCGTCAATGCGACGGTAGATCACGTCTACACGCTGCAAACCGAAGATGTTCTTCATGTACACGATGTCGTCTGTGCCAACCATCAGGTCCTGTCCTTCGACCAGATACGCTCCCATCTGCTGGGCAAGATAACTGTGTTCAAAGTAGGCCGAGTTATAGATACCCGGCGTCAGAACAGCAATCACAGGCTGGTCGCCGGGACGCGGCGAAAGCGCAGCCAGTGTCTGATATAGCTGAGTTGGATAGTCATCCACCGGCATGATCGACGTAGTGCGAAAGACTTCGGGAAATATCCGCTTCATGATCTGCCGGTTTTCCAGCATATATGACACGCCGGAAGGAACGCGCAGATTGTCTTCCAGAACATACACCGTACCGTCACGATCTCGCACCAGGTCGGTGCCACAAATGTGTGCCCATACACCAAATCGGGGCGTAACTCCTGCGCACTGCGGGCGATAATTGACAGAGCCTTCCAATACTTCACGCGGGAAGATGCCATCCTTGATAATTCGCTGTTCGTTATACAGATCGTTGATGAACAGGTTAAGCGCGGTCAGTCGCTGTTTAAGTCCCTCCTGGATCGGGTCCCATTCGGCACGACTCATCACGCGGGGGATGACATCGAACGGCCATGCCCGGTCGATGTTGCCAGCCTCGCTGTATATGGTGAAAGTGATACCCATTGCCATGATGGTCGCCTCCACCGCCTGGCGGCGAGCAAGCAATTCATTCGGGTCCAGCGAATTCAGGTAGTCAAAAAGGGGCTGTGCAGCGCTACGCGGATGCAAGTTGGCATCAAACAGTTCATCGTAGGCTGTAATGCTTTTGTATTCCGTCAGGGAAATGTCCATGATCTGCTCTTTGTTCCAGGTATTGGGTTATATAAAGCGAATACTGTGCCAAAAGATGACTGTCTTATGGCAACTGCATACTACTGGCGAGATGGCGTCGCCCTATTTTTTCACCTTTGATGCAAATTGCATCAATTCAACTGGTTTCCCGGGGATGCCTTCCATCAACGCTTCGGGAGCCCGGCGCAGATCGAGCGTCAGCGGATAATCGGGGTTGCGTCCTTCGCGTTTGATATGCATCTCGCCAGGCGTGTGGCCATGGTTCCAGAAACGCGCCACGCGCCGTGCCTCGGCCTCATTGGCGTTGACGGGGAAAGTGTCATAGTTGCGCCCGCCGGGATGGGCGACGTGATAGGTGCAACCTCCGATGGAACGCCCGTTCCAGCTATCCACCAGATCGAATACCAGCGGCGCCTGCACGCCGATGGTCGGATGCAGGCCCGAGGGTGGGCACCAGGCGCGGTAGCGTACACCGGCCACATATTCGCCGCGGGTACCGGTTGGCGTCAACGGCAACGGGCGTCCGCTGCAGGTAAGGATGTGCCGGTTGTCGTTCATGCGACACACCTTGATTTGCATGCGCTCGACCGAGGAATCGACATAACGCGCAGTGCCACCGGCAGCAACTTCTTCACCCAGCACGTGCCAGGGTTCGATCGCCTGGCGCAGTTCGACTTCGATGCCGTGATAGACCACGGTGCCGAAGCGCGGAAAACGAAACTCGATGAAGGGTGCGAACCATTCGAACTCAAATGCATAGCCCGCGCGCTGCAAGTCCAGCACAACATCACGCATATCCTGCGCCACAAAATGCGGCAACATGTAGCGATCATGCAATTCGGTTCCCCAGCGGGTAAGGTTGCCGCGATACGGTGTCTGCCAGAAACGCGCTACCAAGGCGCGCAACAGCAACATTTGCAGCAGCGACATTTGCGCGTGGGGTGGCATCTCGAACCCACGGAACTCAAGCAAACCCAACCGCCCGGTCGCACTATCGGGCGAATACAGCTTGTCGATGCAGAATTCGGCGCGGTGCGTGTTGCCGGAAAGATCGACCAGCAAGTTGCGCAGCAGGCGATCGACCAGCCATGGCTGGGAATTTTCCGTACCCGGTCGCAGATGTTCCGCCATTTGCTGGAACGCAATCTCCAGTTCATACAGACTTTCGTGGCGCGCCTCATCCACACGTGGTGCCTGGCTGGTAGGGCCGATGAACATGCCGGAGAACAAATAGGACAAGGCAGGGTGGTTCTGCCAATAGGTGATCAGACTCATCAGTACGTCCGGTCGCCTCATGCATGGAGAATCTGCCGGTGTGGCCGCGCCGATCGTCACGTGGTTGCCACCGCCCGTTCCCGTGTGGCGGCCATCGAGCATGAATTTCTCCGCCCCCAGCCGGGTCTGGCGCGCTTCTTCGTAAAGTGTCTGCGTGTTCTCCACCAACTGGGACCAGGTACTGGCCGGATGGATATTCACCTCGATCACACCGGGATCGGGAGTGATGCGGAATTCTTTCAGGCGCGGATCGGATGGTGGCGTGTAACCTTCCAGGCGCAACGGCAATTTCAACGCGGCGGCACTGGTTTCTATCGCGGCTATCAGCGACACAAAGTCCTCCAACAAAGGCACCGGCGGCAAGAATATGCACAGTACCCCTTCACGCACTTCAGCACACAAGGCGGTATGGACGATCTCTCGCGGGTCGTACCCTTCGCCGTTCGACCTGGCCGCAGCTTTCGGCTTCTTCTGCGCAGGAATGGAATCGGGTGATTCGTCGGTTGCGTCAAAAGGATCGCGGCCGAACTCCTCCTCCATGTCCGCGGGTGCAATCCAGGGCAACGATGCAAGCGGCAAGCGCAAGCCCAGTGGAGAATCCCCATCGATCAAATACAAGTGTTCGCGCCGCAAAGGCCATAGGCTTGAACGAAAGCCCATTGCCACGGCTGCCCTGGAAGTATCCTTGGCCACCCTGGCGGGCAGGGCTTTCAACGGAAGAACATAACCCACCGGCGCCCCCAGATCGCGTTCGATCAGTTTTGCCACGCGCCTTCTTTCATGGTTCTTTTTCAGATCGACATGATGCGGATCGAAGTTCTCGGGCCATTTCTGTTCCTGATTTAGGACTTGCGCCACGTCCTCATACGCCGGAACCACAAATTTTTCGCCCAGTTCAAGCTCTTGTGCGAGGCGCTGAATGAAATGCAATGCATCCGCTGTCTTGTGGGAACCTCCACCTTCCGTGGTAACCAGCAGTGCCTGGTCATGCCACAACAGTTTGCCATCAGTGCGCCAGTAGCAACCAAGTGCCCAGCGCGGCAGCGGCTCTCCGGGATACCATTTGCCCTGGCCGAAATGAAGCATCGCGCCCGGCGCAAAGCGCCCTTGCAAGCGGGAGATCAATTCGCCCGCAAGCTCGCGCTTCTTGTCCGATAGGGCCGTGAAGTTCCACTCCGGGCCATCCATGTCATCAATGGAGACAAAAGTTGGCTCGCCGCCCATGGTCAGACGCACGTCGTTTTTGACCAATTCCGCATCGACCTGATGGCCAAGATCAAGTATCGCCTGCCATTGCTGTTCGGAATAAGGTTGGGTTACTCGCGGA
>CAVRYQ010000124.1:0-16768 GCA_963725375.1 uncultured Pseudomonadota bacterium | reverse complement strand
AACGATTGCTCCGTCCGCCAGGACGAACAGCATGATCTTGAACGGCAGGGAGATCACGGAGGGCGAGAGCATCATCATACCCATCGACATCAGCACGCTAGCCACCACCATGTCGATGATGAGGAAAGGGATGAACACCACGAAGCCGATCTGGAAGGCGGTCTTCAATTCGCTGACAACGTAGGCCGGCACCAGTATCTTGAGCGGCACGTCTTCGGCGCTTTCCAGGGGCGCGCTGTTCGAGATGCGTACAAACAGCGCAAGATCGGATTCGCGCGTCTGGCGCAGCATGAAGGCCTTGAGCGGGGCGCTGCCCTTTTCATAGGCTTGTTGCAGTGTGATCTTGTCCTCGCTGAAGGGTAGGTAGGCGTCGGCGTAGATCTTGTCGAACACCGGCGACATCACGAAAAAAGTGAGGAACAGGGCCAGGCCCACCAGCACCTGATTCGGCGGCGAAGACGTGGTGCCAAGGGCGGAGCGCAACAGCGACAGCACAATGATGATGCGCGTAAAGCCGGTCATCATCAGCAGGATGGCCGGCAGGAACGTGAGCGCCGAGATCAGGATCAGCGTCTGCATGCTGAGTGTGTAGGTTTGTCCGCCGCTTGCCGCGGGGGTACTGGTCAGTGCCAGCATGCCGGTCTCTGCGGCAAATGCGGAAGTGCTCATCGCAAACAGCGAGGCGGCGACCGCGATTCTTTTAACGGACATTGCGCTTCTCCATCATCTGTTTCAGCCAGACCTGGAACTTGTTGTCGTCTCCGGGCGGGTTGGCCGGCGTGGCCGACAGCGAGCCTTTGGGCATCGCATGCAACGCATTGACCTGGCCGGGAGCGACCCCGACCACCAGCCAGGTGTCATTCACTTCAATCAGCACGACGCGCTCGCGCTGGCCGACCGCGACGCCGCTGACAACCCTGAGCGCACTGCCCGCGCCCTGCTGGGGCAGATTGATGCGTTTCAGCAGCCAGCCGACCAGCACGACGGCTGCCAGCACCAACAGCAGGCTCAGGACGACCTGCAGCACACTGCCGGAAGACATCGCCGCGGCAGGCGGCGGCACATAGGACGGACGGACCGGATCGGCGGCAAGGACGAGCGGGGAGAAAATTGCTGCAGCCTGGGCAGCAAGAATGCGAGTTTGCATGATGGACATCCGTTACTTGTTGATGCGGCGCAGGCGCTCCGAAGGCGTGATGATGTCCGTGAGACGGATGCCCAGCTTGTCGTTCACCACCACCACTTCGCCCTGCGCAATCAGAAAACCGTTGATCAGTACGTCCAGCGGCTCGCCCGCCATGCCGGCCAGTTCCACGACCGAGCCCTGGGCCAGTTGCAGCAGGTTCTTGATCGGCATCTTGGTGTGACCCAGTTCCACGGTAAGTTGCACCGGGATGTCCAGGATCATGTCCAGGTCATTGTGCGCGGTCGCGCCGCCGCCACCGCCGAATTGCTCGAATACATGCGGTTGCGCTGTGGGTGCCGGGGAAGCGGCTTGTTCCGCCATGGCAGCGCCCCAATCGTCCGCGCTGATCTGTTCTGTGGATTCTTCAGCCATTTTTTCCTCCGTTCAATGATTCGCTCGGCTCTGTCGCCAACATCCGTATTACTTTCAATGCATATTGCCCGTTGGATGCGCCGTACTTGCATTCCATCACCGGCACATTGTCGACCAGCACCTGGACTTGGTCTTCCACCTCCAGCGGGATGATGTCCCCGACGCGCATTTTCAGAACGTTTTCCACCGTGGTCATGGCCATGCCCGAGCACGGCGGTAAGATCGATCTCCGCCGACTGTATCTGCCTGGAAAGCATGTGCAGCCAGCGCTTGTCGGCGATCACATGATCTCCCTGCATGGTGCTGTAGAGCAGTTCGCGAATCGGTTCGATCATCGCGTAAGGCATGCAGATATGCAGGGAGCCGCCGACGCCGGTGAATTCCACCTCGAAGGTCGTCACCACGACGACCTCGTTCGGCGTGGCGATATTGGCGAACTGCGGGTTCACTTCCGAGCGGATGAATTCGAAATCCAGTTTCTGCACGGTTTCCCAGGATTTGCCATAGGTCTGGAACACCACCCCCAGCAATTTCTGGATGATGCGATGCTCGGTCTGGGTAAATTCGCGTCCTTCGACGCGAGTGTGGAAACGGCCGTCGCCCCCGAACAGGCTGTCGACCACCATGAACACCAGATTGGGATCGAAGATGAACAGCGCGTTGCCGCGCAAGGGCTTGACCTGGACCAGGTTCAGGTTGGCGGGAACGGGCAGGTTGCGGATGAACTCGGAAAACTTCATCACCCTGACCGGCCCGACGGAGATCTCGGAACTGCGATGGATGAAGTTATACAGCGCGATGCGGAACAGGCGGGCGAAGCGCTCGTTGATGATCTCCATCGTGGGCATGCGCCCGCGCACAATGCGCTCCTGCGTTGCCATGTTGTAGGGGCGTACGCCTCCCTCTGGCGCGTCCGGCTTGGCTTCTTCGGCCTCGCCGGTGACGCCTCGCAGCAGCGAGTCGACTTCGTCCTGGGAGAGGAATTCCTTGCTCATGGCATCAACTCATCCTCACTGGATAATGAACGAGGTGAACAATACGTCCACCACGCCTTTGGCATTCGGCTCTGCGGCGGGGGCGGCAACAACCGGTGCGGAAGCTGCACCCGACGCTGCAATCTCAAGTGCCGGAGCGGCGGCCTGCGGAGGAGCACTCAAGCCGAGCACGCCGTTGGTTTCGGCGATGATCTCGGAAATCAGTTTCTTCTTGCCTTCTATCGTCTGCAGCTCGGAAGGCTTCTTGCTGGAAAGCAGGAACAGCAACTTGCTGCGGATCTCTGGCAGCACGGCTTTGATCTTTTCTTCCAGTTCCGGCTGCAGCACTTTCAGCGTGATACCCGCCTGCAGGTATTGATCGCCTTCTTCGCGCTGTAGGTTGACGGTGAAATTCTCGCCCAGCGAAACAAACTTCGCTTCACGGACGGGCTCCGCCTTCGGCGTTTCCGCATGTGCATCCGTCGGCGCGTGGCTTCTGGTGAAGTACCAGCCTGCTCCGGCAGCAATGATCACCAGCAACGCAACAACGGCGATGATCAGCATTTTCTTGCTTTTGGGCGGGGCTGCGGCCGGTGCCTCTTCTTTGGCGGCCGTAGCGGCAGGCTTGGCGGTGGGCTTCGACATCTCGCGATTCCTTTTGGTTGGTTGGCATTATGGGGCGGATATATCGCCTGCCATTCGCGGAATAAGTCGGGAAAGCGGCCTTATTTCACGCGTCAGGCGAATGTGTCCACTATACCGTTATGGCGCGAGATTGGGGATACCCGAACCGCACTATTGCCGGTACCGGCCGGAATGTTGCCGACATCGTTGATGGGTGAAGCGTGTGAGCGCTGTGTGCCGGATTGCCCCTGATCGCGTGGAGTCTGGTCGCTGACAGTGGTGTTACCCAGCGTGATGCCGTTGCCCGCCAGCATCTCGCGCAGCTTCGGCATTGCCTGCTCTACCGCATCGCGCACGGCGGCGTGGGGCGAGGTGAAGAGTGCCGTGGCCTGATCACCGCTGACCTTGAGTACCACGTCGAGCGGCCCCAGTTGCGGAGGATTGAGGTGCAGTTCGGCGGTCTGATCCTTGCCGGAAGAAGCCAGCCATGTGATCTTCTGGCTGAATTCATCGCCCCATTTATTTTGTGCGACCGGCGTATTGACCGTTATTTGCACTGGCTGGATCACAGGTGCGGCGAAGCTGGCAACGGTGTTCTGCAGTGAGGCGATCGCTGCGGCATCGGATTTCGGGGCGGGATCGGTGTTGGCCGCTGGCGCGGTCGCATTCGGTTCCGTGACGGCAGAAGTGCGACCGGACGACTCGCCGAGGACCGCGGAGAAAGTCTGCCCTGTATTCTGGGGTGCGCGGCCTGCGCCCGCTGCCGTATTCGCCGCGTTGGGTACATTTGCTGCGTTCGCAGCATCGGTTCTGACATTGGCTGTGATGTTGCCGCTCAGGGCGGCAATGCCGGGCTTGGCCTGTGCCGCGCCGGCAGGACTCTCGGTTTTGCTGCTCGTGGCCGCAGCATTACTCATGGTCTGCGGCATCAGTGCCGCCAGCATGTCGGTCGGCAGCGCGGTCGTGTTGTCCGGAACATGAACGGGCGTTGTCTTCCTGGCGTCGGCGGCGTCATTTGTGATGTCCGGGCTTTTTTTCTTGCCACTGCCGCTGTTGCCAAGCGTGCCTTGCAGCAGTAGCGATTCGGCGCCGGACTTGTCACTCGACTTGACATCGTTCGCGGCAGGGTCGTTGATCTGGCGCGCCAGTACTTCGCCGAAAGGCTGGCTGCTTTGGGAGCCGCCAGTCTCGGGGGGAGCGGATGCCTGGCTTGGCGTGGCGGTTGCCTGCAGCGTGCTGGCCGTTATTGGGAGACTGGTCATGGCCTTTACTCCTGAGATGATGGGTCACCGCTTTTATCTGTGGCGCGGTAAGCGGCAAAACGTCCGGTGTGCTCGTCTTGCATGCGTTGCTCGTTCTTTGCCGCCTGTTTGCTTTCTGCATCGACGTGACGCTGCGCCAGCGTGTCGAACGATTTCATCTTGCGTGTGGCATCCATCAATTCGTTGCGTCCGGCCTGTACGCCCGCCCGGGTCTTTTCGAGGACCGCCGCCTGTTGCTGGATCGCCTGATCCAGACGCCCGATGAAATCCTGGAAGTTTTTCATGTCGGCAGGCGCCATGCCGTTCTTCGCCTCCGCCTGGAACTTCAGTTGATACTCCTTGCGATATTGCTGCAGCGCATCCAGTTTCTCCTGCGCGGTCTGGTGCTGCTGGTTGAGCTGGCCGAGCTTGCGCGTGGCGGCTTCGTTCTTCTGTTGTGCCAGGTTAAGCAGGGGTTGCAGTGAAAACGGCTTCATGATGGCAGTCAGCTTTCATTCGTGAACAGTTCGGAGAATTTCTCCATGCTGGAAACATAGCGTTCGGACTCGTACATGCCCTGTTTGAGGAAATGCTCCATATGTGGGTAAAGCTGGATTGCGGCATCCAGTAACGGGTCGCTGCCTTTTACATAGGCGCCCACGCTGATCAGGTCGTGGTTGCGCTGGTAGTGGGCGTAAAGGTGCTTGAATTGCTGCACCTGCTGGAAGTGCTGCGGGCTGACCAGATGGTTCATGGCGCGGCTGATCGAGGCTTCGATGTCGATCGCCGGATAATGCCCTGACTCAGCCAGGCGGCGGGACAGCACGATATGGCCATCCAAGATGGCGCGCGCGCTGTCGGCGATCGGGTCCTGCTGGTCGTCGCCCTCGGTCAGTACCGTGTAGAACGCGGTGATCGAGCCGCCGCCATCTGCTCCGTTGCCGGCACGCTCCACCAGTTGAGGCAGCTTGGCGAACACCGACGGCGGATAGCCTTTGGTGGCGGGTGGCTCACCGATTGCGAGGGCGATCTCGCGTTGCGCCATGGCGTAGCGGGTGAGCGAATCCATGATGAGCAATACATTCTTGCCCTGATCGCGAAAATGTTCCGCAATGGTGGTAGCATAGGCGGCTCCCTGCAATCGCATCAACGGGCTGGTGTCGGCGGGGGCGGCGACGACGACCGAGCGCGCCAGGCCCTCCTTGCCCAGAATGTCCGTGATGAATTCCTTTACTTCACGTCCGCGTTCGCCGATCAGGCCGACCACGATCACGTCGGCGCTGGTGTAGCGTGCCATCATGCCGAGCAGCACGCTCTTGCCGACGCCGGAACCGGAAAACAGTCCCATGCGTTGTCCGCGTCCGACCGTCAGCAGGCTGTTGATCGCGCGTACCCCGACGTCCAGCGCATCCTTGATGGCGGACCGTTCCAGGGGGTTGATGGGGCGGCTTTGCAGCGGTGCGCTTTTGCTTTCCAGCAGGGGGCCATACTGGTCGAGCGGACGACCGGCGCCATCGAGGACGCGGCCCAGCAAGTGCTCGCCCACTGGGAGGTGGCGCGCAAGATCGGCGCTGCGGCGGCGCGGCGGCTGTTGTTGCCCGATGGCAACGGGGATGCGCAGTGGCTCCGAAGGAATCACGCGGGCGCCCGGAACAAGGCCCTGCACGTCGTTTTCCGGCATCAGGAACAGCTTGTCGCCGGCGAAGCCGACCACCTCGGCTTCAATGCGGTTGTTCGGCAGTTCTATCCAGCAGGTACTGCCCACCGCCATGCGCAAACCGACGGCTTCCATCACCAATCCCGTGACTTTGGTCAGGCGTCCGCTAATCAGCAAAGGCGTACTCTGCGCGATCACGCCACGATTCACATGCAGCAGGTCCTGCCAGCGCCGTTGATGGAAATTCAATTCCCCGGCTTCTGCGCGACCGTTCTCGCCGACGAATGGCTCGCCGTGTGCCGCAGCTTGTTGAGCGATATCCAGGGTGCTGTTCATTCCGGTATCAACCATGAAGTATCCTGCCCCAGCGCGGCCATGATGCGGTTCCAGCGCGTCTCCAGCGAGGCGTCGATCTGGCTGTTTGCGGTTTCGAGACGCGCTCCTCCACGCTCGATCCTGGCATCGTCGAATATCTTCCAGCCGGAGTGAGTCAGTTGTTCGCCCATGCGTTCGCGTACCAGGTTGGCATCGTCCGGGTGCAATATCAGGTGAGCGCCCTGGTTGTAGTGCGGCAGAGTGGCGATGGCTTCGCGAACCACGCCCAGCATCAGTTCCGGCTTTACCTTGAGCGCCTGATGCAGCATCTGGCGTGCGATGTCGAGGGACAGATCGAGCAACTCGCGTGCGACCTGTTCATCTATCTGAGCTTCCAGCGCGCCGATGAGACCGGCCAGGCGCCGGTTTTCCTGCAAGGCTTTTTGCAGGCCTTCGGCATGGCCGCTCCGGAAACCTTCCTCGCGCGCCTGGCGCTGTATTTCCTCGATCTGAACGGCAGTGGGAAGCGCCACTTCGCGCGTGCGCGATCCGCTGGTCAGCAGATTCGGCGCTTCCCAGCGTTGCCAGGCGGTCAAGTTTTCGGGAGCGACAGCAGCGTCAGACATAGGCTTCTTCTCCCTTTCCGCCAATCACCACCTGGCCTTCGTCGGCCAGGCGGCGCACGACCTTGAGAATTTCCTTCTGTTCGGATTCCACTTCGCTGAGCTTGACCGGGCCCTTGGCTTCTAGGTCCTCGCGCAGCATTTCTGCGGCCCGTTGCGACATGTTCTTGAATATCTTTTCGCGCAGCTCTTCGCTTGCGCCCTTCAGCGCGACAATGAGCGATTCGGATTGCACTTCGCGCAATACCAGCTGGATGCCCCGATCCTCCACTTCCAGCAGGTCTTCGAACACGAACATCTCGTCCATCATCTTCTGCGCCAGCTCGGAATCGTGACTGCGCACCGACTCCAGCACGGCATCTTGGTTGCCCATGTAATTGAGTATTTCGGCAGCCGTCTTGATTCCGCCCTTGATGCTCTTCTTGCCCAACACGTTGCCGGTAAGGAGTTTGGTGAGGACGTCGTTCAGTTCCTGCAGCGCGGTGGGCTGGACGCTGTCCAGCGTGGCGATGCGCAACATCACATCGTTACGGGTGCGCTCCGACATCAGCGCCATGACGCTGGCCGCCTGATCCGGCTCCAAGTGCACCATGATCGTGGCGATGATCTGTGGATGCTCATTGGCGATCAGATCGGCCACGGACGATGGATCCATCCATTTCAGACTTTCGATGCCGCTGGTGTCGCTGTTGTGCAGGATGCGGTCGAGCAGGCCGGCGGCCTTGTCGTCGCCCAGCGCCTGGGTAAGCATGTCTCGTATGTATTCGCCGGAATCCATGCCTATCGTGGTTTTTTCGGAGGCGACGGCGTGAAACTCGTCGAACACGTTGGCAATTTCTTCGCGCGACAGGTTCTTCAGCGCGACCATGGCGGAGCTGATCTTCTGTACCTCTTTCGGCTCCAGATATTTCATGACGTCGGCCGCCTCGCTTGCGCCCAGCGTCATGAGCAGGATGGCGCTCTTGGTGATGCCTTCGTCACTCATCTTTGTTCACCCATTCCTTGACCACCGTGGCGACGATCTTGGGATCGTCCTTCGCCAACTGCCTGGCGAGCTGAAGGTTGTTATCGTAAGAATTGCCTGACTGCTGCGCCGCGTATTGTCCGACCGCACCACCCGCACCCGCCGCTGCCTGTCCGTAAGCTGCCCCCTGGACGGCTTCCTGGGCGGCACTCTGCGCGGTGACGTTCTTGAAGGCGGGTTTGATGACGCCAAACAGCAGGAAGCCGACACCGCCCGCGATCAGCAGGTATTTGAAAATATCCTTGGCCATTGCGATGTTGTCGGGCTGTTTCCACATGGGCGTTTCCGGGATCATTTCCTGCTGCTCGTTGAACGCGCTGTTGAGCAGATTCAGGCTATCTCCGCGTTTCGGGTCAAATCCTACCGTGTCCTTGATCAATGCGGTGATCTGCGCTTTTTCCGCCTCGGTGTAGGGACGTGAAGTGACTTTGCCATTCTTGTCGGTCGTGCTGGGGTTATTCACCACCACCGCGATGGATAGGCGCTTGATGCTGCCCACCGGCAATTTGGTGTGCTGAATGGTGCGATCGACCTCATAGTTCGTGGTTAGTTCCTTGTGCGTGCTGGTTGCGGCACCTGCTGCGGCCGCAACCGCACTGGCCGGCGCGACGATGGGCGCGGTGGCAGGAACGGGCGGCTGGTTGGACAATGCACCGGGAATCCCTCCGGTGTTGGGTGTTCCATTCATTGTCTCCAGCGTTTGCAGGCTGCGCACGGCTGCCTGGTTGGGCGGTTGATTGGGTTTGAAGGTTTCTGCTGTCTGCTCTGATTGTGAAAAATCCAGATTGGCCGTGACCTGCGCGCGTACGTTCTGGGCGCCCGTGATCGGGACCAGGATATCCTCGATGCGTTTGACGTAATCCTGTTCGATCTGGCGCACGTATTTGAGTTGCGTGGCATCCATCAATTGCTCCGCACTGCTGTCGCGTGCCGAGCTCAACAGCGTGCCGTTCTGATCCACGACGGTGACGCCCTGTGACGGCATATTGGGCACGCTGCTCGCAATCAGATGAACGATCGCGCTGACCTGTCCCTCGTCCAGGGAGCTGCCGGGCATGCAGGGCGAGCACGACCGAGGCGCTCGGCTTTTGCTGTTCCTTGACGAAGACAGATTGTTTGGGAATGGCCAGATGGACGCGTGCGCTTGCGACCGATGCCAGGGTTTCCACGGAGCGTGCCAGTTCGCCTTCCAGCGCGCGCTGGTAGTTGACCTGTTCCAAGAACTGGCTGGTGCCGAACTTCTGGTTTTCCATCAGTTCGAAGCCGACCGTACCGCCCTTGGGCAGGCCTTTCGCGGCCATCTGCAGGCGCACTTCATGCACTTTGTCGGCGGGCACCATCAGCGTGCCGACTTCGGAGAATTTGTAGGGAATGTTTTGCTGTTGCAGGGCCTCAATGACTGCTCCGCCGTCGCGTTCGGACATATTCGCATACAGCACGCGGTAATCGGGCGTCTGTCCCCACATGAACAGCCCTGCCAGCAGCGCAACCGTGGCGGCGACGGCTACGATCAGGCCCAGCTTCTGCTGATTGGGCATGCCGAACAGCAGCCTGGTCAAAGAAGGATTCGCGGTATCTGTATCAGCCATGCTTTTCTTCCAAATCGAACAAGGGGCACCCCCTCACGCTGTGCATTATCTGCCCGCAAAACAAGATCAGTATGCCGAAAAGCGGGCGAAACCGGGCGCTTTTCCGCTGTTGGCCCGGCGCACCGCAGGGTTAAAGTGCCTTCGTGAAAAAAGGAGATGGAATGGACGCCTCCCTCCCCACGGGGAGCGAGGGTAAGCAGTCAAGAAGAGGTAGCCCCTCGCGATCCTAACGGCATCTAGGTGCCCAGGTGGAGATAATGAGATCTTTCCACTAACGGAGGGAGGGGCTGACATGAATGCTACGACATATGGGCTGGATATTGCAAAGCGGGTCTTTCAGCTTTACTGGGTGGAGCCTGAGAGCGGCGAGATCCACAACCGCAAATTTGGCAGGCAGGAGTTACTGGAGTTTTTAGCGCAGCGGGAAGCCGGACTAATAGCACTTGAGGCGTGTGGAAGTGCGCATTGGTGGCGACGCAAGCTGATGGCGTTGGGGCATGAAGTGAAACTGATCCATGCCAAGTTTGTCCGGCCTTTTGTACAAAACCACAAGACGGATGCGGCCGATGCGAAGGCGATCTGGACAGCAATCAGGCAACCGGGAATGCGCACGGTGGCGGGCAAGACGGAGGAACAGCAAGCGATGTTGTCACTGCACCGGATGAGAATGTCGCTGATCCGGTTCCGCGCCATGCAGGTGAACCAGCTGCGCGGATTGTTGTATGAATTTGGCGTCACCCTGAAGGGTGGAAGGCAAGCAGGTCTGACAGAGATGAAGCAACGCATGTCTGAACTGGAACAAACGGTGCCAGGCATGTTGTTCGATGCAGTTCGGGATCAACTGGTGCGTTTGGATGGGATTGAAGCCGACTTGCAGAACATCGAGGTTCGGATCAAGAACTGGCAGAAGCAGCAGGAGGCTTGCCGGAAGGTGGCGGAAATTCCAGGTGCAGGGATGCTGACGGCGACCGCCCTGGTTGCCACGATGGGCGAAGCGAATAGTTTCAAATCAGGACGGGAATTCGCAGCCTTCGTAGGACTGGTTCCAAGACAGAGCGGCACGGGAGGCAAGATCAAATTGTTAGGAATCAGCAAGCGTGGCGACCCGTATCTGCGTACCTTGCTGATCCATGGAGCCCGAACAGTGATGTTCAAGGCTAAGGACAAGGGAGCATGGAGCGAAGCACTGCTCCAGAGGCGGCCGACGAATGTGGCCATTGTTGCGATGGCCAACAAGATGGCACGCACGGTGTGGGCGATATTGGCGCACAGTCGTGAGTACCAGAAGGGTTATGTGAGCCAAGTGCCCGCATGACGAATAACAACCACTGAGAAGGAGTGGAATGCTGATAGGTTGCGCAGGTAGATAAACCCGTGTGATGGCGAAACAGGTCGGACCGCAAGAACGTAAACCTGAATGATTCCAGGCGCTTCGAGCGCGATAAGGAGATGAGGACGTTCTTGGCGAATTCCATCAGGGCCCGCAGGCAGTATTCAGTCTGCAACAAGGCCGGATATAAGACTGCAGCCGTACCCTCGCTTCACCAGCACACGAAAATCTCTTGCCTAACCGGGAGGCGTCCATATAAGGTGAATCATGAGCATGGACGTCAGCAGTGTGGACAGCCTATTGAGCCAGATGCGGGCGGCGGTTGCCGCCGCGCAAGGATCGCCTTCCCAGGGGGCGGCCGCGGCAGGCGGTACGGATTTTGCCAATGTACTGAAGTCTTCTCTGGATAGCGTCAACCAGGCCCAACGCCAGGCAGAAGACCTGCAGAAGGCGTTTTCCATGGGGGATGACAAGGTGAGCCTGAGCGACACGATGATTGCGATGCAGAAGGCCAATATTTCGTTCCAGACCGCAGTGCAGGTGAGAAGCAAGCTCGTGACGGCGTATAACGACATCATGAATATGCAGGTCTGAGTCTAGGGGGGGCGATGGGGGCAACGGGGCGAAACGACACTTGTCCTTGCGGCAGTGGAAAAAAATACAAGAAATGTTGCCAAAAGAAGATCGAAGGGGCATCGGATGTGCAGAATTTTTCCCGAAAAAAAGCAGCTAATTTTGTGCGCAATCCGTCCGGGAATGATTCCGCACTGATTCTGGACGAGATCAACAAGTTGGCTGTCTTGTTCAACTCCGAGCGTTATCAGGAACTGGAAAACCGCACGCGTGCGCTGGTCAACACGTATCCGGATGCCGGGTTCGCGTGGAAATTTCTGGGGGCTTCCCTCCTGGTGCAAGGCAAAGATGCATTGCCCGCCCTGCAAAAGACCGCGGCATTATTGCCGGATGATTTTGAAGCGCATAACAACCTGGGCATTGCCCGGCAAAGTCGCGGGCAACTTGAGGATGCAGTGGCAAGCTTCAGCCTTGCGCTGCGCATCAAGCCTGATTTTGCCGAGGCGCATAACAATCTGGGCGGCGTGCTGAGCGACCTCGGGCTGTCTGAGAGTGCTGTCGCGAGCTTTCACCGTGCGATCGAGATCAAACCGGATTACGCCGATGCGCATTTCAATCTGGGCAACAGCTTCCGGCAGCTCGGACAGCTTGAGGACGCAGTGGCGAGCTATCGATGCGCCCTGAAGATACAGCCTGGACATTTCAAGGCGTACAACAATCTTGGTGGAGCGCTGAGCGATCTCGGACGATTTGAGGATGCGGAGGTGAGCTACCGCGGCACGCTGGCGATCCAACCCGATTATGCTGATGCGCACAACAATCTGGGCGTTGCGCTGCATGCGCTTGGGTACTTTGAGGACGCGGCGGCTGGATATCGCCGGGCATTGGCGATCAAGCCCGATTACGCCGACGCGCATTTCAATCTGGGTAATGCGCTGCGGGAGTTGGGGCAGCCTGGGGATGCAGTGGCGAGCTATCGCCGTGCGTTGGAATGCAACTCAGGCTATGTCGAAGCGTACGCCAATTTGGGGACGACCCTGCGAGACTTGGGTCTGCTGGAAGAGGCCGCGGCGACCTTTCGACGTGCTCTGGAGATCAGGCCGGATTACGCTGAAGCGCACAGTAATCTGGGTAATACGCTACAAGAGCTCGGGCAACGTGAAAATGCCGTGGCGTGTTACCGCCGCGCGCTGGAGATCAAACCGGATTATGCCGAAGCATATACGGCCCTGCTGTTCAGTCTGAGTCACAGCGAAGAGGTCGATGCGCAGTCGCTGTTTGCCGAACATTGCAATTTCGGGGTGAGGTTCGAGGCGCCGTTGCATGCGAGTTGGCCACGGCATCGAAATTCACGGGATGCAGAGCGCCGCTTGCAGGTCGGCTTTGTGTCTGGGGACTTTCATAATCATGCCGTGGCAAGTTTCATCGAGCCGATATTGGCGCACCTGCGGAGTCATCCAGGGTTGTCATTGCACGGATACTATAACAATACCATCGCGGACGGCGTCAACCAGCGCCTGCGCGGGTATTTGCCAAACTGGCATGAGATATCCACCATGACGGATGAGGCCTTGGCCAGAAGGATCTGCGAGGACGGCATTGACATCCTGATCGATCTTTCCGGACACACGACGGGGAATCGTCTGCGGACTTTTGCGCGAAAGCCGGCGCCGGTGCAGGCAAGCTGGATAGGCTATCCCGGGACCACGGGGCTGACGGCCATGGATTATTTTTTTACCGACCGGTGCTTTTTGCCGCGCGGACAGTTCGATGATCAATTTACGGAAAAGATCGCGTATCTGCCGGCATCGGTTTCATTCTCCCCGAGCGTGGACGCTCCGTCTGTTTGCAGCCTGCCAGCCATTGAAAATACCTATGTAACGTTCGGAAGCTTCAACAGGATAAGCAAGCTGAGCCGCGAAGTGATTGCCCTGTGGGCCGGGATTTTGCGCGCCTTGCCCGAATCCAGAATGCTGCTGGGAGGCATGCCCGAAGGCGGCAAATACGACATGCAGATCGACTGGTTCAAGCAGGAAGGCATTACGCCTGAGCGGCTGGATTTCCATCCGCGCGGTGGAATGGGCGACTACTTGCGCCTGCATCAACATGTGGATATCTGTCTGGATACGTTCCCGTATAACGGGGGCACGACGACCTTTCACGCGCTCTGGATGGGCGTGCCAACGTTGACATTGACGGGACGCATACCGGCAAGTCGATCTGGCGCATCGATACTGGGCAATATCGGACTGGACTCGTTTGTAGCAAGTGATGCTGCTGAGTTTGTGCGGAGAGGCTTGTATTGGGCAAACAATCCTGCCGAGCTGTCTGCGATACGCAGCGGGATGCGAGACCGCTTTGCGCGGTCAGCGATGGGGCGGCCGGAGCTGATTGCGGCCAGCCTGGAGCGTGTCTTGCGCGCCATATGGCGACGCTGGTGCGCAGAATTTCCCGCGGAGTCCTTCGAAATGACTGAAGAGGAATTGACCCGCGTAACGGAGGAGGCAGGCAGATGAAAAGATCCCAGAATAAGGCGCCGATCTATGTCACGCAGCCGTTGCTGCCTCCGCTGGAGGAGTTCATCCCTTACTTGCAGGAAATCTGGAACAGCAAGCAGCTTACCAATAATGGCCCGTTCCATCAGGAGCTGGAGCAGGAAATAGCGAAATATCTCGGCGTGGAACATCTCTCGCTGTTTGCGAATGCCACGCTGGCCCTGGTGGTGGCGCTGCAGGCACTCCGGGTGACCGGAGAAGTCATCACATCACCATACAGTTTCGTGGCAAGCAGTCACGCACTCGATTGGAACGGTATCAAGCCGGTATTCGTGGACATCGATCCGGTCACCCTGAACCTTGACCCCCGGAAGATAGAAGCGGCAATCACGCCGCAGACCACGGGTATCCTGCCGATACACGTCTACGGCGTACCGTGTGCCGTCGAGGAGATCGAGCAGATCGCGGATACTTACGGATTGAAGGTGATCTACGATGCGGCACATACATTCGGCATGCGCCTAGGCAACGGGCATTCGGTACTGGAATATGGAGATATGTCGATACTCAGCTTTCATGCGACCAAGGTCTACAACACCTTTGAGGGTGGCGCGATCATCTGTCGCGACGCCAAGACCAAGCATCGCATCGATTATCTGAAGAATTTCGGTTTTGCGGGCGAGACCACTGTCATCGGCCCGGGCATTAACGGCAAGATGAACGAAGTGCAGGCCGCGTTCGGTTTGCTGCAATTGAAATACATAGACAGCGCATTGGACAGGAGAAAGCTGGTAGACATGCGCTATCGGAAGATGTTGGGAAAGGTGAAGGGGCTGCGGTTGCATCCCGTTCCGGAAGGCATACGCCACAACTATCCGTATTTCCCGATATTCGTGGAGGATGACTTTCCGCTCACGCGCGACCAACTCTATCAACGTTTGCGCGACGACAATATTTTTGCGCGGCGATATTTTTACCCGCTGATCAGCGAATTTCCGGTATATCGCGGCCTGCATTCATCGGCAGCCGACAACCTGCCCGTCGCTGTGGATATTTCGCATCGTGTATTGTGTCTGCCAATCTATTCCGAGCTGGACGAGAAGACGCAGGATGAGATCGTAAAATGTGTATTAAGTGCGTCGCGCACCAAGTCTGGGGGGCATTGATGGAAGCGCAAACAAACCTGCCGCAGGCTCGATTCGAGCAAGTCACTCTTGTGTTTCCTGCCACGCATCCGGACGGGCGCGACTATCTCGATGCATCCCGGGAACGGAATGAAAAGGTCGTTGCGGCTGCGTCGGTATGGGATGCGGAATTGGCAGCTCAAGCGGGCGAACTGGTCTCGCTGCCATATGTGGACGATCAGGACTTTCCGATGAATTTTCTGGCGGTGGTGGAAAAGTACAGCATCACCAGCGTATACGCACCAGTAGCCGCTGCGTATTCCTGGCTGGAACGTTTCATAGCGGATCAGGGGTTGGCATTGCGGCTCGTTGGCAGCTCTCCTATCAAGCGCGAGATCGGGCGCTTCTACCGCATGATGGCCAAGGTTGCTTCCTACCGCGCATTCATCGACGAATGCGCAGGCGGCAAAAGCGATCTGAGCGATGTCGAGATTGCCGCGGTGTTTCGCATGTCCAGTAATATCTACGGCGAATCGAACGAACAGAAGATCGCGGCGATGATGGCGATCTTTGCCGGCGCACCAAGGGGGGATGTGATCGAGATCGGTTCGCTGGTCGGCAAGTCTGCGGCGGTGCTGGCTCTGCTGTCCAGGCGTTACCAGACAGGCAATGTGCTGGCGATCGACCCCTGGCAGGCAGCCGCCGCCACGCAACAGGACTCACCCTATACGGTGCGGGTTGGATTGGTCGGCGAATGGGACTATGCGATGTTGCCGCAGGACTTTGCGATCAATACCTATCCCGTCGGCCTGGGCAACTTCAATTATCTGCAGCAGGAATCCGCTCAAGGCTATGCGTATTTCAAAAATAGCCGTTCGGTGGAAAGTGCGCCGTTCGGGCGCGTGGACTATCAGGGGAAGATTGCGGTCATACATATTGACGGCAATCACGATCATGCGCAGGTCAAACAGGATTGTGATCTCTGGCTGTCCCTGATGCATCAGGACGGATGGCTGATCCTGGACGACTATGTATGGGTGCATGGCGACGGTCCGCGTCGCGTCGGGGATGCGTTGCTGGCGCAGCACGATAAACATGTCGAGCGTGCATTTGTCTGCGGGAAGGCGCTGTTCGTCAAATTCAGCGGATATGTTCACGGGGCTTAGCGGCGATGTCGGCCATTGACAGGTAGTTTTCGGGAAAGGGTGACGTCATGTCCACGGGTGATTTTGTGCCGGGAGAGCTGGAAAGCAGCAAGTTCGCTGCATTGAAGGAGCCGTATTGCCGGACGCTGGAGACGATCAAGGGACTCGGCTATACGGTCGAGGACTATATTCATAACTTTCCATGCTTTTGCGGGCACCTGACGCTGGCACGGTATATGGCGTTGATCGAGACGTATCAGAAGACTCTGGGTATCGCTGGCCACATGGCCGAGATTGGCATGTACAAGAGCGCGGGGTCCATGCTGTTGACCAAGCTAAGCCAGTTGTATGAACCGCATGCGCTCACGCAGGTACACGGTTTCGACTGGTTTCAGGGTGAACGCAACGTTTCCGAGGAAGATAAAAAACATCTCATCGAGGGAGCCTACAGCGAATCGAAATCCAGAGTGGAGACGCTGATCAAGGCGCAGCAGCT
>CAVRYQ010000123.1:0-93700 GCA_963725375.1 uncultured Pseudomonadota bacterium | reverse complement strand
TCCTTGCGGCGGTGCATCGCATCGAATATATCGCTCTTGCCGATGAACGATCTGATCCGCGCGCGCAATTCATCGGCCAAGGAAAATTTCACATCCCAGTCACATACGTTCAGCCTCAGAACCTCATCCCGCGTGTAACCCAGCATGCTACAGAAGGCGTCATTGGCTTCAAGCACGTTTCCGTCGACATCCAGCACATGAATGCCTTCCATCGAGTTTCGCATCAGGGCCTGATTGCGCCGAAGCTGCGCTTTTGCCTCACGCAGATTTTCGCGCTGCTGTGTGATGTCCAGACCCAGCCCGACCAGTACGGGCGCTCCATCACGCTCCACACGCCGTCCGGTCAAATGAAATGGCGTTTTCGTGCCATCCTTCGATATCATTTCCGCTTCCGCCGTCGCTTCGCCCGTGGCAAATACCTGGCGAATCGCGTGCTCGATGGTGACCGTATCCTCGCCCGCAAAAAAATCCAGCGGGTGGCTGGCTGCCATCTCTTCCGGTCCGCGTTGCAGCACGCGTTCGAGGTTGTGATTCCACAGCAGGAAACGTCCTTGCGCGTCTATCATGTAAAAGACACCGGGCAGTGCCTCGATCAGTTCCTTGCGGAACACGCTCTCCTTTTTGATCTGGTCGCCGTCGGACAACTTGTCCAGCATGATATTGAGTGCCCGGGCAAGCTTCCCGATCTCGCCCGTGCCCGCCTCCTTCAGGCGTACATGCCGGTTCCCGGCTGCAATTTCGCGTGCTGCAACCGTAATGCGACTGAGCGGTGAGAAGGTGCGGCGCAGAATCAGCATGAATACGAATCCCACCGCGAGCACCACCAGCATCGTATCCATCAGGTCGGGTTGTAGAACACCCTGGAATCCCTGAGCGGCTGCGCTCGCCGGCAGATGACACAACAACAGCAGGTAGCGCGAAGGATCGCCCGCATCGAAGTACACGCGCACCGCCGCCAGATAGCCGCCCTTCCCGTCGATCACGGCCTGGGCAGACAGGTCGTTCTGCCGGGTTTGCTGCTCGAACATCGGTTTGATCTGCGGAAAGTCCACGCCGATATCGTCCTTGCCCCCGATCCCGGAAGCGACTTGGCGCATGGCATCGGAACGAAACAGATAGTGCCCGTATTGATCCGCTGCATAACTATGCACTTCCGGCGGAAGACCGTCAGAGGTGGACGCGAACAACGAGTGTACGTCCTTGTCGATCACCATCATGCCGAAGACGCGTCCGCTTGCATCGAATACGGTCGTAGCCGCACGCAAAACGAGACGTCGCGATCCCGGCGTATTGCCCTGTTCCGGATCGGCCGCCAACTCGGAAAGATATACGCGACCGGCAGTCAGCGTCAGCCCTGCCTTGAAATAATCCGCGCCACCCCGGGCCTGCAATGCATCCTGCGGCGCAACCACGACATGGCCATCGCGGTTCTCCACGCGCGCCAGCTCCCGCCCCTCGCCTGCCGCTCCGATATAACTCACCTGGTCATATTCTGGATGCGCGCGCATAAATGCCTCCAGTATCTCCTGCAGGCGTGATTCCCATTGGGCATAGCTTGATTTGTCGCGCGGATCTATGCCGCTGTTCGTACCGGCGCGCACCATGCCCGAGACGGGTGGCAGAGACGCCAGGAACAGCGCATCCTGGCGCAGCGAAACGACAGCCTCGGTCAGGTGCACCTGCTCGATATGAAGATCCATCTTGAGTTCGGTGCTGCGCTCGCTGAGGTAGGCTTCTTTGTCATTCTCCAAGTCCCTGTTCACCCACAACACCCCGCCGGCCACCACAAGCACCATGGCCCAGAAGGTGATGCGCGCGGAAAGGCCGATGTCTCCGAGTTTCACGGCGACATCCTTTGGCGTGCAAAACACAGATCCTGCCAGGCCTTGGCCTTCTCGGCCGGGCTGCGCAACAGATAGGCGGGGTGATAGGTGACGATGAGTGGGGTGGACGTCCCGACAGGGTGCGACGAAGCCGTCTGGTGCTCGCCCGGTCGCGTGGCCGGCTGTTCCATCAGGGAGGGATGCTGACTGCCCTCCTGCTCTTGCGCATCCCTCTGCGCCAACGCAGGCAACCGGAAGTCGTGGATCCTGCCGCGCAACGAACCGAGTGTGGCGTCGCGCCCCAGCAACGACGTGGCGGCGGTCTTACCGAGCGCCACGATGAGTCTTGGCTTGATGAGGGCGATTTGCCGTTGCAGATAGGGCAAGCAGGCTGTGATCTCATCCGGCTCCGGCGTGCGGTTGCCGGGCGGGCGGCATTTGACGATATTGGCGATATAGACATTGTTGCCGCGCTTCAGCCCGATTGCCGCCAGCATGTTGTCGAGCAGCTTGCCGGCCTGCCCGACAAATGGCTCACCCTGCGCATCCTCGTCGGCACCCGGGCCTTCGCCGACAAACAGCCAGTCGGCATTTTCGTCGCCCACGCCGAATACGGTCTGCGTGCACCCTGCGCGCAATTTGCACGCCGTGCAGTCGCGCACCTTTTGCCTGAGCTCGGGCCAGTCCAGGGGGCGCGTGTCCCGCGCTTCGCGTGCAATCAAACCGGCTTCAGCCTGCAGGGCGGCCCCGCGCGTGACTTCTGCGGAAATCCGCGCGGCAGGCCGGGATTCGGCCACTGGGGTGGATGCGACGGCGTCTATCGTTGCAGGTGTCCCGCGCCGCACCCACAGCGGATAAAGATTGAGTTCGCGCAGAACAGCTTCGTCTCGAATATTCACAGTTCACGCCCCATCAGGATCGCATCTTCGCGCCCATTCTGCGCCACATAATAGTCCCGGCGCAATCCGATATCGCCAAATCCGGCCTTGCGGTAAAGCGCGATCGCTGCCCGGTTGCTTGCCCGCACTTCCAGCACCATGCGACGCATGCCGAAATGACGCGCCAGCATGATCATTGCGTCGATCAATTTCTGTCCCCAGCACTGGCGCTGGCGCCCGGTATCGATCGCAATGTCGAGCAGCTCGGCTTCATCCACTGCCAGCATCAGTACCGCATAACCGAGCATGATCCCTTCCGCTTCTAATACCTTGCACTGATATCTGCTGCGCAGGGCATCGCTGAAATTGCCCCGTGTCCAGGGATGCGCATGCGCGTTGTGCTCGATGCGCAATACGGCATCCAGATCGGCTTCCGTCATGTCGCGCAAAATCATTAAATATCTGTCTGCGCCGCAACAGCCTCAGCACGGGCTTCCTCGCGCTCCCTGGTCTTCAGCGCGACCTTGTCGCGCAGGTAAAGCGGCAGCGCCAGCGCCGCATCCACTGCATGACCCTGGGCGAATTCGGCAGCCGCGATCTGTGCCACTGCGCCGGCGCGGGGTACGCTCTGCGCATCAACGCCCAAAACCTGCCCGCCGTAGTGTGCCGATAACGCCGCCTCATACACCTCGAATCCGCTGCCCGCGCCGAACCAGCCGTCTCCGGAGACGCCCGGAGCCGTGTCCGCCCGGCACAGGCGGGGCTCTATCACGGTCGTCCATGCGCCGTTGCCGCGTTCATACGCGGCGAGATACAGCTCGCCCATGCGTGCGTCCAGCGCCGCGATGACCTTGTCCCGCCTGCTTGCCTCGGCCAGTGCCTGCAGCGTGCATACCCCGACAACTTTCACATCGGCTCCGAATGCCAGCCCCTGAGCCACGCCGCAAGCGATGCGCACCCCGGTAAAGGACCCAGGTCCCTTGCCGAAAGCGATACCGCCGATCCGGCTGATCCTGATGCTGGCATCCTTGAGCAACGTGTCCAGCATCGCCATCAGCACTTCGGAGTGCTTCTGCCCTACCCGTTCGCAGCGCTCGCTGACCTTACCGTCCTGCCAGAGTGCGACAGAGCAATACTCCGTGGAAGTCTCCAGCGCAAGGATGTCCATCAGACCAGCAGCAGCGTCACGGCCTGCGCCGCGATGCCTTCGCTGCGCCCGGTGTAGCCCAGATGCTCCGTCGTCGTCGCCTTCACGTTCACCGCGTTATGCGCGATGCCCAGATCGCCGGCGATGTTGGTGACCATCTGCGGGATGTGCGGCGCCATCTTCGGCGCCTGCGCAATGATGGTGGCATCCACGTTGCCGATACGGAATCCCGCCGCCTCGATCTTGCGTACAACATCGCGCAGCAGGATGCGGCTGTCTATGTCCTTGTACGCGGCGTCGGTATCCGCAAAATGCCTGCCGATGTCGCCCAGCGCCGCCGCGCCAAGCAGCGCGTCGCAAATGGCATGCAGCAGCACGTCCGCATCGGAGTGGCCGAGCAGTCCTTTGGTATGGGGGATATCCACGCCACCTATAATGAGCTTGCGGCCCTCAACCAACTGGTGAACGTCGAAGCCTTGTCCGATTCTCATTTTATTTCTCTCTTTAAAATTCAAGACCCAAGCCGCAAAGCATACAGAGCATGCCTGTCGTACCTCTCTGTGTCCTCTGTGATCTCTGTTGCTAATTGCCTTTGTGCTTTAACAACAACTCCGCCAACTCAATGTCCTGTGGATAGGTCACCTTGAAATTGCTGGTATCGCTCGCCACCAGCCGGGGCTGCAGCCCCATCGCTTCGATGGCCGAAGCGTCGTCGGTGACGTTGTTGCTGCGCGACAGCGCTTCTGCCAGCAATCCGGCGCGAAACATCTGCGGCGTCTGCGCTTGCCACAAGCCTTCGCGCGGCTCGGTGTGGGCGATGCGCTGCTGCGCATCGGCACGCTTCAGTGTGTCCGCAACCGGCACGGCAAGGATGCCCCCCACCGTATCGTCGCGCAACTCGGCGATCATGCGCGACAGCAGGTGCGCGCTCAGGCAGGGCCGCGCCGCGTCATGCACGAGCACCCAGTCGTCGGGTTCCAGCTCCGAAGCCAGCAAGCCGTTCGCCACACTTTCGGCACGCGTCTTCCCGCCGCAATACAACGGTGCCAGCTTGTCCGCGCAATGCGACCAGTCGTAGCGCGCAAAATACGCGTCGTCCGGTGCCAACACCACAAACACGGATTTGATTTCGGGATGGGCGCACAAGGTGAACAGCGCGTACCAGATCATGGGCCGCCCCGCGAGATCAAGATATTGCTTCGGCAACTCGTTACCCATGCGTGCGCCGAAACCGGCAGCCGGGACTAAAGCGTAAAATTCAGACATAAGCGAATTGTAAAACAGGAATGCGGGCGGGGTGGCTTATAATGCGTGCCTTTGTTTCAGACGTGTTTCAATGCTGTTCAACTCCAAACATTCCCGTCCGCGCTACACCAACCTCCAGGGTTCGTCCGACGCTTTGGCCCTGGCACAATACGCCACGCAGCAATCGCCGCTGATAGTGATCGCCGCCAATGCGCTGGAAGCGCAACGGCTGAAGGAAGAAATCCCGTTCTTCGACCCCAAACTGCGCGTGCATCTGCTGCCGGACTGGGAAACGCTGCCCTATGATCATTTTTCCCCGCATCAGGACCTGATCTCCGAGCGCCTGTCCACATTGCACCATATCCGCATGCTCGGACAGAAAACTTCTTCTGCCCGCCCCCCCCCCGACCCTTCCCGGCAGACGGGAGAGGTGGCAAACGAACAAAACAATTTTCAAACCTCTTCCGGCGACATGGTCATCGTACCGATCACCACCGCCCTCTACCCGATGCCTCCAGTGGAACACCTGGCCGCCTATACCTTCTTCCTCAAGCGCGGCGAAAAGCTGGATGTCGCGCAACTGCGCGAGCAACTCGCGTTCGCGGGCTACCACCACGTGCAGCAGGTACTCACCCCCGGCGAATACTGCGTGCGCGGCGGCATCATCGACCTGTTCGCCATGGGCAGCGTGCTGCCCTATCGCATCGATCTGTTCGACGACGAGATTGAAACCATCGCCACTTTCGACGTGGACACCCAGCGCACCCTGTATCCGGTGCCCGAGATCCGCCTGCTGCCGGCACGCGAGTTCCCGATGGACGAAGCCGGGCAGGCGCGTTTCCGCCAGAACTTCCGCGACCGCTTCGAGGGCGACCCGTCCAGATCGCGCATATATAAGGACATCAGCAAAGGCATCGCCCCGGCGGGCATCGAGTATTACCTGCCGCTGTTCTTCGACAAGATTGCGACGCTGTTCGACTATCTGCCGAAGAATGCCACGCTATGTCTGCATCACGATGTGGAAGAGGCCATTGCCACGTTCGGCAAGGACGCGGCTTCGCGCTACAACCTGCTGCGCGGCGACCCGCAACGGCCGCTGCTGGAGACGAAGGAGCTGTTCCTGGATGCGGAGCGGTTCTTTTTGAGCGCGAAGGAATTTGGACGAATTGATATCGTAGCCACAAGCGCGCCCTCACCCCAACCCTCACCCGAAGGGAGAGGAAGCGAAAGTTCCCCTCTCCCGCCGGTAGAGGAGCCGGGGATAAGGGCATCCTCCAGGAACCTCACTGCCTGTTCCACGTCGCGCATCCCTCCCATCGCCGTGGATCGCAAGGCCGAAGTGCCCACCCACGCCTTCGGAAACTTCCTGGAAATCTACGCCGGACGCGTGTTGCTGCTCGCCGACAGCCTGGGCCGCCGCGAGATCATGTCCGGTTACCTGAAGGAATACGGTCTCGTCCCCGCAGTATGCGAAGACTACGCCGCATTCCTTGCCGGTACCGAGAAGTTCATGCTCGGCGTCGGCCCGGTCCAGACCGGTTTTGCATTGACGGACGACAAGCTCGCCGTCGTCACCGAAACCGAACTGTATGCGGCGCAGCCCAGAAGCCGGGCCGCGCGCGCCGCGAAGAAGAGCAACGTCGAGGGCATGCTGCGCGACCTGTCAGAGCTCAAACCGGGCGACCCGGTGGTGCACGAACAGCACGGCATTGCGCGCTACCGCGGACTGGTAAACCTCGACCTCGGCGAAGGCGAGAACGAATTCCTGCTGCTGGAGTACGCAGGCGAGGACAAACTCTACGTGCCGGTGTCGCAACTGCACGTGATCAGCCGTTACAGCGGCGGCGCGCCGGAAGCGGCTCCCCTGCACAAGCTGGGCAGCGGCACCTGGGAAAAGACCAAGCGCCGCGCCATGCAGCAGGTGCGCGACACGGCCGCCGAACTGCTCAACATCTACGCCCAGCGCGCCACGCGCAAGGGGCACGCCTTCAAGCTCACTTACCACGACTATGAGGCCTTCGCTGCGGGCTTCGGTTTCGAGGAAACTGCCGACCAGGCCGCCGCCATCGAAGCCGTGCTGCTCGACCTGCAGTCGGGCAAGCCGATGGACCGCTTGATTTGCGGCGACGTGGGATTCGGCAAGACCGAGGTCGCCCTGCGCGCCGCCTTTATCGCAGTGATGGACGGCAAGCAGGTCGCGGTGCTGGTACCCACCACACTGCTGGCCGAACAGCATTTCCAGAATTTCTCCACCCGCTTCGCAGACTGGCCGATCAAGCTCGCCGAGCTGTCGCGTTTTCGCTCCGCCAGGGAAGTGACGCAGGCATTGAATGATCTGGCCGAAGGCAGGCTGGACATCGTCATCGGCACGCACAAGCTGATCCAGAAAGGCGTGAAGTTCCACAACCTCGGCCTGGTCATCCTCGACGAAGAACACCGTTTCGGCGTGCAGCAAAAAGAGAGATTGAAAGCACTGCGCGCCGAAGTGGACGTGCTCACGCTCACCGCCACGCCCATCCCGCGCACGCTGGCGATGTCACTGGAAGGCCTGCGCGATTTCTCGGTGATCGCCACCGCGCCGCAGCGCCGCCTTTCCATCAAGACCTTTGTCGCCGGCTTCAGCCAAGGCATCATCCGCGAAGCCGTGCTGCGCGAACTCAAACGCGGCGGACAGGTGTACTTCCTGCACAACGAGGTCGACACCATCAACAACATGCTGGAAAAGCTGGAGACGCTGCTGCCGGAAGCGCGCATCCGCGTGGCGCACGGCCAGATGGGAGAACGCGACCTGGAAGCCGTGATGCGCGACTTCACCCACCAGCGCTTCAACATGCTGCTGTGTTCCACCATCATCGAGACCGGCATCGACGTCCCGACCGCGAACACCATCATCATGAACCGCGCGGACCGCTTCGGCCTGGCACAGTTGCACCAGTTGCGCGGCCGCGTCGGGCGCTCGCACCACCAGGCCTACGCCTATTTGCTGGTCGACAGCATGGACGGCCTCACCGCGGAGGCGAAGAAACGCCTGGAAGCGATCCAGGCCATGGAACAACTCGGCAGCGGCTTCTTTCTCGCCATGCACGACCTGGAAATACGCGGTGCGGGCGAAGTGCTGGGTGAATCACAAAGCGGCGAGATGCAGGAGATCGGCTTCAGCCTTTACAACGACATGCTCGCCGCCGCGATTGCTTCGCTCAAGCAGGGCGAGGAACCGGACATGGCGCACCCGCTGGGCGTGACCACCGAGATCAACCTACACACGCCCGCGCTCCTGCCGAACGATTACTGCGGCGACATCCACCAGCGGCTGGTCATTTACAAGCGACTGGCAAACTGCAACACGCAGGAAGACCTGGACGACATGCAGCAGGAACTCATCGACCGCTTCGGACTGCTGCCCGAACCGGCCCAGACCCTGCTCGACAGCCACCGCCTGCGCATCCTCGCCAAGCCGCTGGGCATCAGCAAAGTGGATGCCTCGTCGGAAGCGATCCAGATCCAGTTCGTGCCCAACCCGCCCATAGACCCGATGAAGGTCATCACCATGATACAGAGCAAGCGGCATATCAAGATGGCGGGACAAGACAAGCTGAGGATCGAGTTGAAATATGGGGATTTGCAGCAGAGGGTGCTGGCGGTCAGGAATTTTTTGGGGGAGTTGAAGTAATTATTCAGGCCGTTTTCCCTGAGCCTCTTGAAGGGTGAATAGCGCAGGCTGGGTTGGCGGCTTGATCGCGTAACCCAACATCAACACAAAAGCCGTCGGGAGTATCCGCCATCCACAGCGGCAACACATCGCCCATGCCGAAATAGGCAGCGCGTCCGTCATGCTTGACGAAATTTGTCACGTTGCGAGGAATTGCGTGGTCGAAATAAATGGTCAATGCGGACTCCGGATGAGCGGCGCAATTTTGTTGCGCGAATTATCCAACTCCATCCCCGTCCCTTTTCAAGGCGGAAGAATCTTGTGCCGGATTCGGGTTTTCATCTCCGGCTTGAATTAAAATGCGCCGTTTCAATATTGATTGGATCACGCCCGCAAGGGAAGCCCACTGAACATGAACCTCGTCATTCAAGCCGTTCACGACATCCCCGTATCCCAGGTCCGGCATCTGGCCAGCCTGTCCCACGCCGCTCGCATCGAGCAGGTCGCGCCGCACCTGTATCGCCTGCGCGAAGCGGAACCGCACCCCGACCTCCCCGCTTGTTGTCTGGAAAACCAGCTTGACTACGGCTTCGTGCCGCAGGGCAGGCACTTGTCCGATTTCGGCCTGCTGGTGATGGATATGGACTCCACGCTGATCAGCATCGAGTGCATAGACGAGATCGCCGACATGCAGGGATTGAAACCCCAGGTGGCGGCGATTACGGAATCGGCCATGCGCGGCGAGATCGATTTTGCGGAAAGCCTGCGCCGCCGCGTAGGCTTGCTGCAGGGGCTGGACGAAGGGGCTCTGCAGCGCGTGTATGATGAGAGATTGGAACTCAATCCGGGCGCGGAGATCATGCTGCAAGAACTGAAGCGCCACGGCGTCCGGACGCTGCTGGTCTCCGGCGGATTCATATTCTTCACCGAGCGCCTAAAGGCGCGTCTCGGCCTCGATTTCGCCCATGCTAATGAACTTGAGATCGTGGATGGCAAACTTACCGGAAAGGTGTCGGGCAAGATCGTAGACGCGCAGGGCAAGGCGGACTGGCTGGACCGCGTGCGTGAAGAGCTGGGATTGCAGCAGGATCAAGTCATCGCCATGGGCGACGGCGCGAACGATTTGAAGATGATGGCACAGGCGGGCGTCAGCATCGCCTACCATGCCAAACCCGTCGTGCGCGAACAGGCCAGCTATTCGCTGAATTTCGTCGGGCTGGACGGACTGGTCAATTTGCTGGATCACTAGGCTGCCCGGATCCCATGCACCGAAAGGAACGTCATGAACGGCAAGGCACGGCAGATCATCGACCAGATCACCAAACTGGAAGACGAGTTGAATGCGGCACTTGAAGAACAGCAGGGCAAACTGCGTTATCAGGTGGAAGGCAAACGTGTGGTTTTCGAACAAGTCCTCAGGGATGCGCACCAGCGGGTCAGGGTCGGCGTTTTCCGCTGGTTGCTCACTGTCCGGCCACAAAATTACCTCACGATGCCAGTCATCTATGGCGCATCCATCCCGCTTGTGCTGTTCGACCTCTGCGTCAGCCTGTATCAGTTGTGCTGTTTTCCGATCTACGGCATCCCGACGGTAAAACGCGCAGATTACATAGTGTTCGATCACCAGCATCTCGCCTACCTGAACATCATCGAAAAATCTCATTGCCTTTATTGCTCGTATGCGGTCGGCATGATGGCCTACGCCAGCGAGATCATCGCGCGCACCGAACAGTATTTCTGCCCGATCAAGCATGCGCGCAAGGTACTGGCCTCGCATTCCCGCTATGCGCGCTTCCTCGAATACGGGGACGGTCAGGATTTTCACCGTAAACTCGACGAATTTCGTACGGCACTCGCCGAGGAAAAATTCGGCCAGGCCGCACCGATCGAGCCCAGGCGCTGATACAAGTGAAGTACCTGATATAGATGGTCTAACCCGACTTTTGACCATTCTCGCGACATTGGCATGAGCGTTGTGCCCACCCCTATTCCCAACTCCAGTCAATCGTTGCAGCAATATTTCTCTTAATATTTCACTTGAAATAAGTTCCGCACAGCACTACAGTTAGTAGAAAATTAGAGAGGCGGCCACTAGATATAGTGGTTTTGCTTTTTCCGCCAAATGGGCCGCGCCATCATAGGGGGTAACGCAATGTTCGACACCGAAAGTGTTTCGCTATCGACTTCTTCCCGTAACAATCCGGAATCCGGTACAGCTTCCGGTCATAATTCGAACCGCCACAGGGAAAAATCGGCTCAGGCCGGGGCCTATGACGCATCCCTGAGCGGGGAAGGATCGCACAATCAACCAGCCCAGGACTTGAAAAAGGACTCGGTTTCTGAAGGAAACACCGCAATGACACAAGAAATCAGCACCGAAGTACTGCTGGAAAAATACGCAGAAGCTGATGAAAAATCAGTACAGGACGTGCGGTGCCGCGTAGCGCGCGGCTTAGCACTGGCCGAAAAGCCCGAACAACGCGCGAAATGGGAAGAGGCTTTTTTCGAGGCGCAGGAAAACGGCTTCGTGCCGGCCGGCCGCATCAATTCCGCCGCCGGCCTGAAAATACAAGCCACGCTGATCAATTGTTTCGTGCAGCCGGTTGGCGATGCCATTTCCGGCACCAATGACGGCAAACCCGGCATTTACGATGCCTTGCAGCAAGCTGCCGAAACCATGCGCCGCGGCGGCGGCGTTGGTTACGATTTCTCTTCCATCCGCCCGGAAGGCGCCCACGTCAAAGGGACCAATTCTCGCGCCAGCGGCCCGATTTCCTACATGCGCGTGTTCGACCGGTCCTGCGAAACCGTGGAGTCCGCCGGGGCGCGACGCGGCGCCCAGATGGGCGTGCTGCGTTGCGACCACCCCGATATCGAGAAATTCATCAGCGCCAAGGACCAGGGCGACCTGCGCAATTTCAACATTTCCGTCGGCGTCACAGATGCCTTGATGCAGGCAGTGGAAAATGATGCCGATTTCGAGCTGGTGCACATGGCCGAACCTTCCGCCGCGATCAGGCAGGCGGGAGCGACGCGGCGCGACGACGGCAAGTGGGTATACCGCAAGGTGCGCGCCGCGGATCTGTGGAAGCAGATCATCGCCAGCACCTACGATCATGCCGAGCCTGGGGTATTGTTCATCGACCAGATGAACCGCGACAACAACCTGTCCTATTGCGAAATCATCGAGGCGACCAATCCCTGCGCCGAGCAGCCCCTGCCGCCTTACGGCTGCTGCTGCCTCGGTTCCATAGACCTGACGCGTATGGTGAAGAATCCGTTCTCCAGGCATGCCGGTTTCGATTACGAACCGTTCAAGCAGATTGTGCGCGTCGCGGTACGCATGCTGGACAATGTCCTGGACGTTACCGCCTGGCCGCTGCCCGAACAGCAAAAAGAAGCGCAGAACAAACGCCGCGTCGGTTTGGGCTTCACTGGCCTAGGCGATGCGCTGGTGATGCTGGGTTTGCGCTACGACACTGACGAGGCCCGCAGTTTTGCCGCCGACATTTCGCGCATCATGCGCGACGAATCGTATCTCGCGTCGGTAGACCTGGCCATCGAGCGTGGCGCTTTTCCGCTGCTGGACGCCGACAAATATCTGTCTGCACCACGCTTTGCATCGCGCCTGCCTGACGAGATCAAGGACAAAATACGCAAGCACGGCATCCGCAACAGCCACCTGCTTTCCATCGCCCCCACCGGCACCATTTCGCTTGCGTTTGCCGACAACGCTTCCAACGGCATTGAACCGGCCTTCTCGTGGTTCTACACGCGCAAAAAACGCATGATGGACGGCTCGTCGAAGGATTACTCCGTGGAAGATCACGCCTGGCGCGTGTTCAAACAGCAGGGCGGCGATGTGGCCAAGCTGCCCCCTGCTTTCGTTACGGCGCTGGAGATCACCGCCATCGACCACATGAAAATGGTCGCCGCCGTCGCCCCCTTCATCGACACCTCGATCAGCAAGACCGTCAATGTCCCTGCCGATTATCCCTACGAGGATTTCAAGGATCTTTATACCGAAGCATGGAAAGCCGGACTGAAGGGCCTGGCAACGTATCGCCCGAACAGCGTGCTGGGCTCGGTGCTGTCGGTCACGCCCGAGAAAAAAGAAGAACAGCCGCAGGATTTTGTGTTCGACCAGGATAGGCGCATTGTACTGGATGCCGCACCCAACCCCGCGCTCGCCTCGTTGCGCTGGCCCGGGCGCCCCAATCTCAGCGCTGGCAGCGAGGGGTGGGTATCGCAGGTGGTGAAGCACCCGCTAGGCAGCTTCGTCGCCTTTGTCTCGCACACGACCAACGGCCACAACCACCCATTCGAGGTCTGGGTGAACGGCGCGGAGCAGCCGCGCGGACTTGGCGCACTGGCGAAGTCGCTGTCGATGGATATGCGCACGCGCGACCCGGTATGGGTGCGCATGAAACTGGAAATGCTGATGAAGACCGCCGGCGACGATGCCTTCGACATGCCGATGCCGCCTGATGGCGAGGTGAAGCGCATGCCCAGCCTGGTGGCCGCATTCGCCTATCTGCTGAAATACCGCATCGAAGCGCTGGGCGCGCTGGAAGTCACCGATGACGTGACAACGCCGATGATGGACGCATTGTTCGCGAAGAAAGAGCCGAAGACCGGCACCGACGGCACCATGAGCTGGACCGTGGACATTTCCAATGCCGGAAGCGGCGACGATTTCGTGCTGGGCCTGAAGGAGCTGGTGCTGCCTGACGGGCAGCGCCGCCCCTACTCGATGTGGCTATCCGGCGTGTATCCGCGCGCACTCGACGGGTTGTGCAAGGTATTGAGCCTGGACATGCGCGTGATCGACCCCGCATGGATAGGCATGAAGCTGCGCAAACTGCTCAACTTCGGCGAACCGCTGGGCGATTTCATGGCGCGCGTGCCCGGCGGCAACAAGATGGAGAGTTACCCCTCTACGGTTTCTTACGTCGCCAAGATCATCATTCACCGCTACTCGATGCTCAGCATCCTCGACGAACACGGCTACCCGGTGCAGCAAATGGGAGTGCTGGAGATTCCTGAAGGACAGATCAAGCCGACCGGCATCAAGTCCATCGTCGGCAAAGTTTGCAAGGAATGCGGCAACGCGACGTTGATCAAGAAAGACGGTTGCGAATTCTGCACAAGTTGCGGAGCAATAGGCGCGTGCGGTTAGGTTATTGTGGGATGACACAAAACTCGGGATGTGGGATACACCATAAAGCGCTAGTAGTACCTTATAAGTCGCTAGCGCGTACTCCATAAAACGCTAGCAGTTGCCGCAAATAAATCCCCAGCCCATAACGCCGGGGATTTTTCTTATAGAGCCGGCTTCATGGTGCAAATGCACATTATTAAAAATCAATTGGTTAGTTCTTGTTAATAAACGTCAACTCGGTGCCCAGCTCTCCCTTGAACTGGGCATTTTCTTTATGTCACGCTGTGTGGCAGCACAAACATAAGACATTAACAATCAATAAGTTGATTATTAATGGTAAAGCTTAGCGCTTGCGTGATTTATCTCCATGAAGATTCTTCTGAAATTATCTGCCTTCGCTTGGAGGATATGAAATACAAGGGCTATTTGCCACCGTAAGGGCTACTCCACGAAAAATGCCAGATGTCTAAATGAGGTAGTACTGCGGAAGTTATCGGATGCAACCCAATATCTTTCAGTCAGGTCGGCACGATGCCGCTTTCTGCCATGACATGTGGACTGAACTGACTGGGACATGGTCTGGTGAAGTCCGGGATAAACGCAAGGACGGCAGCACTTTCTCGTCAATTTCCAGGAATGCAGATTCCGCCGTGAGCCAAATCGTTCCAAAAAATGGCCTGCGAAAAAAACGCAGGCCACCAAATACATCAATCATTGAATTGTGACTAGGGTTCTGTTATTTCTACTTTTGATTCCCAGCGATCAATATCACGAGACATAGCGCGATAAAAGGAAACAAAACCAGAGGAAGATAAATCATGGCTGTTGTCATGGCGCACCTCCAAAAAGTAAAAGTTGATATTCATTCAATCCCGCCACGAGTACCTATATAAAACTCCCTTCGCCTGCTGTAGACGAGACAGAGACATAGATGCTCATTGATTTTCTGCTGCCTTCATCCTAGCAATGCAACGAGTACTATTGCTCCAATCGCGGTAACGCTCATTTCATAGATGAAACTCTTATCATCCTTCGAAAGAGACCGCCAGTTATTTTGCTTTGTTAGCAATGTCATGATGCCCAACTCCTTTCAAATTATTGGCGGCGGAATACTGCAGATTTTTCGCAATGGCTTATAAACACAATTCCGCCATGAGTAACAATCGTGCTCAAAGAAACCTCTACCAGTGATCTTCAATCACTGCGTACATCTTCACTGTCCGATGTAGAACCTCCATCGCCCTGCCGAAAGCATCGCCATCCGCACGTACTATCCTGGGCTGGTTCTGCGCGTTGATTATTTCTGGAATACTGTAGCCCAATGCCAATTGCGATTGAACTAAGTCATCTGCCAGTTGGTTTCGCATATTGATATTCTGCTGCACGAGGGCAACCTCGCCATTGAAGAAATCGGAACCTGTATCAGCCAAGACTATTGATGTTGAAATGGCGGCAACAATACCGCCAATACCGATGAGAATACGAGAAGAGAAATTCATGATGACACCTCCTGAGGAGATTTTCCTGCAGGAAATGACGATCTAACCGTCACAACACATCTGTAACGCGGAACCGCCTGATGTACATTTAAATTATACAATTCTCCAGCGATTTAATCAAGTATACAGCACTTCTAATTAGACTGACGGACCAGACAATGCGTAGTAAAATGAGCCGTTTGCGCCTCAAAATTCCGGGTAAACAGGCAACATGCCCCGCCTTTGCAGCAGGGATAGCTTGGGGGGAATTGACTGCATTATTTCCAGAATTACGGAACAGCTACGCCTCGAAATCTGCTACAGATATGGTTCCGTTTTCGGGCAAACAATTTGCCAGTACTGAGGACGCCCTATGACAAGGCCTACAGTCAGATAAAGCGAACTATGACAACTCGTGCAGATACTATTCCTTGATCGGCGGCATCGCGCGATATTGCCCCTGGAATGCGAGCATCCACCCGGGGTATTCCGGCTTGAGGGCGCTAACATCATCGAGTGCCTTCAATTCCGTTTCGGTAAGCACTAATTTTGTGCTTGCCAGATTATCCACCAGTTGCTCCATACGGCGAGCCCCGATGATAATGCTCGACACCAATTGTTTGCTCAGCATCCATGCCAAGGCAACTCTGGCAACCGATACGCCATGTGCTTTTGCGATAGGTTCCATCACATCAAGGCAATTAAATGCCTTTTCCTTATCTACTGGAGGGAAGTCAAAAGTAGTACGACGTGCACCTGAAGGAGGAGCCTGATCGTGTTTGTATTTTCCGGATAAAAATCCACCGGCGAGCGGGCTCCAAATCATAAGCCCGAGTTTTTGATCCTGAACCAGAGGCATGATTTCACGTTCAAGGTCTCGCCCCGCAATGGAATAATGAGCCTGAACACTCACAAATTCATTCCAATTATGGTATCTGGAAATTCCTATGGCTTTCATGATTTGCCATGCTGCCATGTTGCACATGCCAATGTACCGAATCTTTCCGGATTTGATGAGATCGTTGAGCGCGGACAGGGATTCCTCAAATGGGGTCAGGGCATCAAATCCGTGAAGCTGATACAGGTCAATATAGTCCAACTTCAGGCGCTTGAGGCTCGCATCAACCTCGTTGAAAATATGGAATCGCGATTGGCCTCTGCCATTTGGAGCCTCATTCATGATTCCCGTTGATTTTGTTGCAACCACGATTTCATCTCTAGCCAGACCCGTATTTATGATTGCCTGCCCAAGTAATGTTTCCGATTCACCGAGAGAGTAAACATTGGCTGTATCAAAAAAATTGACGCCCTGATCGAATGATGCGCGAACTAAAAGGTCAACGTCGGTTTGCTGCAGTCCGCCCATATTGGCCCAGTGCCCCTTGCCGCCAAAAGTCATTGTTCCCAGGCATAATTCTGAAACATAGAGGCCTGTGTTTCCCAACAAACGATATCGCATGGCTGGTAACTCCTTAATTTATTCATGTGACCGGCGTCACATCTCGTCATTTCCACGAAAGAAGCAGTGGCTCATTCCTCGCCGTGGCGTCGGTCTTGCCACTCGGCACGCCAACGATAATTGGTACGATGGCGGAGTATTCATCCGGAATCGCAAATGCGGCTTTCATCTTATGCAGATTCAATGCAGCGACGGCAGAGCCGATGACGCAAGTACCCAGCTCCATGGCGCTGGCCGCCAACATAAGGTTTTCTGCAGCCAGCCAGCAGTCAGCCAGCACAAACTGGCTCACCGGCCTAGCGCAAATAATAATCAGGGTGTCGCCACCATGGAAGATATCAAAATCGTCTCTGGTAAAATGTTCAAACGAGTGGTTGGTTCCTTTCGAATTGCGGTGGCGCATTTCTTCCACAAAGAGCGGCTTGGCAGCCTCAGACAATTTTCTCAACAGCGTCTTGTCCTGCACCACGACAAATGCCCAGGGTTCTTCATGGATGGCAGTTGGGGCCCGAACGGCAGCCTCCAGCAATGTCTGAATCGTGCTTCTATCAATCCTCTGCTGCGCATACGCTCGCACTGAGCGCCGCTCAAGAATGGCCTTGGACAATCCTGTACTCTTCAGCTTTTCATTGTCAATCAGACTCATGGTCTTCCCCTCGAAAAAATCAAAATAGCCTCAATGGCACATGGAATAATTTTCTCAGCCAATCGAACCCTTATAACCCTCGCGATCACATCAATACCAATGCTCAAAACAATTCCACGAGCTAACCATGATGCTGTCTGGCCTGTGGATGCAGAATCAGCCTCAGGGTAACTACCCCCTCATGTTCACGACGGATGAACTTCAATTCAGTCGGGACGGTTCCGCCCAGCTTGTCCACCCCCTGGAAAACATGGCCACAATGAGCGATATATTCGAAATGCGAGTTAACTTTCCCTTTCTGGATTAATGCGGATTCGGAGAGTTGGGGGAAGATACAGGAAACATGTCGCCACGCTATATCGATTAACTGATAGCCAAATCGTTCCTCAACCGACTTGCTGCAATCACTGATCATGCCGTTTTCATCAAGTAGCAGGAATGGAGGTGCGCTTTGTTCGGCTTGCTGTATTCCGCTTATTTGCACCTTAATTTTACTGATGGAATGGCCGTCATCGCATTTCCTCGGCATTGCTTTCATCTGCCCTCCACCTCGCTGTTTCATCGCTTGTGTACCCTACACACCAATAACATATGCCCGTGGCCCACGCGGTGATATACGTATCGTTACCTAAATTGCCCGTTGCTTTGTAGCGGCCGGAATGCGAATAGCGGATGGTCGAACGTGGAATTGCGGGGATTAATTGTTGACCCTAACAACTCCATTGCCATCCGATGCGCAGCTCACGCCGCCATGTGCGTCGACTCAGTTGCTCAATAGCCCATGTCAAGCATTCACTCTTGATAGCAGGGACTATTTACAGTAGGTATTTCTGCATATATCCATAGTACGTATTCCTCCATATATACATAACAACAGACCTGCTGTAACTTGATTACACGCAATCCGGAAACTTATGCATTTGCGCTGCCTGTTTGGACGAACAATTTTATGGCGCGGTTGACAGAGCATCAACCGGAAACCGAAGCGTTATTGCAAATTGAATTCGACGGAGTGTATATGTCACGCAACCGGGCTAGCCTCGCACGTTTCGTTGTTAATTTCTTCCATTACCGTCGGAATGGATTCAACTTCAAGAACTCATGGCACCTTGCGAGCATGACACTCCCATAACAGCCCTCAAGTTCAGCGCGTGCCAAACAAGAGTGTTGTTGGGCTTTGATGAAGACTACAGATCAATCAAGCCTTGGATCTCAACAAGTATGGAAAATCGAAAGGAGAACGATCATGAAGCTGGAAGAGGTACGCAGGATGGCCAAGTTGCAGAGTATCAGTGCTGGGAAACTTTCAAAATCAGAGCTGATTAAATCGATGCAAAGAAATGAGGGTAATTTCGATTGCTTTGCCACTGCTTACGAGGGCGTGTGCAATCAAACTCGCTGTAGTTGGCGCAATGACTGTTTTGAAGCATCCAGACAAGGAGCATTATCATGAATCTGATCAAATGGGATCCATTCCGGGAGTTGGAAGATGTCTCCAGTCGTTTGAATCGCATCTTCGGACGAGTACAAAGCCGCACCACATCGGACAATGAAATGTTGGCGGTGGCTGACTGGATGCCTTCAGTTGACATCAGCGAAACTGACTCATCCTACGTAATCAAGGGTGAAATTCCCGGGGTGAAGAAAGAAGATGTCAAAGTCATTATCCAGGACGGCATGCTTACCATTCAGGGTGAGCGCAAGCAGGAGAAAGAAGAGAAGAACACGAAATTCCACCGCGTCGAATGTTCCTACGGCAGTTTCGTGCGTAGCTTCAGAATGCCTGATGACGCAGATGAATCCTCTGTAAAAGCCGAATTCAAGGATGGCATGTTAAATGTCACCCTTTCCAAATCGGCGAAGGCGAAGCCTAGGTCGATTGAGGTTTCAGTATCATAAGTTCAAATCTGCAGGGATGTTCCCGAGTTATCAGCAAGGAGTTCAGTGAAATGGCAAACGGTACAGTCAAGTGGTTTAACGATGCAAAGGGCTTTGGGTTTATCACGCCGAATGATGGTAGCAGCGATCTGTTTGCGCACTTCTCCGCAATCAACATGGGTGGCTTCAAATCGCTAAAGGAGGGCCAGAAAGTCAACTTTGAAGTAACCCAAGGCCCTAAGGGAAAGCAAGCCGCAAACATTCAGGCAGACTAGAAGAATTTTAGTGGGCCGGAATTCGACAAGAACAAAAGAGGGATTAAACAGGCAGAGCTTGCGGCGAGTGAGGAGAAAAGCATGAGTCAGAAGCCAACCGGGCCTGCGAGCAAAACGCTTGACGGTGAGTTCGACTATTTTGAGCCCAAAGGAAGATATCGCAATTCCTTTAGAGCCGGTCTTTTCGCTGCCGAAAAATTTCTTCTCACCAAAATAATGCAGGGTTTCGGGAATCCCCCGGTGCATGTTGTGCTGTGGAATGGCCTCGAAATTCCGAACCATAATGGCGAAACCGTGGCGCGCATCCTCATCCGCGACCGCGATGCGCTATTCAAACTGTTTCTGAACCATGAGCTCAATTTTGGGGAACTGTACTCTGCGAAAAGGATAGAGATACAGGGTGACCTGCTCGATTTTCTGGAAGCCGTATTCCGGGTCTGGCCACTCCCGACCCAGGACAAGGCGATCGACAGGCTGTTGGCGCCGTTCATTGACATCAGGAACAACACCCTCACCGGATCGCGCCGCAACATCCGGCACCATTACGACATCGGCAACGACTTCTACAAATTGTGGCTTGATGAACGCATGCTCTACACCTGCGCTTACTTTCCTCATCCGGACACAAGTCTGGAGGATGCGCAGGTCGCCAAGATGGATCACGTATGCCGCAAGCTGGGCTTGAGGCCCGGGGACAAGGTTGTGGAAGCGGGTTGCGGCTGGGGTGCCCTGGCAATGCACATGGCAAAGCACTACGGTGTAACGGTGCAAGCCTACAACATTTCCCGTGAGCAGATAGCCCTCGCGCGGGAGCGCGCGCATGCCGAAGGACTGGACGGAAAGGTCGAATTCATAGAAGACGACTATCGCAACGTGAAAGGCAGGTTCGACGCCTTTGTTTCGGTCGGCATGCTGGAGCATGTCGGGACAGATCATTATCAGGAACTGGGCAAAGTCATAGATCGCAGCTTGAAAGATGGCGGCCGCGGCCTGATCCACACCATAGGCCTGAACTATCCGCGCCCGATGGATGCCTGGGCCGAGCGGCACATCTTTCCCGGCGCCAACCCTCCCAGCCTTGCCCAGATGATGCAGATCTTCGAGCCCTGTGATTTTTCGGTTCTGGATGTGGAAAATCTGAGGCTGCATTATGCGAAGACGCTGGAACACTGGCTGCAGCGGTATGAGGACAATGTCGAACAGGTCGGCAGGATGTTTGACGAGCAATTCGTGCTGGCCTGGCGCCTGTATCTTGCCGGTTCCCTTACCTCCTTCAAGACCGGGACGCTGCAGTTGTTCCAGGTGACCTTTGCGCGCGCGAGCAACAACCAGATACCCTGGACCAGGCAATACCTGTATGAACCGTACTGCCAGCCAAAAGGGGATGCCGATGGAAACCTGTGATGCGCTGATCGTAGGCGGCGGCCCGGCAGGGAGATTTCCAGGCGTTTGCAGTTTTGAAATTCTGCCGGGAATCTTTGGACTGCCCCGCGAGCAAGAGCGTGCCCCTATCCGGACTGTGGTTGCGTTGGTACTAAATTCATAACCAGCTGAGATGACTGAACGGAGTATCCAGGCCATCTGTGCCGGTACAAAAGGCATGGAAAACCAGGTCGAAATTAACCGAGGATAAATAACAATGAAATTGTATATTGTCGGAATGATGATTTGCGGCATGTTGTCAGCTTCCATGTCCGCCCTTGCAGAACATGAAGTGGGGCGTGGCGGTGGCGGCTTTCAGGGCAGTGAGATGAACCGCGGCGTGGAAGGCTGGAGGGGGGATCGGTATACGGTGGATATCTGGCGAGGGGGAAATTGGGTTCATGACCAACATGATGGCCGTATGGGATGGTGGTGGGTAGCGGCAGGCATGTGGTATTTCTATCCCGCGCCCGTCTATCCCTATCCTGACCCGTACACGCCGCCGCTCGTGATAGTCAACCAGCAACCGGCTGCGCCACAAGCAGCGGTTCAGCCCACGCTGCGGTACTGGTATTACTGCGATTCGGCCAAAGCTTATTATCCCTATGTGCCCAGTTGTCCGGAAGCATGGCGCCCGGTACTAGCCCAACCCCCGGTGCCTGCTCAGGCTGTCCAACCACCGCAATCAGTGGTAGTGCCACACTAGGCTTGTCATGACAAATATGGATGACGGAGGACGCAAATGAAATACTTAATCGTTGGCATTGCCTTGTCTGGAATGCTTGTCGGGTGTGCGAGCGTTCCCAATGGCCCTAGCGTTGCGGTGATGCCGGCACCGGGTAAGCCGTTCGATCTGTTTGCTGCGGAAGATCGTGAATGCAGGCAATACGCGGAACAATCCATCGGTAAACCTGTGAATGAAGCGGCGACCGACAGCGAGCTTAAGAGCATCGCGGTCGGTACGGCAATCGGTGTTGCCGCAGGCGTACTTGGCAGCGACAGTAGCCGTGGTGCCGGGCCTGGTGCTGCTGCCGGAATGGTAACCGGCACGATGGCGGGCGCGAATGAAGCCAATTACAGCGCACGCGAGTCGCAGCGCCGTTATGACATCGCGTATGAACAATGCATGTATGCCAAGGGCAATCAGCTCCCTCAGTCCTCGTTGTATCGCCCGCAGACGAATTACTCGCAACCACCGGCATCACCTCCTCCGCCGGTCCGATGATAGACAGACTTGATCGGTGGGTATCAATATGCGTATCAATACGTACGTACTTTAACGAATTGGTTGTCCCTCGAAGCAAGTTCAGTATTGGCTCACGATAGATATGCACTTATTGAACAGACCATGACGCATCTGGAAAACAGGATGGAGAAAGACAAGGCAACAGAAAGTGTCCGGCCATCTCGCACGCGTACAAAAAGTTCCTATGGAAAATACGTTGATGAAACAAAAGTTGCTCCCGTCCTGTCCCTGAATGACCGAGGCGTAATCAAGGATGCCACCAAGACAGTTGAAGCGTTGTTCGGTGTCGTATATCGGGATTTGGCTGGAAAGCACGTCTCGTTGCTATTTCCTCAACTCATGGATGTCGAATTGGTTCTGGGAGGCAATATAAACCCGCTACTGAGCCACTTAAGCCGACGCGGCCATCTCTACATTGCAAAGAAACACAAAGGCGATGATTTCTTATGCCATGTGAATTTTATTCAAGTCGAGTTCTTCGGAATCCGCTCATTGAGAGTGATGATTGAACCCACAGAAGCTGCCTGGACTTGATGGTTATCTTTTCCAACGAGATAGTTCGCCGGCATGTTCAAGGTGGATCTTCAATGTAATATCCTGCTTATCCATGCATTCTTGGAACATTTCAAAGATCATGAGCACCTGAAGTGATTACTCGTCAAACGGATCCGTTCACTTCGATGAGGGGGGCGAGATAGGCCATCCGGATTTGTTCGAGAACATGCTAACGGGAATTGCCGTATTGGAGGTGATATACGATGCTTCTGGAAATCCTGTCGACCACCGATTATTGCGAACCAACGCTCAGTATGAGGTTTTGACCGGTCTGAAGCGTGAAGAAGAAATTGGGAAAACATCAGAACTCTTGCCCTGAAATGGCCAGAAGAGGTCCGATAAAAATACTATTCAATCGCGGAGCGCGGGGGCAGCTTGCACTGGGAGCGCTACAACGAGTCTCTAAAGGGATATTACGATATTAGCGTGTGTTCGCCCAGGAAAGGGCAATTTGCTGTCATGTTCTATGACATCACCGAACGCAAAACTGCAGAAGAAGCTTTGTTCAATAGCCACCTGCTTTTGAATGCGAGCCGACGCCTTAGCAAAGTGGGTGGCTGGGAATTCGACGTTGCTACCGGCACGACCATGTGGACCGAGGAACTGTACAGACTGCACGACCTGCCTTTCGACACTGGCATAGACCATGTGGCAGAATGCCTGAAATGTTACAGACCGGAAGACAGGTTCGTCATTTCCAATGCATTCAAGAACGCATGTGAAAAAGGTGTTGCCTATGACCTTGAATTTCCATTCACAACATTTAAAGGGCGGCCTTTCTGGGTGCGCACTACCTGCCAACCCTTTTATGAAAACGGCAAAGTTGTCCGTTTGATTGGAAACCTCATGGACATCACTGAGCGCAAGCGGACAGAGATTGCCCTGCACGAAAGCGAAGAACAAAGGCACATTCTTGAGCAAATGGAAGTCGTTCAGGCTGCCCTGGACGGGTTCTGGATGGTAAACGCTAGCAATGGACGCATCCTCGAGGTTAACGATAATTACTGCAAACAGGTCGGATATTCATCTGAAGAAATATTGAATATGCACATCAGCGAACTGGATGCTAACGAGTCTGCTGAGGATGTACAGAAGCACATTCAATTGATCAAGGATAAAGGCTATGACCGGTTCGAAACGCGTCATCGACACAAATCAGGGCAATTGATCGATCTTGAGGTATCGGTGAGTAGATCCGACGTACATGGCGGCGTGAATTTTGCATTCTTCCATGACATCTCGGATCGAAAAAATGCGGAGCGATTCAAGCAATCCATTCTGAATTCCATATCTGAGGAAATTGCAGTGCTGGATCGCAACGGAGTTATTGTGGCGGTTAACCAGACCTGGCGGCAATTTGCCCTGGATAACTGTGCCGTGTGCGACACACTTGAGGCAAGAACGGCATGCGCCAATCTTTTACCCTGCATAGACGTCGGTACCAATTACCTGACTGCTTGTCAGTCGAGCACCGATACCATAATAGATGGAGCCCAGGATCCAATTCAGGGCATTCGAGCAGTGCTGGATGGCCAATTGCCGACCTTCAGTTACGAATATCCGTGCCATTCGCCACAGCAGCAACGTTGGTTCCGCATGAATGTCACGCCTCTGGGGGACAACGTTCAAGATGGGGTAGTCATCACCCATGCGGACATCACGCAGCGTATGCGTTCAGAAGAAAGTATCAAACAGTCTCGGGATCAGCTGAAAACATTCATCGAACAAGCGCCAATCTGCGTTGCAATGTTTGATCAAGGCATGAATTACCTGGCGGCGAGCGGTCGCTGGATGGAGGAATACGGCAGGGGGCATGCCAACCTGATCGGACTCAATCATTACGTTGTACATCCTGATGTGCCAGACAACTGGAAAACTGTCCATCAGCAAGCTCTAGCTGGAGCCGCCCTGGAGAACAAGGAAGATATGTGGATTCAGGGCGATGGCAGCAAACACTGGCTTCGCTGGGCGGTACACCCATGGATCAATGAGAGCAAGGAAGTTGGCGGTATTATCATTTCAGCCGAGGACATAACCGATACGAAATTGTTGGAAATGAAGCTGGCTGAGCGTCGCAATGAAATGGAGGAACTGCAAAGACACCATATTGCATCACAGACCGCCTCCGCCATCGCTCACGAGATCAATCAGCCTCTGGCTTCCATTGCTGCATATAGTCAGGCCGGGCTCATGATGCTGAAACCTGGAAGTCCGAACTACGATGATATCCGTAGCGCCCTGGAGAGAAGTGAACAGCAATCGCTGCGCGCCGGGCGATCGATCCGCGATCTGATCAACTTCCTGAATAAGGAGGAGTTTCCTGTCGAGCCATTCGACTTCAACAATGAAATCATCGATGCCATAAACGCTGCCAAATTGGATCACAATCTGGTATTCAAATCGATACTCAATCTGGAAGAAGGACTCCCCCATGTTCTGGCCAATCGCACACATGTGCAGAAAGTGCTGATGAATCTGATCCACAATGGCATCGATGCAATGCAGGCTGCGGGAGTTCCGATTCCCGCCATTACCGTTTCAGTAAGGACGGCAAAGGATCAACGTGTGGTTCAAATGACGATTCAGGACAATGGGCCGGGCATCAGAAAGGAAGATGTCGATCGCTTGTTTGAACCCTTCTTTACCACCAAGTCAAAAGGCATCGGCATGGGACTTGCGATCAGTCGCTCCTTGATTGAGGCGAATGGCGGACAGCTATGGGTTGACCCGGAAGAGGGTATAGGAGCTACCTTTCATCTGACTTTGCCGTTCGCGCCATGAATAATATCTCCAACGTATTCGTCCTGGATGACGACTCGGCCGTGAGAGACTCACTCCGCATGATGCTAAAGGCTGCGGGATATTCTGTTGCAACCTTCCCTAGTGCTGACGAGTTCCTGGCGGTGTGCAATTCGGAAACCGAGGGATGCATCATACTCGACGTCAACATGCCGGGAATGGATGGGCCAGCGCTGCAGCAAGAGCTCAATCGACGCGGATCGCGCCTGCCAATTATTTTCCTTACCGGCCAAGGTTCCATACCGTTATCGGTTCGCACCCTCAAGGCTGGTGCGATGGACTTTTTAACCAAACCTGTTGATGGAGCGGAATTACTGGCCAGCATAAAGCAATCGTTGGACAAGTTTGCCAGGCTGCAAAAAGCCGCTCATGAATCTCAAGCACTGCGCAAGCGACTTGCCACTCTGACTGTGCGCGAAAAGGAGGTAATGTTGCTAGCCGTTGAGGGACTCACCAGCAAGGAAATTGCTCAACGACTAGGCATAAGCCATAGAACCATTGATGCTCATCGTACCAGGATCATGCAAAAAACCGGCGCATCAAACACGCTGGAGCTCGCACGGATTGCTGCATATCCAACTGCACAATATGGAGACGATAACTAACTATAAATCGGTTTGCGAAGGATTCATCATGCAATGAGTGCAATGTATCTTTTCTTGCAATGCCGTTTCCAGACAGCTCCCCGTCAACCTTCTCAGCAGATCCATGTTATCTGCCTTGAATGTTTGGGAAAACGCCAACAGGTATTTCAGGATTTTTGCACTGAAACAGGTCGGCCTGAATTTACTGTCATCCTTGCGATATTCTTCCCAGAAAAATTCCTCAGCACTTAATCCGCGTTTATGGACATCTTCCGTATATCCAAGCGCACCATAAAACCCGGCCATGTCCTTGACATTGTAAAGGATGGACTCTCCCAACATTATCTGGCCTGCTGTCGGATATGAACCCGCTATGACCTGATATCTCAGCTTATGCACTGTCATTGCATTATCCATATGAACTCTCCAACAATACCAATTGCGATGCCGGCCATACCGAGGGAACGGGCGGATGCATCAATGGGATATGCAGGGCCAAGATACAAAGATAGAGAAGAACATTCCCCATATCCACAATGTGCGACGTTGGCAATCATTGTTCTGTTGACGTCAAGAATACAAACAAGAGCGCAATGCCACATTCGTATCAATACGTACGTGCGGTAACGAATTTGTGCCCTTCAACGTTTCAATATCGGCAAGGCCATGACGATGCAATTGCGACGGATTGGCTCATTTCAGGTTATTTGAAATTTGATTCCATTGCAGCTCAGGAGCTTTGGACTGTCCCCGGCTCTTCCAATACCAGCCATTCACGATTCGCAGCTTTTATAGTTGTTTCGTCACAACTGATGAATGTTGGTTAGCGTCCAGCCATGTCAGCAATGCCGCATAAAGATCATCGGGCAGCACGGGTTTGGCGAGGAAGTCATTCATGCCGGCGGCAAGGCAGGCATCGCGATCTTCATTGAATGCATTCCCCGTAATGGCAATGATCGGGGTGGCGGCGTAGCCGGGCAATAGCCGGATGGCGCGGGTGGCCTCCACCCCATCCATCACCGGCATCTGTATGTCCATCAGGATCAGGTCGTAGGTGTTGGCCTGCGCCCTGGATACCGCCTCGCTGCCGTCCTCGGCAAAATCCAGCACGAGGCCGGTTTCCGCCAGGATTTCCCGCACCAGCCAGCGGTTCATCTCGTTATCCTCGGCCACCAGCAGGCGCTTGCCGCAATGATTGCGCAGAATCAGCGCTTGCGGCGCTTCCGCCGCAGGAGTTGGCAGCGATGGCGGAATGGGCTGAGCTTTCGTCCCTACCTTGCCCAGGCGTGCCGTGAACCAGAAGGTACTGCCCGCCCCCGGACGGGATTCAAATCCGACCCGGCCCCCCATGAGATGGGCCAGATGGCGGTTGATCGCCAGTCCCAGCCCCGTTCCTCCGTAATTCCGGGTAGTGCTGTTGTCGGCCTGCTCGAAGGCGGTGAACAGGCGCGCTTTCTGTTCAGCGGTGATGCCGATGCCGGTGTCCTGCACCGAGAAATGCAGCAGCAGGTCGTCCGCCGTTTCCTCGACCACGGAGGCGCGCACGGTGATTTCACCGTGTTCGGTGAATTTGACGGCATTGCTGAGGTAGTTGAGCATCATCTGCTTGAGCCGGGTGGCGTCGCCGTTGAGCTCGGCCGGCAGGGTGGCGTAGGCGAAGGTGAGTTTCAGCGCCTTGGCCCGTACCCGTTCATCGATCAGGGTGTTGAGCTCCTCGAACATGGCGCGGGTGCTGAACGCCGCCTGCTCAAGGGCGAGCTTCCGGGCATCGATCTTGGACAGGTCGAGCACGTCGTTGATGATGGAAAGCAGGTGACTGGAGGCGGTGGCGATCTTGTCCAGCTTGTCCGCCTGGTCCGGATTCAGATTGCCGCGCTGCCTGAGGAGTCCGGTGAAGCCGATGATCGCGTTCATCGGCGTGCGGATCTCGTGCGACATGTTGGCAAGAAAGGCGCTCTTGGCGCGGTTGGCGGCTTCAACTTCCCGAACCCTTTTCTCCAGCTCCTTGTTAAGCTGGATAACCTCGCCGGAACGCTCCTCAACAAGAGACTCGAGATGATTCTTGTATTGGAGAAGTTCCGTTTCGCTTTTTTTTCGCTCAGTTATATCAGTAAACGACCAGAAGGTCTCGCCAGTAGCAGTGTCCAGCAACAAGCCACTTAGGTCTACCCATATGTACCCCCCATTCTTGAGCGCATATTGAACTTCTGCTCGATAAACATTTCCGGCACTAAGCACTTGATAGGCGGCATCCCCAAGCGCTTCATATGCATCCTGATTGTGAAAAATAACTCTGGTAGAAAGACCTATCAGCTCCCCTTTTTCGTATCCAAGCATTTTTTCCACAGTCGAGTTGTTCCACGTAATGACACGGTTTCTTGTCTTTGCAAATGCAATTAGTTCAGAGTTCACCATCAACTGAAGTTCATGCATCAATGCCTTTACATCCGACTCGGCTTTGATGCGATCGGTAATATCGTAGAACCAACCAAGCACTGCATCCTCACCCCGATACTGTATAGGCATGTAAGTAGCAAGCGCCCAAACCGTAGACCCGTCAGGGATAAGCAGTTCGATCTGGCGATTGATTACAAGATTGCCGACCGCCAGTTCCTGCAATATTTCGTCGTAATCCAGAACACGTGCGTAGTAAAGTCTGGGATCATCGCCCTCCGCTTCAGGGTTTCTAATCAGCGCAGAATAGCTCTTGTTATGGAATACCACCTTCGTGCCATGCATGGAAGCAATTCGTACGGCGATGGGACTTGCATTCAATATCTCAATCAGTCGTTGTTCACTTGCCTTCAGTTCGGATTCATTGCGTTTGCGCTCGGTGATATCTCTCACCACCGCATACAGTGCAGGGATGTTATGCAGAGTAAAGGCTGACAAGGTAACTTCCGCGAGAAACTCCCTGCCATATTTTGTTTTATGCAGCCACTCAAAACGATTGATGCCCCTGGTTTCGGCGATCTTCATCATAAGTTCAGCCTTGCCCAGCGAATCCGATCCATCCGGTTGCTCCTTGGGAGATATTTCAGACGGATGGACGTTTAAAAAGTCCGCCGGGGAACTATAACCAAACAAATCGGCCGCTGCAGCGTTACCTTCCACAAAGTGATGGTTTTGCATGATCCACACCGCGTCTGGTGAGGATTCGAAAATGCGATGAAAACGCTCTTCACTTCTGTGAATATACTTAAGAAGCAAGAGGAACGAAGCGCAGATGAATGACGAAGTGACAACTGCTGTGACCACCCCGGTAATGAAGTACCCTGAATCGAGACGATGGAGAAAAAGCATGCTCATCATTCCAACGATGAACTCTGATATCAGCAACGACGCAGCGACGAAAAGAAAGACAAAATGCCATGAGCCAAGCTCAAGCGTTCGCAATATAAGCCAATCAATGATCTTCTGCATTATTTTTGAATACCATCGAACTTGACGACATTATCATCCATTCACACGCAATAAATTATTTGGGTTAATGGAACATACACCCACTGTACACTCAGGGTCGAATTCTTACCGTCCCCCCCCGCGAACTCCACCGCCTTATCCTCTCCCACTAACAGCCCTTCATGACACACCGCTGCTAACCACAGACCGCCATGGAGCCAAGCTGAATATCGTTTCAGAAAGAGTCGCTGGTGAAGCACTATTACCGAAAAATATCAGGCAGCAAGATTTGACAGATCTCCTTGTTTTGGCCACATGTCATGCAAACTTTAACGCCACGCAGGATTTTAATAATACTTTTTTCGTGTGGAATTTTCGCTAACCATCGCTTCAAATTCCTGCACAGGTAGCGGGCGACCAAATAAATAGCCCTGGATAAAGTCGCAACGATGCACTCCACTAAGAATGTAGCATTGTGCTTCCGTCTCCACCCCCTCGGCAACCACATCAAACTTCAAACTGTGTGCCAAACTTATAGTGGCTGCGCACAGTACGACGGCGTTATCGTTTGACTCCAAATTCATTACGAAAGAGCGATCGATTTTGAGCTGATCAAGCGGCAGTCTGATCAGGTACGAAAGTGAAGAATAGCCAGTCCCGAAATCGTCCAGTGAGAACGTAACTCCAATCTCTTTCAGTCTGACCATCTTGTTGATGACACCTTCAATGTCCGAAACCAATAAACTTTCAGTCAGCTCCAGCTTCAGCCGTTTTGGATTTGCGCCTGTATCATTGATCACCGATTCAACCTGTTCAATGAAGCTGTCCTGCCTAAACTGAAGCGGACTAATATTTACGGCAACTGTAATACGGGACATGTCGGGCTTCTCGGCCCAAAGCGCGAGTTGTTTACAGGCCAGTTCCAGAACGCGCATCCCCAAAGGTTGTATCAGCCCCGTGTTTTCCGCCAACGGGATGAACTCAACCGGCATCAACATTCCTCGCTTTGGATGTATCCACCTCGCCAGTGCTTCAGCACCGATAATTCGGCGTGACGGCATTTCTACTTGGGGCTGTAAATAAATGCATAGTTGACTGTTGTCGATCGCCTGACGAAGTTCGGCCCGAGTGTTTACAAGGTTATCCACATCGATCGACATCAGTTTGTCGTAAAAGCAAAAATGATCCCGCCCTGCCTCTTTTGCTCGAAACATCGCTATGTCGGCGTTCTTGATGAGGCTGCTGAAATCTTCTCCGTCCTGCGGGAACATCGCCACGCCGCAACTACAAGTCACATAAGTTTGATACTGCCCAATCTGAAAAGACCTTCGCAAACTTGTAATGATCAGTTCTACAATTTGCACAACGTCATACTGGCGAGCGATATCTTCCAGAAGAATAATGAACTCATCACCACCGAAACGAATCACGCTATCACTCGCACGAACAGTTCCACGCAACGTATTCGCGACTGCCTTTAAAAGGATATCGCCATGGTCGTGGCCAAAACTGTCATTAACTGATTTGAAGTTATCGAGGTCAAAAAAGACCACCCCCACCATCTTTCCTGATCGTTTAGCCCTAGCAATGGCTTGTATCAAGTGCTCCTCTAAATGGCGGCGATTTGGTAAATCAGTTAACTCATCATGTGTCGCCAGATGAGCAACCTGGTTACGCTGAGCAAGCAGCGCGCTGTTTGTATTCGACAAACGCCCCAGGATGATCAAGAAAAAATGCGGCATCATGGCCAATCCCAGCATCATCCCACCAACGACAAAGGGGTAGCCAGATGCCAGACCAGATACCAAGGTAGCAATAAAAAAGCTCAAAAGACCTGTGAGCGTTGCAACGCGTAGCCGATGTTCGCCAAAGCGAAGGCCGTTTCCGATCACTATCCATAAAAAAAGTGGGTAGAAAGCCAAGCCGGAAATGCCAAAACGATAAACAATGTATCCTGCCATCCCTAGATCGACGAAGATGGTCAGATAATATTTCCATGGGAAACGGTCTGGATAACGGTTGATCAACCAGTGATATGCCGAACTGATCGCTAAAAAGGCGGCTCCGATGATCGGGTATTCGATATTCTCGTGATATAGAATTGCTCGCGGCAAGAATATTAATGTCAGTAGTATCGTTATTATTATCCGTGCCAAACTCTGAGCCTGCTCTTGACCTACGCGTCCAGAGGATTGGAAGAACAGATAATCAATTCCTCTCTTGGCCCGGTTACCATCCACTAATGCGTCATCGAATCCATCGATTTTGCGCGCCGTAACATCAGCAGTTTTGACTCTATCGATTTCCATTGCAGTTCAACTGTTAGAGATTTTGTTGTTTATATTACGCCTTCAGTTGAGCATTCTTTAGTTTTAATACGATAGTTATTGATATGAAATTCATTTTCTTTGCACGTAATTACTCCGACATCAAGTTCGGATGGTTCAGAAAGGTGCAGTAATTTAGGAGGATTAAAGGAAATTCTTTTGGTGCGAAGCAGAGCTTCTTAATATTTGCTGCAGCAAAACGGACCGTTGCTAGTGACTCTTGCAGGCGCTGATCGCACTTTGTATTGAATCGCAACAAAATCCGGTCCACTTCGCGCAGTAGATTGCATCCAGGTTTTCCGATATTGGCAAATGCACTTTATGTGACAAGAACTATCTGCTTATGAGGTTAAACTTTCGCGAAACTTATCCAAAACCGATCCAATTTTGTCGTTTGAGGGTTTGAACGTTCCCGTCAAACCGCCTATTGCCCCCAAAAGCCAAATATTGGGTATCCAGCAATCGGTATTTCTGGCGGCCAACGCCGACGTTATTGAGTGCATATATATCGCCGAGTGACTTTTTCATTGCCACGCCGATCGTTCTTCATCCCGGAGATGTCCTCCCTATTTCTTCCCGCAGGCAATTCTCCATAGCTCCCTGCTTATGCTGTCTGGTTCCACAGGGCGCCATTCAGAATCCGGATAGGATTCCCTGAAAACACTTCCGCCTTTGCCATTCTTTTCGGGGTGATAGGAAATGTATAGCAATCGCTGCAGTTCTTCTTTGCAGTCGTATTCCCTTTGCTCCTTATTTGACCAGACCGTATTGTCTCCCGGAGCCATATCGGCGTCACCGCGGCCAAAGTAGACTGTCCTGGGCGATGCAAAGTTTATTAAGGTCCACATTTGGGCCTTGTTGCCTTTCATATGAATTGTGGTTGGGTCGGCGAAGATGGTTGTGCCTGTGTTGCTTCCAGCCTGAACCCACTCGGCGATCGCGGAGTTACTCACCACAGCAAATAGCAGCATCATGACCAATTTATTCATTGCTATCCCCTTGCTTGTTTTATCACCATGTCTGTTTGCGACCTTCTGGTATCGGCCAGGTTCGGCATGTTTGAAAACCTTAACACCGCTGTTATCTTATCGCCATATGGTACCCCTGCAACTCGCAACTCAACGCTCATGCCAGTATCTCCGTAGCAGGTGCTGTTCAAACTGCACAATCGTGCCTCACGGCAGAACGGGGGAGATGTGCAAGCGGCTGATTAATGATAAGGCAAGTCGGTCCTGGTGTCGGTTTTTTGTTGATGGTCGGCGTTGGCTTTTCGGCAGTATGGTCAAACACCTGAAGAAGGACTGGAACGTACATCATCCTCAGAAAATGCGTTGAGTATCTCGCGGCGTGACTTGGGAGCTGCAGGTGTGCGTAATATTCACATCCTTAACTCCAATTTTCACGAACCCGGCCGAGACAGTCATCTCGGCGGAAGATACACATCAGTAATCAGATCTTCCCGGCTCACATTCGTCCCCTGCGATCAGGAACTGGAGTTTGCCCCACAGGCTCATGCGGGCGTATGGCCTTGGGTGTTGCCCCGCTCAATCTGGAAAGATTGCCTGTGTACATCATTTGAGCCGCACTACATTCCATCTGCGGTCGATCGCGGCCACTTTTTAAGCAGGCTCGACGACCTTGTGTGGGCCTCAGGGGAGATTCGTGCCTGCTGGCCACGGATTACGGGATTCGCCGGAATGCCCTCTGCGCGGATTTTGCCAAATTTCTGCTGCCCAAACAGGCGGACGAAATGTATTAGTTGCCCGACGCCGGACGGAAGAGGGATTTCAAGCCCCTCTCCCGCTCGGGAACGGCAAAAATTGGGGGAATTGCAGGCCATGATGACAAACACGCCAATAAGCCGGATGCCGTCTCAAGTCGGAGACAAACCGTTCATCTATCGCATGGATTGCTGAAAGTCGTCATCCAGGATTGATCCGAAACTGAAGCCTTCGGCCTTCAACTGCGTGATGATTTCTTCCAGCTTCCGCACCGTTTTTGGATGAATCTCGTGCATCAGGATAATGCCGCCATTGCGGGCTCTGGCGGCAGATATCACATGCCCTACATAGTCATTATAGTCCTGAGGCAAAACCCCGCATGATATCGCTTCCTTGACGCCGACGGAGCCGGTATTTTCAAACGCCCAATCGCACGAATCGATGTGCCAACCGACGATCTTGTATCCGCGGGAGCGAACAAACTCGTTGGTCTCACAGGTCGAGTTGCCAAACGGATAGCGAAACAATTTCTGCTGCGGGTCCTTGATCACAAGATTTTCATTGCGCAAGATCTGTTCCGCCTGTTCGGTTGCGCTGATGTCATGGAAGTTTGGATGATCCCAGGAGTGATTGCCTATGATCTGGTGGCCCGCTTCACGTACTTGCTCCACAAGTTCGGGGTGCTGCTGCACTTTCTGCCCAACCATGAAGAATGCGGCAGATATGTCATATTTTTTTAGTACCGAAAGAATGTACTCCGTCTGACCCGGCTCGGGGCCATCATCAAAAGTGAGCGCCACACGATGCTTTGGCGGCCTCGTTTGAATATCCGATTCGTATCTGCATGTCTGCTGCAGTATTTTTGGCTCCATGGTAAGGCGGTCATCCAGTCGCTTCAGGTGATGCTTGCGGATTTCCGCAGTCTCTTCTTCCCGAGTGTGAGGCCTGACCGGGTTATGTAACGTGTTGTTGTCAGGCGGGAGATCGGCAGTCCACCCGTCGCTGCAACAGAACACGAGTACTGCGGAAATGCAACATATATGAAAATGTCTGATGATTGGTGCGGGCTTATTATTCATTTCAGTCTCTATTGGAGGTCAGTAGTGTCCGGTTAAAAGTCGAACAAATTTAGTTGGTTAGAAAAGTCGGTCTGATCTTGGTACTGCCCACTGCCTGAGAAGGCTTGAGATAGCTGGGTTTTCTCAAAAACAGACACCGATAGAATCTGTAGCAAAGAGTAGAGAGAGGCATCAAGTTGAAGCTCCTTTTTGACAATGGCGATCAGCACGTAAGTGGAGACAGCGCACCAGATCTGCGTCTTCACAGCGTTCTCGCTGTTGCCGATGAAACGCTTGATGCGCAGATGCTGCTAGATCCACTTGAAGAACAACTCGACCTGCCAGCGGCTCTTGTAGAGCGCGGCGATGGTCAGCGCAGGCAACGCGGTGTTGTTGGTCAGGAACACCAGCGTCTTGCCGGAATCCGGGTCTTTGAATCGAATGCGTCGCAAATGTTCGGGGTAATCCTGCGAGACGTAGAAGCCATCCAAGGCGATGCGCTGATCGCAGATGACGCCTGCACTCCGGTCGACCGGCATCGAGTACACCCTGTGTGCGTCCATGCCGTGCTTGGCACGGGTCACGAAGAACGCACCGGCCTGATGCAACGCGAACAGACGACCGAAATCCAGATACCCACGATCCATCACATAGAACGCTCCGGCTTCGAAGGCCAACATATCCAGTACGTTGACCTCGTGGGTCTTGCCGTCCGAGATATGAATGAAAGCCGGAATGTTGCCACGCAGGTCCAGCAGCGTATGCAACTTGACCGCCGCCTTGGCGGTACGGAACGGCGCCCAAGGAAACAGAGACAGGCACAGGTCGATCGTTGTGGCATCCAGGGCGTAGACGGTATTGTCCAAGTCGATACCAAAACTGTCGTTGCAATAGAGCTTGCGTGCACGTCGGATGAGCAGTGCTGCCAGGTCCGCCCAGATGCGCCAGTCGCGCCTCTCGTTGGCATCGGCCAGCGTCGAGCGTTTGACTGGCGAGCGAAAGCCCATGCCATACAGCTTCGTCTGGTTGGCCAGCAAACAGGTTTCGATGTCGCGCAGACTCTCGCGGTAGGTCAGTTGGGCGAAGGCCATGGCCCGGAATTGTTCGGGACAGCTCAGACTGCGGACTCTGGAATCGCCGCCATAACGCGCCGCGATGCGCGCAAAGCTGGTCCACGGAATGAACTCCATGATCTGTGCGAACAGCGTCTTGCCCACGTTCATAGCTCACCTCCAGAGGAATCATCCTCTGGACGTTACTTGAACCCGAATATGGGTAAACTGATTTCAAATCGGCACCAAGTTTTATTGCTTCGTAACCCGCGCCAATACTCAATCTTGGCTCGGAATTTAGTAAGTTAACCGGACACTACTGATTGGAGGTCACTATCAAATTGCATCTCCCGGGCTGGACTTTGCCACTGGAGCATCTTGCCGGCGAACGGCTGTCGATTTTCGAATGGCTGAGCTGGCAGATTCTGATCGACCGCTGATGCGGATTTTGCGGTACCTACCATGAATAAACATCCCACAGTAAAACGTATTCAAGGGTCGATCTTCAATGGCCGGAAATCCTAGTCAGGATGTTGTTGACCATGACGCTGTTGGGAATCAGGATTTCGTTTCCATCCACGTCTCGCAACTGCGTATAGCCCAAGGATAATTGCTCGACCAAGCCGCTGGCCGTTCCGTTCGGTGTAACGAGTTTTATGTTGTCACCGATTGCAATGGCCCTGTTCAGCACCAGCGACACCCCTGAGATCAGATTGCTCAACGTACTCTGTGCGGCAAGTCCGACAACAACGGAGACCACGCCCGCACCGGCGAGTACGGCTGTAGCCAGCGCCCTTAGTTCCGGAATGAGATGCGCATAAAATATGCCGGCGACAACGTAGATCAGTATCTGCACCAGGTCGGACGTGAATCGAAGCCCGGTTGCGTCCGTAAGGTGGGTCTCCAGCCGCTTCTCCAGCCTGCGAATGAAGCGCGCAAAAATGTACGCGGCGAGAAAAAAGACCGCTCCATAAAGCGATGCACCAAACAATGTATTCGCGGCGGGAAAAGTATTCATGGGCAACATTCGGTACAGGATTTCAAATTAAACAAATGAGGAATATATCGATCGGATGTCGTTCTGTATAGTTGATCCGGAAGGTTTCTTTCTTCGTCATCTTGAACTAGTCTAAAGGCACGCCGATAATTGCCTTCATCACTGTTTTGTCCGAGGACTGGCCCGTCACATGCCCAATCCCCACATTCAAATCCCACTTTCCGATACTGAAATCCGAAACCAGATAGTTCGCATTGCTGCCCGTCGGTTGGGCCGGGTCAAAATGGTTCGCACCAAGGAAATAGTAACCCTCTGCGCCAACTTGAAATCCATCCCGTATGGTGTACGCCGCTTTGGCATCAATCTCCGTGCTAGCTGCCTGTGCAGGATGAGTCCTCAACGCCCGGTCGGCATTCAAATTGATGCCCAGTGTCCATGGATCGGTTTTCCAGACCCCGATCAATTTGACTTCCCCGCTCGTCTCATCCTGGAAATCACGTCTTGCCAGTTGTCCCAGCTCGAAATTGACTGCCCAATAAAAGGGGGAGTCAACGAAAGGAAGCCCGTGGCGATATTTGGCACGGATCTTCACGCCGTCCGTTTGCGGTGACCCACCCATATCCTTGACAGTAAGCCAGTAGCCTCCCAGCTCCCAGCTGGTGTTGAGCCCATAACTCAGCTCGGGCGTAACGCGGGATTGATGCTCGCTGGGCGGCTGGCCCGCAGCAACGTAATTGGTGTGCAAATCCAGGCCAAACTTGCCAGCCTCCTCGAATTCGTCCATGTAGACTTGGATTTCTTCCGGCGCCGCGACCACATTTCCAGAAGCCGCAGCCAACGTCATCAGCGCACAAGCTGCCGTGATTGCTGCCTTTTTCAGCCTGACGCTGAAATACAATGGTGTACTCATCGATATCCAATAAGGGGACGTTGCTCAAGTTATCCAAGCTGATAATTTTCGCACGCTTTTCATGAAAAAGCCGATGAATGTCATGGCGACTGCTCCAGCGGCTCGTCCGCGTTATTGCCAGCCATAGCGGCGAGTGTAATAGTCCTTCATCAACTGCGTGAGCAGCATGTATCCCAGCAACATCGCGGCCAGAATCGGGAAGTAGGACAATGGCAGCGCCTGCATCTTGAAGTAGTGGGCGAGCGGCCCCATCGGAATCAAGATGCCGATGGCCATGATCAGGCTGGTGGTGAACAGCAGCGGCATCCCCGGCTTGCTCTGGATGAACGGAATCTTCCGGGTGCGTATCATATGCACGACCAGTGTTTGCGTCATCAGTCCCTCAACGAACCAGCCCGACTGGAACAGGGTCTGATGTTCGGCAGAATTGGCGCCGAACACAAACCACATGACGCAATAGGTTATGATGTCGAAGATTGAACTCACCGGCCCGAAAAACAACATGAAGCGTCCGATGTCGCCGGGATTCCAGCGCTGCGGCTCCTTGACCAGTTCCTCGTCCACGTTGTCAAACGGAATGGCGATTTGCGAAAAATCGTACAGCAGGTTCTGCACCAGCAAGTGCATCGGCAGCATGGGCAGGAATGGAATGAACGCGCTGGCAATCAGCACCGAGAACACGTTCCCGAAGTTGGAGCTGGCCGTCATCTTGATATATTTCAGCATGTTGGCAAAAGTCTTGCGCCCTTCGATGACACCCTCCTCCAGCACCATCAGGCTCTTTTCCAGCAGAATGATATCGGCAGCTTCCTTGGCAATGTCGACTGCGGTGTCAACGGAAATGCCGATGTCGGCCGTGCGCAATGCTGCTGCGTCATTGATGCCATCGCCCATGAATCCCACAACGTGTCCGTTGGACTTCAGCAGCCTCACGATGCGATCCTTGTGGGCGGGCGTCAGGCGCGCGAAGATATCGCAAGTTTCAACTTCCCGAGACAATTGCCCGTCATCCATGCGTTCCACATCGGAGCCGAGCATGACTCGCACATCGGAGAGTCCGACTTCACGGCATATCTTGGCAGCGACCAGTTCATTGTCGCCCGTGAGAACCTTGACTTTGATGCCGTGTGCCGCGAGGGCGTCCAAGGCGGGCGCCGTGGTCTCTTTGGGTGGATCCAGGAAGGCAACGTAGCCGACCAGCGTCAGATCGGATTCGTCGGCAACGCTGTAGTTGGACTTTGCCTGCGACATCTCCCGCGATGCGACCGCTACCACGCGCAATCCTTCTTCGTTGAGCCCGGCTGTCACTGCGCGAACGCGCGCGAGCAATTCCGGGGACAGCGCCTCGTCCCGGTCTCCGTGCCTAACCCGACTGCAAACGGAAAGGATTTCCTCGACCGCCCCCTTGCAAATCAGGATGTGCTGTTGATTGTGTTCGGCGACGACGACCGACATGCGGCGGCGCTGAAAATCGAACGGGACTTCGTCGACCTTGTGGAAGTTTGCGACCGGATTGAGCTCCCGGTGAACGTCCGCATGTTCAAGCACGGCAACGTCGAGCAGGTTCTTCAGGCCCGTCTGGTAATAGCTGTTGAGGTAGGTGTATTCGAGTACCGTGTCGGATTCCCCGCCCCAGATATCGGTATGGCGCTCAAGGAATATCCTGTCCTGAGTCAGCGTACCGGTCTTGTCGGTACAGAGGACATCCATTGCGCCAAAATTCTGGATCGCGTCCAGGCGCTTGACGATGACTTTGCGCCGCGAGAGCATCACAGCACCTTTGGCCAGAGTGGAAGTGACGATCATCGGCAGCATTTCCGGCGTCAGGCCCACTGCGATGGACATGGCAAACAGACAGGCCTGCAGCCAATCGCCTTTGGTAAATCCGTTCAGGAAGAGCACCAGCGGCGACATGACCAGCATGAACCGGATCAGCAGCCACGCCACCTTGTTTACCCCCATCTGGAACTGTGTGGTAACCCTGCTGGCGTTGGTGACACGCTGCGCCAGCGCGCCAAAATAGGTCTTGTTTCCTGTCGCGATGACCAGCGCGGAAGCCGTTCCAGAGACCACGTTGGTGCCCATGAACAGGATATCTTCGAGCTCGAACGGGTTGAGCAAATCCTGGTTTCGTTGCTGCGCGAATTTCTCCACCGGCAGCGATTCGCCGGTCATCGCCGACTGGCTGACGAACAGGTCCTTTGCCGTCAACACCCGGCAATCGGCGGGAATCATGTCGCCCGCCGAAAGCAGGATCAGATCGCCCGGTACAAGCTGGCGGATCGGTATCTCCACCTTGCGCGGGCCTTTCGGATGCAACTGCACATGGAAATAGGTGAGGGCATCCTCTTTTGCGTCTTCGGCAGGATCACGCCGCATCACGGTCGCGGTGTTGGTGACCATGGCCTTGAGCTTCTCTGCCGCGTGATTCGATTTGCGTTCCTGCCAGAATCGCAGGCTGACGGACAACACAACCATCGACGAGATCACAATGGTGGCCTTCATATCTTCCGTGATGAAGGAGATGGCAGCCAGCACCGTCAGCAGGATGTCGAACGGCGTTTTGTAGCAAAGCCAAAGGTGCCTGCGCCATGACAGCGGCTTCTCGTGCTCGACCTCATTCGGTCCGACATGCAGGCGCACCCAATCGGCCTGGTGTTCCGACAAGCCGTCGGGATGTGTCTCGAGCTGTCTGTAGAGCAACTCCGGATCGGCGCAGGCAGCAGCAGCCAATTCCCGGGTCAGTTCATGCGGAATCTCGCGGCCGACCGTTGAGGCGCCCAGGTTTTCCAGCAGAATCAGTCGACGAAAGTGCCGCCCAAGACTGCGGGTTTGCAGAAAGTTGGCAAAGAATTCTTTAAGGAACGTTTGTCTCATTTGTAAAACTCCAATGGTTAAGCTCGGCGTGAAACCGTTTGGCGTGCGAGGCAATCAGTCCGCGATATACGTCGCGAACAAAATCTCGGACTGGCTGACATTGCTGAGAGCCTGCGATCCTAAAACAGTATGCTCTGAAACATTTCCGGAGATGCGGGGAGGTATTGCCGGCGGTAACCAGTCCGGAACCGTACGGTCCCGTCCTCGACATCAAACATGTCTGCGCCACCTTGGGCAGAAAGTGCGCAAATTGCTGACAAAATGGCATGGCCACCGAGCGCGAAAATCCCGCCAGATTGGCAAAGTATTCTTAAGGGCATCATTTTTCCAGATTCTGGTTATAGTAATCTTACGGGGCGGAAAGTTGCCACCCCGCCTGTGCTCTCACAGCCAGTGCCTTGCCGTTTCAGCGGATATCAGCACACCATAGATGCTGCTGCGCTCAGGGATGGCGACGTGATTATTGCCGGTGCATGCAGCCACGCGGCGGCACTTGCCTACCAGCCAGACGAAAAGGTGACGGCTGCGGCTGACGCAAAATCGAGCGACTTCGATAAAGCAAATTTTGATGATCATGGTTACACCTCGCACAAATGCGTTCGTCCCGCCATGGGGACAAGCAATTGCATTAATGATTGCCGGGTTATTGCCTGACGAAGCCTGAGCACACGCCCATCATCGCAACGCAGCGACGACATCAGGACAGCAATACGACGGAAAAACCGTTGGAGGTGCTCAGAGCGGCCCGAATGGCGGGCAGAGGATTGCTGCTGGGGCACCGTCCCGCTCAATCAGCGAGACGGCGGCGGGAGTCAAAGACAGGGCCTGCGAATTCGCTGATCAGCTAACGCGGTTCAAGCTGCCAGGGCCACTGTCCATGATGCCTCCGTACGAAAATGAGATGCTTGGCATCCCTATATCTCTCGCTTCGATAGTCAACCGGATTGATCGTTTTTTTACTAATTTATTATGTTACCCTATCCTGCCCCGTAGGATATGATGCAAAACCATGACCATACACACAACCCACCCGGAAGTAGTCAAGCGTCTGAAGCGCGCACAAGGTCACCTGAAAAGCGTCCTCGCCATGCTTGAGCATGATCGCGATTGCCTCGAAATTGCACAACAGCTCCAGGCTGTTGAAAAGGCGATTGCCAGCGCGAAGAAAACCCTGGTGCACGAACATATTGACCATTGCCTTGAAAATTCCGTACGCAAGGATGCCCGCGGCGCAAATAGCGCCATCCTCGAGTTCAAGGAAATCACCAAATATCTCTAGCAGGCAGAGAACATTGCTGCACGATTTTCTCCCGGGTATCTGCCAACCCAGGAAGGAAGCCAAGCCCGCAGCCGGCGATGACGGCCGGAAATGATGTGCAGCGACGAATACTTTCCTGTTTTGTTTATGTATTGGCTTTTGTACATGATTGAAATTTTGCCGATACATCAAAATGAAAGCATGTGGCTACGCGTTATAATCGCGTCAACCGGCAACGCATCCAAACGCAGGATATGTGCGCCCCAGCCGGAACTGCAACGACGACGATCACTGCATACGCTAGGTATCGTTACTTATTGCCAATGCAATTCAACCGTTTAAGATGTCTTCATTGAGGCGCGACTATTGGGATTTTCGTGAATTGAAGTTCGGAAATACGGTATCCTCGAATTTAGCGCGCGGTCTATTGGATGGAGGCTGTTGCAGCCGGGGATGCCAGCCGGAATCTGGGGTAATGATCCATCCGCCAATCATGTTGTTCAAACTCAATGTTCGGGATTCTGAAAATCGCATTTAAGCTCCTGGTGAATGACAAGGGGAAATTTGCCGCATTGCTGGTTGGCATTACTTTCGCTGTCTTTCTGATGATCCAGATGACATCCATGTTTGCGGGAATCCTGGCAAGGTCTTCTGCTACCGTGGTTAACATAGGCGCGAAAATCTGGGTAATGGATACCGCGGTCACCACCGTCGCCAGCAGCATACCCATGCCGGATTACGTTCAGGATGCAGTCAGGAGCATCAACGGCGTCAAATTTGCGGTACCCCTCTATTCCGGTTCTGCTTTGGTCAAGCTCCGCAGCGGCACCTACCAGGCGGTGTCGGTCATCGGGCTGGATGATGCAACACTGTTCGGCAGGCCTGCGCTTCTGGAAGGAAAAATCGAGGACATCTACGCGGAAAACGGCTTTATCGTGCTGGTCGATGCAGAATTCAGCAAACTCGATAATCCAAAAATCGGCACCGAATTTGAAGTCAACGACAATCGCGGTGTCGTCGTCGGTCTGGCAAAAGTCACTTCTTCCGGACTGTTCGGCGTGCCCACGCTCTACACGACCTACAACAGGGCCATCACTTACATCCCGTCAACCCGCTTCACAACTTCATATATCCTGGTTGAGCCGAAAAAAAGCAGCGACATCGCCTACATCAAGCAACAGGTACAAAAATTGGGCTACGTCGCCCTCACCGATGAGGAATTCATGCAGAAGATTTCGGATTTCTACATGTATCAGACCGGATTGGGGATCAATATGTTCATCATGACCGCCATCAGCTTTATCGTCGGACTGTCGATATCCGGGCAGACGTTTTATACCTTTATCCTCGAGAATCTCGAAAAATTTGGCGCCCTGAAAGCGATTGGCGCGAAAGGACGGGAACTGGTGTTCATGATCCTGTTCCAGGCCACGTTCACCGCATTTATCGGATACGGACTGGGGGTCGGCCTAGCCTCCCTGATCGTGATGAGCGCAAAAATGCGGCTGCCGGATTATGCCGCCCAGATAACCTACGTGAATCTCGGCACCGCATTCGTCATGGTGGTGATCATCGCCGGCATTTCCAGTTATGTAGGCATCCGAAAAGTGATCCGCATCGAACCATTCGATATTTTCAGGGGCTAACGTGGCCAATGTGGCAGTCAAGGCCAGCAACTTGGCCAAATCGTTCGGCGAAGGAGACGCAAAAACCATCGCGGTGAAAGATGTGAGTTTTGAAGCCTATTTCGGGGAAATGCTTTACATCGTCGGGCCTTCCGGAAGCGGCAAAACGACACTGCTAAGCATGATCTCCGGCATTCTCAGGCCTAACGCGGGAACGGTAGTTGTCGAGGGCAAGGACATCTGGAATCTGACCAAGGACGAGACGGCAGAATTCAGGCTAAACAAAATCGGATTCGTGTTCCAGGACTTCCACCTGTTTCCGCGCCTGACAACGGTTGAGAATGTGGCGATCCCGCTGATATTGAAAAAACTAGATTGGAATGAGTCATTGAATGTCGCCTTGAAGTACCTTGAAATCGTCGGGCTCAAGGAAAGAGCGCAACTTCCGCCGGTTAAATTGAGCGGCGGCGAGCAACAACGAGTAGCCATTGCAAGGGCCATATCCAGCAGCCCGGATCTGCTGATCTTCGATGAGCCGACCGCCTCGCTGGATGGAGATACCGGCAGGAAGATCGTGGAATTTGTAAAGAAGAACATATTGAATGACAAGCGATGCATCATCATTGTCACCCATGACAGCAGAATTTATGACTATGCGGATCGGATCCTGAAAATGGAAGATGGCAGGATAGCAGGTGTTGAGAAGGAGAACTTCAGTGAGAAATAAACTGCTCGTCGCGCTTGCGATCATCGGCATTCTGGCGGGTTTCGGCAGCGCCTATGTGTATGGCATAAAGCAAAAGCCGCAACCCCCGGCATTCACTCCAGCATCGAATCCCTATGAAAAAGGGATTTACGCCAATGGAATTATCGAGAGCTACCAGTCGAGCGGGGAAAACATCAACATTTATCCCGAAGTGCCGGGCGTGGTCAGCAGGATTTTTGTTGCGGAAGGACAGCACGTCACGGCCGGGACGCCCTTGCTCATGCTGGATGATTCCGTACAGCGCGCAACCGCCGAGCAACAGGAAGCCCAGGCGGAATCCGCCAAAGCTCAAATCGGGCTTACCAGGGCAAACCTGAAAAGTCTGCAGGACACGCTGGACAAGCAGAAGAAATCCTATGATCTGGACCCGAAATCGGTGAGCAAGGACACGCTGGATACCGCGCTGAATGCGGTGGAAGTGGGCAAGGAGAATGTGTCTGTCGCCCAGAAGCAGTATGAGGCCGCACTCAAGGCTTACCAGGCATCGAAGGTGCTGCTGTCCAAGTATGTCATCAAGGCTCCGGCGGCGGGCACGGCGCTCTCGATCAACACGGCGGTCGGCAGTTATATTTCCACGCAGGGAACGTATGACAGCTATACCGGCGGGATCGATCCGCCCATCGTCATGGGGGAAGGCAATTCGCAGAACTACATCGGGCTCAGGTGTTATGTGGACGAAATTCTCATCTCCCGCCTGCCTCAGCCTTCGAAAATGCATGCGCGTATGTCTATCAGGGGTACGAATATCAACATCCCTCTGGAATATCTCAGGGCGCAACCCTACGTGACACCCAAAATAGAATTGTCCGATCAGAAAACCGAGAGGGTGGATGTAAGGGTTCTTCCGATTATTTTCAGATTTGAAAGACCTGAGGATATTTCCCTGTATCCGGGCCAACTGGTGGATGTCTACATCGGGGATTGAGTAACTGAATCGGAAAGTTGATATGAATATCCATGGGCCGCTTAGCAGAAAATCTCAGGGCAAATGCACGAGGCTTGCGTACGGCATTGCATTGCTTCTGCTTTCCGGTTGCACCGTAGGTCCGGATTTTGTCAAACCAGAAGCACCTGCAACTGCTAGCTATAACACGGGGCACGATGCTTCGGAAACAGCCTCGGTCGATGGCAAATCCCAGCGCTTCAGTGCGGGCATAGAGCCTGTTGCAAAGTGGTGGAGCTTGTTCAATTCGAAGCAATTGAGCGCAGCCGTGGAAGCCGGACTGGCGAGGAATCCGGGTCTGGAAGCCTCTCAGGCAAACCTTCGTCAGAGCCTGGATAACCTGCAGGCAGGGTACGGGATTTTCTACCCGCAGGTCACCGCTGATCTTGATCCGACAAGACAGAAATTTTCTCCGGCGCGTTTCGGCAGCTCCAGCCCTGCCAGTATATTCAATCTCATCACGCTGTCCGCATCTGTCAGCTACTCACTTGATGTTTTCGGTGGTGAGCATCGCATGATAGAGAATCTGAAGTCCCAGGTGGATTTGCAGCAAGCCAACGTCCTTGCAACGTATCTCGCATTGTCCGGAAATATCGTCAACACCACCATTGCATTGGCCGCATATCAGGATGAAATAGAGCACACTGAAAAGTTGATTGCCTTGCAGAAAGAGTTGATCGACATTACGGAAAAGCAATCCCAGGCTGGAACGGTTGCCTACGAATCCGTGCTTGCTTTGCACAACCAACTGGCAACTTTCGAAGCGACCCTGCCGCCATTGCGGCAAAAGCTCAGCCAGTCGGAACATTTGCTTGCTACGCTGGCCGGTCAAACACCTGCGGAGTGGACGATCATGCAGATTTCGATATCGGAAATCTCCTTGCCTGGAGAATTGCCGCTATCCCTGCCTTCGGAATTGGTGCATCAGCGCCCGGACATTCTGGCTGCCGAAGCACAAATGCACGCTGCCAGCGCCAACATAGGCGTGGCGACTGCCGCGCAGTTCCCCAGTTTTACCTTGAATGGATCTTTCGGGCAGAACGGGTCATCCATGAATGGACTGTTCGGCAGTAATGCCCGTTTCTGGAGTGTGGGCGCAGACATCGCAGCTCCTTTGTTTGACGGCGGCACCCTGGCTGCGAAGAAGCAGGCAGCGATCGACGCTTATCAGCAAAGCCGGGCGATTTACCGCCAGACCGTGCTCTCGGCCTTTGCGCAAGTCGCAGACACTCTCAAGGCTTTGGAGCATGATGCCGAAGCCATGCAGGCGCAATCCCTGTCTGTGGAAGCCACTGCAGAGTCCTTGCGCCTCACCCGGATCAACTACCAGGCTGGATTGATCAACTACCTGCAGGTTCTTGCGGCAGATACGCAGTACCGCCAGGCAAGAATCAATTACATCCAGGCGCAGACCCAGCGCCTGCAGGACACCACTGCTCTTTATATCGCGCTGGGCGGGGGATGGTGGAAGGCGCCCGATGCTTCGGGTAAGCGCGGGCACTGAGCCGGTTTGTACATCGGACCTTACGCTGGGCTTCCGACAATCATTGGAAAACAGGCCCGGCACAATCAGCAGGACATCATGGTTCCCGCGACAGATTGATGCGCTTGAACCGGATCTGAAATCCTGGCTGTCAGCAGGCGGCCCATCCCAAAACAATACCCGCGAGCATATACAACGGAGGGACAGCCAGCTGTCGGCATTGCGGAGTCCAGGTCGATCTTGAGATGCGAGGGAATTGAATGGCAGCGCGGGAAAAAACACGTAGGAGATCACGCGGTGCAGTTGCGACCAGAAATCTTCGCGCATGCCGAACCGGCGATGCATCGCAACACCGGGCAGAATCAGTTAAAAATCGGGACTATCGCTTGCGCAACGAACATTCCGGACGGCAGGAATCAGCTTGAACGACGCACGAACAATGCCGGAATCTGCGCCCTGGATTTGCCGGCGGCAGACTCGGCTGGTTTCTTCACGGGTGCAGGCACACTGACACTCGGTTCATAGGGTTTGTCGAACCACGGGTCGTGGCTCGGCTTCCTGGGCGCCGCGGCATGGTACTCGCGGCTGCGTTCCGGATGCTCGGCGCGCGCAGTCCGCTGCGACTTCACGGCATGCTCGGGAAGGTCGGCACGCGCTTTCGGTATCTGTGTCTTGATCAATTTCTCGATCTCCACCAGGTACTTTTCCTCTTCCGGAGATACCAGTGAAATGGCGGTACCTGATGCACCGGCACGGCCGGTACGTCCGATGCGGTGTACATAGTCTTCCGCTGCGTGCGGTATCTCGTAGTTGATCACCATCGGCAAGCTGTCGATATCCAGCCCGCGCGCGGCCACATCAGTCGCGATCAACACCGCGACCCTGCCCTGCTTGAACGCATCCAGCGCCTGCATGCGTTCGAGCTGGCTCTTATCACCGTGGATGGCATCGGCGGACACGCCTTCGCGCTGCAACTGTCTGGCCAGACGGCTGGCGGTGATCTTGGTCTTGGTGAACACGATGGCCTGCTTCGCATCGTCACCGCGCAATATCTGCGCCAGCAACTGATGCTTGTCCGCGTGATCGACCATGAATACTTTTTGCGTGATGTTCTCCGCGGACGCATTGCTGCGGGCGACTTCGATTAGCGTCGGGTAATTCATAAAATCCTCGGACAGCTTCTTGATCTCGTTCGAGAACGTCGCGGAAAACATCAGGCTTTGCCGTTGCCTTGGCAGCAAGGCCAGGATGCGCTTCAACGCCGGCATGAAACCCATGTCCAGCATGCGATCCGCCTCGTCCAGAACCAGCATCTGCACGAGGTTCAATTGCACCGTCTTTTGTTCTATGTGATCCAGCAAACGCCCCGGCGTTGCCACCAGTATTTCCACGCCGGTCTTCAGGTGCGGGGTCTGCGTCTTGATATCCACGCCGCCGAACACCACCAGCGAACGCAGGTTCGTGTGCTTCGCATAGGCCTTGACGCTCTCTTCCACCTGGATCGCAAGCTCGCGCGTCGGCACCAGGATCAGTGCTCGCACCGGGTGCTTTGCCGGCGACGTGCTGGAACTTGCGTGGGGCAGCAGCTTTTGCAGCATGGGCAGCGCAAACGCGGCAGTCTTGCCCGTGCCTGTTTGCGCGCCCGCCATCAGGTCGTGCCCGTCCAGCGCGACCGGGATCGCTTGCGCTTGGATCGGGGTGGGGGTGACATAACCGGATTCGGAGAGTGCCTTGAGGATTTGCGGGGCCAACTTCAGATCGGCAAAACTAACGGTGTTCAATATATCGTTCTCTTCGTATTATTCAGGGTTTCAGCGACCACATTATACGCTTCTGCGCCAATACCGGCCGGGACAGCCGCGAAAGCCCTATAATCGTCCGTCATAACAATACCTTCCAGCACATGACTAGCAGCAATACCGCGCCAGTTCCCTCCATCGCCGTCATTGGCGGCGGACCCGCCGGCCTGATGGCCGCCGAGGTGCTGGCCCGGGGCGGCACGCGCGTCGATGTCTATGACGCGATGCCCAGCGTGGGGCGCAAATTCCTGATGGCAGGCAAAGGTGGCATGAACATCACCCACGCCGAAGCCATTGCCCAATTTGTCACCCGCTACGGCGCGCGCCGTCCCGATATCGAACCGCTTTTGCACGACTTTCCGCCGGATGCCCTGCGTGCATGGATCCATGACCTCGGCATCGACACGTTCATCGGCACATCGGGCCGCGTCTTTCCCGATGGCATGAAGGCCGCGCCCTTGCTGCGCGCCTGGCTGCATCGACTGCGCGAGCACGGAGTACATTTCCATGTCCGGCATCGCTGGTGCGGATGGAATGATCTGGGGGCCTTGCGTTTCGTCACGCCGGATGGCGGATGCACCGTGAAAGCAGATGCCGTGGTATTGGCGCTGGGCGGAGGCAGTTGGCCGCAACTCGGTTCGGACGGAGCATGGGTACCCCTGCTGGCACAGCGCAATATTCGGATCGCGCCGTTGCGACCGGCCAACTGCGGCTTCGATGTCGTGTGGAGCCCGTATTTCCGCCAGCATTTTGCGGGAGGCCCCCTCAAGTCCGTCGCCGCGACTGTCGGCGGGATACGCAAACAGGGCGAATGCGTTATTACCGAACACGGCATCGAGGCGGGCCTGATTTACGCGCACTCCGCCGTTTTGCGCGACGAGATCGAGCGCGCGGGCTGCGCAACATTGCATCTGGACCTGTTGCCGGACTGGTCGCCTCAGCGAGTACAAGCCGAGGCAGCGCACCCGCGCGGATCGCGCTCACTTTCCAGCCACCTGTACAGCCGTCTGGGACTGAAAGGCCTGAAAGCCAGCCTGCTCCGCGAGGCGTTGAGTGCGGAGCAGATGCGCGATCCTGCATTGCTGGCAAACGCCATCAAGGATTTTCCGCTGCGCCTGGTTGCCGCGCGCCCGTTGAACGAAGCCATCAGCACGGCTGGTGGCATCGCATTCGAGGCCCTGGATGAACACCTGATGCTTGAGAATATCCCCGGTGTTTTCTGCGCGGGCGAAATGCTGGACTGGGAAGCGCCCACCGGCGGCTATTTGCTCAGCGCCTGTTTCGCCAGCGGATTTGCCGCCGGAAACGGCGCATTGGGCTGGCTGCGGAAGCGCGGATGACGGGCGACGCCGCGTAATTTTGTAAGCCTTGCCCATGCGCTACAATGCGCAAAACAAATTCCGACAAAAAGGACAGCATCATGAGGCAATACAGCAAACGCACGGCCTTCATCCATTGGCTGATCTTCCTGCTTGTCATCGCAGCCCTGTTCCTCGGTCATGAGCTGGATGAAAGCAGGAATACTGCGCAGAAACTGGCAATGTTTCCGGTACATTTCGTGATTGGCGATCTGGTATTGGCGCTGGTCCTGTTGCGCATTTATTTCAGGAAGAAGGATGGCGAACCGGCCCCGGCCAATGCCCATCCCCTGCTAAACAAGATCGCTGCGGCAACCCATGCGCTGTTGAATCTTGCGCTGATCGCCGTCGCGGTTTCGGGCATGGCCACCGCAGCAACTTCCGGCGTGATCGACGCCCTGAAGAAGGGCGATCCCGCGCTGATTCCAGATTTTGAAAAGGTGGAAGCCAGGGAATTTCACGAGCTGTTCATCGGCATCATGCTGTTACTGGTCGCATTCCACGTCGCCGCTGCGTTGTATCACCAGCTCATCGTGAAGGACAACCTGCTGCGCCGCATCATGGTCAGGCGTTTCTAGGATGCTGCCCGCCCAGGAGCCGGCGCGCGGCAGGTTCGCCACCCGGTTGTAATCCCGATATGTCATTGCTCAAACATACCCACGTCGCTTGCGTCATCCTCAGTTACTCACTGTTTTTTCTGCGCGGGATATGGATGCTGCGCGACTCCCCGTTGTTGCATCAGCGCTGGGTCAGGATCGCACCGCACGCGGTGGATACATTGTTGCTGGGAAGCGCCATAGCACTGGCGTGGCAGCTCGGCATTTCGCCACTCTCCGCGCCTTGGCTTGGCGCCAAGGTCGTCGCGCTGCTGGTTTACATCGTCATCGGCGCATTTGCGCTGAAATACGGCAGGACCAAAGGCGTCCGCCTCCTTGCCTGGCTCGCCGCGCAAGCGGCGTTCTTTTACATTGCCAGCGTGGCCGTGACGCACAACCCGACACCCTGGCAAGCCTGATAGGACGTACAAAATGAAAATACCCGCGCGCTACAGCAACCTGCTTTTCGGGGGCATGCTCTCCCTCATCATGGTCACCATCATCTCGGGTGCCGTGACCCTCATCAATCAGGGCTATGACGCGGAGTTCTTTACGCGCTGGCTCAGGGGATTCGCCACGGCATGGCCTGTCGCCTTTCCTTCCGTGCTGGTCGTAGCGCCGTTTGTAAGGCGGGTGGTGGCGCGCATCACCTGTTGATCAGCGTTTCTTCCAGCCCACCGTCAAGGCAAAAACGCCAAGCAGCACATACCACACCAGGGACCACTCCGGAATGCCGAGCGTCAGGAATGTCCAGCCCTTGGCAGCACACTCACCCGAGCCGTGCATCAGCTCCTGCCACACTTCGGACATCGGGAAATGCTTCAGCATGAAATCGAGGCCAGGACCGCAGGCGGGCACCTGGTCTTTGGGCAGATGCTGTATCCAGATATGCCGCGAGGCCACCGCCACACCGCCCAGCGCGAAGAGTGCGATCAGGATCGAATATATCCGGCTGCCGATCGGCCCGGCATTGAACAGGGCCGCGATCAGGAACAGCAGGCCGATGGCGATGAATATAACTCGTTGCACCATGCACAAGGGGCATGGATCCTGCCGCAGCACATATTGCAGGTAAAGCGCCGAACAGAACAGGATGCCTACGATCAGTGCGCCGGCCAGATACAACCAGCGTTTGGAAATATTGTCCCAGATTTTCAGCATGTCACTCGACCTCATCCATCCACGCGGTCTGTATGGCTTCCAGCACCTTTTCGCCGCCCCGACCGTGATCGTCATCGAACCCATCGAGATCGACGACAAAGTTATGAAGTTCGACAAAGCGCACCTTGCCGGGGTCAATGTCCGGGTGCTTCTCGGCCAGCGCAATCGCGATATCTCGCACATCGATCCACTTCATTTTGAATGTCCTTCCTTCGCCATGTTAATGGTGTACTTGGGTATCTCTACCACCAGATCCTGCTGGCCGACCAAGGCCTGGCAGCTCAGTCTCGAGTTGGCTTCCAGCCCCCAGGCCTTGTCCAGCAGATCTTCCTCCTGATCCGTCGCTTCCGCCAGACTGTTGAAGCCTTCGCGCACGATGACGTGGCAGGTGGTGCAGGCGCAGGACTTTTCGCAGGCGTGCTCGATTTCGATGCTGTGTGCGAGCAAGGCATCGCAGATGGACATGCCGGGCTCGGCCTCGAACAGCGCGCCCTTGGGACACAACTCCACATGCGGCAAGACAATGATTTGCGTCATATCAGCCCTCAAGCTCTGATAATTTGTGCCCAGCCAGGGCATGCTTCACGCTTTGATCCATGCGGAGCTGTGCGAATTCGGTCGAAGCGGCGTTCAGTGCTTCCACGGCACGTTTGATGGCCGGATGATCGGCCGTCCCGAGCGCTACGCGCAAGGCATCCATGCCGGCGCGGATACGCGCCATCGATGCCGCATCCAGCAAGGTGTCGCCGTCCTGCTTCAGCGCGTTTCCCACGGCTTCCAGCAACTGTGCGGCTTCGGTCTGCAGTTCGCGCAAGGCGCGGGCGACCATGTCGTCGCGCGCATGCTGGGTGGAATCCCTCAACATGCGCGTGATTTCCTCGTCGCTCAGGCCATAAGAAGGTTTCACCACGATGCTTGCTTCCATTCCGCTGGCCAGCTCGCGCGCCGAGACGCTGAGCAGTCCGTCGGCATCGACCTGGAAGGTGACACGGATGCGTGCCGAACCCGCCACCATGGGAGGAATGCCGCGCAGCTCGAACTTCGCCAGAGAGCGGCAATCATTCACCAACTCGCGCTCGCCCTGCACCACGTGGATGCTCATCGCGGTCTGTCCGTCCTTGTAGGTCGTGAATTCCTGTGCACGCGCACTGGGTATCGTGCTGTTGCGCGGAATGATCTTCTCCACCAGCCCGCCCATGGTTTCAATGCCCAGGCTGAGCGGGATCACGTCCAGCAACAGCCAGTCGTCCGCGCCGCGATTGCCGGCCAGCACATTGGCCTGTATGGCGGCCCCGAGAGCAACGACCTTGTCCGGATCAAGATTGTTCAGGGGTGTCTGCCCAAAAAATTCGCCCACCGCATGCTGCACCTGCGGCATGCGGGTGGAGCCACCCACCATGACGACGCCCTTGACGTCTTCGACTTTCAGCCTGGCATCACGCAAAGCACGGCGTGTCGCCTGCAAGGTGCGGGCAACGAGATTCTGCGTCATCTCGTAGAAGGTCTCGCGCTTGAGCCTCATGTCCACCAAGTCGCCTCCGCCCAGTATCGCGGTGATCTGCGTCTGTGGATGCTCGGTAAGTTGCTCCTTGGCATTGCGTGCATTCGTCAGCAACAGGCGCGTGTCATGCGCGCTCAACGCGGATACGCCACCTTTTTCCAGCATCCAGCAGTAAATGCGGCGGTCGAAGTCATCACCGCCCAGCGCCGAATCGCCGTTGGTGGCCAGCACCTCGAACACACCCTTGGAGAGGCGCAGGATGGAAATATCGAACGTGCCTCCACCCAGGTCGAATACCGCATAGACACCCTCCGCGGCGTTATCCAGCCCGTAGGCGATGGCCGCCGCAGTCGGTTCGTTGAGCAGGCGCAGCACGTTGAGCCCGGCGAGTCTGGCGGCATCTTTGGTGGCCTGGCGCTGAGCATCGTCGAAGTAAGCGGGCACGGTGATCACGGCGCCGACCAGGTCACCGCCCAATGAAAGTTCAGCGCGCTCGCGCAGCACCCTGAGTATCTCGGCCGAGACCTCGACCGGGCTCTTCGCCCCCGCGACGGTACGCAATTGCAGCATGCCGGGCGCGTCGACGAAGCGATAAGGCAGGTTGGCGACCTCGCCCACATCCTTCAGTGCGCGCCCCATGAAGCGCTTTACCGAGACGATGGTGTTTTGCGGGTCCTCGCTCTGTACTGCCTGCGCCGCATGGCCGACCTGCGTGCTGCCATCTGGCGCGTAGCGCACGACCGAGGGCAGCAATGCATAACCTTCGACGTCGTTCAGCACGGTACTGATACCGTTGCGTACCGTTGCCACCAGGGAATTGGTCGTGCCAAGGTCGATGCCGACCGCCAGCCGGTGTTCGTGGGGAGCGGCGCTGAGGCCGGGTTCTGCAATCTGCAACAGTGCCATGTTCAGGAATCTAATTCGTCGAATGCGGAGCCAATCTCTTCGGCCAGTTTTTCAAGAAATTTGAGTTTTCGCACTATACCGGATGCCGCAGCGTAATCACGAGTGTCGTCGATGTCAGTGCAGAGTTGTTGTTGCAAAACCCGCATTTCACGTTGCATGCGCTGTTCCAGTTCATCCAGTGCCGCGCCGTCTTTTGCCTGTTTCGCGGTTTCCAGCGCCTCGCGCCATTCCATTTGCTGCATCAGGAAATCGATGGGCATCGCCGTATTGCTTTCTTCCTGCGTATCCACGCCGTGCTGCAGCAACAGGTAGCGTGCGCGATTCAGCGGGCTGCGCAGGGTCTGATACCCTTCATTGACGCGTGTCGCCCACTGCATCGAGAGACGGCGTTCCGCCTCGGAAAGATGGGCAAACTTGTCCGGATGAACTTGCGCCTGCAGTGCAAGAAAGCTTCGCTCCAGCGCAGTGCTGTCAATTTTGAATACTGCCGGGAGGTTGAAGAGCTGGAAAAAGTCCTGCTGAAAATCCGAATTGAGGATATCCATCAAACCTTGAAACTTTCTCCGCAGCCGCAAGCATCCTTGACATTCGGATTATTGAACTTGAATCCTTCGTTCAGGCCCTCGCGCGTGTAATCCAGCTCCATGCCGTCGATGTAAGGCAGGCTGTGCTGATCCACCAGAACCGTTACACCATTGCTGACGAACTTCAGGTCCTCGCAATCCACCGAATCGGCAAACTCCAGCTTGTACGCCATGCCAGAGCAGCCGCTGGTGCGCACGCCTAAACGCAGGCCCACGCCTTTGCCGCGCTTGGCCAGGAAATTCTGCACATGTTTCGCCGCGTTTTCTGTCAACGAGATCGTCATTTTGCTTTCCTATTTATTGCCGTTGCATGCGGCGGTCTCCACCGTTGCGTCGTGTTTGGCCTTATAGTCCGCCACGGCGGCCTTGATCGCATCTTCAGCCAGGATGGAACAGTGTATCTTCACCGGCGGCAGCGCGAGTTCTTCCGCGATATGGGTATTCTTGATCGCCAGCGCTTGGTCCACGGTCTTGCCCTTCACCCATTCCGTGACCAGCGAACTGGAGGCAATTGCCGACCCGCAACCGTAGGTCTTGAACTTTGCATCCTCAATGATGCCGTCCTTGCCTACCTTGATCTGCAGCTTCATCACGTCGCCACATGCCGGGGCGCCGACCATGCCGGTGCCCACGTAATCGTCTTCCTTGTCCAAGGAGCCGACGTTGCGCGGATTCTCGTAGTGATCCAATACTTTATTGCTGTATGCCATTTGTTGCTCCTTAACCTTTTGCCGCCTCTAGTGCGCGGCCCATTGCACCGAGTTCAAGTCCACTCCGTCTTTGAACATCTCCCACAATGGAGAGAGGTCGCGAAGTTTGGCAATCTTTTCCTGCAAGAGTTTCACCGCATAATCCACCTCTTCTACAGTGGTGAATCTCCCCACAGTGAAACGAATCGAGCTGTGCGCCAGTTCGTCGTTGCGCCCCAAAGCACGCAGTACATATGAAGGCTCCAGGCTGGCGGAAGTACAAGCCGAACCGCTGGATACCGCGATATCCTTCACCGCCATGATGAGCGATTCGCCTTCGACGAAGTTGAAGCTCACATTCAGGTTGTGCGGTACACGTTGCTCCATGTCACCATTCAGGTAGACCTCTTCCATGCCGGACAGGCCTTTCCACAACCGGTCACGCAGCATGCGGATGCGTTCATTCTCGGTCGCCATCTCCATTCTGGCAATACGGAATGCCTCGCCCATGCCCACGATCTGATGCGTCGGCAACGTGCCGGAGCGGAATCCGCGTTCATGCCCGCCGCCGTGCATCTGCGCTTCCAGGCGCACGCGCGGTTTGCGCCGCACGTACAGCGCACCTATGCCTTTCGGGCCGTAGGTCTTGTGTGCCGAGAAGCTCATTAGGTCGACCTTGAGCTTTTGCAGATCGATTACCACCTTGCCGGTCGCCTGCGCCGCATCGACATGGAACAGAATGCCTCGCTCGCGGCATATTTCACCGATCGCCGCGACATCCTGGATCACGCCGATCTCGTTGTTCACATACATCACCGATACGATGACGGTATCGGGACGCAATGCCGCCTTGAGCTTCCCCAGATCGATCAAGCCGTTCGGTTCCGGACCAAGGTAAGTGGCGCTGAAGCCCTGGCGCTCCAGTTCGCGCACCGTATCCAGGACAGCCTTGTGTTCGGTCTGCACCGTAACGATGTGCTTGCCCTTGTCTGCATAAAAGTTAGCGGCTCCCTTCAGCGCGAGATTGTTCGATTCAGTAGCACCTGAGGTCCATACGATCTCCTTCGGGTCGGCGTTGACCAGTTCCGCGACTTGTTCGCGCGCGCGCTCCACCGCTTCATCGGCCACCCAGCCAAAGGAATGCGAACGGGAAGCCGGGTTGCCGAATTTTTCGGTAAGGTACGGAATCATTGCCTCGGCCACGCGCGGATCGACCGGCGTGGTCGCGGAATAATCCATGTAGATAGGTAGGTGCAACTTCATTTCCTCTTCTCCTGTGACCAACGGCCATCTTGCAATCATTGCAGAATAAATCAGATGACCGATTATTCCATCATGCTGTCACGCGCGACGCATTGTCGTTTTTTGCCATCATGACGGGAGACACTTCCGGCGTCCCCGCCTTGCTCTGTCCCTCCACCAGTTGCTGGAGATTGATCTTGCTCAGATACTCATGGATGGACTCGTTGAGTCCGAACCACAGATCGTGCGTCAGGCAAGGCTTGCCATTGTCGCAATTGCCTTTCGTTCCGCAATTCGTGGCATCCAGCGCCTCGTCCACGGCCGTGATGATATCGACCATGGTGATCTTGTTCGCGGGGCGCGCCAGGCAATAGCCGCCGCCCGGACCGCGCACGCTGGCGACAACATTGTTCCGGCGCAATTTGCCGAACAACTGCTCCAGATAAGAAAGCGATATTTTCTGCCGCTCGCTGATACCCGCCAGTGTCACGGGACCTTTTCCGCCACGCATTGCCAGATCGACCATTGCCGTTACCGCAAACCGCCCTTTGGTTGTGAGTCTCATAACTTTCCCCTATTCAAAAATTCGTAAAAGATGGATACATCACCACCCCATTAATCCCTGTAAAACTTACGGACATCATAGAATACCCGATTTTTTTAATCAACAATTTTATTCAAATGTTTCGGATCGAATTTATCCGCTGTCGCCCGCTCTTCTTCTATGCGCACCCCCATCTTTTCCAACTGTTGCAGGATGAATTCTATGCGCTGGTCGACCGAGACGCTATGCCCCAGCAGGCCGTGGATGGCTTTGGCAAGGGGGTCATCCTTGTCGTTTCCAACACCGTAGGCATTGAATCCATGTGAAATTTTCTTTTCTTCATCCAGAATTCGCGCGGGTATGCCCGCCGCCGTGGCACCTGCCGGCACATCCTTTACCACCACTGCGTTGGAACCGATCTTCGCCCCGTCGCCGATATGGATGGGGCCAAGCACTTTCGCACCCGCCCCGATCACCACGCCGTTGCCCAGCGTGGGATGGCGCTTGCCCTCCTTCCACGAGGTTCCGCCCAGGGTCACGCCGTGGTACATGGTCACATCGTCACCAATCTCGGCCGTCTCGCCGATCACCACACCCATGCCATGGTCGATGAAGAAGCGCCGTCCGATGGTTGCCCCGGGATGGATTTCGATGCCGGTGATCCAGCGCGCAAAATGCGAGATGAAACGTGCCAGCCATTTCAATCCCATGCGCCACAGTGCGCTGGACAGGCGATGGAAGATGCGCGCGTGCAGGCCGGGATAGCAGGTGATCACCTCAAAGGTAGTACGCGCCGCCGGATCGCGGTCGAATACGCTGTTGATATCTTCTCTAATGTTCTTGAACATCCGGGTGCTCTTCCGCATAGCGTTTTTTCAGGCGGGCATTGTACTCGGTTGTCACGGTCAGCATCCCGCGCAGGATATTGATCTCCTCATCTTCCAGACGCGTGCGCGAATACAGGCGGCGCAGGCGCTGCATCAGTCGCGCCGGATTCTGCGTGGTAAAGAAACCAATCTCGAACAGCGTTTTTTCCAGATGCACATAAAGACCTTCAACACGCTCATGCGTGGCCGGTTCAATTGCCTGCACAGCCGGGACATGACACTCCGCCGCGACGGCCAGTTCGTATGCCACCACCTGCACCGCAGCCGCGATGTTGAGCGATGAAAACTCGGGGTTCGCCGGGATGTTCACGCCCAATTGCGCTTTGCCCATTTCCTCGTTGGTCAGCCCGGACATTTCGGTGCCGAACAGCAAAGCCACCGGATGTGTGGCGGCTTCCTGCAGCACTTCCGGCATCGCCTCGCGAGGCGTCTTCATGGCAATGGAAATATCGCGCAGCCGCGCCGTCATGGCCACGGTGAAAACCACCCCCCTCAACGCCTCATTGATGTCGCCGCACACCACGGCGTCACGCAGGATGTCGTCCGCTCCGGCTGCCATCGCCTCGGCCTGTGCATCGGGGAAGTAGCGCGGATTGATGAGGTACATATGACGTAATCCCATGGTCTTCATCGCCCGCGCCGCCGCGCCGATGTTGCCCGGATGGGTCGTGTGGCTGAGTACCACGCGGACATTGTTCAAAGGATTAGGTTTATTCAAAACGCAATACCAACTAAAATACGCGCCGGTTACTTCAATTCGAAATTTTGAGTAACCGTAGCGAGCGGCCTGAGTGCAAGGCGCACGGCGCGCAGGAACCGGAGTGTACACAAGGTACATGAGGATTCCGAGTACCGCGCAACGCAGCCGCCCAGTAGGTTAATCAAAGTTTCGCGCTCATTAAAAAGGTCGTACTGATATGCACCCCATGCTCAACATCGCGGTGAAGGCCGCACGCCGTGCCGGAAATTTGATACACCGCGCCGCCGACAACCTCGACCACCTCACCGTGACGAAAAAATCCCACGCCGATTACGTCAGCGAAGTAGACCGCGCCGCCGAGCGCATCATCATTGAAACCTTGCTGGAAGCCTATCCGAGTCACGCGATTCTAGCAGAAGAGAGCGGCACCCAAGGCCAGTCGGAATACGTCTGGATCATAGACCCGCTGGACGGCACCACCAATTTCCTGCACGGCATGCCGCAATATGCCGTTTCCATCGGCCTGCAGCACAACGGCGTGCTGACCCAGGCCGTCGTGTACGACCCGACCAAGAACGACCTGTTCACCGCCACGCGCGGCCGCGGTGCATTCCTCAACGACAAGCGCCTGCGTGTCAGCAAGCGCAAGGAAATGGCCGACAGCCTGATCGGTACCGGCTTCCCTTACAGCAACTTCGCCCATATCGATGCCTACCTTGCGATCTTCCGCGACATCATGCAGAAAAGCGCCGGCCTGCGCCGCCCCGGCGCGGCCTCGCTCGACCTGGCTTGGACGGCCGCAGGCCGTTACGACGGCTTTTTCGAGACCGGGCTCAAACCCTGGGACATGGCCGCCGGATGCCTACTGATCACCGAGGCGGGCGGCATGGTCAGCGATCTGAAGGGCGCGGACGCCTTCCTGCAGAGTGGCCATGTTTGTGCGGGTAACCCCTTCATCCACCCGCAACTGCTCGAGCTCATCGCGCCTCACCTGACACCCGGACTCAAGGCCTGACGCAGGACGAGACCCACCTCGCAAGGAGTGATCTTGTGCGTGCAACGCAGTGGTACAACAACATCCGGATAATCAGGACATGATCGAGATAAGCGACCTTACGTTCGATTACCCCGGCCATCGCGCGCTCGACGACGTCACGCTGACGGTCGCCGACGGCAGCGTCACCGCGCTGGTCGGCCCCAACGGCGCCGGCAAGACCACGCTGATGCGCTGCATCGCCGGACTGGAAACACCCTTGACTGGCACTATCACGGTCGCCGACATGGACGTCAGCGCGCGGACGCGCGACGTACACCGCATCATGGGCTACCTCTCTGATTTCTTCGGCCTCTACCAGGACCTCACGGTGGCGCGCTGCCTGGAATATGCGGCAGCCGCACAGGGCCTGCCGCAGGCAGATATTCCCGCCGCGATCGAACGCACTGCACGGCAACTCAACCTGTATGACCGCCTGCAGCAGACCAGCGGCAGCCTGTCGCGCGGCCTGCGCCAGCGCGTCGCGATCGGGCAGGCCATCATCCACCGACCCAGGATGCTGCTGCTGGATGAACCCGCCTCCGGACTTGATCCAGAAGCACGCGCCAGCCTGGCCGATTTGTTCCGCCAACTGCAAGCGGACGGCATGACCTTGCTGGTGTCCTCGCACATTCTGTCCGAGCTGGACGAATACTCCACGCACATGCTGGCACTGCGCCAGGGCCGCATCTTGGAAAACCGCGAAATCAAGCCTGCGCACCAGCCGGACGCGCATCGTTGCCTGCATCTCGACCTGGCACAGCCGGATGCGTTGCTGCGGAAATGGTTGCAGGCATACCCCCAGGTCGCGCTTAAATTGGCGACCCCCGAGCATGCCGAATTCGATTTCAACGGCGACATGCGGGCGCAGTCCTTGCTGCTGAACGCGCTGATACATGAAGGCTTCGCCGTGAGCAGCCTGTGCCAATACAAGGAGAACCTGCAACAGTCCTATTTGCGCTCCGTCGCGGCCCACCTGGAGGCGCAGCAATGAACAATCCTGAATTCAGGCGCAACCTGTGGCTGTCCTTCTCCAGACATCGTCTCATCGGCATGCCGACACTGCTGGGGCTCACCTTCCTCGCGCTCACCTTTACCAACCGGCAGGACGAAGTCGCCGCGAGCCTGTACGGAGTTTCGGTCTGGCTGTTCATCTTCATCGTCTGGCTGTGGGGCGCGCGTAACGCCAACGCCGCCATCGTCGATGAATTGCGCGACCACACCTGGGACCAGCAGCGCATGAGCGCACTCGATCCGTGGACGATGACCTGGGGCAAGTTGTTCGGCTCCACCTCGTTCAATTGGTACGGCGGCCTGATGTGCCTGGTGGTCATCGCCGTATCGGGCTTCGGGGCTGGCAAACCGGATGTCATTCCCACGCTGCTGACGCTGTGCGCGGTCGGGGTGCTGCTGCATGCCTCGTTGATTACGCTCAACCTGCACACCAGCCGGTTCGAGTCGCGCATCATTCAGCGCGGCGGACTGGGTTGGCTGCTGATCATACTTGTATTCATCTTCATGCCGACCTTCGCGCTGCAACCGGCGCAAGCGATCATCTGGTGGGGCATGGAGATCGACCGCGCGTTCATCTGGCTCGGCAGCGCCTTGCTGTTCGCCGCCTGCGCCACCTTCGCCGCCTGGCGTGTCGTCAGCAACGCGCTGCAAGTACGCACCTTGCCCTGGGCCTGGCCTGCATTCGCCTGCATCCTCGCCTGCTATCTCGGCGGGTTTGTGCCCGGCGGCGGCATCCAGGCACTGCCGGTGATCGGTTTGCTCGTCTCCGCCACGATGACTTATGCGGCGATGTTCACCGAACCCAATACCCTGCTGCTTTGGCGCAAGCTGCGCCTGCTGCAGGAAAAGCAAGACCAGCGCACTTGGCTGGAACGCCTGCCGCTATGGCCGACCACGCTTGCGCTGAGTTTTCTGTTTGCTTTTCTGGTGGTGCTGACTACACACAATGCACAACCGGAAATCGGCAGCATGGCATTGATCGAAGCGCCACATGCGCTTACAGTCGCCCTGATGCTGTTGCGCGACGCTTGCATCCTGCTGTTTTTCACCTTCGCACCGAACGCCAGGCGCGCCGTCGGAGCCGCAATGCTGTATCTACTCGTACTCAACTTGCTGCTTCCGTTCCTGGCTGGCGTCACCGGCCTCGACCTGGTGCGCTATTTCTTTCTCCCCTTCGATGGCGAGTATGACCCCTGGAACAGCCCCCTCGTGATGACCATCCACACTGGCATCGCAATCTGGCTGGTCAACTGGCGCCTGCGCAAATCGGTACAACTGTGAACAACCCGAGCGTAGACACGACAAAACATACTCCCATGATGCAGCAATATTTGCGCATCAAGGCCCAGCATCCCGACATGCTGCTGTTCTACCGCATGGGCGATTTTTACGAGCTGTTCCATGACGACGCCGTGCATGCCGCCAGACTGCTCGACATCACCCTGACGCAGCGCGGCGCCTCCAACGGACAGCCGATCAAGATGGCGGGCGTGCCCTACCATGCCGCCGAACAATACCTCGCGCGGCTGGTGAAGATGGGCGTATCCGTCGCCATATGCGAACAGATCGGCGATCCCGCCACCAGCAAGGGGCCCGTGGAGCGCAAGGTGGTGCGCATTGTCACTCCCGGCACCGTTACCGATTCCGCCCTGCTGGAAGAAAAGCGCGACAACCTGCTGCTGGCGCTGCACCAGCGCAGCGGTAAGCTGGGTCTCGCGTGGATGAACCTTGCCTCGGGTCGGTTCTTCGTGTGCGAGACCGCCGCCGACAACCTTGCCGCCGAACTGGAACGTTTGCAGCCTTCCGAAATCCTGCACGCCGAAAATGCTGCCCAGCATGCCAGTGTTCATGCGGCTTTCAAGGCATTGCCCGACTGGCATTTCGATCTCGAAACCGCGCGCCGCACCCTGTGCCAGCAGTTCGCCACCATCGACCTCGCCGGCTTCGGTTGCGACGACTACACCGTGGGGCTGGAAGCGGCCGGTGCCTTGCTCAGCTACGCCAGACTCACGCAAGGCCAGGCCATCAGCCACATCCGCAGCGTGCAGGTCTACAGCGCCGACCGATATGTACGCATGGATGCCGCCACTAGGCGCAACCTGGAGATCACCCAGACCCTGCGCGGCGAACCCGCACCCACCCTGTTTTCGCTGCTTGACACCTGCGCCACCAATATGGGCAGCCGTTCGCTGGCGAACTGGCTGCATCATCCGTTGCGCGAACGGACAACGTTGCAGGCCCGGCTGGATGCGGTTGAGCAATTGACCAGCCTGCATCAGCAAGCCCACGACCAGCTCAAACCCTGCGTGGACGCGGAACGCATCACGGCCCGTATCGCCCTGCGCAGCGCAAGGCCGCGCGACCTTTCCGGGCTGCGCGACACGCTGCTTTCCCTGCCGCAACTGCACGCCGCGCTGACGCAGTGCGATGCCGCACTCATCCGGCAACTAGCCGATGTCCTGGTCGCCGACCACACGCTGGTCGAGCTGCTGCAAATGACGATGAAAGCCGAGCCTTCCTCCGTCCTTCGCGAAGGCGGCGTGATCGCCGACGGTTTCGACGCCGAACTGGACGAATTGCGCGGCATCCAGACCAACTGCGGCGATTTCCTGATGAAGCTGGAACTGCGCGAACGCGCGCGCACCGGCATCGACAAGCTCAAAGTGGAATACAACCGCGTGCACGGCTTCTACATCGAGGTGAGCTTCGCCAACGCGGACAAGGTGCCCGACGACTACCGCCGCCGCCAGACGCTGAAGAACGTCGAGCGCTACATCACGCCGGAACTGAAGGCGTTCGAGGACAAGGCGCTTTCCGCCAACGACCGCGCACTGGCGCGCGAGAAATTCCTTTACGAACAACTGCTGGACCAATCTGGCACCGTTCATCCCGCAGTTGCAACGCATCGCCGCCGCCATCGCCGAACTGGACGTGCTCGCAACCTTCGCCGAGCGCGCCGCCACGCTGAATTTCTGCGCGCCGCAATTTGCCGACGATGCGCAGATCAACATAGTCAAGGGCCGGCATCCGGTGGTGGAAGCGCAAGTGGACCAGTTCACGCCGAACGACACCGCGCTCAACGACGCGCGCCGCACGCTGCTGATCACGGGCCCCAACATGGGCGGCAAATCCACCTACATGCGCCAGGTCGCCATCATCGCGCTGCTAGCGCATATCGGATGCTTCGTCCCCGCACAAAGTGCGGTGCTGGGCGAGATCGACCAGATCTTCACGCGCATCGGCGCATCGGACGACCTCGCCAGCGGCCGCTCCACCTTCATGGTCGAGATGACCGAGGCCGCCAACATCCTGCACAACGCCACAGAGGAAAGCCTAGTGCTAGTGGACGAGATCGGGCGCGGCACCTCCACCTTCGACGGCCTTGCCCTTGCCTACGCCATCGCGCGCCACCTGCTGGAAAAGAACCGCAGCTACACCCTGTTCGCCACGCACTATTTCGAACTCACGCGGCTGGCCGAAAAATTCAGGCAACTCACTAACGTCCACCTCGCCGCCATCGAGCACCAGCACAGCATCGTGTTCCTGCATAGCGTGAACGAAGGCGCCGCCAGCCAGAGCTATGGCCTGCAAGTCGCCGCGTTGGCAGGCGTGCCCAACGACGTCATCCGCGCCGCCAAAAAGCAATTGCTCAAACTGGAACAGAACAGCGCCGCGCAGAATCCGCAGGGCGACCTGTTCGACAAAATACCGGAACCGCCGGAGCCGGAAGAGCATCCGCTCGTGTCGGCGTTACGCGCCCTGCAGCCGGATGAGTTGAGCCCGAAGGAAGCGTTGGAGAGGATTTATCAGTTGAAGAAGTTGGTATAGCAAACTACCCAACCCCAATCAACTTAACTGATCCATTGCCGCGCATCACGTCGATGCCGAAGGTGCGCTCGTGAGCTGGCGGGAAATTTTCGAGAAGACGAATTTCATGGATATCCACGCCGTACGCACTGCGTTGCCGACCGCGGACTTTACCCATCCGTACACGATATTCAACGTCGAAGGCAACAGCTATCGACTGATAACGATCATCCAATATCGATATCAGCGGGTTTATATCAGGGAATTTTTCACCCATGCCGAATACGACCAATGGAACAAGGATAGAAAATGGAGCAAACGAAAATGAGCACAGTCGTTGAATGCCATCTCGATCTCACCTCGGTGCAATCTGTCTGGCGGGACTTGAACAAGCTCGCTCCTCTCGACCCGATTACCGGCGAAAGTGATTACAGACGCCGCGTGCAGGTGATGGACGAATTGCTCGACAGTGTCGGTGCCTACGAAGCCAAGCGGCAAGAACTGCCCGAAGCCGCGCCTGCCAAGGTACACGCCTTTCTGATTGAGAGCACGGTCTCAAGCTAACCGATCTGGCCCAAGAACTGGGCGGGCAAAGCATCGTTTCCGCCATCCTGAACGGAAAGCGCGAACTCAATACCCGCCAGGTGATGGCACTGGCAGTGCGCTTTTGCGATTCATCCGCGGTATTCCTGTAGTTTCGGCAAAAAGTCGGGCTCGATTTATGTTCTCACTCGCCGTCTGATGCGTCCCTATCACTCCACAATCTGATACGGCTCCATGGTGACCGCTTCAACCCGGTCGCCGAGCATAATCACTTCCCCTTCCCGCCTGTTGTTCCCTGTTTCGCTGAATTCGAAACGATAAGTGCGCCGCAACACCCTGCGTCCATATGCATTGCGCGCGAGCGCCAATTTGGCGCCGGCAACGGTGTCATCCAGAAATTGAACGTCCATCCTGTCGCAGGCCTGCCTGCCCGCTTCGCGCGCGATCTCGAGGATGCGGATGCTGTGCAGCCAGAACCAGGATCCCAGGCCCAACACTGCCAATAGCAACAAGCTTGCAAAATCCACCCTGTATCCCGCTATGAAAATTGATCGATCGGCCGCGGCGCGCCCCATGAATGCGAAGCGTGGCACAATTTTGCGCCGATATCGCCCTTGCTCGAAAAAATCGCGTGAGGGCGCCCTCATATCAAACCCTGCCGGACCCAGAGACCATCCGATGACGTCAGAATCGGTTTTCAGCTTCGCCTCGCGCGACAATCCCGCAGAGGCCGGGCCGGGCTCGATATATTCCCGTCACGTGAGTGCCCTGACATATGCCGGAATTGCAGAGCCCCGGGACTTGCCCGTTGCAGATCGACCAAGTTGGACGTATTATAATATTAGCGTTTTCTAATATTTTTGGGGTCGATCATGGATATGGAACAAAAATGCGCGCTCGGCGAGGACGCCTATCAGAAAGCGCTCAAATACGAGCTGGATTACGGTTGCTGCCCGCAGTGCGTTTTGGCGACCGTGCAGGAAACGGTCGGCATCATCGACGACCAGACGGTGAAAGCCAGTCACGGTCTTTCGGGTGGCGGCGGCCTTCTCGGCGAGGGAGTTTGCGGCGCGCTCACCGGCGGACTGATGGCGTTGAGCGCAAAGTATGGCCGCGATCGCGACAAGCTGGACAGCGGACGCCACATCAACAACTTCATGAAGGCCAAAGAACTCACAGAGCGCTTTCGCCAGGAGTTCGGCGGAGTCACATGCCAGCAATTGCAGCAACAGTTCACGGGGCGCACATACGATATGTGGAACGCCGAAGAGTACAAGGCGTTCGACAAGGCGCGCGGCCAGCAGTGCGCCAATGCGACGGGAACCGTGACGAAGTGGGTAGTCGAGATGTTGTAATGCCGCGGGCAAAGGGCACGTTGCTTTCGGAAGCCCGCATCGGACTGCCCGGGCGTCTCCCTTCGCTCAATGATCCGCGAACACTGCGCGCCCGCGCGGATCAGTCGATGCTGTCCGGCGTCCCGCCTGCGGCGAGGCTTGATATCCTGGCGAGTACGACGGACAGTTCTTTTACTTTGGTTTCCAGCCCGGCCAGCTTGCCGGCCAACTCGGCCTTTTCTTCCTGATCCTGCCTGGCATTTTCCCTGAGCCGATCGACCATATTCATGTGTTCGATCAACTTCTGCCTTTCTTCTTCGATCTGTGCATTTTTCCTGGCCAACTGATTCTCTTCCACCGTGCCCAATCTATTCAATTGAGCGTGCTGTTCGGTGATCTTCCTGGACATCTCGGCATTTTTTTCCTGCTCCTGCCTAGCGCTTTCCCTGAGCTGCTCGATCGTCTTCACATAGTCGAGCGACTTTTTCCTTTCCTCTTCAAGCTGGAGGTTTTTCCTGGCAAGCTGGTTCCCTTCCACTTCATCCAGCTTGTTCAATCTGGCCTGCAGTTCGGTCGTCCTGGCCTGTTCCTGCTTGAGGCTCTCGCGCAACTGCACGATGGTTTTCAGCAGATCGAGCGATTTGCTGCGCTCTTCTTCCAGCAGCTCATCTTTCTTCGAGAGCAGCTCCGCCGAACCTTCATCCGCAGCACCGGCTTTCGCGACATCGGCTTTTGTGGTGCCGGCAAAAGCACGAAGTTTGATTGTCTTATCCATGTCGGCCATTCTCATCAATTCCGGCTTGATGCGCAACACAGACCAAACTCGAATGCTTGTTAACGGTGGATTTTATCGGGCACATGGAAAAATCCCGCCTATCTGCTTTGCGCATTGGCGGGTACTGACGGCTGATCGATCATTGTCGGCGGCGGAGTTACGACAGCGGTCGGCATCTTTGTCGGCGATGCCCCGGGTTGCGCTTGCATATCTGCTGGATTCGCTGCTGGGTCGGTCACGGCCGCCCGTTCTGAATGCGGGCTGTCTGCCGCCTGCGACTGCGCAGCAACCGGTTTCCTTTGAACAGTACGCGACTTCAAGCTAGATACAGGCGGCTTGACAGCCTGCGCTGCATTGCCCCGCACATCTTGCGCCGCTTGTGGCAGGTTCGTCGTAATGACGTCGGGATGCTCGATCCCTTCCTGCGCCTGTGCATCCGGCTGTTTCGTCAGCGCCGGAGCAATCGAGGAGGGCAAAGCGCTTGCAGGCTGGAACGGTGGGGCCGTATCTTTCTCTTCCGCCTGCGGAGCAGGTGCAATGGCGTCGCTCGCCCCCTCGGCCTGTTGCGAGGTCAAGCGGCCCTGCCAGACTGCCGCGGCGGCCACGACGACCACAATCCCGGCCAGCCATACCAGGATCCGGCGTGTCTTGTCCTGTTTGCGGATAATGCGAACCCTGGCCCGGCCAAAGATTGAATGGGTGACTTTCGCTTCGCCAATTTCCGTCCAGTTGCCTGGCCGCGCGCCGCCAGCCTTCATCTGGCGATCCGGGATATCGAGCTGATTGATCTCGTGACTCATTGGTTCTGCTCCCTGAATAGTGCAATTCAGCAGCGACATCATAACAAGTAATCGCGGGGTTACAACCGGGGACCCGCAACGGTTGCCCCCTCAGGACAGGTTCATGTCCCGGAAAGTTTGCGGGCAGTGCGACATGAGAATCCATTACTGTTGCACCGCATAATGACACCACACAAAGGGTTAATTTGGCGAGTGCGCCGCGCCCTTGATTACGGCGTAAGATGAACATTCATGATGGTGATTCACCCTGCGTTACTCCAGCGTCGGCATGTCGAAAATGTCGGTCTGGTCAAGCGCCCCCGTGAACCTGGCAATTGGAAAGGAGCGGCCATGAAGCGTTACAAATATGTCGTTGTCGGCGGCGGCATGACTGCCGATTCCGCCATCCGCAGTATCCGGAAGATCGACAACAGCGGCACCATTGCCATGTTCTGCGATGAGAGCGATCCCCCCTATGACCGCCCGCCCCTGTCCAAATCGTTGTGGGCGGGCAAGCCTTTTTCTTCCATCTGGCGCAGCCCCAACGGCCTTGACGTCGACATGCATCTCGGCAAAAAGATTGTGGCGCTCGACGCATCCGGAAGGATTGTGACTGACAACACGGGACAGGCGTGTTCCTACGAAAAGCTGCTGCTGGCCACCGGCGGCTCGGTGCGGCGCCTGGCCAACGAAAATGAGGGGGTCATCTATTTCAGGACCGCGGGCGATTACCGAAAATTGCGCGCGCTGTGCGAACGCGGCTCGGATTTTGTCGTGATCGGCGGTGGTTTCATCGGCTCCGAGGTGGCCGCCGCGCTCGCCATGCAGAACAAGCATGTCACCATGATCTTTCCGTCGACGGGTATCGGTTCGCGCGTGTACCCGTCGGCGCTCGTGGCGTTCCTGAATTCCTATTACGAAGTGAAGGGCGTCAGGCTGCTCGATTCGGAAAGCGTCAAATCAGTGCGGATTGCGGGAAGCGGGATTATAGTCACCACGGGGAAAGGCATGGAGATATCCGCCGACGGAGTGGTGGCCGGTCTCGGCATCCAACCCAACACCGCGCTGGCGGAACAAGCGGGGCTGATGGTGGATAACGGCATCGTGGTGGACGAGTTGCTGCGCACCAGCAACCCAGATGTGTATGCGGCGGGAGACGTGGCGAATTTTTATAGCGCCGCCCTGGACAAGCGCATGCGCGTCGAGCATGAGGACAATGCCAATGTCATGGGAGAAATGGCGGGCAGGAACATGGCGGGGCAATCCGACATCTACAGCCATCAGCCGTACTTCTATTCCGACCTTTTCGACCTGGGCTACGAAGCAGTGGGCGAACTCGACGCGACACTCGATATCGTGGAAGACTGGAAGGAACCGTTCCGAAAAGGCGTCATATATTATCTGCGCAACGGCCGCGTGCGCGGTGTCTTGCTGTGGAACACCTGGGGACAGATTGCTGCCGCAACACAGTTGATCGCCGAAAAAAAACAGCATTCCAGTTTGGCGCTGCGTGGGAAAATAAGCGATTAGGCGCGCACGCCCGGATAGCGTAACTGGCTCAGGCGGGCAGCTTTGTCCTGCCGCGTCAAATGGTCTTGCATCAAGGTAATTGAAAGCCATCCAGCACATGCCCCATCTCCTTGTTTCCATCTCCGGCCACGGCTACGGCCATGTCGCACAAACTGCCCCCATCCTGAACCTGCTGCTGCAACGCATGCCGCAGTTGCGCCTAACCGTGCGCACCACGGTGCCACCCGCACATCTGCATGCGCGCATTCACGCACCCTTCGATTACCTGCCCAGCGCGGGCGACATCGGCATGCTGATGTCGTCTGCACTGGATGTGCGTGCCGACGACAGCGCTGCGGCTTACCGGACCTTTCATGCGAAATGGGATGTGTGCGTCGCTGATGAAGCGCGTCTGTTGCGCGATCTCAATGCAGATATGGTGTTCTCCAACGTGGGTTATCTGGCGCTGGCCGGAGCCCGGCGCGCGGGCATCGCCAATGCGGCGCTGTGCTCGCTGAACTGGTCCGATATCTATCGGCACTACTGCGGCGACGACTACATCGCCGCACAGATACATTCCTGTTACGCCAATGCCGATGCTTTCCTGCGCGCCACGCCCGGCATGGCCATGGACAACCTGCCCAATCTCGTTCCGGTTGCACCGATTGCGGTTGTCGGCAACAACCGGCGCGACGAATTGAATCGCCGGTTGAGGTTATCGTGCGAAGAAAAGCTGGTGCTGGTCAGCATGGGTGGCATCGCCAGCCGTCTGCCTGTCGAAAGCTGGCCGCGCATCAGCGGTGTGCGCTGGCTGGTCCAGCAAAGCTGGCAAGTGGCGCACCCCGATGCCGTTGTGCTGGAATCGCTGCCAATGAACTTCAACGATGTGCTCGCCAGTTGCGATGCTCTGTTGTGCAAGCCGGGATATGGCAGTTTCGCCGAAGCGGCATGCAGCGGCATTCCCGTACTGTACGTCGACCGCGCGGATTGGCCGGAAGCACCCGCCCTGGTCTGGTGGTTGCGGCGGCACGGAATTTGCCGCGAAATCTCGCGCCGGCAACTGGAAAGCGGGGACTTGGCGGATGCGCTGTCCGATCTCTGGGCCGCGCCCGCCGCTGTTCCGCCCCAGCCCAACGGCGCGGCGGAGGCGGCGGACTGGATCTTCCGCCGCCTTGCCCTTTCGGGTTATTGATTCCCACCGGCCTGCGCGGCAGGATGGCACCATTCCAACTTCCCGAGGGGAGCGCCATGATCGAGTACATCTTCTTCGATATCGCACTGCGTGACAAATTCGTGTCCTATGTCGAAAAACGCGGCGTGCGCTACGCGGCACCCGAAGACAACATGGGCATGGTCGTGGCGATCCCCGAGGACATTCCCGAGCGTGTCGCCGACGATATCGAGGACTACTACAGTGCGATCGAGGACGAGCAGGAAGAACAGAGCGAGACGGAAGGCGACTTGAACCGCCTAGCAGGATTCAACTTCACGCTGCCGAACGGGGAGTCGCGTATGCTGCCGCTGCAGATCGACATGGCCAACCGCCTGATGGAGAGCTTCACGCTGAAGGAGATCCATGAATTGCTGAATGCCGTGGCGGAATGCACGCTGAATCCAAACGACGAGCATCTGTGCCACATACTGGCCGCCCGGAAGGCTCGCTAAGGCAATCCAATCGCAACAGGACAACCGCTTCGTCGCACTCAGCCCCTGCCGTTCCCGGACTCAGTGGTGATGACCGCCGTCGCCATGCACATGGCCATGTGCCAGTTCTTCCTGCGTGGCGGCGCGCACGCCGGTGATAGTGCCGGCAAAAACGAGAGCCTTGCCCGCCAGCGGATGGTTGCCATCCACCGTGACCTCGTCGTCGGTGACTTCGGTGACAACATAGAGGACGTAGTCATCGTCATCGTCGCCTTCGGCGCCGCCTTCGAATTGCATACCAACAGCAACATCCTTGGGAAACATGCTGCGCGGTTCGGCGCGCACGAGGTCATGCTCGTATTCGCCGAAAGCATCGTCCGGCTCCATGCTGACGGAAAACTTGTCGCCCACGCCCTTGCCATGCAGTGCTTCCTCGACCAGCGGAAAGATGCCGTCATAGCCGCCGTGCAGGTAGCTGATCGGGTCGCCATTCTTTTCCAGCAGCGCACCGCTGGCGTCGGTCAGCTCGTATGTCAGCGAGACCACGGCGTTCTTGTCAATCTTCATTTCATTTCCTTTATCAATTTGAGAATATCCTGGGCGTGTCCGTGGGCATGGACACCATACAGGACATGGCGCAACTCGCCGCGTTTGCCGATGATGAAAGTGGAGCGCTGGATGGCGAGCTTCTTGTGACCATCCACTTCCTTCTCGTACAACACGCCGTACTTCCTGCAAACGCGCCCGTCGCTATCGGACAACAACTGCACCGACAGGCCGTACTTGTCGCGAAACGTGGCGTGGCTGATGCAGTCGTCGCGACTGATGCCGACCACAATGGCGTCGTGCTTGGCAAACTCTTCTTCGCAATCGCTGAATTCGTTCGCCTCCATCGTGCATCCCGGCGTATCGTCCTTGGGATAGAAATACAGCACGATGTTCTTCCCGCGTTGCCCGCTCAGGTTGAACATCTGCATATCCGCATCTGCCAGTTGAAACTCCGGCGCCTCTGTTCCAACTTGTAGTTGTATTACCTGTATAGACATAACGCCCTCCTGCCGGGGCATTCTAACCGGTTTTCATTTTGCACCAAATGCTTTCGCGGGGATTATAATTAACAGATGAATATTAAATTACCTTTGCTCGGCGGACTGACCGTCAACGAGTTTCTCCGCGACTACTGGCAGAAAAAGCCATTGCTGATCCGCCAGGCGGTGCCCGGCTTCAAAGGCCTGCTCGCCCCCCGGCAATTGATCGATCTGGCATGCGTTGCCGACGTGCAGGCGCGTCTGGTGACATGTCAGCGCAAACAATGGAAATTGCGTCACGAGCCATTCGAGCCTTCGGACTTCGAGGGGCTGTCGAAAAAGGGAAAATGGTCGGTGCTGGTGCAGGGCGTCAATCACTTCCTGCCGCAGGGCGCGGAACTGGCAAAGCAATTCAATTTCATCCCGCATGCACGTTTCGATGATCTGATGGTGAGCTATGCCCCCAAAGGCGGCGGGGTCGGCCCGCATTTCGATCCTTACGACGTCTTCCTGCTGCAGGGACTCGGGCATAGACGCTGGCAGATTTCCACGCAAAAAGACCGCACGCTCGTCGAAGGCGCTCCGCTGCGATTGCTGAAAGATTTCAAGGTGGAACAGGAGTGGGTGCTGGAGGCCGGCGACATGCTTTACCTGCCGCCCCAGTGCGGCCATAACGGCATCGCGGAAGACGACTGCATGACCTATTCCATCGGTTTCCGCACGCCCTGGTATCAGGAGCTGGCAGAGCAGTTCCTGATCTATCTGCAAGACCGCATCGAGATCGACGGCATCTATGCCGACCCGGGCCTGAAAGCGCAGAAGCATCCATCCGAGATCGGCGCGGACATGCTGCAGCAAGTAGGACGCGCAATCCGCAAAGTGAAGTGGGACGACGAGGATATCGCCAACTTCCTGGGATCCTACCTTTCCGAGCCCAAACCCCATATCTTCTTTGATGCGCCCGCCAGGCCACTGACAGCAGAACGTTTCACCCAGGCGGTGCAAAAAAACGGGGCGATGCTCGATCTCAAGACCCAGATGCTGTGTCAGGGAAGCACGATATTCATCAATGGTGACGCACATCAGGTCGGGATGGGCTGTTACCGCATTCTGCGCGAGCTGGCTGACACGAGAGGCCTGCCCGCATCGCGCAAGTTCACCCTCGAAGCCACCGATCTGCTTTACCAGTGGTATCTGGATGGCTATCTGGTGCCGCGCGTAAAATAGCAAGGAGCCGGCATTGAGCGATGACACCCTACAGCATTCGGCATTCGACGGAGTTGCAGATTACATCGTAGCCCTGGATACGCTATGCGCTTCCGCGCAACGTACGCTGAATATCTTCGAACAGAATTATGAGGGTATCGGTTTCGATTCGGCAGCGCGCTTCGACACGTTGCGGCGCTTCCTGGTTGCCAGCCCGATCAACCGCCTGAATATGCTCGCTCACGATCCGCAGCATCTGATCCGCTATTGTCCGCGGGTGATCGTGTTACTGCGACAGTTCGGCAACAGCATGTCCATCTATCAGACGCCCGCGAGCCTGCGGAGCATTTCAGACCCTTTTGCCATCGCGGATAATGCCATTTATGTGCGCCGTTACCATTTCGATGATACGCGCGGGCTGTTGGGCATAAACGATCCGGAAGAAGCTCGTCGGCTAAATTCCAGCTTCAACGAAATGTGGACATCTTCGCATCCCTGCGTTTCGGGAACGACATTGGGACTATAAACACATGTATCCTGATATTTTGCAAGGATAGTGGTAGAATGCTGCGCCTTTCGCAACGAGGGAGACTTTGGCGAATGGATACCAAACGAATTTAGCACTCCCGTAATTTTAATATCAACTGAAGGAAATGAAATGAAACTGACCTCTCTGATCGCTGTTGTCTTCGCCTTGACTCTGTCTGCTTGCGGTAAGCAAGCTGAAGCTCCTGCACCTGCCGCACCGGCTGCTGCTCCCGTTGCAGCACCTGCTGTTCCTGCTGCCGCTTCCGCCGTTGCCGCACCGGCTGCTTCCGACGCTGCTCCTGCTGCTCCTAAGTAAGAATCGGATCAAGCCCGATAAAAAGCCGGCGCAAGTCGGCTTTTTTATTTGCTGCTATCCGTCGTCGATCAGGAAATCTCGCGCCAATCCAATCCAAGGTCCTGCGTTGCAACGGCGATCCGCTCCTTGGTGCAGCCCAACGCTCTGCTCAGTGCTTCCACCGCCAACTCGACCGCATTGTTCTTGCGACTCAGGTGCGCAGCAACGATGTGCTGCAACCGGCTATTGTCCAGGCGCGCCAGCAAAGACGCTGCATCTTCGTTGTTGAGGTGTCCGTAACGCCCGCCCACGCGTTGTTTGAGACGGTAGTGATAATCGCCATCTGCAAGCATTCCGGCATCGTGATTGCATTCCAGCACGAGCGCATGACAACCGCTCAAGGTTGCTTCGATATGCGGCGTTGAACTGCCCGTATCGGTAAGCACGCCCAATTTGAATGTGCCGTCGCTGAACAGGTACTGCACAGGTTCGGCCGCATCGTGCGGCACCGGATAGGGTTGCACTTGCACATCACCGATGGAAAACGCCAGATGCGGATTGATTTCGGTGACAGAAAGCCCGGAGAAGGCTGTGTCTTGCGTGCGCAATGTGCCATGGGTCAGCCATACCGGAAGTTCGAATTTGCGCGCCAGACGCGCGACGCCGGAAATGTGATCGCCATGTTCGTGCGTGACCACGATGCCGTCCAGTTGTTCGGCTTGCAGGCCAAGACGCGCCAGACGCGACATGGCCTCGTTCAGGGAGAAGCCACAATCGAGCAGGACACGGGTTTGCCCCGCTTGCACAACGAGGGCATTCCCCTCGCTGCCGCTACCGAGAAGGGCGAACCGCATCTCCGCGAGGAGGGCGAGACTGATCGCCGGAATTGCTCTTGTCCAGGTTCTGGAACAGCACCTCGACAAGCCGTGTGGTCTCGGCGCCGCTCTTGCCGTTCTGGTCGACCACGGTGACTTCGCTGCCTGTTGAATTTTCGCGCACGATGACCTGATAGTCCGGCAGTTTCTTCTTGTCCTTGTCCGGCGTGGTCGAAACAAAATAGATCCCCCTGCTTCTGTCCTTGTCCGTCGTCACCAGGCGTGCATGGTCCAGAGCCAGTCCGACGCGGCGCCAGCTCCGGTCAAATGGCTCACCCAGCAATATGCTCCTTGTGCCATTGCTGTCCTGCAATTTCGCAGAGGGCGCCGGAGCAGGCTGCGGCGCGGGTGCTGCCGCAACCGGCGCACTCGCCGGGTTCACGCACGGTTGTTCCGTCTTCCGGGTGTATTCCGAATAGCTGGCGACCTTTTCCCCGTCCGTTCCGGGAATGATGTAACGCTGCTCGGTCTCTGGAACCGTCAGGTCGGGAGGGACTTCGAGGGTGGGTATCTGCACTGCACCCGCCTTGTAATCCACGGGCTTCCGTTCGAACATGCTGCATCCGGCGAGCAACGATGCCGCAACGAATCCACATACTATGTTGCTGGACTTCATCTTTTTTCCTAATCAAATGACGCCCGCCTGACGCATCGCCGCTTCCACGACGGGTTGCGCGGCGGTGGTCAGCGGAGTCAACGGTAAACGCAGCATGTTCTTCATCCTGCCCATGCGCGCCACCGCCCATTTCACGGGTATGGGGTTGGCCTCGACGAACAGGTTGCGGTGCAGGCCGAGCAAGCGGAAATTGATCTCGCGGGCTTTGGCAAGTTCGCCGTTCAATGCTGCGGTACACATTTCGTGCATCAGCCTTGGCGCAACGTTGGCGGTCACCGAAATCGAGCCATGCGCTCCCAGCAACATCAGCGCCAACGTACTGGCGTCATCGCCGCTGTAAATCGCGAAATCCCCGGGCGCTCTCTGCAACAGGTCGCTGCCGCGCGAAATATCGCCGGTCGCTTCCTTGATGCCGATGATGTTCCTGATCTGCGCGAGGCGCAGCACGGTATCGTTGTGCAAGTCCGCCCCCGTTCGTCCCGGCACGTTGTACAGGATATGGGGCATATCCACCGCTTCGGCGATGGCCTTGAAGTGCAGGTAAAGCCCTTCTTGGGTTGGCTTGTTGTAGTAGGGAACGACGGTGAGCGATGCATCCGCGCCCGCCTTTTTGGAAAAAGTGGCCAGCTCAATCGCTTCCGTGGTCGAATTCGCGCCGGTTCCTGCGATGACGGGGATGCGCTTGGCCGAATGCTTCACAGCTTCCGCAATAAGCAACTCGTGTTCTTCCACATCGACGGTGGGGGATTCTCCGGTCGTACCGACCACTACGATGGCGTCGGTGCCTTCGGCAATATGAAAATCGATCAACGTGCGAAAGGCTGCCAAATCCAGGCTGCCGTCCTCTTGCATCGGTGTGACGATCGCTACGAGACTACCCTTGATCATGTTTCCCTGCCACAAAATAAAGGCTGCATTCTACCCTATTTGCCCCGCGCCACGCGACAAGGGCGGCACCCGTGTGGAATAATGCGGACAACCGGAATCCATTCGATCATGCCCTCTCTCACCTTGGCCCATCTGCAGCCCGGCGACATCGCCACCATCGTCTCCATTCATGCCGAAGAAGCATTGCATCTGCGTCTGCAGGCGTTGGGATTCCGCAGCGGAAAACAGATCGAGCTGATACGCAAGGCCAATTTCTCCGGCCCCCTGCAGGTTCGCATCGGCACCACCGACATCCTGTTGCGCCGCAACGAGGCCGCGAAAATCATAGTGTGCCAGGCATGAAACGTATCGCCTTACTGGGCATGCCCAACACCGGAAAATCCACCTTGTTCAACCGCCTGACGGGCGGTGCCGCGCGGGTCGGTAACTGGCCGGGCATCACCGTTGAACTGCTGAGCGGCCGAATTCTCCTCGGTGCCGATATCGTCGAGATCATCGACCTGCCGGGCATCTACGATCTGCACGGCTTTTCTGACGACGAACAGGTGGTGCGCCACTTCATTCATGACAACGTGCCCGACCTCGCGCTCGTCATACTGAATGCCACCCAGATCGAACGCCAGATGAGCCTGCTGCTGCAACTCAAGCAGCTCAACATCAACCTCGTGGTCCTGCTCAATATGGCAGACGAAGCCAGGAAATACGGCATCAGCATCGACACCCGGAAAATGACCGAGATGCTGGGCATGCCCATCTTCCTGCTCAGCGGCAAATACGGCACGGGCTACCAGGAGGCATTGCAGGCCATTACCCGGGCGCTGCGTTACCCGACCCCGGGCATGGCGGAAGAACTGCGCAGCCAGCTCGAACAGGATCAGCACATCGAGTCGGAGATGTCGCGCATCCTGAACTACGCCGTGCAGGTTCCCGCGCAACTGCCTGAGAACCTTACAGACAAGCTCGACCGCGTGATACTGCACCCGTGGCTGGGACTGCCGATCTTCTTTGCCATCATGTATCTGTTGTTCCAGGGCATCTTCTTCCTCGGCCAGCCTCTACAGAGTGGCGTGGCCGAGGTGCTAAGCTGGCTGCGCGTGGCGGCGCTTAACCCCGCCACCTCCGCATTGCCCGCTTGGCTTTCCGGCTTGCTGCTGGACGGGATCTACAACGGCGTGGCCACCGTCGCCGCCTTCGTTCCCATCATCATCCTGTTCTTCCTGTTCATGGCGATGGTGGAGGACAGCGGTTATCTGTCGCGCGCCGCTTTCCTGATGGATGCGCTGATGGCGAGGATGGGATTGGACGGACGCGGATTTGTCATGCTGCTGATGGGCTTCGGCTGCAACGTTCCTGCGCTGATGGGGACGCGGGTGATGCGCTCGCGCAGCCTGCGCCTGCTCACCATGCTGGTCATCCCGTTCTCGCTATGCTCGGCACGCTTGCAGGTATTCGTGTTCATCACCGCCGCGCTGTTCTCCGCCAAGGCCGCACCGGTGGTCCTGTTCAGTCTCTATTTGTTCAGCTTCGCCACGGCCATCATCACCGCCCTGCTGTTCAAGAGCAGTTTCAAGAACAACGAGCCCTTCGTGCTGGAACTGCCTCCCTACCGTTTTCCCACCGTGCGCCAGATGCTGCTGCGTGGCTGGCTGGAAGTAACACATTTCTTGCGCCGCGCCACGCAGTTCATCATTGCCGGCGTAGTGCTGGTGTGGCTGCTCACCCATTTCCCGTCCTCCGCCGCCCCCGCCAGCACCGGCACACTGGCCGGCATGATAGGCAGCCTGCTGCATCCGATCTTCACGCCCATCGGCATCAACGACCAGCTCACCATCGCATTGATCTTCGGCTTCGTCGCGAAAGAGATCGTCATCGGCTCATTGGCAGTCATCTATGGCTTGAGTGGCGATGCGCTCGGCACTGCGCTGGGACAACAACTGGATTGGGTACAGGCCTACAGCTTCATGCTGTTCACGCTGATCTACACGCCCTGCCTCTCTGCCGTCGCCACTCTGCGCAGCGAATCAAAAGACCTGCGTTACACGCTGTTCGCGCTCGGCTGGTCGCTGGCACTGGCGTGGGCGGTCAGCTTTATCTTCTATCAGGGAGCTCGCGCGCTGGGGTATTGAGCGCACACAAAGAAAATTACGGCTTTTTCCAGGCTTGATCGAGCAATTCCTGTGCCCTTGCATATTTCGCCCTGGCTTCCTCCAGGCTCTTTTTCGATTCTGCCGCTTTCCGCCTGTCGTCCGCCAAATGATTCCGGGCATCCGTCAGGCGCTTCTCGGAATCGGTCACATGCTGCAGGCTGTCTGCGTAATCCGCTTCGGCCTTGTCCAGATTCCCGCGGGCGTATTCGACACCGATCTGCTGTGCCGAAACATCCTTGGCTTGCGCCAAGGATGTCATCGAAAGCAAGGCAAAAACCAGAACGGGCTTCAGCATGGTATCTGATCAGCCTTTAGAAGGAGAACTGCGCGCCGGCGAGCACGCCGCTGACCAGCGCCACATCCTCATTTGTTGTTTTTACGGTAAACAGCGTCTTGCGATAGCCGGCATACACCTGCACCTGCGGCGAGACCGAGAACTCGACACGAGCGCCGTATTGCTCGAATTGCTTGGCATCGCCGAAGGTGATGATCTGGGGGCCATAATAGAACTCGCCCGAGAAAGCCACGCGGCGCTCTGCCGGCAACTCATAGCGAACCTGCGCACCCAGCGCAACTGCCGAAGTGTTTTGTCTGGTTGGCGTTTCCTTGATCGTGGCCGCAACCGCTTTTGCTCCGATGCCTATGGTCAGTCCCGGCACCCTGATCTCGTCATTTGCAACCAGCAGGCCCACACCGCCCACTACGCTATTCACGTCGTTGTAAAGCAAGTCTGCGTAAACCTCAGACTTGCCTGCGAGAGTGGTAGGAACGCCGTACTTGAATTGAGCAGCATGATTGCCCAGACCGATGTCCAGCGTATCCGCCGCAGCGAGGGTAGCCACAGACAGCATCGAAATTGCCAGTATTTTGCGCAACATTTTTATACTCCTCAGAGATTGCAAGATGATACGAATTGGCGGGGCGGTGTCGGTCGAAAAACGCCCCGAACGCGGCGCCGCGACTGATTCCGACTTTCAATTTTCCGCGTATTCCAAACAAATATTCAAAGCCCGGTTGTTTCCAGTGTCGGATTATACACGGACACGTTCGCCCGCCAGATCACCTCAGCCGGTTGAAAACGGCAAGCCGCGGCGGCAAATTCGTCGAAAATCGGGCCCGGGGATGGAATGTGGGAGCTAAAGGCCGCATGGCCGACCAGGAAGTTCGGCAACCGGCTCCGCTTTGGTTGCGCGAAATCGCCGATCTCGAACATCTCGGTGCTGGATGCGAAGATGTTACGACCGTCAACTAAAAATCTGTTTGGCAGGGATTCGTCAAACAATGAGTGCAACGCATCTTTTCCTGTAGCGCAACTTCCAGGCAGCTTCCCGTCCATCGTCTCAGCAAATCCTTATTTGCCGCCTTGAATGTCGAAGAATACTTCAACAGGTACTCCAGAATTTTTACGCTCAGGCAAGTTGGTCTGAATTGGCTATTATCTTTACGATACGTTTCCCAGAAATATTCATCAGCAACCAATCCACTCCTCTGAACATCCCCCGTGTATCCAAGCGCACCGTGAAATTCAGCGACATCCTTGATATGGTGGAGAACTGTTTCTCCCAGCAGTATCTGGCCTTCTGTCGGATAAGTGCCCGGTATGAGCCGGTATCTCAGTTTATGTATTGGCATCATGCTATCCATAATCCCCTTCGCAATGTCTAGTTATCGATCTCTCTCACCAGACAGGAAAAGACTGCAATCGAGCGCAGGATTGTTGAACCTGCCACGTAATTTTTATACGGGAAAAGCACCCGGGGCTCCGAGCGGAGTGTTCCAAAGTTGCAATGCAATAACAGTCTAGATGGATGCTTTTGAGCAAGCATCACCCTGTCAGGTGAATGCAAAACATCACTTTCATGCTGGCGTGATCATGGTCGCTTCTGATCAACTCGATCAGGAATATGCAAATCGAACACGCCGACCGGTCAGTTCGCTCGCACGCAACGTTTTTCGTGCGTACAGTCTCGCCTGCTCCGGGATGAAGGCCCGCCGGGTAAAGTCAAAAGAGCCAGCGTGGATAGAGAATGATTAAACCGCGATTGTCATCAGAAACCCGCCAAAGCCTTAGGCTAGGCGGGTTAGTGACAGTGGTTGCCAACCGGTTAAATCCGGCGGCGATGTTAGCCGAGTGACCTACAGCCCTTGATGATAAATGGCTTGCGATTTTCCGTATTCTTGCTGCCCCCTCAATGTACCTCCAGATGATCGTCGCCAGACCGTTTTTCTGGCGCGATTACGACGCGGAACGATTCCGATCGGTCAGCTTCACTGCGGCATCGTCCCGGCAAGACCGGTCGCCTGATGAAATTCAATTTGATGAAAGTGCTCAATATCTGTGCGCAAAAAAAACAGGCGGCGACTAACCGACTGTTTTTTAGCACATGATCTGGGTGCCATTAAGACTGATTCGGAATGCGCTCTTGCCTTATACGAACTTGCCACGCAAGCCGACTATTACCAAATCCGTTTGTTATAAGGCAATTAAAATAATTGCAAATGACGCAGCAGCAAGCCAACCAAGTTCACTGACGAATTGTTGCTCATCTCTGGTCTGTTCTTTATATGATGGTTGAAAGCTCATGATAGCGACCTCCTCAAGGAATCTTTCACGCGAAATGTGACGTCCCGCTGTCACAACACATCTTGTGTGGGACTGCTCAAGATGCAGCTAAAGAATACTAATTCACAGTGAAACGGTCAAGTAAAAACATCGGCAACTGTGGTCAGGAATTCTTTGGTTGCCGCCCGGCAGAACATTGTTGCCATTTAGCTAACACAACCCGTTGCCCTGTATGCAACTTCAAGCTCTGTCGGCGCCACGTCATCTCCTGTTCCTGTTTTGCCAGTATTCACTTTTATACCAACAAATGATTCAAGATTCAGTGGGAAGGCGGGGACGCGTTGGGCAGCAAAAACCCGCCAAAGCCTTGAGCCATGCGGGTTGCTGAGACTATTTGCTACCGGATAAAACATGCAACTGGCGGAGGCGGTGAGATTCGAACTCACGAAGGACTTTCATCCTCGCTAGTTTTCAAGACTAGTGCCTTCAACCGCTCGGCCACACCTCCAAAAACCTGCAAGGCGCCAACCCGGGTTCGGGTTCTACTCGAAAGTTCCCTTTGCCGATGAACGGCTGGCACACAATGGCGCACATGATACCTGAAATACCCGCGGTTCCCAACGGGCAAGGTTGCAACTTTTTCACTGCTTCTGTAGTCTCACGCCCGTCGTTGAAACAGAACCGTCTTTCAAAGGAGCTATCATGCAATACGAAACACCCTCCGTAATACCCGGCACGACGCTTGGCGTCGAACAGAATAAAGTCCTGCGCAATACCTACCTGATGCTGGCGCTGACCATGATTCCGACGGTTATCGGCGCTTTCGTCGGCACTTCGATCAACTTTTCGTTCATGGCGGGACATCCCATCATGGCTGCACTGTTGATGTTCGGCACGATGATGGGGCTGTTGTTTGCCGTTACTGCGCTGCGCGACAGCGTATGGGGCATCGTTGCCCTGCTCGGATTCACTTTTGTCGCAGGCGTCTTCCTGGGGCCCATCCTGCAAGTGGCATTGCACTTCAAGAACGGGGCTCAACTGATAGGCCTGGCCGCAGGCGGAACCAGCATCATTTTCTTCTCGCTGGCGACCATCGCAACGACCTCAAAGAGGGATTTCAGCTTCCTGGGCAAGTTTCTGTTTATCGGCCTGATCCTGCTCATCGTGGCTTCGCTGGCCAATATGTTCTTCCAGATTCCTGCGCTATCGCTGACGATCTCAGCAATTGCAGTCATGATCTTTTCCGCCTACATTCTGTTCGATGTAAGCCGGATCGTGCAGGGCGGCGAAACCAACTACGTCATGGCGACGCTGGCTTTGTACCTGGATATCTACAATCTGTTCATCAACCTGCTGAACCTACTGATGGCGTTCAGCGGCGAACGGGACTGATGAGGCAGGCAGAAAAAATGAATAATCTTCTGGTCCAGCCGTTCAGCTAGATCGTCGGGAATGCAGGAAATCAATAAGGGAGCCTTGTCGCTCCCTTATTTTTTCGCCGGATTCACCAGGAAACCTTCTCCAAGCGGGGCGATCTTAAAGCTGACTGGAATCAGATTGCAAAGCGTTCACGCCTGCCTGAGCCAGCGCGCCAAACAGGATGTGAGGCTTCCACGCTCTATCGGCTTTGTAATCACTTCATTCATGCCTGCTGAACGACAAGCCTCCATGTCCGCTTCCATCGCATTGGCAGTCAGCGCAACGATGGGCACCTGCGATTTTGCCCCCTCAAGCATCCTGATCTTCTGAGTAGCCTCGATCCCGCCCATGACCGGCATCTGCATGTCCATGAGGATAAGATCGTATTCGTTGTTGCCTACGGCATCCAATGCTTCAACGCCGTTTTCGGCGAGATCCACCGTGTATCCAAGCTTGCCAAGCAGCACGAGTGCCAGCTTTTGATTGATCTTGTTGTCTTCGACAAGCAACAGGCGACGCGGATTGTCACCGCCCGTTGACTCGAGCAAGGATTCCGGGACCACGGCTTTCACGGGGATATCCGATCCATCCGCGTCGACAGCGCCCGGCACGGCTTGCGGCGTCGACGCGTCCGGCAGGTTTGCAGGAAGCATGTCCGCAGCGTGTTGTGGCACCGGCTCCAGCGGCAACTCGAACCAGAAACAGCTCCCCGCTCCTTCCGTGCTGTCTACACCGATCCTGCCGTCCATGCCTCCGACAAGGCGCTTGCTGATCGCAAGACCCAGACCTGTGCCTCCGAACTTGCGCGTCGTGGAGGCATCAACCTGGCTAAAGTTGGAAAACAGTTTTTCGCGCGCCTCCGGGGGGATTCCAATGCCGGTGTCATTGATCTCAAAGCGCAGCCCCTGAGCCTGGCGGATGATTGCGACGCGAACTTCGCCCTGCCCGGTAAATTTGATCGCATTTCCAGCAAGATTGAGCAACACCTGACGAATGCGCAGGCTGTCACCGACAAACCAGCCATCCGCTTCCGGGGAGATATCAAAGGTGAACCTGATGCCTTTCTCATTCGCCCTGACCTTGAGGATCGAATTGACGGTCGTAACCATCTCCCTGATGCCAAACGGGTTCCGCTCGAACTCCATGCGACCCGCCTCGATCTTTGACAGATCGAGGATGTCGTTGATGATGGCAAGCAGGGACTCGCCGGAATGCAAAATGTCATTCGCAAATTGCCGCTGCTCACGATCCAGTTCCGTGTCCAGCAACAGTTGGGACATGCCGATGACACCATTCATCGGCGTCCTGATTTCATGCGACATATTGGCCAGGAATTGGCTCTTGACTTCGCTGGCGGTTTCCGCAGCCTGGCGCAGGATGACCAGTTCGCGATTCTTGCGCGCCAGGGCGTACAGGAAGTAGGAAATGATCACGAAGAGTGCCGCAGTCAGCCCATAAATCGAGCCGATAATGGCGGAGCGGTGTTGATTGAAGAAATTCGGGCGCGGATTGATCAGGGTGGCCTGTTGGCTTATTGCCTCGGGCAGAGTCACGCTTCGCTCCTGTAGCACCGTATCGTCAAACAGGTAGGAATTCGGGCTGTCCAGCATGCGCGGAATCTCATTAACTGGGCTTCCATGCAGATACTTGAGCAACATCGCCGCCGCATCGCCTCCCTGGTTCTTGCCATTGGTCACATAACCGCCCAGCACTTCACCCTGTATGTAGCCATCCTCCATGCCAATGACCAGACGCTTGCTTTGCCCCAACGCGCGCATGATCTCTCCCTGCGACATCTCCTTCCCCTGCGCATCTTTCATCCCCCCTACAGTCGTCAGGATCAGATCCTGCGCGAAATCTTCACGCAACAACGCCAATGCCTCGTCCAAGCTTTGCTCTTCGATGAAGTGCATCCTGACTTCGGGAAATGCGGATATTTCCCTGGACATATCGTTTGCGATCGCGGTAGCAGTGCCGCTGCCATCACCAACAAAAACGACTTCATGCAGGTGCGGATCGATGGACCGCAGCAATTCAAGATTGGGGCGCGCCTCCTTTTTCTCGAACACTCCGGTGAAATACCGGGGGTCTAGGCTCTGCCCCACCGCGTAATCGTTGATGCCCGAAAAGAAGATCGGGGCTTCGGGAAAGATGCGCCGCAAGTGATCACGGGCGAACAACAATGCATCGTCATCACTGACGTAGATCGCAGCGGGTTTGTAATCGGCGTATTTGTTGCCTATGTAGCCGGCCATCATCGAACCGTAAGCAGCGTTGTAACTCCGCCGCTTGGTGTCGAGGTATTCCGTGCTGATGACAATATGCTGACTCGGATCCGACTGCAATGCTTTCATAAATCCGTGGTTCTGCGCGTGCGTCCACGGATATTCCTGCGAATAGGAATGCACGACAAGAATCTGCGTCGCAGCTTCCGCCTGCGCACCTCCCAGAAAAAGCGTAATCAGCGTAAAGATAATGCACGCGAACCTGCCGCAAGCAAATCGCAAATAATCTCCCTTATTCGGGTTCATCACCCGAGGTGCTGCGTTTGAACAATCACGCTCCCGCATCATCGCCGGTTGCCCTGAATTTATGACAGCAATTATTCTTCATCTCATCTGCAAGCGCTGCGCAGGTGCGGCTTAGCTGATTTGTACCCATGAAGCTGCCGGGCCCTCGTAAATACCTTGCCTGGCCGCAGCCGCATTCTGACTGCTTGTCTGCGCCAACGCCACCGTTTCTTCCTTAACCTGAAGCGGGTCTGCGCGACGAGCCACCGCAAAACAAGGCGGCATGAGCGAATCATGCCATGATCTTTCAGGGAATTAAGAAAACGCCGATTAAGTCAGTTTTTCTCCCTGCAGGAGAAGTCAAGGATGAAGGCGTAAATTCAAAGAGTTATCACTCACCCAAACCCTGATAGAACTACTAGCCGTTCGACCAGGCTGCCAAACAAACTCAGCCAGGTCGCTGCTTATCCCCGAGGGGACCTGTTCTATGTGTCCTTAAGTGAATACAGCGAGAAATGAACTTGTTCGACGGTTCGCGTATCAAATTCCATACGCTTGATTGAGCAAGCGACAACAGTCAGTTCAAGCAGCACTCTTCCACTGAAAAGCATCAGAAAGGTCGCTTGTGACTGCCGGATGACCGGATTCAGGATATGCATCTGCCATCGAACATGGAACGTCTGGATTCGCGCCCCTGGAATTCATTAAGTCCGGGGGAAAAGCAGTTGTTGACCCTGAATTTGCGGAGCGCGCTGGAAAACATGAAGTTCAGATCCGTCGATTTCGACGATGTAACCAGTCATGTGTGGATCACGCCCACGTTCCTGGCGAAGCAAAATGAGTTGGTTCGGCTGGAATTCCGGCGCTTGAGAGAGTTGCCACAGTACCGCAACTTGAGCGATCTGTACCTGATGGAGAGGGCGCAGGAATTCAGCAGGGTGTAGGACACCAGCAAGCTTTACGCGCATTAGCCCGGATTCTATTTCCCATCATTTTGTAACCGTTTTCGCGGTAATTCCGAATCAGTGTTTGCGAGGCCGGACGAATTCCGCCCATAACCGGATCATCGGTGCTGAATATACCAACAGATTGATAATATTAATATATTTACCCTCAACCCCAAGTCAATCATGCATATTTCCCCACTGTCAGGCACTATTGGCGCGCAGCCCCAGACATTGAGCATAAAATCCGCCCAAGATCAGGCTCGACCTGCAGATCCAGAATCAGCCAGGGCTGACGCCATCAACTGCCACGGGCGCGGCGGCAAGACATACGCCTTCGGTCAATACGAATGGCCAAACCTCGGGGCAAATTATTCACACTACAGCCTGAAACTCCCGGCGTGGATGAATACATTGGCTAAAAGCTGGCACATCCCATGCTGAGTTCGATTGGCGCCCCAAGCTATCCGAGTTCATCGGGGTCAGCGACATCGACTGCCGGTCTTGAGGCACAACTCGCAAAATATCAAACCCAGCTTGCGGATTGGACCCATTGCCGGTCCTGCAACACTCCTACGGGAAAGGCGAAAATAAAGGCACTTTCGGACAAGGTGAGCGAAATAGAACATAGCATCAAATCCCGCGCGCAAGCCAGGCAAGGAAATGTCTCTGGCGTAACGGTTGCAAATTCCAGCAGCAAGGGTCAGATGCCTACGACAGCAACGTCGCCGGTTGGCCGGAACGCGGGGGCCAATATGCAACTCACTTCCAGTCAGGGCGTCGTATCAAACGGCAGGATTCTGGACATATTTGCGTGAATTCCCTTGTCGATCCCCGAATCGGCAGCCGAGTCGTCCCATGCCTTTTCAAATCTGACCGTCAACGCATGGTCGATTTTGAAATGGCAATCTTCGGGTTCACTTCCCTGCGCAATATCTTCCCGTTCTTGGTACGCGGAAAATCCTTTGCAAGGTAGATGGTCTTGGGCGCCTTGTACGCAGCCAGATGTTCACGTCCGAAAGCCAGCAGTTCATCTGCCGTCGTCGCGCTGCCGGGCTGCATGATCACATAGGCCACGACCAGCACTTTGTCCTTTTCGATCTCTTCGCCCACGGACGCGCAATCGGCAACGGACGGGTGCGATTTCAGCACACGCTCGATTTCGTAGGGAGAAACGCGGTAACCGAAACTCTTGATGATGTCGTCACGCCGCCCCAGGAACCAGATATAGCCCTCTTCATCGTAGCGCGCATAGTCGCCGGTGAAGAAATAACCATCATGCCGCAGCTTGCTCGTTTCCTCCGGCAGGTTCCAGTAATTCAGGAACAGGCCGGGATCATCGTCCGGCACGCAAATCATGCCCTCCTCCCCCGCCGCCACCGCTTGCAGAGTGTCGGGATTCAGCAGTTGTATCTTGTGCCCGGGTTGCGGAAAACCCGCCGAACCTGGGCGTATCGGCCGCGATTTGGTCTGACAAAGATAATAGGAAAACTCCGACATGCCGACCGCTTCGTAAATATCCACACCAAAGCGCTCGCGCCACTGGGTCAACACCTCGTCCGACAGATGTTCTCCGGCGCTCATGCAGTGGCGCAGGCTGGGGACATCCGCGCGGGTGAAATCGCTTTTCTGCACAATCTGGCGGTAGATGGTCGGCACACCGACAAAGATGGTCGCTGAATGTTTCCTGATCAGGCGCGGCCAGGTATTCGAGTCGTTCTTGCCTTCGTGCACGATCACCGTCTTGCCCAGGTACAGCGGGTCCATCAGGCCGGAACCTAGCACATAGGTCCAGTTGAATTTGCCCGAGTGCATGATGCGATCGCCTTCCTGCACAAAATCGAACCAGTAGGCAGAAGCGGGGGTACGGCCGATCATGGCGCGATGCGCATGCAGAACGCCCTTGGGGTAGCCGGTGGTGCCGGACGTGTAGACCAGGTAGGCCGGATCGGTCGACCTCGTCGGATAGGACGGCTCGCATTGCTGTATTCCCGCCAGGGCCAAATCGAGATCCCGTACATCCAGTCCGTCGATTTTTTGCACTTCGCCCGGCCCCGAAAGCAGCACATGGCGCAGGTTGACCGCATCGTGCAACTGGTCCTTGAGCGTGGTCCAGGCCGCCTTGTCGGTGACCAGCACTGCCGCTCCGGAATCCTGCGCCAGGTAGACCACTTCTTCGCCAGTCAGCAAGGTGGAGGTCGGCACGGAAATCGCGCCGCATTTCATCGCTCCCAGAAACGCGGTGGGATAGTCCAGGGAATTGGGCAACCGGATCAGGATGCGTTCGCCGGGGCCGACCCGGAGATTACGCAGTATCTGGGCGAAACGGCTGGTGCGCTCTGCCAACTGCGCAAAGGTGATTTGCGACGTACCCAGCTTGTCGTCTTCCACGATCATCGCGATGTTTTCCGCGGCAGACGTGTTCAGGTGAGCATCGGTACAGGCCACGCCGATGTTAAATTTTTCGGGGATCTGCCATATCCACGGGGCGAATGGTTTGAAGTTTGACATGTCTTCTCCTACAGGATTACGCCGTACGGCCAGTTTTCGCGGATGACCTGGGCGGGCATCAGTTGCAGCACCGTCATGGCGAATTCGGTGTCTGCGGGGGTAAGCGCACGCAAGGCATGCGCCCGCAGCAGGGTTTGCAGGGCCTTGCCGAACATGGGCGGATCAAGCATCTCGCCCTCGAACTTGATGGCACCGCCCAGCAGTGCATCCGCGTCGATGGCCGCCTTCAGTATCCTGATCTTCTGTGAAACCTCGGTTGGCGACGGGGTGTACGCGACCTTGCAAAGATGGATATGCGCCGGATGGATGACCTGTTTGCCGGTCAATCCATTCGCCGCTTCCTGGCAGGCATGCTTGTAAACAATGTGCGATTCGTTCTCGCCGTGCAGATCCAGCCAGCGCCGGACATCGTGCGGCTCCACGAAATTTTCCGGCATGCTGCTGGAACCGATCAGCGTTTCCACGCCGCCGATCACGCCTTTGCCGGCGATACGCGCCTCGAACATGATCTGATTGAGAAAGTATTTAAGCTCCTCGGTCCAGTGCTCCGGCGTGATCTGGATGCCCATCGCTTTTGAAAAGTCGTGGATGCCGAACACCACATGCCTGACAGTGCCGTACTGCATCAGGTCGGGCGCAATCTTCAGCGATTTGGGGTGCTCGATGATGGGTTGTATGCTGATCGGGTGATTCAGGCCCACCAGAAAATTGGATAAATCGCGAACCTCGGGCGCTCCGTATGCCTCGCCTGCCTTGGCCAGCATCACCACATCGATGTGCTCGGCCAAGTCCTTGACCAGCTTCATGTCGAGTTCGTATTCGTCGGTGCGGAAAGGGTTCACGCGGATGGCAATAGCGACCTCATGCCTGCGTTCGAACTTCGGCAACTCCTGCCGCAGCAAGGTCCGGCTCATTTCCTTCTGGCGGCAGCCGTCTTCCAAGTCGAAGATCAGCGTATGCGCATGCGTCGGGTGCGCATGCTTTTTCATGCGCTGCGCCGCCGCTTCGAGGTCTTCATAGATGCCCAGCGAAGGCGCATATTTGACAGGCGGATAATACAACTGGATTCCCGGCCAGAACCCGCCCAGCACGTTCACCTCCACACTGCCGGAAAAGTCCCGCCCTGCGCCGCGTTCGCTTTGTTTCAAGACCATGATCCCTCCCCTCCGCCTCTGTTTCGTTTCATCGGGCATGCCAACAAGGCTGCCTTCATTCAAGATGATTTAGGTAATGATGATCATCCGTCAGACACAGGCCCAGGCGCCATTCCATCGGTTTGTCGCCATAGGTATAGGACACGCGTTCTATGCTGAGCAGCGGCGTACCGGGCTTGAGATTCAGTGCTTCCGCCGCTTCCGCATCCGCGCCCACTGCGGTCAGCCGCTCCTCGGACCTGACCATGTGTATGCCCAGCAGCGTTTCGTACATGCGGTACATCGAACCATTGAACGCCTCGATCCGTTCGGCATTGACGCCCTTGAACGCCGCGGCAGGCAGGATGATGCAATCCAGAATCTGCGGCTTGCCCGAGAACAGCAACAGCCGCCTGATATCGATTACCGAGCTGCCGGTTTTGACATCCAGCATCCGCGCAATATTGGCCGTAGCCTTGGAACGCTCGCAACTCAGCAATTTGTTATCCAGCAACTCCTTGCTGCCGTCGGCTGCCACCAGTCGCAGGAACCTGAGCTTCACGGTATCCTCGGAATGGGTCGCCACGTATGTCCCCTTGCCCTGGCGCCGCACCACGATGTTCTCCGCCGCCAGCTCGTCTATGGCCTTCCTGACCGTACCCTGGCTCACCCCGAAGCGCGCCGCCAATTCCATCTCGCTCGGTATGGCGGTGCCCGGCCCCCATTCGCCCGAGATCAGGCTTTGCGTGATGAGCGCCTTGATCTGCTGGTATAGCGGCTGAAATATCGGAGATCCCATGGGTTCATTCCTGTCAGTGCGGTCATCAATAGGTGCAACAAATCTAACATGCCATTTTTCGTTAATCAAGTGTTATATATCTTATATAAGACATAAGAATTTTGTTGACACTGAATTTTGCCGCCGATAGAATCGGCTGACGATGTCGCAACATGACCGAACGGAGCATGACACTTCAACTGGGGGAATCATGAACAAGCACTTTCGACCTCGCCGCTCCATGCTGTACGTGCCGGGGTGCAACGCGCGCTACCTGGAAAAGGCAAAGAACCTGCCTTCGGATTCCGTGATTCTGGACTTGGGCGACCCGATACTGATTTCCGCCAAGGAAGAATCCAGGCGCAATGTGGTAGACGCCGTCAGGCGCGGAGGATACGGCCAGCGCGAAGTGGTCATCCGCGTCAACGATCTCGAATCGCCCTGGGGGCATGAGGACATCAGGACCGTCGCAAAGATCGGTGCGGATGCCATCCTTTTCACCAACATCGAGGGTCGGAATGATGTGCTGACCGCGCTCGACGCGCTGGACCGTGCGGGCGGGCAGGATACCCCGGTGATGGTGATGATAGAAAGCCCGCTTGCGGTCCTTCACGCAGAAGAAATCGCCAGCGCATCGGCCCGGATAGCCTGCATGATCATGGCCACCTCCGACCTGATTTCGCAGATGCATGCCCACACCACGAAGGACCGCTTCCCGTTGCTGACCAGTCTGTCCATGGTGATCTTGGCCGCCAAAGCGTATAACCGCGGTGTGGTGGACGGCATCAACAGCCACATCAAGAACATGGAAGCCTTCGAGTACGCGTGTCGGCTCGGGCGGGATATGGGCTTCGACGGCAAGTCGCTGGTGCACCCCCTGCAGCTTGCCTATGCCAACGACGCATTCACTCCCAAGCCGGCAGAAGTGAACACGGCGCGGGAAATCATCAGCGCGCTGTCCGCAGCCAATGCGGCCGGACGCGGCACGGTGGTGGTTAACGACCGCCTGGTGGAACACCACCACGTGAAGGCAGCCGAGCGGCTGCTGCACCTGAGCGAAATGATCGCAAGACTGGAAGGTTCTTATGTCTGAACAAACCCTCAATCACGAACCTGGCCGCGGCAATTTTTTCGAGGACTTCCACATCGGCCAGGTATTCCGGCATGCAACACCGCGTACCGTCACGGAAGGCGATTGCTCGTTCTATATCGCGCTCACCGGGAGCCGGCACCTGCTGCACTGCGCGCAACCGGTGGCGCAAGGCATGGGTTACCGCGATCGCACCGTGGACGACCTGCTTGCGTTCCACATCGCGTTCGGCAAAACCGTGCCGGACATTTCGGTCAATGCCGTGGCCAACCTGGGTTATGCAGACGTGCGCTTCCTGTTACCGGTATATCCAGGCGACACACTGACCACCTCGTCCACGGTCATCGGGCTCAAGCAGAATTCCAGCGGCAGCAACGGCGTGGTCTATGTGCATTCGGTATCCCAAAACCAGAACCTGGAGCCGGTGCTCGAATGGAAACGCTGGGTCATGGTGCACAAGCAGAACCTCTCGCGCCCCGCCCCGGCCACGGTCATCCCAGAATTGCCCGCAGTGGTTCCGGCAGAGCGCCTGCGTGTTCCCGCATTCGTGGATGCCCGCCGGTTAGAGACCGCACTGACCGGCGGACAAAAACGCTGGGATGACTATGCACCGGGCGAGCGCATCAACCACCCGGCCGGCATGACGGTGGACGACAGCGACCACACACTGGCGACCAAGCTCTACCAGAACAACGCGCGCCTGCATTTTGACGCGCAGATGATGAAAGACTCGCCCTTCGGTCGCCGGCTCATGTACGGCGGCCACGTCATCTCTGTCTGCCGCGCGCTGTCCTACGACGGGCTGGAGAATGCACTGTGCATCGCCGCCATCAATGGCGGTACCCACAGCAATCCCGCTTTCGGCGGCGACACCTTCTATACCTGGACCGAAGTGATGGAGCGCTGGAAATTGCCCGGCCGCACGGACCTGGGCGCGTTGCGCCTGCGCATGGTCGGACTCAAGAACCAGCCCGCCAATTCATTGCAGCACACCCATATCGAACAGAACGGCAAAAAGGTCTATCACCCCAATGTCGTGCTCGACCTCGATTACACGATCTTAATGCCGCGCAAATAAGGAAATCATCATGTCCACAGCCGTACACCCAAACCAGGCCCTTTTCGGGGGAGAAAAGCCGTTCCCCGTCATTCCCAGTTGCGAACATTTTGCAGGCAGCGAAAAGCTCATACTCAAGGCACTCGCATTGCAGGACACGCTCGGCCCCATCTTCGACATCACCTGCGATTGCGAAGACGGCGCGGCGGCGGGACAGGAGCGCGAACACGCGGAGATGATCGTGCGCGTGCTGAATTCCGATGCCAACAAGCACCGCATGGCCGGCGCGCGCATACACGATTACACGCACGCGTCATGGAAACTGGATGTGGACATCCTGGTGGGCGGGGCCGGGCAAGTGCTGGCGTACATCACCATTCCCAAGTCGACACGCGCGTCGCAGACGGCCGAGATGATCGCCTACATCCAGAAGACGGCCGCCTCCCGCGGCATCAGCCGCGAGATACCGGTCCATGCGCTGATCGAGACGCACGGTGCGCTGCACGATGCCTACGAGATCGCTGCGCTGCCCTGGGTACAGGTGCTGGATTTCGGGTTGATGGATTTCGTCAGCGGCCACCACGGGGCCATACCCGCCACTGCCATGCGCAGCCCCGGGCAGTTCGAGCATCGCCTGCTGGCGCGCGCCAAGGCCGAGGTGGTCGCGGCGGCATTGGCACATGGCGTGGTGCCCGCACACAACGTTACGCTGGACCTGAAAAATACCGAGACCACCTTCTCCGATGCCGACCGCGCGCGCAACGAATTCGGCTTCATGCGCATGTGGAGCATCTATCCGACCCAGATCCAGGCCATCGTGGACGCGATGAAACCGAACTACGGCGAAGTGACCGTAGCGAGCAACATCCTGCTTGCTGCCCAAGCGGCGGGATGGGGGCCCATACAGTACGACGGCGAATTGCATGACCGTGCCACCTACCGCTATTTCTGGGAAGTGCTGCAAAAAGCCAAGCTCACCCGGGTGGAAATTCCTGCCCAGGCAGACGCCGCGTTTTTCGGTTAAAGTCCGCCGGTCACGGACC
>CAVRYQ010000122.1:0-62330 GCA_963725375.1 uncultured Pseudomonadota bacterium | reverse complement strand
CTTCTTAACCTTACTCGTTCAGTTAGTGCTATTCAAATATGGTGCGGCGCGTGACAACTTCGCGGCGGTGGCGCAGGAAAGCCTCGATGACTTCCTTTAGGTTCAGCAATTTGGGCTGGCCGTCAATAATTGCGACCATGTTGATGCCGAAGCTGTCCTGCATCTGCGTGTCTTTGTACAACTGGTTAAGGATGACTTCGGCATTCTCGCCGCGCTTCAGCTCTATTACAGCGCGCATGCCGGATTTGTCCGATTCGTCGCGGATCTCGGAGATTCCTTCAATGCGCTTTTCGCGCACCATTTCCCCGATCTTCATCAGCAAGGTGGCCTTGTTCACCTGGTAGGGCAGTTCATCGATAATGATGGCCTGACGGTCACCCTTGCCGATATCCTCGAAGTGGGTGCGGGCGCGCATCACCACACGGCCGCGACCCGTGCGATAGCCTTCCTTCACACCGGCCAGGCCATAGATGAAACCTGCGGTCGGGAAGTCGGGCGCCGGCACCAGTTCGATCAGTTGTTCGATGTCCATGTCCGGCTCTTTCAGCAGCGCCAGGCAGGCATCCACCACTTCGCTCATGTTGTGCGGCGGAATGTTGGTCGCCATGCCCACCGCGATGCCCGAGGAACCGTTCACCAGCAGGTTGGGAAAGCGCGCCGGGAACACCAGCGGCTCATGCTCGGAACCATCGTAATTCGGCCCGAAATCCACTGTTTCCTTGTCCAGGTCGGCCAGCAGCTCGTGCGCGATCTTCGCCATGCGGATCTCGGTATAACGCATCGCAGCCGCGTTATCGCCGTCCACCGAACCGAAGTTGCCCTGACCGTCCACCAGCGTGTAGCGCAGCGAGAAATCCTGTGCCATGCGCACGATGGTGTCGTACACGGCCGTATCACCATGCGGGTGGTATTTACCGATCACATCGCCGACGATACGCGCCGATTTCTTGTAGGCGCGGTTCCAGTCGTTGGAAAGCTCGTGCATCGCAAACAAAACGCGCCTGTGCACCGGTTTCAGGCCATCGCGCACATCCGGCAACGCACGGCCCACGATGACGCTCATCGCGTAGTCCAGATAGGACTTGCGCATTTCTTCTTCAAGGCTGACAGGCAGGGTTTCTTTGGCGAATTGTTGTTCCATTTGCGACCTATAAATGAGCCCGGATACAGTTGCTTGCCGGGCGTTAAAACGAAGGGCGCATTCTAGCACAGCAGCCCCGCCAACACAGAGCGGGGGCGCCGATGCGGCACGGCGGGCAGCGTGCGGTCGCCCCGTCCCTTTTGCCAAGCCCTCCATCCCGCAGCGCCCGCCTGCCAATTCCCCACTTCGTTTGGCTATTGGCCTGCAGTTTTGTTAAAGTCGCTTACCTGTCCACATATACCCACACCATGTCCAACGCCGACCCCATCGAACTGGAAAAATTCTCGCAACTGGCCCACAAGTGGTGGGACAAGAACAGCGAATTCAAGCCACTGCATGAAATCAACCCCTTGCGACTGAACTACATCGACCGCATCGCATCCCTGTCGGGCAAGACGGTACTGGATGTGGGTTGCGGCGGCGGCATTCTGACCGAGAGCCTGGCGGCATCCGGGGCAAAAGTGACGGGGATAGACCTTGCCGACAAATCGTTGCAAGTGGCCAGGCTGCATTTGCTCGAAAGCGGCCAGCAGGTGGAATACCGCAAGGTGGCTGTAGAAGAACTCGCGACCGAACGCCCTGCCCACTACGATGTGGTGACCTGCATGGAAATGCTGGAGCATGTGCCCGATCCTGCAGCCGTGGTCGCCGCCTGCGCCGCGCTGGCGAAGCCGAATGGGCATGTATTCTTTTCCACGCTGAACCGCAACCCGAAGTCGTACCTGTTGGCCATCCTCGGGGCGGAATATTTGCTCAACCTGCTGCCGCGCGGTACGCACGATTTCGCCAAATTCATCAAGCCATCCGAACTGGCGCAATGGTGCCGCGATGCCGGACTGACTGTTTCCGACGTCACGGGCATGAGCTATAACCCTTTGGACAAGAGCTATTCCCTCGGCAACGATGCCAGCGTTAATTACATGACTGCTTGCCGCAAGGAGTAATCATGATCCAGGCCGTTCTCTTCGATCTCGACGGCACCTTTGCCGATTCGGCCCCCGACTTGGGGGCGGCAGTCAATCACGTCCGCGCGCTGCACGACTTGCCGCCGCTGCCCCTCGAAGTGCTGCGCCCAAAGGCCTCCCATGGCTCGCGCGGCCTGCTCAAACTGGGCATGAACGCAGAACCCGATGCGCCCGATTACGAGGCGTTGCGCGATGCATTCCTGCAGCATTACGAAAATCATATCTGCGACAACACTGTCCTGTTTCCCGGGATGGCCGCATTGATTGCGGAACTGGAGCGGCACGAACTGCCCTGGGGTATCGTTACCAACAAGCCACATCGCTATACCGTGCCGCTGATGGAAAAACTCGGTTATGCCAAGCGTGCTGCCTGCCTGGTCAGTGGCGACACCTGTGCGCGCGCCAAGCCGCATCCGATGCCGTTGCTGCATGCCGCCGAATTGATGGGTGCGGAACCGGAGCATTGCCTCTACCTGGGAGACGACCTGCGCGACATGGAAGCTGCACAGGCCGCGTGCATGACAGGGATCATCGCCGCATATGGCTATATCGATCCTGCAGCCGACCTGTCCACGTGGCCCGCTGCGGCCACCGTGCTGACCCCCTTTGCCTTGCTGCGTTACATCCAGAACTGAACGGCGGTATGATGCCCGGCATAAAAAACTCCGATCAGGGGAGCATGAACCAGGAAGCCGGGGGCAATGACATCCCCACAAACCCAGCGCAAGACAGTACCCAGGAAATATTGCAGAAGGTCATCGTCGCCCATCAACAGGCGCTGAACCTGCTGCAACAGACCGAGGCCGCGTATAGCCGACTGATACCTCATCAATTGCTCCATCTGCTTGAGTCCAAAAGCATCGTGGACGTAAAGCTCGGCGACCAGGTCGAGCGCAAATTGACCATCCTGTTCTCGGATATTCGCGATTTCACCCCACTTTCGGAATCCATGACCCCGGCCGAAAACTTCGAGTTCATCAATTCATACCTCAGTCAGATGGAGCCGATCATCAGCCGCCATCACGGCATCATCGACAAATATATCGGCGACACCATCATGGCCCTGTTTGCAAAGGGCGCGGACGATGCAGTCAGCGGTGCCATCGCCATGCTGGAGCGGCTGGGTTATTACAATGCGGGACGCATTCGGGCTGGATACGAGCCGATCAATGTCGGCATCGGCCTGAATACGGGCGTTGTCATGATTGGCACGATAGGCGGCATCAACCGCATGGACAGCACAGTGATCGGCGATGCGGTGAACCTGACTTCGCGCCTCGAAGAGGCCACCAAGACCTACCATGCTCCCCTCATCATCAGCCAGAACACCTTATACGATCTAGTCGACCCAAAGAAATTCGATATCCGCTTCCTGGATCGCATACGCGTAAAAGGAAAATCGCAACCTCTTTCAATCTACGAAGTATTCGACAGCAATCCGGAAAAACTCCGCAACAGCAAACGGAAGACCCTGGACATATTCGAAAAGGCAGTGGCCTACTACCACCTGAAAGACATCGATAAAGCGACCCCGCTCCTCAGGCAGTGCATCGACCTGTCCCCAGAGGATTTCCCTGCGCGCTTCTATCTCGAACGCTGTTTCGAATACCAGTCCTCGGGGCAGCACTTGGGCACCGGGGAGTTGCAGAGCGGACTGTCGTGGAAGGAAGAGCAACTTACCGGCTTGCCCGAAATCGACATGGCGCATCATGTCCTGATGGAACGCATCAATATCCTCTCGGCGCAAATCGACCAAAACGACTGCCGAGATTTTGCTGCCATCTTCCTCTTCCTGACCCGGCACGCCCAACATTTCTTCCCCATCGAAGAAAGCATGATGCAGGCAAGCAATTACCCGTTCGCGGCAGGCCACGCCCAGGAACACAGGCGCTTCATCGAGAACTTTACCGAACTGGAAAAGAAAGCAATGATCGGAAAGGAAGACCCTCGCTATCTCGCCTTCCGCACCGAACTGCTGCTGCTCGACTGGTTCGCCTCGCATGCCACCAAGGCCGACCGGCATTTCGCCCGAGCCCTGCTGCAGAACAAGCCAAAGTAAAACTGCTATAATAAGAACTGTTAGCAGCACAACGAACCGGGGGCGACCTGGCTTCGACGTGGGTTACAAAGCAGTGTAGGGCATACCGAGGACCCGCAACCTCGTAAATCAGCTGGAAAACCAATAGTCGCAAACGACGAAAAGTACGCTCTAGCCGCTTAACCGGTTAGACCTCACATCCTGCTGTCCGTGGAGGGGCTCAAGGCCGCAAGGCCGCGATGAGTGAGGTCATTTACACGGAATCGTGTCGTGCAGGGTTACTTTGCACGAAGCTAAAACCAAGGTGACTCGTCCGTCAGCAGCCTGTCGGTTGGCGTCTGCCGGATCAGATCAAATAACCAGACTAAGTATGTAGAACTGCCTGCAGAGGGCTTGCGGACGCGGGTTCAATTCCCGCCGCCTCCACCATTTCACTGCATCACCCCGTCTAACGACATACACAAAGCCCGCATAATAGCGGGCTTTTTGTTTATTTAATGTCCATTCCAATCGAACTCCATCCATTGACATCTGGGGGTAAGTGGGGGTAGTTTTCGGGGTAATCCACATCGGACGCAAAGGAGTTACCCCAAATGGCCCTATCCGACACCGCAATAAAGAACGCAAAACCCGGCGCAAAGCCAATCAAGCTATCTGATGAAAAGGGGCTGTACCTGCTTATCCCCCCTTCTGGCGGCAAGTGGTGGCGGCTCAAGTACCGTGTAGATGGCAAGGAAAAGCTGCTGTCCTTGGGCACGTACCCCGAAGTAAGCCTCAAGGACGCGCGCGAGCGACGCGACGAAGCCCGCAAGCTGCTGGCTGCCGGAGTTGATCCAAGCGAAAACCGGAAGGCCACAAAGGCCGCAAAATCCGACCGGGCCGCCAATAGCTTTGAAGTGCTTTCACGCGAGTGGTTTTCCAAGCACTCCCCTAATTGGACAGCCGGACACGCCGACAAAATCATCCAACGGCTTGAGCGCGACATTTTCCCATGGATCGGCGGCAAGCCAGTTGCAGACATTACCGCCCCTGAACTGCTGGCCGCGCTGCGCAGGATCGAAACGCGCGGAGCCGTGGAAACAGCCCACCGCGCGTTACAAAACTGCGGGCAGGTATTCCGGTATGCCATCGCCACCGGCAGGGCCGAGCGCGACCCCTCCCCCGATCTTAAAGGGGCATTGCCACCAGTTAAGCAAACTCACCTTGCCGCTATTACCGACCCGAAAGAGATAGCTGCACTCCTGCGCGCCATTGACGATTATCAAGGTCAATTCGTGACGAAATGCGCCCTGCGTCTCGCTCCACTCTTTTTCGTGCGCCCCGGCGAACTGCGCAGGGCCGAGTGGGCAGAATTCGACCTCGACAATGCTGAGTGGAACATCCCCGCCGAGCGAATGAAGATGCGCGAACCGCATCTTGTGCCGCTTTCTGCTCAAGCCGTGGCGATCCTGCGCGAACTCCATGCCTTCACCGGCCAGAGTAAGTATGTTTTCCCCGGCGCACGCACCAACGGACGCCCCATGAGTGATAACGCCATTCTGGCCGCGCTGCGCCGCATGGGCTTTGCCAAGGATGAAATGAGCGGTCACGGCTTCCGGGCGATGGCGCGCACGATACTGGATGAAGTGCTTGGCGTTCGCCCTGACTTTATCGAGCATCAACTAGCCCATGCGGTGCGTGATCCGAACGGGCGCGCATACAACCGCACAGCTCACCTTGCCGAACGTCGAAAGATGATGCAGCAATGGGCGGACTATCTGGATAAGTTGAAGGCCGGGGCGGAAGTAATACCACTGCACGCGTAAATTGAGATATTCACAACTGTCAAATTCGATATGAGCAAGGACGATATAGGGGAGGCACTCCAATGCGCAGGCAGAATAGATTCTCTGCTTGCTCACAAAAGCACCGCCCTCTCGAATATTCGCCTATTGCGCCAACTGCGACCGATAGGTTCGCGCGATTGGCTTATAGTGCAACTTGGCACGGCGGTATTGGAGGAGCACACGTTACGCCAGGAACAAATTCATGAGCTTCTGAGATCACTTGCCCGGGGGCCTGGCAGACCGAGAAAAGAAAAGCCCAGTCCGAGAGTTACAGGTAGACCAAAAAGATGGGCTAAAGCGGCTTATGAAGTTTGGCTTGATGCTTTAGAGAGGACAGGTCGTTCTCAGAAATATGCGGCATGGCTTACCAACCGGGCTAAACGTAATTGCGAAAAATCGAGAATTCTCTATATCCTTGAGTGTCTTAATGTCGACGATGGCATGAATAGTGCCAAAGCACAGCAGGAAGCAAAATCCCATCTAAAAACTTACCAGAACAGGCTTTCTCTCGCGCGAAAACTATCCCGAAAACCCCCAAAATAATCTGCACAACTTTATTGCCATTTTTTTGGGATTGCCATGTGGGCAATATGCACAACCATGACGCGCTGGCACTGGGCTAGATGCGCATAAACCTCTACGGAGATTTACATCATGGTTAACGCAAAGCAACAAACCACCCCGCACCCCGCGCAGTTTTACCGGCTGCCACACCTCAAAGCAAAGTTGAACGTTTCCGGCTCAAGTATTTGGGCATGGGTTAAGGCCGGGAAGTTTCCAAAGCCGATCAAGCTATCCGAGAATTGCACCGCTTGGAATGCAGCAGATATTGAACGATGGGCGGTTGAACGCATCGCCGCATCGGAGAATGCAAAATGAGCGCGCGGCAACGTATTTGCAACTTTGAAACCAAAGTTGTGCCAGTCTCGTCTCGTGAATATAGACGCGCAATTCTTCGCAAAATTAAGAAGGCGGCAATTGGCGAAAAGCGTAAGGCAGATAATGTAGAGAAGAGAGATACGCCATGACTATCGCCAATCATGCCGTCTGCTATACCTTCCACTCATTGCAGCCTCTCGCCATTAGGCCAAACGGAAAACGCCCCCTACTGACGGGTTGGCAATCGTCAGACCTTGCGGCAACTCTCAATGCCATAGCGTCCAATCCCGGCGCAAATCTTGGCATTGCAGTGCCGGATGGCATGTTGGTGTTGGATATCGACACGAAAAGCGGTGGCCCTGCGACATTGGCCGGTCTTGAAGCAACACATGGCAAACTTTCTCAGACCCTGCGCGCCACTACGGCGACTGGCGGCAACCATATCTGGCTGACACTACCGCCCGGCGTTGTCGTCGGCAATCGTGTTGCAATCGCTCCGGGCATGGATATTCGCGCTATCGGGGGGTATGTCGTTGCACCGCCGAGCGCTATCAATGGCGCAGAGTATCGTTGGGATAATTGGGACACGTTCAGCCCGCCAGTTATTGCCGAAGCTCCAAACTGGTTAATTGCTTTGGCGAATCGACCAAAGGAGATTCAAAAAACGACTAAAGGGGATTTCGTTATTCCAGAAGGCCAAAGGAATCGCACTCTATTCGAGGGGGCCGCAGCGATGCGAGGAAAGGGCTTTTCGCCGGACGCAATCTTGGATGCGCTTAACAAAATGAATGCGAATTCTTGCAATCCGCCGCTTGATGATGCAGAAGTGGTGAGCATTGCAGCTAGTGTTAGCCGCTATAAACCCGATGCGCCTGTATGGGAGGTTTATGCAACGCCTGGGCAATTGCCTGCCGGTGCGCTCCGCCCGAATTTAGCGTCTAACATTCATTTTTCGCCGGTTAGCATCAGTGACCTCTATACAAACCCGCCGGAGCCGCAGCGATTTTTGATTGATAGCATCCTCCCTGGCGGTGTAGTCACGCTGCTCGGTGCCCACGGCGGGTCCGGCAAATCAACCCTAGCGCTTATGGCCACAGCTTGCCTTGTGACCGGCCGTCCTTTCATGGGGAAGGCAACAGAAAAATGCCGCGTGGTGTTCTATTCTGGCGAAGACCCAGCGCCAGTGATCCGCCGCCGCTTATCTCGTATTTGTCGGCACATGGACATTTCGCCTCATGAGTTATCCAGCGGACTCATGATGCTTGATGCAACCGAGTCCCCGACGCTATATAACGGCAAGGAAACCAGTTCCCTAAAATCCTTGCGGCTGGATGTGAATGAGTTTAACCCTGGCGCGGTTTTCATCGATAATGCGAGCGACACTTATGATGCGAACGAAATAGAGCGGGCGCGAGTGCGTGAGTTCATTCGATTACTCGCGTCACTGGGCAAGGAGAATAATGCCGCTGTTCTTTTACTAGCCCACATCGACAAGCAAACGGCAAAAGGTGGGGGGAGTAGCGAAGGCTACAGCGGCTCCACTGCTTGGCATAATAGCGCGCGTTCGCGCCTGTTCCTGTCCGCAAAGGATGATGGCCTAATCCTTGAGCATCAAAAATCAAACCTTGGCTTGCGATCCGAACCTATATATATGCAATGGACGGAAAACGGGCTGCTGGCACAGGCCGACGCACCCGGCGGCATTAACGACCGGGCAACGATTCTGCGGCTTATTGGCGAATCGTACAGCCGGGGTGAGTATATTTCTCCATCGGCGAACGCGACAAATAACGCATACAGAGTTCTGCAATTATCGCCGGAATTTCCGAAGAGATTATCACGTCAAGGGTTGGCCGCAGTGATTCGTGAGCTTGAGTCTAATGGGATGGTAACAAAGGAAACATATTCCAATGGCCATCGAAATCATCGGCAACGCTATGCGGTGGGTGCGGTGGGTTGCGTTAAGTAGAACCTGCCGCACTTAACGCACACCCACCCGTCAGGGTGCGGTGGGTGTGGGAGAGGGTGTGGGAGAGGCAGCGTGCAAATACGTAGCGCATACTATCCGCGTGCAAGTTATATTTGACTAACGTAGCATTGCAAAATATGCCGAGGTGGTATGTTGGTACTGAAACTTTATGGGGGGGATACCGATGGCTCGCTATACTGTTTGGACAATTTGGTGCTTGGGCATTTCCTTTATCGCGCCGCAAGCAGTGGCCGCCGAAATTGGTCGCTATCAACTCTTCCAAGGAGAATATAGCTTTGTCAATCTCAAAGGCGAAGAGTATACCCAAAAGGCGCTGTTCAAAATTGATACAGCCACGGGGAAATTATTCATTTGTAAAAGCGGACAATATCAACTGAATGGCGCGGTTCGTCAGATTAGCAATTGCCTACCTTTTGATACGGACCTTCGGTTGCCGGAGGGAACACCGTCTAATTCGTCAAATTGACCAAGGCGCTACATGGCGAGAACAAATAATCAGTGGGGCAGCAGCCGCGCCAATAGGTCCGGGCTGGCATGAAGCGCTGACGCGATTTTTGCTTCAAGTTCTTCCTGCGTCAATTCATCGCCGGGCTGCATGATTGTGACTTCATTGGACGAAAGCCGAGCGTGACAGAACGGAGCTGCAGCCTTGGCAGCATCCAAGCGCGTGGTGCTATCAACCTCTGTATTTTGCATAACAGAAAGCATGTAATCCAGCGGTGTTAAACCCGAGGCTTCAATAGCTGTCACAGTGGCTACTGTTCGCCTGTTCCTAGCACCCGCTGGGCGCCCTGCACCGGGCCGTTTTCCACCTGCTGTCATTTTGATTTCCTTTGATACTTTATTCAATATGGGTATATTAACATCAATCTATATAATCACAACCGCCCATACTCAAAGCATCACCCACATATTTAAAATTGCCTTATTGCGGGCACGCATTGCCCTGTGGCTAGGGTCGGGGCGTTCGCCATCAATTTAATAAATCCCGCCTTGTTCCATGAGGGGCGTTTTGGTGCTAGATTGAGTACACTGACTTAAAGACGCCCGTATTGTCACCCAGATTTTGCGGCATTTAGGTGAATTACTACGGCATATTGATCATTGTGATTGACCTGTGTAGCGTGAAGCTAAGGGGAGGCGGTATGCGAGTTCTAGCTTTAATAATAGCCATTGGATTACTAACATCTGGCTGCACAACTTCAGGCACTTCATATCACGGAACCATATCTGCCCCAACCACAATAAGACCGCCAGATGTAGTTAATCCGGAACTTGCTGGCTATGGGCAAGAAATAATTGCCCCTTTGGTTCAGGATGGATTCAAAGTCGGAAATACTGGCGACCCCGATGCGTTGAGGCTTGAAGTTGCATTCAATCCAAACCCATTTTCAATGTCTGTCACTATTAGATTGATTAAGCCCGGCGCAGGGGTTATTGCAAGCGCTCAATCGGTCAATTCAGGCTTTGGAACGATGGTAGCTCACAATTCAGCCGTTCAGAGTCGAGTGGAATCAGCAATTCAAAGTTTTAGCGAGCAATTAGCCAATATCCATTTTGTCATCACACCTGACAAAAATGATTTTGCTGCCTGCTTTAGTAACCTTGCTAACAGTCCGGAACTCGCCACCATTAGGCAAAAGGTGGGACTGGATGGCGTTAAATCACAAACTTTCTCGATGCTGGCTGACAATTCAAAGCCAACCGATCAAGAGAAGCTGGCTTTAAGGAAATGGGGCGATATGCGTGACGTCTGTTTGAAACAGATACATGAGTCCATGTCGTTACAACGTGTTCCTATGCAGATTCTAAATGTGAATGACGCCAGTGCTATGGGTAGCCAATCCCTTTTGGTGGAATTGGTCAACGGCAACATGACTTACTCTGAATTTGCAAAAAAACGGAGTGAATTATCCGCATTCGTAAATGACAAAATTGCACAAATTGATGCCGTGTTACGCGCACAATCTGCCGATGCCCAATATAAAGCGAACCAAATTGCAATCGAAGCACAGCAGAATTCTTTGATGCAGCAGAAAATAATTAGTGACCAAAACATGCAACAGCAGCAAATTAACAATGAACGACAAATGATGTCTCGACCAACAATGACAAACACTAACTGTCGAGCTGTGGGCAATCAGGTGAACTGTGACACTATCTCGCAATAATTATAGGTAGCTTTTCAACTTTGAGAGCTGATCTGGGTCGTCCTTTATGCAAGTATCGGCGGGCGAAACCCCTCCACGTTCAAATTCAAATATACGCCAAAAAATTGGGAAGGGTTAGGGCATAGTCGCCGACACCGTCCCTAGAGTGCCCCAAGTTGCATGTGCCAACATTTGGCTGCGGTCGGACGCGGCACATTTGTATTAGCCATGCATTCGGTTTAGTCTTGTGAATGTAGGCAGTATTTGCAAGATACTCCCCTCGCTCAGGCCTGTCATTCTTGAGGATGAAGTTAGGGAAACATGAAAGCATTCTGCGCCCGATATCTGCTGCTGTTATGTCTTGCCCTTGGAGCGAATGCGTCCTGGGCATCGGGTGATGTGACCGAGAATTATTGCTTGCCGCTGGAGGATGTGTGCAATTTGCAAGCCGAGTTCGCGCGTCGCTCGGATCAAGATATCATGCCACCATATGTCCTTTTCGATATGCCCGAAGAAGATGCCTATCTTTTTATTATCGATGGGGAATTCGTGATGGTATTTATGGATAAAGGATGGGAGCAATAGGAATCGAACATCCCCAAAGGCATACAAAATTCTTTCTAGTCGCAATACTCATCAAGGGGTAACTTTAGGGGTAACATACGGCATCGCAATGCTGACAATCAAGCATCTACAACGGATTGGAGGCACTATTCGATAGACGCCGCCCCAATTGAACGCCAAGACTTTGAAAATCTTGGCGTTTTTCTTATGGCTTGACGGTTTTCCACTCAGGTGTGCCACTTCGCGGGAGCCTACATGTCTATCAAACTCGCTACGCACCTCTACCGAAACCGTCACGGGATGTTTTATTTCCGCTTCGTTACGCCCAAAGACCTCAGAGATTTCCTGCACAAAAGCGAACTCCGATTCAGCCTAAAAACTGAGCAGCGGCACGATGCGATATACTTCGCAGCCCAAATCATCGATGACCTACCGCGACTTGCCGCCGACCTTAGACGAATGAAAAAAGACGACGAAGTCCCACCGCCTGATTACTTTGAGAAGTGGCGCATTCAGATGTTCGTTGATGTTCGCTGGGGCACAATTGGATGCGTATCAAAACCATTTATTCACAATATCTGGAATAGGCGCGACATAGAGAGTTATATTCGGTAGACGCCGCCCAATTAGATGTATTTCAAGTCTCAATAAATGCCAAAAACCCGCATAACAGCGGGATTTTTGTTATGTATGACTTCCGTTTTAGCTCAACCTAATCCATTGATATACAGGGTAACAAGGAGCAGCAGGGGAAACTCAGGTATAACCAATGAACGCCAACCACGGTCGGCAACGTCGTGCCTTTTGCCGCAGCTCAGCATGTCCTTTCAAACGTCTAGTTGATATTTTTGGCCCTTTCTTCGACGGTGCGTGAGTCGATATAAGCCTTGATTGCCCATACTGCTTCCTGCGTAAAAACAGATTCGTATGCCGGCATCGTGAAGCGGCCATCGCCGGTCTTCGCGCCCCTTAGAGTAATGCCCTTGAAATAGTCATCCATATCTTTCATGCAAGATGCCTGCTGGACCTTCGACGTCATGTCCAGGCAATCATTGTCGAGCTTTAGAAGGTCAGGGGCTACACCGCCAGACACAGCATTCAGCCCGTGACATCCGGCGCAATTGTGCATGTACCCTACTGCGCCGACAGCAACCGCATCCTTGTTGCCGCGATAAGGATTTGGCTCAATCCATTCAGTGCCGAGTGGCTTGAGACTCGACGTATCGACAGGATGCGGCGTCACGTCTCCATGCGCCAAGGCTTCGGCTGTCATCGACACAAGAAACAACCCAACTACAAGACCTTTGAACTTCCTCAATTCCTGCATGCAACCATTCTCCCTTTTGATCAAATATCTGCTGACGTATACTTTGTCCATACGGGCATTGCCTGCCAAGACTAAAAAAACTTACGTACGGCTCTGAGATGCCACGCTTTGCCATAATCAGTACGGCAACCTGACATGCCGAAGGCACAGGTGTGGAGCGTGCCTTCGCAGGCAAGATAGCCTGACATCAAACGGCTGATACGGTTTGGACGACACGCAAATCACATTCCTTTAATCGCCTTGCCATGATCCGAATGATTTCAAGAGCAAAGCCGGGAGACTCATCTATCAGAAAATGAAATCGTTCTTTGCAAATCACCACAAATTTGCAGTCGGTAATTGCCGTGATCGTTCCGTAGCGAGGAGAGCCATCGACGACAGCCATCTCACCAACAAAGTCGCCCGCTGAACAATGGTTAATCAAAACCCCTTTGATTGATACCGCGGCTTTGCCGGTGATCAGAACATACATCTGATCACCTGAATCACCTTCATTGAACAGATTATTACCTGCTTTGATCTTGATGAAATCGGGGTCGTGGCGAAATAGATCATAAAAGAGCATAGAATCCTCCAAGGCTGACATTGATTTTTGTCAGACTCTATTCCAAATTTCACCTTTGTCAATGATTTAAGGCAACACCAAACACGCCCCCCCGTCCACGAGGAGAGGGAGAAAAGCAGACTTAATCGGTGTTTCCTTAATATTGAGCCTATGGCCAACCCTGACAGATCGATGTCATCTAAGCAATCAGATAACGGCAATCCGTCGGTTGAAAATTCGCTTGGGCGTGCACCTTCTGTCAATGACACTGACCAGTTGCCTTGTGATATTGCAACTGTTTCACGATGACAATCAGCTGATATGTACTTCCGTTAGTGAACGGCAAAAATCAAACTGAGTACCTCAAGCAAGTCAATGACCACCGAAAGAATTCCCGGCGTACTATACTTCGGTCCGCCCGTTGGCCTGCCAGCTTGATGAAGCGAGTATTCGGCAGATACACGCTACGGCGCAAGGGAGCCACACTGATGAAACTCGGGAAAATCCATTGATTCGCGCCTGCCTGCTTGTGATTTTCATGACGTGCCACTGCGCCAATGCGCTCGCGGCAATGTCACCCTACTTCCTGGAAGCCGCGGGACAGACCAGCTCCGGCCTGCAACCGGAAAATGTGGCGGTGATCATCAATGATGATGACGCTCACAGCGTGGAGGTTGGCGCGTATTACCAACAAGCCAGGGCGATCCCCGCCAAAAACATGGTACATGTACGCATTCAGGACAGTCCGCATCGTATTTCCGCGACCGAATTCAACAGGCTCAGGCAGCAGATCGAGGCGCACCTCGACAAGAATATTCAGGCCATCGTCATGGTTTGGACCGCCCCCTACGCGGTCGAGTGCAATTCGATTACATCAGCCATGACTTTGGGATTTGACGCTGCACAATGCAAAAAGACCTGCGCCCCGGGCAAGCCCAGTCCCTATTTCAATTCAAGCTCGGCGCGTCCCTACACAGACTTCGGCATGCGCATCTCCATGTTGTTGCCGACCGAATCGGTCGCACAGGCAAAGATCCTCATTGGCCGGGGAAAACTCAGCGGATTCAGCGTTGCACCTGCCAGTGCCTATTTTTTGGTAACGTCGGATGTCAGTCGCAGTTCGCGCGCACCATTTTTTCCGAAGTCCGGCAGACTCCCGCAATTCAAGCTCAACATTAAGACGATCAAGGCGGACAGCATCGAGGGCAAAAACGACATCATGTTTTATCTGACCGGATTGTCCAATGTGACGGGACTGGATACACTTCAATTCCTCCCGGGAGCGCTGGCTGATCACCTGACCTCATCCGGAGGCGATTTGCTTGGAGCGGGGCAAATGAGCAGCCTGCGCTGGCTGGAAGCAGGTGCCACGGCAAGCTACGGCTCGGTCTCCGAACCATGCAACTATCCACAGAAGTTCCCCAATGCCACAGTCTTGCTCAAACACTACCTGTCCGGCGAAAGTGCCATCGAAGCGTACTGGAAGAGCGTCGCGTGGCCGACGCAGGGCGTATTCATCGGCGAGCCGCTTGCTGCGCCCTACCGCCCCCCCCACGCCGCTGGATTTGGCAACATGGGGCCGTCACAAAAATAGCCCGCGGGGCTGGCGTAAAACGCGATCGGCGTCGCACCTCGCGTGCTTTCAATTCTGCGTTTTCTTATCGATAGCCGCGATACGTTTCTGCGCCTCGTTTGCAAGTGCGTTGGCAGGATAACCGTCAGCAACCGCCGAATACAGCTTCCTTGCCTGTTCCAAATCTTTCAGGTTCGACTCGGCAATTTCGGCGTTGCTGAATGCGGCTTTGGCCGCAGTATCCGTCCTGGGGACCAAGGCAACGATGCGGTCATTGATATTCATGGCCACAGTCCAGTCGCGCGTTGTAGAGGTCGCAATATTCTCGGCCTTGTTGAGCGCATCCAGCGCATCGGTGCCGCTGAAGGTTTCCGACAGCCTGATGTATGTCTCGATGGCCTTGGTCGGCTGGCTGGTCTTGTTCTGGTAGATCAGGGCCATGTTGCGCAAGCTTTGCAGAACGAGGGGATCGTCCTTGTATTTTTCCACGATCGTCGCATAGGTCTTGAGCGCATTCGGATAATCACTCATATCCTCGTCATACATGACGGCCAGCGAAAGATAACCTGCCTTTGCTTCCGCTGCCTCCGGATATTGTTCGACCAGTTTCGAATAGCTCTGCACTGCCTGGGCGTAGAGCTTCAATCCCTTGCGTTGCACATTCCCCAGCGACAGCAGGCTGTCCGGACGCGTCGAGCTGGACGGATAGAGCGCGAGCAATTTGTTGAAGCGATACACGGCGATCTGATTATCGATCAGCATCGCCTGGCGAGCGAGTGCGTGCTCGACGATATCCTCGTTCACAAACGTGCGATTGCTTTGCAGGAACAGCACGCATTCAGCCGAAATCGGCAGCGCATAGTCAGCGTCATTCAATGTTGTGCCAATGTATGCGAGGTACGCGGCCACGCGATGGTCGTGATCGCCGGTCAATGCCTTCGCCTTTTGCGTGAGCAAGCCAATGGTGGAGGCCTGTTTTTTCAACTGATCCCCGACCAGTGCATTCAGCCGACTGGAGGCCTCGGCAAGTGACGGGGAATCAGGGTAACCGGCAATCAACATCAGCAAATCCAGCGCTGCTGCGTAGTATGATTCCATGCGCGTGTGCACCTGAACCTTTAGCAAGTACACATCGGCAGCCTCAGGCATATCCGGATGGAGCGCAATGAACCTGTCCATCTCCGCCAGCAGCTCAGCGTCGATCGGTTGTTTCGATGAAGTGAAAAGTGTAGAGAAGAAGTTCCCGCTGCGCGCTGTGTCCTTTATGGCACCACGCAACGACTCTATCCATTTCGCAGCCATCTGCGAGCGCTGTTTGCGCAGCTTGTCTATATCGCCCCCGAAAGCGGTCTGAGGTGACAGGCAATCAACTCTGGCCGGAACGGGATTGTCCGGAATGACGATGGTAGGCAGTGTGTCGGCCCCGGATGACCCATTGCCGGGCTGGCGGGTGTTGTCGATACCAATCGGCTGAGTCGGATTGTCCGGAATGACGATGGCGGGCAGCGTGTCGGCCCCGGACACCGAGCTGCCGGGCTGAATGATGTTGCTGTTGCTGGCTGGCGGTGGCGCGATCACGCCCGTATCCTCCGCCCATGCAACATTCGCCAGCAGTGAAAAACAGCCCAGTAATATGACTTGCCACATATGCCTGCCCCTTTCTTGCGTTGGCATCCGGAATTGAAACGCCATCTGATTTTTCCAGAATACTCAGCCTCACAATCACCGGGAGAAATTGTAGTCGGTACTGTCCACCCTTGGCAAAGCAGATCGCGGATATAGCTTGCGCCCACGTTTGCGTTCAATGCGGCTGACGCCGAGATCACTTCATGAATACCCGCAACAAATCGCAATTGTGAAATCGAGCATTGCCTGCCCAACTGGATCGTATAATGGGTACGGCAGCAAGAGATGGCTCGACGATGTGAACCCCGACCTTCAGCCATCCTGAGCCCGGCCCAAGTGATGCCTTGCACCATGTCTGTCAGCGAGCATTGAGTTATCACTCGCCCCCTGATGGAATCTGCCGATGTATAGCGGGTCGCATCTGCACGGCAAAACAATACGAACTTCAGGAGATATTCATGCAAATGCCACTGCAAATCACCATTCGCGACATGGAACATTCCGAAGCGCTGGAAGCCCGGATCCGCGAGAAGGCAAGCAAGCTCGACGAGTTTTTTGATCACATCGTGTCCTGCCGGGTGGTGATCGAATTGCCTCACAAGCACCAGCATCAGGGCAGGCAGTTCAGCGTGCGCATCGACATTGGCGTGGCTGGCGGCGAGATCGCGGTTAACCGCGAACATGCCGAAGACGTTTATGTGGCGCTGCGTGACGCCTTCGATGCCGCCAAACGCCAAGTGTCGGATTATGCCCACAAGCTACATGGCGATGTCAAAAAGCATGAACCAAAGCGCGTCGCCGAAAGCGACGATTAGGCAGGCGACGATCAATCGCCGAACGTATGGACGGGATTGGGCACCTTGAAATTGTTGCACGGCAATTTCTTCTGCGTGCCACATCATATTCAAAGAGGCATAGAATGAGCGAAGACTTGCATGTCGATCTGAAAATTGGAGGCCATCATGTATCAACGCATTCTTGTTCCGGTTGACGGCAGCAAAACATCCGAGCGCGCGTTGCAGGAGGCAATCAAAATAGCGGGCGGGGAAGCCCGTCTACGCCTGATTTATGTGCTGGAGGACATCCGGTTTGTCGATGCCGAAGGCTACGCCTATATCGATATGGCGGAGCTCCAGAAAACGATGCGGCAGACCGGGGAACGCGCTTTGGCCGTCGCCGATGAAAGCGCACGCAAGGCCGGGATGGCCGTCGAAACGGCCCTGATCGAAACCGCCGGTGAACGCGTCGCCAGCGTGATCGGAAAAGATGCGCAGCAATGGCACGCCGACCTGATCGTGATCGGCACGCATGGACGGTCCGGACTGAACCGGCTACTTCTGGGAAGCGTCGCCGAGGGCGTCGTGCGCCTCGCATCGGCTCCCGTGCTGCTGATTCGAGCTGAATGAAGCAAGTTCGATAGTCGGCAATTATGGCAACAATGCAATCCTTGTTTGCCATCCCGTTTGAAGCAGTACAGACCATGCCGAAAACTGACGGCGAGAGCTTCAAAGAGGGCAATTCAGCGGAACAAGCGTCATCGGAAATCGGTGAACTGGCGGAGCGTATGCCAGCGTACTTCGGCGGCGCATGGCATTCGGGCAAAATGTCCCGGTCTGTCCCTCAATTCGCGATAGGTACTTTTGCGTATATATCCCGCCCTCCTTTTCCTGTAGCCTTGCGCTGCTCCCTGTTCTGATCCTTCGAACCTTGCGGTACATGCAATAAAGCTGAAGTAACAGACAGGATCACTCAGCATCATGTCGGTCTGCGAAGCATGAAGTGCTTTTTTCTTATTCGACTGGAAAGGAATATCATGAACGCAAATCTCCTCCTGCCTGATGAATTCGATATCCTTCCTGATGCATTCGAGAATCCAGTGTTGAGCGCCGATGCGCATGGCGTCGCCGGGGAAACACCGTTCAAGATTGCTCGGAAATGCTGGAATACCGGCGATATTTCCGCATACCGTGCCGCATACATCGTCGCCCACCGCCTGAACAGTTGGGCAGGAATCGTCATGCTGGCTGGTCCGGAAACAACTGAGGAAACACAGAACAAGTCCCATCGCCCTCCGGGAAAAGGTTAGGGTGAGGGATTGCCCGTTGAATTCCCCCTCACCTCTGCCCTCTCCCACGGGGAGAAGAAGAAAAGCAGACTTGATCGGCGTTTCCCTAAAACATACTCGCTCGAATATCACTCGTTTCATCGGCAGCTGCCGCTAATGCCGTCGTAGCGGACTCAATTCCAGAACGGCATGGCGCTTCCGCAGTTCCGAACCAGCCAGACCGTCCGCCCTGCAGCAGGCGTCCTGGCCCCGAATACTGGTTAATGCGAAGGAGAATCTTCATGGAACTGGACGATGTACGACGCGCGGCCAAGCTCCAGGGCATCGATCCGGGCATGCTCACAAAAACGGAGCTGATCAGGAAAATCCAGACCGTCGAAGGCAACTTCAGTTGCTTTGCAACCGCCCGGGACGGTGTGTGCGATCAAGCGTCCTGCTGTTGGCGTAACGATTGCTTTGCAGCATCAAAATATCGCGCACTGCCCTAGTCATACGGTGAAGACGCATATCCCTCCACATGTTTCTCCGCGCTCGATCACTCGATACCGCGGAAGGGGTAAGTCATCAAGCATTCTGGCTGGTTGACCTCGCCCCGGTTTTTGCTTATTTTTATGTTTGCTTAAACAGGAGTGCTGAGTTAACCAGGCAAAACCGGCGGCGCGCAAGGAGGAACAACATGGAACGAGAGCAACCCGAATCTGCTGGCAAACCAGACGGCGGATTCAATTATCTGGCAACTGCTCGGGAACAGCGCCCGTCGCTGTGGAAAATGTTTTCTGCTGCCGAAAAATTTCTTCTCACCAAAATAATGCAGGGTTTCGGGAATCCCCCGGTGCATGTTGTGCTGTGGAATGGCCTCGAAATTCCGAACCATAATGGCGAAACCGTGGCGCGCATCCTCATCCGCGACCGCGATGCGCTATTCAAACTGTTTCTGAACCATGAGCTCAATTTTGGGGAACTGTACTCTGCGAAAAGGATAGAGATACAGGGTGACCTGCTCGATTTTCTGGAAGCCGTATTCCGGGTCTGGCCACTCCCGACCCAGGACAAGGCGATCGACAGGCTGTTGGCGCCGTTCATTGACATCAGGAACAACACCCTCACCGGATCGCGCCGCAACATCCGGCACCATTACGACATCGGCAACGACTTCTACAAATTGTGGCTTGATGAACGCATGCTCTACACCTGCGCTTACTTTCCTCATCCGGACACAAGTCTGGAGGATGCGCAGGTCGCCAAGATGGATCACGTATGCCGCAAGCTGGGCTTGAGGCCCGGGGACAAGGTTGTGGAAGCGGGTTGCGGCTGGGGTGCCCTGGCAATGCACATGGCAAAGCACTACGGTGTAACGGTGCAAGCCTACAACATTTCCCGTGAGCAGATAGCCCTCGCGCGGGAGCGCGCGCATGCCGAAGGACTGGACGGAAAGGTCGAATTCATAGAAGACGACTATCGCAACGTGAAAGGCAGGTTCGACGCCTTTGTTTCGGTCGGCATGCTGGAGCATGTCGGGACAGATCATTATCAGGAACTGGGCAAAGTCATAGATCGCAGCTTGAAAGATGGCGGCCGCGGCCTGATCCACACCATAGGCCTGAACTATCCGCGCCCGATGGATGCCTGGGCCGAGCGGCACATCTTTCCCGGCGCCAACCCTCCCAGCCTTGCCCAGATGATGCAGATCTTCGAGCCCTGTGATTTTTCGGTTCTGGATGTGGAAAATCTGAGGCTGCATTATGCGAAGACGCTGGAACACTGGCTGCAGCGGTATGAGGACAATGTCGAACAGGTCGGCAGGATGTTTGACGAGCAATTCGTGCTGGCCTGGCGCCTGTATCTTGCCGGTTCCCTTACCTCCTTCAAGACCGGGACGCTGCAGTTGTTCCAGGTGACCTTTGCGCGCGCGAGCAACAACCAGATACCCTGGACCAGGCAATACCTGTATGAACCGTACTGCCAGCCAAAAGGGGATGCCGATGGAAACCTGTGATGCGCTGATCGTAGGCGGCGGCCCGGCAGGGTCGACCTGTGCCCGGCAATTGCGCCAGCAGGGCATGGACGTCGTGATCATGGACAAGGCCACCTTCCCCCGGGAAAAGGTCTGTGCCGGCTGGATCACGCCGGCAGTGGTGGAAGCGTTGCAACTGGATACGGCGGATTATGCGCGGCAACATGTGCTCCAGCCGATCATCGCATTCCGTACCGGTCTGATCGAAGGCGGGATCGTGGAGACCAGGTATCCAACCACGGTCAGCTATGGCATACGCCGTTACGAGTTTGACGACTACTTGCTGAGACGCTCGAACGCGCGTCTGCAATTGGGCCAGGCGTTGAAGTCGATACAAAGGGATGGCAATCGGTTTGTCGTCAACGACGCGATATCGACTCCGCTCATCATCGGCGCAGGCGGGCATTTCTGCCCGGTTGCGCGTTTCATGGGCGCTCAACTCGGGGGAAGCGAGCCTGCAATCACGGCGAAGGAAATCGAATTTGAGATGAGTCCGGAACAGAGCGACGTTTGCGGCGCCCGAGGCGATACGCCTGAACTCTATTTTTGCAGGGACATGAAAGGGTATGGCTGGTGCTTCCGCAAAGGCAACTACCTCAATATCGGGCTCGGGCGCGAAGACAACCATCTATTGTCTGAACAACTTGAGCGTTTTTGCGAATTCCTCGAGGAGCACGGCAGCATTCCGAAGGGCATTCCTGACAGATTCCACGGACATGCGTACCTGCTATACGGACATTCCGTTCGCAAACAGATCGACGACGGTATGCTGCTCATCGGCGATGCCGCGGGCCTGGCCTACCCGCAAAGCGGCGAAGGCATCAGGCCGGCGGTTGAGTCCGGACTCATGGCTGCGGCTACCGTCCTGGAAGCGCAGGGAGACTACCGCCGTCAGCGGTTGCAGCCATACAATTCTCGTTTGATTGCTCGCTTTGGCACTGCGCCCTCACCGACCAATGCCGGGCAATCGGTCGCGGGCAAGCTATTCGCCGGGCTGTTGCTGAAGAACAAATGGTTCACGCGCCATGTGCTTCTGGATCGCTGGTTCCTGCACACGCATCAGTTGGCGATATAAACCATTCAGCAAGCTGTTGCGCCACGTCGCTGGCGACGAAATAGGCCGACAGCGGATGGTCGCCAAATGGTGACAATGCAAGTTCGTCCTGCCCCGCATGCCCGGTCGCTGCGCGTTCCTTCCATGAGGTGATGCCTGCCGTTAACCGCAAGCTCATAATTCTGCCTGCTTCAGCTTGTTGAACTTTCCAGAATACATGACGAGCACTCCGCATCACGCGCTTCTCACACTCGCCCCCTCTCCCAAAGGAGAGGGAAGCCTGGCCCTTCCCACTCCGGGAGATGGGGGATGAGGGAATGTGCGTGTCATGTTTTAAGGAAGCATCAATAATTGACAAGGAATACGGTTGTTATACAGGCGATGCATGACGCCTGCGAAAAAATGCTTGCCAAGGCAGAAGTCGGCCCAACTGCCGACATATCCCGATATCCATCAGTCACGATAAATGACAAAGGATTTTGACCATTTCTCAGTCTTGATAGCCCTCGCCGGTCAGAGCTGCCTCCGGATCTGTGGTATAGAGATGTGGCGTGGTCGCAGTAGATTCGGCTTGTCTGCTGTCCTTGTGGACATGCCGTCACCAATACACTGGCGCAATGCCTGTGACGGTGCACCCCGATTGCGGACGCTCAACTACATTTAAGCAATGCCTCAAACTGCGCAATCGGCAGTGGCCTGCTAAACAGGTAACCCTGGTGGTAAACGCAACCGCTGCCCAAGAGGAATTGGCGCTGTTGTTCGGTTTCCACCCCTTCAGCGATGATGTCCAGGTTCAGGTTTTGTGCCATGGCTATGATGGTATGCACAATCGCCCTGTCGTTATTGTCGGTGGCAATATCGCGCACGAACGACTGGTCAATCTTGAGCTGATTGAGCGGTAGCCTTTTGAGGTACTGGAGGGAAGAATAGCCAGTGCCGAAATCGTCCAATGAAAGCAGCACACCGATTTCCTTCAGGGCATTCATGGTGGCGATGGTGTCCTCAATGTTCTCAAGCAACATGCTTTCGGTGAGTTCCAGCTTGAGCAGGTTTGGATTAATGGCGTGACGTTCCACGACATCCCTCACTTGAGCCACAAAGGCAGCTTGACGGAACTGTTTCGCACTGACGTTCACGGAGAGCATCAAGTTGCTTGTTAGCGATGCTTGTTGCCACGTCCTGAGCTGGGCACACACTACCTCCAGCACCCATTGTCCGATGGGCAGGATCAGCCCGGTCTCCTCTGCCAGCAGAATGAATTGTGCCGGAGGCACAAGGCCCCGCTCCGGGTGGCACCACCGGATCAATGCCTCTGCTCCTATCGGATGAAGCAAGCCATCCACCTGAATCTGGTAGTACAGCTTGAATTGCTGGTTCTCCAGCGCCTGGTGTAATTCGCGTTCAAGCACTGCCCGGGCATTGATCGTGTCTTGCATCTCTTGATCAAAAAAGCGCATGGCGTCGTGGCCGGCCCTCTTCGCCTGATACATGGCAATGTCAGCTTGTTTCATCAAGTCATCTACGGATTGGTGATGCCCGGCAAACAGGGTGATGCCGATGCTGGATGTGCTGCGGTATTCATGCGTAGCAAGCTGGTAGGGCTCCCTCAGAGTGTGAAGTATCTTCCCCCCCAGGGATTCTGTCTGAGCCGCCGCCTCGAAAGTATTTTCACTCAGATCTTCCAGCATCACCAGGAACTCGTCTCCGCCCAGCCGGGCCACGGTATCGCCTTCGCGCACACAGGAAGTCAGGCGCTGTGCGACCTGTTGCAGCAGCAAGTCCCCTATGGCATGGCCCAAGGTATCGTTCAGGACCTTGAAATTGTCCAGGTCGATAAACAGAAGCGCGCCTTGCCGCCCGGAGCGTCCGGAGGACACCAGCGCCTGCTGTAGCCTGTCCGCCAACAGCCTCCGGTTGGGCAACTCCGTAAGCGGGTCATAGTAGGCGAGATGCTCGATTTCTTCCTCGGACTTCTTGCTCAGTGTGATATCGGCAAGTGCAGCAACGTAATTCGTCACGACGCCATCGGAATTCTTGACTGCCGTGACGGCAAGATGTTCCGGGTATATTTCACCGCTCTTGCGTCGATTCCAGATTTCACCTTCCCAAAAACCTGCATTATTGATTCTTTCCCACATGGCCTTATAGAAAGCTGCATCATGGCGTCCGGAGCTGAGCAGGCGCGGATTCTTGCCGATGGCTTCCTCTGCGGTATAGCCGGTGATGCTGGTGAAGGCACGGTTCACTCTGAGGATCACCTGTTTGGCATCCGTGATCAGCATCCCTTCCTGACTTTCAAAGGCAGTGGCGGCGATTCGAAGTTCATCTGCGGCGCTCTTGCGCTCGGTAATGTCTCGCGAAGAGTTAAACAATACCGGTTTGCCATCCAGTTCAAGCGAGAGACCTGTGATCTCGACATCGACTACAGAACCGTCCTTGCGCCGGTGGCGAGTCTCGAATTGGGAACGCTTCTGCTGCAAAAACTGCCTCTTGAGTTCTCGGGTAATCTCGTCTTTGGTCAGTTTGGCGTCCCATTGGGAGACATTCATGCCTATCAACTCGTCGCGCCGATAGCCCAGCATATTACAGAATGAATCGCTGACTTCTATGACATTGCCCTCGGTGTCTAGAATATGGATGCCATCGCTGGCACCGCGTATGAATGCAATGTTCTTCTCGCTTTCTCTCCTCAAAGCCTCGTCAGCCTGCTTGCGCTCGGTAATATCGGAATGCGTACCGATCATGCGCAATGGATTGCCATCGGCGTCACGACTGAGCAGCTTACCTCTGGACAGAATCCATTTCCAAGAATCATCCTTGCAACGCATGCGGAACTCGACAATATATTGCTGTTCCTTACCCGAGAAATAATCCCGGGTTGCCGAAAGAACCCGCTCCTGGTCTTCAGGATGTATGTGTTCGAAGCATGCCGCTCCCAGGTCTGGAAATTCATGTTCAGCATAGCCGATCATTTCCTTCCATCGCTCGGAAAACATCGCCTCGTCGGTTTGAGGATTCCAGTCCCATACGCCGTCGCCCACTCCTTCCAGGGCAAATTTCCAGCGCTCTTCACTGATGCGCAGCGATTCCTGGCTTTCCATGAGCGTCGCAGTGCGCTCGGCAACCTGGCTCTCGAGTTCGGCTCTGCTCTTGTCCAGTTGGCTGATATATTCCCGATTTTCGAGAGTGGTCGCGATCACATTGGCGATGTTCTGAACAAAAGCCTGGTACGGTGAGAAGGCCTCTTTGTCGCCGATCGACAGGATCAATTTCCCGAATATATGGTGTGGGGAGCGTAGCGGAATGATGATCCAGCGGTCGGTGTCATCCGCGTAATCGGCGCCGGGGCTTGAAGTGCTCCCTGCCGCCGCATCTTCGGTGCAGATTTTGTCGAATTCTCCGGACGGAGGATATATAACTCCCCCCTCGCAGAGGAGCGTGTCGACCACCCCCGGGATTTCGCTCAGGGCGCGGCGCAAAAAGGCGGCTACTCCTGCGCCATCAGGCAGAACTTCCAAAGTCTCCTGAATCAGTAAGAGCTTGCCGAGAATGTCAGCTCTGACCGTAGTCCGATCCATGATCTTCAGCAGCAGGACTGATGCTTCGCCATGAACTTTTCAGGCTCGATGTAATATGGATTGCGTACAACCTGACCGCGAATGATCATCATCGGGTGAACATTAAGGACGTCAAAAATCATGGCTCCATCAAAACGGCGAGCATCATACTGGCAGATGGCAGTCACCGGATATTCCTGCAATACCAAATTGACCTCAGCCTCGTATTCCATTAATCGTTCGGAACCCGGCATTCTCCGCAAGGCCCATGACATCTCGCCACTTACGCGCACCCCCGGAAAACCTTCGTCGCAGCTTTTCTTGTACGCCAAACGCAGCGTTTGCAGCATATCCTCCGGAACAAATATGCCATTTGGGCAATATACTTCCTGCGCCGGAGTGATGGTGAAGTCGCGCTCATCCATTTCCGGCGGCAAATGCACACCGATATCGAGCAATTGCGCGCGCATTTCGCCGGGAGATAACACGTCGACGAAATAGCCGACTTTCTCATGTCCTTGCAGGCCGCTTTCAAGAAACTTCGCAATCAATTCGCGGCGTTCCTCGTCGTCGTTGTAGATGTAACACATGTGAGTCCCGGCCGGGAATTGTTCAGTGGTAAAACCCATCGATACTTTGCGTTCGGCGTTAATCATTCTTGATACTCCTGAAAAAGCATCAAACTGCAGCTTAACAAGCTCCGTCAACGTAGTACACGGAAAAAGTCTACACTGTTATTGCGATAGTGCCGATATATGATGACAGGAATTGTAGGCGAAGTTAAGAATATCCGCATTTTTTGGAGCGTGGAACAAGGCTGCGGCAGGGGGGCCTTACGTGTTCTTTCGTGCCAATGGATTTTGCGTGGGCTCAGCTATCTTGGTCAGCGTGTTGCTATCAGTGTGATGAAAGAGATCTGACTTTCCCCGTATCATTAGCACTGTATCTTCGTCGTATGACCAAGTGCCATCCGAATTTATGGATATCTTTATCCTGAACTCCACTGTCTTGAAGGCATAATCGAGAAATGGGGCCGAACGGATTCCAAAGTTCTCGGAGTCGTGATTTGCCGCCAGCTCAAATTCCCTGGCGTCCTTATGAGCCTGGCCGACAGCCATAACAGTTTGGCCGCGCGGGATTGCAAGCGTATGAATTACGGTATTCGTTGCCGGTTCCCATAGCCAGTATCCAACTTGATCGTGATATGTCCCAGCTTGATCTGGAGTGGTTACGTTAGTATGGTAACGAAGGCCATATAACAATTGCGGTCCGTTCGTCTGCGGATCGATAGGTTGAAGCTCCATGCGTTCAACAAACACCTGGCTCTTTGGCCCTTCGGGTTTTGGATTGACGTCCAAGCCTCGCCGACCTTCCCAAATGCCCGCCATCCCCCGGAGAGGACCAAGGTTATCAAGCGTGTCGACGTCCACGTGCGATGGCTCGGTGTAGATATCTGCAAGGAATTGCGTCATGGATACACTCTTTTTTCAGCCTAAGGTTAATAGTCGTCATACCACAATGTCCGGTAAGAACCGTGTCCATTATGTACCAATTCCTGCGAGACAGTATTATTGACGTTTCCTTGAAACATGGCGCGCAGATTCCCTCCTCCTCCCCTCAGGGAGAGGGGCCGAGGGTGAGGGAAAGAACGTGATGCGGAGAACTTGTCATGTGTTCTGGAAAGTTCAATAAATCCACTGTCATTTAGGGAAATACTTTTTCTTGTGCAAGTAGATCAGAGTTCCAAGAAATCCGAACACCCAAGCCCATAGCAAGACCAACCCCATATAACCGCTCATTTTTTATCTCCAGATTTACAACTAATAACGGTGGTCGATTTCTCGATATCTAGTTGAAACTGACCAGCCTACCCGACAGACTTAATTACAACCCGACAGACTTTATTCCTCGCCATCAGAAGGGGTTACCAACCCGACTCGCGTTCCGGCGTGGCGGTGATCCTGTGAATGCTCAGGTCAGCGCCATTGAATTCTTCTTCCTGCGTGAGGCGGATGCCGATGGTTTTTTTCAGAACGCCGTACACGACAAAACCGCCGACCAGGGCGACACTTATGCCCAGCACGGTACCCGTGAGTTGCGACATGAAGGCCACCCCCCCGGTACCTCCCAGCGCTTTTGCGCCAAAGATGCCAGCTGCAATGCCGCCCCAGGCGCCGCACAGACCATGCAGCGGCCATACGCCAAGTACATCGTCTATCTTCCATCGGTTCTGGGTGAGCGTGAACATCCAGACAAACAATCCGCCGGCCACACCGCCGGTGATCAGTGCACCAAGAGGATGCATCAGATCGGATCCTGCACACACGGCCACCAGGCCAGCGAGCGGCCCGTTATGCACAAAGCCGGGATCGTTTTTGCCTGCCCACAAAGCGACCAATGTGCCGCCAACCATTGCCATCAGTGAATTGACCGCGACCAAGCCGCTAATCTTGTCTATGGTTTGTGCCGACATGACGTTGAAACCGAACCAGCCAACGGTCAACACCCAAGCGCCGAGAGCCAGGAAGGGGATGTTTGAAGGAGGATGCGCGGAAATGTGTCCTTCCTTGTTGTAGCGCCCATGGCGCGAACCGAGCATCAGGACTGCCGCAAGGCCTATCCAGCCGCCCACCGCATGCACCACCACGGATCCGGCAAAATCGTGGAACTCGGCACCGAAGCTGGCATGCAGCCAGTCCTGGATTCCGAAACGGTGATTCCAGGCGATGCCTTCAAAGAAGGGATAGACGAAGCCAACCAGCAGGAAAGTTGCGGCGAGCATGGGATTGAATCGCGCCCGCTCGGCTACGCCGCCGGACACAATCGCGGGAATGGCGGCAGCGAATGTCAGCAGGAAGAAGAACTTGACCAGTTCATATCCGCTTTTCCGGGCCAATTCTTCCGCCCCCGAAAAAAAATTGACGCCATACGCAATGCTGTAACCGATGAAGAAATACGCCAGCGTGGAAATCGCAAAATCGGAAATGATTTTCACCAGCGCATTGACCTGATTTTTTTTTCGTACCGTCCCCAGTTCCAGGAAAGCGAACCCGGCGTGCATCGCAAGCACCATGATGGCGCCCAGCAAAATGAATAATGCATCAGTACTGACCTTAAGATTCTCCATATCATCTCCAAATAAGTGCAATCTTGCGAATGGCATGCAAGCACCATGCCAAACAATACATGCACTGATTTATTTGGAAATTTTATCTTTCAGATGATATTCAAGGATTAATGAATCACCACTATGGTGCTCGCAACACAACAATGCACCATAACAATGCCTTATTTCGGTGCGTGCCATCCCGTGTTCAGTACCTTGTCCAACCAGAACAGTCCGACGATTGTTTTGCTGTCTGTGATCTTGCCAATACGTATCCATTCGATCGCATCTGCCAGGGAAAGCTCGAACACCTCAAGGAATTCGCCATCGTCCAGCCTGCTCCCCTCATGCGTCAATCCCCGGGCTAGAAAGTATTCCATGCGCTCATCGGAATAGCCGATGCACGGCCAGGCTGTGGTAAGATGTATCCATTCGCGCGCCACGTAACCCGTTTCCTCCAGCAACTCGCGCTGCGCGGTAGCGAGGATATCTTCGCCGCCATCGATCTTCCCGGCGGGCAGTTCGATGAATTCCCGATGCAGGGGATAACGGAATTGCCGTTCCATCACCAGATTGCCGTTGGGAAGCTGCGCAAGCATCGCGACGGCGCCGGGATGGGTAATGTACTCGCGCGAACTGGTGCTGCCATCCGGCAACAGCACGGTATCCCTGAGCACTTCGATAAAATTGCCGTTGTACATTACCTGGCTATCGAGCTGCTTTTCGGTCAGATCCATATTCGTTCTCCAGAAACGAACGCTCCCGCCAGAGCGGGAGCGTTTATTCAAAGCAAACCTTCAATCAGTGCAGCAACGATTGTTGCACTGAGACGGCGCACACGGACATCAGCGTATTGGGCAGTATGCCAAGCGCCAGAACTACAAGCCCGTTGATGGAAATGAGCAGGCTGCTGTCCGGCTGTATGTAGAGCTTTTCGTGGCTCTCCGGAGCATCGAAATACATCAGCTTGACGATGCGCAGGTAGTAGAAGGCGCCGATCAGCGAGAACAGCACCGCCATCACGACAAGCGGCAGATGCCCCGTCTGAACCGCCGCATTCAACACCGAGAACTTGGCATAGAACCCCACTGTCGGCGGCACACCGGCCATGGAGAACATCAGCAGCAGCATCATGAAGGCCAGCCACGGACTGCGCTGGTTGAGCCCCTTGAAGTCATTCAGATTGTCCGCCTCGAAGCCTTCTCGCGACAACAGCATGATCATGCCGAACCCGCCCAGGCTCATCAGCACGTAGGCCACTGCATAGAACATGGAGGAACCGTAACCCTCGACCGTTCCGCTCAACACGCCGATGAGCAGGAAACCCATGTGGGCGATGGTCGAATAGGCAAACATGCGCTTGATATTGGTCTGCGCGATCGCGGTGATATTTCCCACGGCCATCGACAGCACGGCCAGGATCATCAGCATGCCGGACCAGTCGATCATCAGTGGTTGCAGTGCTTCCACCAGCAGGCGCATTACGAACGCAAAGGCGGCCAGCTTGGGGGCGGAACCGATGAACATGGTCATTGCGGTGGGCGCGCCCTGGTACACATCGGGTACCCACATATGGAAAGGTACCGCGCCAAGCTTGAACGCCAATCCCGCCACGATGAAGGCCAGGCCGAACACCAGCAGCGACTTGTTCGCCGTGCCTTGATGGATGATTTCAGCAATGCGGTTCACGTCCAGCGAACCGGTCGCCCCATACAGCATGGACATGCCGTAGAGCAGGAAGCCGGAGGCCATCGCACCGAGGATGAAATACTTCATCGCGGACTCGGTGGCGACGGCCGAATCGCGCTGCAGGGCAACCAAGGTATAGAGGCTCAGCGCGAGCAGTTCCAGGCCAAGGTACAGGGTGACGAAATTGCTGGCAGAAATCATCACCATCATGCCCAGCATGGCAAACAGTACCAGCGTGAGGAATTCGCCGGTGAACAGGCCGCGCGCCATCAGGTAGCTGCGCGAATATACCAGCATCATGGATACGGACAGGTAAGTCAGCAGCTTGAGCACGTCCGACATGAGATCGTCCACGAACATATGGTGGAAAATATGTACGATGCCGTCTTCGTGCGTCGATACCGTGATCAGCGAACAGCCCAGCAAGGTGAGTTGGACCAGCAGGTAGGTAATTGTCCTGGCTTGATTGACGATAAACAGATCCGCGATGAGGATCACGCACACCATCACGAGCAGGAATATCTCTGCGTAGGCCGGGGACAGGGAGGAGAGAAGATTCATGTTTTCCTCAATTCAGGACTTTGGGAGTAGCCAGATGCACCAGCAGATCGTTCACCGTTGTATGCATGATGTCGGCGAACGGCAGAGGATATAGACCCATGCCCAGCACAGCGAGCGTCAGGAATACGAAGACGAGTTTTTCGCGCCCCCCGATGTCGCGCAGGCGAGCGACATGGTCGTTGGTAATCGCGCCGAAGATCACGCGCTTGTACATCCACAGCGTATAGGCTGCGCCGAAGATCAGCGTGCTGGCCGCGAGGAAGGCATACCAGAAGTTGGCTTTCACCGCCCCCATAATCACCATGAATTCGCCCACGAAGCCGCTGGTACCCGGCAGGCCGCTGTTGGCCATCGCGAACAGCATGAAGAACGCGGCGAATACCGGCATCTTCTTTGCCACGCCGCCGTAATCGACGATCTGGCGCGAATGCACCCGGTCATACAACACGCCGATACACAGGAACAGCGCACCCGCCACAAAGCCGTGCGAAATCATCTGCAACAACGCGCCTTCCATGCCGTAGGCATTGAAAATGAAGAAGCCGAGCGTAACGAAGCCCATGTGGGAAATGGAAGAATATGCAACCAGTTTCTTCATATCGGATTGGGTCAGTGCAACCAGGCCGATATACACCACCGCGATCAGCGACAGCGTGATCATCACCGGGGCCAGATAGTGGCTGGCATCCGGCGTAATGGGCAGCGAGAACCGGATGAAGCCGTACGCGCCAACCTTGAGCATAATCGCTGCCAGCACCACGGAGCCGCCGGTCGGCGCTTCGACGTGCGCATCCGGCAACCAGGTGTGTACCGGGAACATCGGTACTTTCACCGAGAACGCCATGAAGAACGCGATGAATACCAGCACCTGTGCCGTCAGCGATGGCATGGCCATGCGGTGGAAATCGAGGATCTCGAAACTGCCGCCGGACTGGTGATACAAATACAGCAGCGCAACCAGCATCAACAAGGAGCCCATCAAGGTATAGAGGAAGAACTTGAGCGCCGCGTACACGCGGTTGGGACCGCCCCATACGCCGATGATGATGAACATCGGGATCAGCATCGCTTCCCAGAACACGTAGAACAGCATCGCATCCAGCGCGACGAACACGCCATTGACGAGGCCGGACATGATCAGGAATGCCGCCATGTATTGCGACACGCGCTTCTCGATGACCTGCCAGCCCGCGATCACCACCAGCGGCGTGAAAAAACTGTTGAGCAGGACAAACAACACCGAAATGCCGTCCACGCCAAGATGGTAGTGGATGTTGAAACGCGTGATCCAGTCCTTCATCTCGACGAACTGCATATCGCTGGTCATGCGGTCGAATCCGGTATACAGCGGGATCGTGACCAGGAAACTCAGGATCGCGCCAACCAACGCGATGGTACGCGCCATTTTCGCATTGCGGTCATTGCCGGTAGCCAGTACCAGCAGGCCGAAAACGATGGGCAACCAGATGGCGGCGCTTAACAGTGGATATCCGAAAATCATGCTTGTTCCTTCAGCTCTTCTCTAGTATTGCCTTATTCGAACCATGTCCGCACGGTCAGCAATGCGGATACGCCGATGATCATCCAGAATGCATAGTGATAGACATAGCCGGTCTGGAAACCGCGCAGCACGCCGGAGAACATGCCAACCACCTTGGCAGAACCGTTCACGAAGAGGCCGTCGATCAGCTTCACGTCGCCGAACTTCCATAACAGTCGGCTCGCGCCGCGCGCGCCGCCCGCGAAGAACCAGTCGTTGAAGCGGTCGAAGTAATACTTGTTGTCCAGCACCGTATAGATGGCGAAGAATTTCTGCCTGATGCTCGCCGGGATGTCCGGACGCTTCAGATAGAAGAACCACGCGCAGCCAGCTCCCGCCAACGCCAGCCAGAACGGCAGGGAGACAAATGCCTGCAGCGCCATGGCAAAAGCGCCGTGGAACTCTTCACGCATCGTGGCCAGTGCATGATGATTGGAACCGACGTAGATGGCATCCAGGAAGTAATCGCCGAACAGCATCGGCTCTATGGTGACGAATCCGATCAACACGGACGGAATGGCCAGCAATATCAGCGGCAACGTCACCACCCACGAAGTCTCGTGCGGCTTTTGCCCGGGTGCCAAACCGTGATGGTGGTCGGTGGAAATTTCTTCGTCGGAGTGGTCGCCTTCATGATCGTGATGAGATTTGCCAAAACGCTCCTCGCCGTGGAACACAAGGAAGTACATGCGGAAAGAATAGAATGCTGTGACGAACACACCCGCCACCACTGCGAAATAGGCGAAACCCGAACCGGGCAGGTCCGACATGCCGACCGCGTCGATGATGCTGTCCTTGGAAAAGAATCCCGAAAAGAACGGCGTGCCGATCAGGGCCAGCGTACCGATCAGTGACGTGATCCAGGTGATCGGCATGTACTTGCGCAGGCCGCCCATGTTGCGGATATCCTGGTCATGATGCATGGCGATGATAACCGAGCCCGCAGCCAGGAACAGCAAGGCCTTGAAGAATGCGTGAGTCATCAGGTGGAACACAGCTGCCGAATACGCCGACGCACCGAGCGCCACCGTCATGTAACCGAGCTGCGACAGGGTCGAATAAGCGACCACGCGCTTGATGTCGTTCTGAATCATGCCCAGGAAGCCCATGAACAAAGCGGTGATCGCGCCGATCACCATCACGAAGGACAGTGCGGTATCGGATAACTCGAACAGCGGCGACATACGCGCCACCATGAAGATACCGGCCGTCACCATGGTTGCGGCATGGATCAGTGCGGAGATCGGGGTCGGGCCTTCCATGGAATCCGGCAGCCACACATGCAGCGGAAACTGCGCACTCTTGCCCATCGCACCGATGAACAGCAGGATGCAGATCGCGGTCAGCAGGCCCACCGAAACGCCGGGGATCGGAGCCAAGTCATTCACATAATTGTGCGCATTGGCAAACACCGACTGGTAATCCAACGTACCGAACACCATCAGCACCAGGCCGATGCCGAGCAGGAAGCCGAAGTCGCCGACGCGGTTGACCAGGAATGCCTTCAGGTTGGCGTAGATCGCCGTGGGGCGCGTATACCAGAAACCGATCAGCAGGTAGGACACCAGGCCCACCGCTTCCCAGCCAAAGAACAACTGCATGAAATTGTTGGCCATCACCAGCATCAGCATGGAGAAGGTGAACAGCGAGATGTAGCTGAAGAAGCGCTGGTAGCCGGGATCTTCTTCCATATAACCGATGGTATAGATATGCACCATCAGCGAGACGAAGGTCACCACCAGCATCATCATCACGGTCAGCCTGTCGATCAGGAAGCCGACTTCGAAACTGGTGTTAGCAGAAGACATCCACTTGTAGACCGTGCCATTGAACAGGTGCCCGGCCATCACGTCCTGGTAGATTGCCAGAGAGGCAAGAAACGACACGGCCACCAGCGAGATCGTGATCCGGTGCGACCACGCGCGCCCCAGCACGTTACCGAACAGCCCGGCAGCAAGGGCACCGACCAGCGGAGCCAGGGGTACCAGCAAATACAGATTTTGCATTTCCATGCGCATCAACCTTTCAAGCTGCCGAGTTCATCCACGTTGATAGTGCGCAGGTTACGGAACAGCACCACCAGGATTGCCAGACCGATGGCCGCTTCAGCCGCCGCCACGGTGAGGATAAAGAATACGAACACCTGACCTGCCGGATCGTTCAGGTAATGGGAGAACGCGATGAAATTGGTGTTCACCGCCAGCAACATCAGTTCGATCGCCATCAGCAGCACGATCAGGTTCTTGCGGTTCAGGAAGATGCCAACCACGCTGATGGCGAACAGCACTGCGCTCAACACCAGATAATGAGACAGACCAAGATTCAACATAATTCTCCCCTTTGCCTTAATCTGCAGTATGACCATTCGGCACTGCCGCCGAATCCTGTGCCGCGCCCGACTTGTTCGCGGACGGTATGGAAACGATGCGCACGCGATCCTGCTTTCTCACCTTGACCTGCTCGCTGACGTTCTGCCGCTTGGCATCGCGTCGTTTGCGCAACGTCAGCGCGATCGCCGCGATCATCGCGACCAGCAGCAGCACCGCGGCCAGCTCAAACGGGTACGCGTAATCGGTATAGATCAGGCGGCCCAATTCCTTGGTATTGCTGTAATCGGCGCCATGCTTGACCGCAGTCATCCCGGCAGAAGTCTCTTGCGCACCCAGCACCCACACCATCTGCACCCCGATCAATCCGGCCAGCAAAAGTCCCACGGGCAGCCAGCGCCAGAAACCCAAGCGCAATTGCTCGATATTGATATCCAGCATCATCACCACGAACAGGAACAGCACCATCACCGCCCCCACATAAACCAGCACCAGCGCGATCGCCAGGAACTCGGCTTCCAGCAGCATCCAGATGCCGGAGCTGCTGACAAAGGCCAGCACCAGGAACAGCACCGCGTGCAGGGGATTGCGGGAGGTGATCACGCGCAGTGCCGCAAAGACGGTCACGACGGCAAACAGGTAGAACAGCGTTTCAAAGTTCATGTGGCATCCTCTGATTACCGGTATTTCGCATCGGCAGCCCGATCCCGGGCGATCTGCGCTTCATATTTATCGCCCATCGCCAGCAGCATGGGTTTGGTGTAATAAAGGTCGCCGCGACTTTCGCCGTGGTACTCGTAGACACGCGTTTCGACGATGGCATCGACCGGACAGGATTCTTCGCAGAAACCGCAGAAGATGCATTTGGTCAGGTCGATATCGTATTGCGTGGTGCGGCGCGAACCGTCTTCACGCTCGGCCACTTCGATCTTGATCGCCAGGGCGGGACACACGGCTTCGCACAATTTGCAGGCAATGCAGCGCTCCTCGCCGTTGGGGTAGCGACGTTGCGCGTGCAGGCCGCGGAAACGGAAACTCTGGGGGGTTTTCTCGTCCGGATACTGGACGGTGATGTGTCGCGCAAAGAAATACTTCCCGGTCACCGACAGGCCCTTGAGCAATTCGAGCAGCAGGAAACTCTTGAAGAAATTGATGAGGTTTTTCATTTTCTGTCCTCGCTTTCCTACCACAACCAATAAGGGGTCTGCATCCACGCGGCGACCACCACTACCCAGACTAGCGTCAGCGGGATGAACACTTTCCAGCCCAGGCGCATCAACTGGTCGTAGCGGTAACGCGGGAATGTCGCGCGGAACCACAGGAAGATGAACAGCATGACGGACATCTTGCCCAGCATCCAGATCAACCCCGGCACCTGGTTGAACGGCGCGATGTCCAATGGCGGCAACCAGCCGCCGAGGAACATGACCGAGGTCAGGGCGGCGATCAGGATCATGTTGGCGTATTCCGCCAAGAAGAACAGCGCAAAGCCCATGCCTGAATATTCGACGTGGAAACCGGCCACAATTTCAGACTCGCCTTCGGCCAGATCGAACGGGGCGCGGTTGGTCTCCGCCACCCCGGCGATGAAATACACCACGAACATCGGGAACAGCGGGATGAAGTACCAGCCGAGCAAGCCGTAGCCGTTATGCTGCCCGCGCACGATATCGCCCAGGTTCATGCTCTGGGCAGCAAGCAATACGCACACTAGGGCAAAGCCCATGGCCAGTTCATACGAGACGATCTGCGCGGCGGAACGCAACGCACCGAGAAATGCGTATTTCGAATTTGACGCCCATCCGGCGATGATGACGCCGTACACACCCAAGGACGTCATCGTCAGCAGGTAGAGCAACCCTGCGTTCACATTCGCCAGGATCATGCCGTCATCAAAAGGCACCACCGCCCAGGCCGACAGCGCGGGAGCCAGCGACAGTACCGGGGCCGCGATGAACAGGAACTTGTTGGCGCCGGTCGGGATGATGATTTCCTTGCACAGCAGCTTGACGCCATCCGCCACCGGTTGCAGCAGTCCCCACCAGCCCACGCGGTTGGGGCCCGGACGCACCTGCATGAAACCCAGTACCTTGCGTTCGGCCAATGTCAGGTAAGCCACGCCACCCATGATGGGCAGGATGATGACCATGATCTTCACGATGGTCCAGACGACCGGCCACGCCGCTTCGATGATTCCTTGCAGCAAATCCCACAAACCGATCTGGCTCAGCAAGGACTGTATTAAATGCAGGGCCTGGGCTTCCATCATGCTCGCTCCACGGTGATCGTTCCAAACATCGCGCCCAAAGCTGCAGTCGCCACATGGCCGGCTGCCACACGCACCACGCCTCTGGGCAATCCATCGTCTGCCGCCGCAACCAGATTGACGCTGCCCTGGCCCTGAGTGACCCTGACTGTCGCTCCGGCTTGCACGCCCAGCTTCTTCAGCTCGTCGCCGTGCAGCCATGCCTGCGGTGCGGCCGCATCGGCTGTGGCCTGCAGGGGCGCAGATCGGCGTACAACGGAATCCGTCGCATAGATCGGCACATCGCTCACGCGCTGCAGCCCGTTGGTCGCGGAAGCTGATTTCGCCTCGACTCCATCAATGGCGTTGTTCAATCTGGCAGAGACATCGACTTCTTTCATTGCTTCGTCGCGCACGGCTTCGGACGTGTCCTGGCCAAATCCATCCACCTTCAGCAGATTGCCCAGCACGCGCAACACCTTCCATGCGGGTCGCGCTTCGCCCAAGGGTTTGACCGCCCCCTTGAAACTTTGCACACGACCTTCGATGCTGACAAAAGTGCCCGAGGTTTCAGTGAACGGGGCGATGGGCAACAGTACGTCGGCATATTCCAGCGCACGATGCTTGTAGGCGGACAGAACGATCACAGTATCGGCAGACTGGATCGACGAGAGCGCCCGCTGCGGATCGGCACAATCCAGTTCCGGTTCGACATTGAGCAGCACATAGGCTTTGCGCGGGCTTGCGAGCATGGAAGCCGCATTCAACCCGCAGGCTCCGGGTACAGCTTGCGCCAGGTAACCGCCCACGCTGTTTGCCGCTTCACCGAAGAAACCGAATCTGCCGTTGCTCAGCGCTGCGATCTGTTGCGCCAATGCCTGCAACTGCGCAGCCTGCGGATGCTGTTGCGCGAAGTTGCCGAGCAACACGGCAACACGTTCGCCGCCGGCCAGACTCCTCGCGATGGCAGCCGCTTCGCCGTTCGCGCTCTGGCCCTGTTTCCCGGCTGTCAGCGCGTGCAACACCTGGGTCAACATTTCCACCAGGGCATCCGGCGCAACGATGGCCTTGTGCGCGACCTTCATCAACAGATCGTCGTCGCTGGAATGGATGATGCTGGCTTGCGCCCCCTTCTTCACCGCCTGCCTGATGCGCGCCGCCAGCAAGGGATGATCCTTGCGCAGGAAGCTGCCGACGATGAGGAAGCGATCCGCCTTGCCGATGTCGGCGACCGGCATGCCCAGCCAAGGCGCGCCCCGTTGTTTGCCGTCGCCGCTGAAATCGGATTGGCGCAGACGGAAATCCACATTCTGGCTGCCGATGCCGCGCACGAGTTTCTGCAGCAGGTAGAGTTCTTCCAGCGTGGAGTTGGCCGTGGCCAGCGCGCCGACCTGCTCCGCACCTGCGCCATTGGCAATGTGACTCAAGCCGTTTGCCGCATACTCCAGCGCAACCTGCCAGTCCACTTCCATCCACTTGCCGTCCTGCCTGATCATCGGCCTGGTCAATCGATCATCGGTGTTCAAGCCTTCATAGGCAAAGCGATCCCGGTCAGAAAGCCAGCACTCGTTGATGTCTTCGTTCTCGATGGGCAACACGCGCAGCACACGATTGTTCTTGGTCTGTACCGCGAGGTTGGAACCCAAGCTATCGTGCGCGCTGACCGAACGGCGGCGCGACAATTCCCAGGAACGCGCCTTGTAGCGGAACGGCTTGCTGGTCAGGGCGCCGACCGGGCACAGGTCTATCATGTTGCCGGACAATTCTGAATTCACGGCACCTGCGACGAACGACATGATCTCCGCATGTTCGCCGCGGAACGCCTGCCCTAGCTCCATCTGGCCGCCGATCTCCTGACCGAAGCGCACGCAGCGCGTACAGTTGATGCAACGGCTCATCTCCTCCGCCGACACCAGCGGGCCGATGTCCTTGCCCAGCACGATGCGTTTTTCTTCGTGATAACGTGAATGCCCGCCGCCATATCCGATGGACATATCTTGCAGCGTGCATTCGCCGCCCTGGTCGCAGATCGGGCAGTCCAGCGGGTGATTGATCAGCAGGAATTCCATGACGCCCTTTTGCGCCTTCACCGCCTGCTCGGAATGGGTCAGCACCTTCATGCCCTCGGCCACCGGAGTTGCGCACGCAGGCAGCGGCTTCGGTGCCTTCTCCACTTGCACTAGGCACATGCGGCAATTGGCGGCGATGGAAAGCTTCTTGTGGTAGCAGAAATGGGGAATGGCGATACCGGCCTGATGTGCGGCCTCGATCACGGTTGCACCGCTTTCAGTCTGTATCTGCTTGCCGTCAATTTCGATATTGATCATTGCTCACCTATTCCATTCAGCGTCACACCAGGCAACGTTTGTGCTCGATGTGGTATTCGAACTCTGCGCGGTAATGTTTGAGGAAACCCTGCACCGGCCATGCCGCTGCATCACCCAATGCGCAGATCGTGCGCCCGGCGATGTTGCCGCACAGATCGAGCAGCAGATCCAGATCTTCCGGCTTGCCTTCGCCGTGTTCGATACGATGGATGATGCGGTACAGCCAGCCCGTGCCTTCGCGGCAAGGCGTGCATTGCCCGCAGGACTCTTCGTAATAGAAGTAGGACAGGCGTTCCAGCGCTTTCACCATGCAGGTAGTCTCGTCCATCACGATGATGGCGCCGGTACCCAGGTATGATCCGGCCTTCTGGACGGAGTCGAAGTCCATGTTGAGACCCATCATGATCTCGGCAGGCAATACCGGCATCGACGATCCTCCCGGAATCACCGCCTTCAGCTTGTTGCCGTTGCGAACGCCGCCCGCCATTTCCAGCAACGTCCTGAACGGTGTTCCGAGCGGCACTTCGAAGTTGCCGGGCTTGTTCACATGGCCGGATACCGAGAACAGCTTGACGCCGCCGCTGTTGGGCACACCCAGCGCGGCAAAATTCTGTCCGCCTTCGCGAATGATGTAGGGGATGCTGGCAAAGGTTTCGGTATTGTTGATCGTGGTCGGTTTGCCGTACAGGCCGAAACTGGCTGGGAACGGAGGCTTGAAGCGCGGCTGGCCTTTCTTGCCCTCGATGGATTCGAGCAAGGCTGTCTCTTCGCCGCAGACGTAGGCGCCATAGCCCATGTGGTTATGCAGATCGAATTCGAAATCGAAACCCAGGATATTCCTGCCTAGGTAACCGGCCTTGCGCGCTTCTTCGCAGGCCGCCTCCATGCGCTCGTATGCTTCGAATATCTCGCCGTGCACATAGTTGTAGCCGGTCTTCACGCCCATGGTGTACGCGGCGATCGCCATGCCTTCGATCAACTGGTGCGGGTTGTAGCGCAGGATGTCGCGATCCTTGCAGGTGCCCGGTTCGCCCTCGTCAGAATTGCACACCAGGTATTTTTCACCTTCGTAGTTGCGCGGCATGAAGCTCCACTTCAAACCGGTGGGAAAACCTGCGCCACCGCGACCGCGCAGGCCGGAATTCTTCACTTCGGCGATGATCGCTTCCGGCGTGATTTTTTCGGTCAGTATCTTGCGCAATGCCTGGTAGCCGCCGACCTTGAGGTAATTTTCCAGCGTCCACGGCTGGTCGAAATGCATCGTCGTAAGGAGGATGGGAGCAGTCATTGCTTATCCAGTTCTGCCAGAATCTGGTCGATCTTTTCGGCGGTCAAGCGTCCGCACAGTTTCTTGTTGTTGATGGTGAACATGGGCGCATCCACGCAAGCGCCCATGCACTCTCCCTCGCGCAGGCCGAATCTTCCGTCTGCAGTGATTTCGCCGAGACCGATGCCCAGCCGCCTGTTCAGGTGTGCCAGCGTATCGTCCGAACCGCACAACTGGCACGACAGATTGGTACACACCGTCAGCGTGTACTTGCCCATCGGCTTGAGCTGGTACATGTGATAGAAAGTCGCCACCTCATACACCGCCATCTGCGGCATGCCCAGATAAACGGCGATGTCGGCCATGTCTTCGGGAGCGATCCAGCCCTTTTCGTCCTGCACGAAACGCAACGCGGCCATCACCGCGGATTGGCGCTGATCGGCAGGATATTTCCTGAGCTCTTTGTCGATGAGCGTAGTGATCTGTTGGGATAACATCAGCGGTCTATCTCCCCGAAAACGATGTCCTGCGTGCCGATGATGGCCACCACGTCAGCAATCATGTGTCCGCGCACCATCTCGTCGAGGCTGGAAAGATGCGGGAAACCGGCTGCGCGTATCTTCATGCGGTACGGCTTGTTCGCGCCGTCCGACACCATATAGATACCGAATTCGCCCTTGGCATGCTCGACGGCAGCATACGCCTCGCCGGCGGGTACGTGGAAACCTTCGGTAAACAGCTTGAAGTGGTGAATCAGTTCTTCCATGTTCTGCTTCATGGATTCACGCCTGGGCGGCGCGAACTTCACGTCGTCCGTCATCACTGGTCCCGGATTTTTGCGCAGCCAGTCCACGCATTGCCTGATGATGCGATTGGATTGGCGCATTTCTTCCACCCGCACCAGATAACGATCATAGCAATCGCCCTCGACGCCGACCGGAATGTCGAAATCGATGCGGTCATAGACCTCGTACGGCTGCTTCTTGCGCAGATCCCACACCACCCCCGAACCGCGCAGCATGGGCCCGGTGAAGCCCAGCGCCAAGGCTCGTTCAGGCGATACGACGCCGATACCGACCGTGCGCTGTTTCCAGATACGGTTGTCGGTCAGCAGCGTTTCATATTCGTCCACATAGCCGGGGAAGCGATTGGTGAAGTCTTCCAGGAAATCTAGCAGCGAGCCCTGGCGGTTCTCGTTCATCTTCTTCACGGCAGCCGCATTGTGAATCTTGGAAACTTCGTATTGCGGCATGGAGTCCGGCAGGTCGCGATAGACGCCGCCCGGGCGGTAATAGGATGCATGCAGGCGCGCGCCCGACACCGCCTCATAGGCGTCCATCAGGTCTTCGCGCTCGCGGAAGGTATAGAAGAACATGGTCATCGCGCCGAGGTCGATGCCCGAGGCGCCCAGCCACAGCAGGTGATTCAGGATGCGCGTGATTTCGTCGTACATGACGCGGATATACTGAGCGCGTATCGGCACTTCGATGCCGGCCAGCTTTTCGATCGCCATCACGTAGGCGTGCTCATTGAGCATCATGGACACGTAGTCCAGCCGATCCATGTACGGAACGGACTGCAGGAAGGTCTTGTGCTCGGCCAGCTTCTCGGTCGCGCGGTGCAACAGGCCGATGTGCGGATCGGCGCGCTCCACCACTTCGCCATCCAGTTCCAGCACCAGCCGCAACACCCCGTGCGCGGCCGGGTGCTGGGGGCCAAAATTCATGGTGTAGTTTTTTATCTCAGCCATAACGTTGCCTTCTTTGTTCGCTCAAGAACGACCGTAATTTTCTTCGCGCATCGTGCGCGGCGTGATCTCGCGCGGCTCCACCGTCACGGGTTCGTACACGACGCGCTGCTGCGCCGCGTCGTAGCGCATCTCGACCGTGCCCGACAACGGAAAATCCTTGCGGAACGGATTCCCGATGAAGCCGTAATCGGTCAGGATACGGCGCAGGTCGGGATGGCCGACAAAGATGATGCCGAACAGGTCGAACGCCTCGCGCTCATACCAGTTCGCGGACGGCCATATTCCCGTGACCGTATTCAGGACAGGCATCGCGTCATCGTCCGCAAATACACGCACGCGCAGACGGATGTTGTGGGTCACCGACAGCAGGTGATAGACCGCAGCGAATCTCGCGCCTGCGCGCGGCGCATCCGGCAGGTATTTCCCGTCTTCGCAAAGCTCGCTGCCGTACGCGGAATAATCGATGCCGCATACATCGACCAGTTGCTCGAAACGCAGGTCGGCGTCATCCCGCAGGCGGGTAAATACCGCGATCATGTCAACCGAATTGACCACCAGGGTGAGTTCACCCAGGCGTTCCACCAGACTGACAATTTTTCCCGAGAAAGCCTCGTGCAGATTTGCGGAGAGTATGTTCAGGTCGGTAGCCATATCGTCCTAGCGTGCAATGGTGTTGGTGCGTTTGATCTTGTTTTGCAGCTGGATAATTCCGTAAAGCAGCGCCTCGGCAGTGGGCGGGCAACCGGGAACGTAGATGTCGACAGGAACGATGCGGTCGCAACCGCGCACCACCGAATAGGAATAATGGTAATAACCGCCGCCATTGGCGCACGAGCCCATCGAGATCACCCAGCGCGGTTCGGCCATCTGGTCGTACACCTTGCGCAAGGCCGGCGCCATCTTGTTGCACAGCGTTCCGGCCACGATCATCACATCCGACTGGCGCGGACTGGGGCGAAAAGCCCCTGCGCCGAAACGGTCAAGGTCATAGCGCGGCAACGCGGCATGCATCATTTCGACTGCACAGCATGCCAAGCCGAAAGTCATTGGCCACAATGAGCCGGTGCGGACGTAGTTGATCACCGTATCCGCGGTTGTCGTCACGAAGCCCTTTTCGAGTATGCCTTCTATTCCCATTCCAAGGCTCCTTTCATCCACTCATAGATAAAGCCGACCACTAGGATGGCCAAAAAGATCATCATGGAAACGAAGCCGAAAGTGCCGATCTCCTTTAGCACTATCGCCCACGGAAAGAGAAAGGCAATCTCAAGATCGAACAGGATAAACAGGATGGCAACCAGATAAAAACGCACGTCGAACTTCATGCGCGCGTCTTCGAACGCTTCAAAGCCGCACTCATAGGGAGAGAGTTTCTTGTCATCGGGACGATTGGGGCCGACCAGCTTGCCCAATACCAAAGGCAATATGCCCATCACGAAAGCGATACCGATGAACAGCAGAACCGGAAAATAATTCTCCAACATAGCTTGAGTCCCCTCCTCAGTTGGCTCCTGATGCAGCGCAGAACGGAATACTATTCTACATCCTGCTTCTTATTGACTTCGGCTTGTCAGCCTCGGCTCTTCGTTTTGGTGCGGGGCAAGGGACTCGAACCCTCACGTCCTTACGGACACAGCCACCTCAAGGCTGCGCGTCTACCAATTCCGCCAACTCCGCATGTTTCTTGTTATTTTGGTATTTGCTGCGATTTCGAATCGCCTGTTCCAGGCGCCGCCGGTACCGGCGCTGCCTGCTGCTGCAGTTTTTGCACATCCACCTTATCCAGCACACTCTGCTCCGCGGAAGGTCGCGAATATATATAAGTCAACGAAAGGCTGGTGATGAAGAATATCGTCGCCGCGACTGCCGTGCTGCGACTCAGAAAATTGGCGGAACCGCTGGAACCGAACAGACTTCCGGCGGAACCGGAACCGAACGCCGCCCCCATATCCGCCCCTTTGCCATGCTGGATCAATACCAGACCGATCAACACTACTGCGGTGATCACATGCACTACCCAAACTAGATTTTCCACAAACCACTCCGAAACGAATCAATCACTTGCCTACTGACCTGCGCGGCAGATCCCCAAAAACTCTTCGGCGACCAGAGCTGCCCCGCCGATCAATCCGCCATCAATATCCTTCATGGCGAACAACGCCGGCGCATTAGACGCCTTGACGCTTCCACCATACAGTATAGCCAATCCTTCAGCGACATGCCCATCATGTCCGGACACACGCTGACGGATGAAGGCATGCACAGCCTGGGCCTGTTCCTGCGTTGCGGTCTTGCCGGTGCCAATTGCCCATACTGGCTCGTATGCCACAACCGCTTTGCTCAAGGCCTGCACTCCTGCCAGCGCAATGACTGCGTCCAATTGCTCAGCAACGACAGATTCGGTCTCCCCGTTCTCGCGCTGATCCAATGTTTCTCCCACGCAAAGTATCGGGATCAGGCCTGCGCTCTGTGCTGCCGCAAACTTCTCCGCCACCAGCCGGCTGGTCTCGCCGTAAATGCTACGTCGCTCGGAATGCCCGACAATTACGTAAGTACATCCGAAGTCCGCGAGCATGGCAGCGGACACTTCGCCGGTGTATGCCCCTTTTTCGAGCTGATGCACGTCTTGCGCACCCCACTTTACCGCCGAAGCAGTCAATTCCCGTTCAAGTTGCGCCAGGTAGGGGAAAGGAGCGCAGACGGCGACGTCCACGCGCGACAATTGCGCAACACCGCTTTTGACTGCGGACAGCAACAGCTCGTTCTGGGCCAGGGAGCCATGCATTTTCCAATTTCCGACAACCAGTTTACGACGCATCTGGATGAAATTCCGCGTTTGACCGAAGGCGGCGATGGTACCGATGAAAACGGAAATGGTCAATCCGGGCGCCTCTCGCCACGCGAACTTTGCATTTTCCCCACCCCGCGCCGGCCCCTTCACCGATTGTTACACTGTGTAATAATTATGTAATACATCGGTATTAAGATGCGTCCCGCTGGCAAATTAGCAAGCAAACGAACAATTCTTGGATTTGGGAGAAAACCGAAATGAGCAAACTGAATCGTCTTTTTAGTAGCATCGGGCTGTCCGCCGCCTTGCTGTCTGTCGGCGCGGCATATGCCAGCGACATTACCGGCGCTGGAGCTACTTTCCCCTACCCGGTCTATGCCAAGTGGGCCGAAGCCTACAAGGCTCAAACCGATGTGGGCATGAACTATCAGTCTATCGGTTCCGGTGGTGGCATCAAGCAAATCCAGGCCAAGACTGTGGATTTTGGCGCAACCGATGCGCCGTTGAATGAAGCTGCACTGGGAGCCTCAGGATTGACTCAGTTTCCCGCGGTGATGGGCGGCGTGGTACCTGTCGTCAATATCAAAGGTATCACTGCAGGCACACTGAAGCTGGACAGCAAGGTATTGGCCGACATTTTTCTGGGCAAGATCACCAAATGGAATGATCCGCGCATTGCAGCAGACAATGCAGGCATAGCCTTGCCTGATGAAGACATCACCGTGGTACACCGCGCGGACGGTTCCGGCACTACCTTCATCTTCACCAACTACCTGTCGCAAGTCAGCGCAGACTGGAAGAAAAACATCGGCGCGGACAAGGCGGTGGCATGGCCTGTCGGTACCGGCGGCAAGGGTAACGAAGGCGTCGCGTCTTACGTGCAGCGCATCAAGAATTCCATCGGTTATGTGGAATACGCCTACGCCTTGCAGAACAAGATGGCCTTCACTCAAATGAAGAACCGCGACGGGCAGTTCGTCAAACCCAACGACGACAGCTTCAAAGCCGCCGCCGCCAACGCGAAGTGGGACGCCAACAAGGGGTTCTATGAAATCCTGACCAACGAACCAGGCAAGGGCAGCTGGCCCATCACCGGCGCCACTTTCATTTTGGTCTACAAGGCTGCGGAAAAAGCGGATAACGCCAGGGAAGTACTGAAGTTCTTCGACTGGGCGTTCACCAATGGCGACAAGCTTGCATCGGATCTGGACTACGTGCCGCTGCCCGTCAGCCTGAAAAAGATGATCCGCGATGCATGGAAAGTCCAGATCAAGGATGTTTCGGGAAAGGCGCTGTGGAAGTAAGCAATACGTTCTAAGTTATAATTGCGGGGGCCTGAAACGCCCCCGCAATTTTTCAAACTCCTGAAAGAATTATGTCGACGTTCCTACAAGAAGCGCGCCTTAAACGACAAGTCGTGCAAGACATGCTGTTCCGCAATCTGACACGTCTTGCTGCCTTTGGGGTGCTGGCCCTGCTCGGAGCGATCATCGCATCGCTGGTCATGGGCAGCATGCCCGCGATCCATGCCTTCGGCTTCGGTTTCCTGACCAGTTCCGTGTGGGACCCGGTCAAGGATGAATATGGGGCACTGATTCCCATCGTCGGCACTCTGGCCACCTCCGCCATCGCGCTGCTGATCGCAATTCCCGTCAGCTTTGGCATCGCCATCTTCCTGACCGAACTCTCGCCGAACTGGCTGAGGCGCCCGCTGGGCATCGCGGTCGAATTGCTGGCAGGCATTCCCAGCATCATTTACGGCATGTGGGGGCTGTTCGTGTTTGCCCCGCTGTTCGGCGATCATATCGAACCGTGGATCAACAGCTATATTGGAAAAATACCTGTCATCGGGCCATTTTTTTCCGGCCCGCCCATGGGCATCGGCATGCTCACTGCGGGGATCATTCTCGCTGTAATGGTTATTCCCTTTATCGCCTCGGTGATGCGCGATGTGTTCGATGTCGTACCCGCCATGCTCAAGGAATCCGCTTACGGCCTGGGCTCCACAACCTGGGAAGTGATGTGGAATGTAGTGCTGCCTTACACGCGGATAGGCGTGGTTGGCGGAATCATGCTGGGCCTCGGTCGTGCGCTGGGCGAAACAATGGCCGTCACCTTCGTCATCGGCAACGCAAACCAGTTGAACAAATCACTGTTCATGCCCGGCAACAGCATCGCATCGGCCCTGGCCAACGAGTTCAACGAAGCGGTAGGGACCTTGTATACATCCTCCCTCATCGAACTCGGCCTGATCCTGTTCTTCATCACATTTGTCGTCCTTTCGCTCGCCCGCCTTCTGTTGCTCAAGCTGGCGCAGCGCGAAGGGCATGGAGCCTGACATGTCGTACCTATATGCCCGTCGCCGCCTTGTCAACATGGTCAGCCTGAGCATCTCGGTGTTCACCATGCTGTTCGGGCTGTTCTGGCTGGGCTGGATATTGTGGACGCTGCTGATCAATGGGGTGCCTGGTCTCAGCCTCCATATATTCACGCAAAGTACCCCCCCCCCCGGGCAGCAATGGCGGCTTGATCAACGCCATCGCGGGCAGCCTGATCATGGTCGCTGTCGGAGTCCTCATCGGCACCCCGATAGGCATTCTTGCCGGCACGTATCTTGCAGAATTCGGCCAGCGCGGCTGGCTGGCTCCATTCACCCGTTTCATCAACGACATCCTGCTGTCCGCGCCATCCATCGTCATCGGCATCTTTGTGTACGCGATCTATGTGGCCCAGGTTGGGCACTTTTCCGGCTGGGGCGGCGCCTTCGCCCTCGCCATTCTGGTGATTCCGGTCGTCCTTCGCACCACAGAAAACATGCTGCGCCTCGTCCCCAACAGCCTGCGCGAAGCAGCGGCGGCATTGGGTGCGCCGCAATGGAAAGTGATCAGCTTCGTCACCCTGCGTGCGGCCCGTGCGGGAATACTGACCGGTGTACTGCTGGCCATTGCGCGCATCAGCGGTGAAACAGCGCCGTTGTTGTTTACCGCGCTCAACAACCAGTTCTGGTCAAGCGACATGAACAAGCCGTTATCAAACCTGCCTGTGGTCATCTTCCAGTTCGCAATGAGCCCATACGAGGATTGGCAAAAACTTGCCTGGGCGGGTGCATTGATCATCACCCTGAGCGTACTCACCCTGAACATTCTGGCGCGGGTATTGTTCCGCCAGAAAGCGAACACCCAATGAGGATAGAAGAAATGACAGCCGAACAACTCATCTCCGCACCCAAGGTAATTGTGCGCGACCTGAACTTTTTTTATGGGGCGGATCGCGCGCTGAAAGACATCAATCTGGTGATCCCGGATAAGATGGTCACCGCCTTCATCGGCCCTTCCGGCTGCGGCAAATCCACCCTTCTGCGCACTTTCAACCGCATGTACGAGCTCTATCCGAAACAGCGCGCCACCGGCGAAATTTTGCTGGACGGAGAGAACCTGCTGGACAAGAAGCAGGACCTCAACACGCTGCGCGCCAAGATCGGCATGGTGTTCCAGAAACCCACCCCGTTCCCGATGTCCATCTATGACAACATCACCTTTGGCGTGAAACTGTATGAAAAACTCAGCAGCCACGAAATGGATGACCGCGTGGAATGGGCGTTGAAAAAAGCCGCACTGTGGAATGAAGTCAAGGACAAGCTGAACCAGAGCGGCACCGGCCTCTCCGGCGGGCAACAACAACGCCTGTGCATCGCCCGCGCCATCGCCGTCAAACCGCAAGTACTGCTGCTGGACGAGCCCACCTCCGCGCTCGACCCCATCTCCACCGCACATATCGAGAAATTGATTGACGAATTGAAGAAGGATTTCACCATCGTCATCGTGACCCACAACATGCAGCAGGCTGCGCGGGTTTCAGACTTCACGGCTTACATGTACCTGGGGGACCTCGTCGAATTCGGGGATACCAGTACGGTGTTTACGAATCCGAAGCGGAAAGAGACCGAGGATTACATTACTGGACGTTTCGGTTAATCATTCCGCTCCCTTTGTCCTGAGTGCGGCGCGGAGCGTGGTGTATCGAAGGATAGGCAAAACCCGCCAATCCGGGAATTCAATACTATCTTCGTCGGGGGTAGCCCGACGGTGTTGGCGCTACGGGATGCAGACTGACAGAATCTTACCCCGCCACTTCCTTCACCACCCCCGCAATCCTCTCCGCCCACGTCTTGACCTGCATTCCATCCTCCCCCTCCACCATCACCCTGAGCAAGGGTTCGGTACCGGATGCACGCAACAATACCCGCCCCTTGCCGTTCAGCTCCCGCTCAGCCCTGGCCAACTCGGACTTGACCGCCTGACGCTCCAGCAGCTCGGCCGCCTTGCCTGTGACTTTCACGTTGATGAGTATCTGCGGGTACATGTGCAGATCGCCCGCCGCCTGCGCCAGGGTCTGCTGCTTCATGCGCAGGGCGCACAGCACTTGCAGCGCGGAGACGATGCCGTCGCCCGTGCTGTGTTTGTCCAGGCAGATGATATGGCCGGAATTCTCCCCGCCCAGTTGCCATTTCTTTTCCTGCAGCACTTCCATCACGTAGCGGTCGCCCACTTTGGCCCGCGCGAAGGGGATGCCCAGCTTCTGCATCGCGTGTTCGAAAGCAAGGTTCGTCATCAGCGTGCCCACCACGCCGCCGTGCAAAGTGCACAGCGCCTGGCGGTGTTTGGCGATGATGTAGAGCAGTTGATCGCCGTCGTAGAGCTTGCCGTCTGCATCCGCCATGATCAATCGGTCACCGTCGCCGTCGAGCGCGAGGCCCACATCCGCATGATGTTCTTTCACCGCTTGCTGCAGGTTCTTGGGTGCAGTTGCACCATAGCCGTCGTTGATGTTCCTGCCGTTCGGATCGGCGCCGATGGCGACGACATCGGCGCCCAGCTCATGAAATACATGGCGCGCAATGTGATAGGTCGCGCCGTGCGCGCTGTCCACCACGATCTTCATGCCGCGCAGGTTCATGTCCGCCGGGAACGTGCTCTTGCAGAATTCGATGTAGCGACCCACGGCATCGTCGATGCGCTTGGCCTTGCCCAGGCTGCCTGAAGGATTGGCCTGCATGGCGTTGTCCAGTTCGGCCTCGATCGCATGCTCGACCTCGTCCGCCAGCTTCATGCCGTTGCCGGAGAAGAATTTGATGCCGTTGTCATCGAAGGGATTATGCGAAGCGGAAATGACGACGCCAGCCTGCAAGCGCAGGGCGCGCGTCAGGTAAGCCACTGCCGGCGTCGGTATCGGCCCCGCCAGATACACGTCGATGCCCGCCGCGATGAGTCCCGCCTCGAGTGCCGATTCCAGCATGTAGCCAGAGATGCGAGTGTCCTTGCCGATCAGCACTCCCGGGCGCTCGCTTTGCCCGTGCTCGGCCTTGGCAAGAACCTTGCCCGCAGCAAAACCCAGGTGCATCACGAATTGCGGCGTGATGGGATGCTCTCCCACGCGTCCGCGCACACCGTCGGTACCGAAGTATTTTCTGCTCATCTCATTCCTCGTTTAACGCATTCCATATCTTCAAGGCATCGGCGGTCTCGCGCACGTCGTGCACGCGCACAATGGACGCCCCGCGTTGCACCGCCAACAACGCTGCCGCCACGCTCGCGGCCATCCGGTCACCCACCTCGCGCCCGGTGATCGTGCCGAGCATAGACTTACGCGACAAACCGGCCAGAATCGGCACGCCCAAGTCGCCGAATGCCGACAGGCCGCGCAGCAGGTCGAGATTATGCCCCAACGTCTTGCCGAACCCAAAGCCGGGATCAATCGCGATGCGTTCGCGAACGATGCCGACCGCGTCGGCTGCCGCGAGGCGTTCACGCAGGAAGGCTGTCACTTCACTCAACACATTCTGATAATGCGGCTGCTGCTGCATGGTTTGCGGATTGCCTTGCTTGTGCATCAGACATACTGCCGCATCGCTCATCGCAACCGCTGCCTGCGCACCCTCTGCCTGCAATGCGTTGATGTCGTTGACCATGCTTGCACCCGCGGCCAGAGCGGCTCGCATCACAGCGGGTTTGCAGGTATCAATGGAGACCGGGACCGGAGCGCCGCGCAAATCTTCAATCACTCGCAGCACGCGATCCATTTCCTCCTGCTCGCTCACCATCGCAGCACCGGGCCGGGTGGATTCTCCTCCGATGTCCAAGATATCCGCGCCGTCCTCGATCAGCTTCAGTGCATGAACTCTCGCGGCGGCGGCAGATACGTGCCGCCCGCCGTCGGAGAACGAGTCCGGCGTGACGTTGACGATGCCCATGATGAGGGGACGCGCAAGATCGAACTGGTATTTGCCGCAGCGGAACATAAGAAAACGGGGGCAACAGCCCCCGTATTGTGTGTTGGTTAAACGCCTTCTGCCGGCTTGTTGGTCGCTGTTGCCGTCGGGGTTTCATCCTTCGGCGGTTCAGGAGCCTTACTGCTCTGGTTCGGCTTGGGCGGACGCGGCGGATTGCCCGCCATGATATCGTTGATCTGGTCCGCGTCGATGGTTTCCCATTCCAGCAGCGCCTTGGTCATGGCTTCGATCTTGTCGCGATTCGCCTCAATCAGGCCGCGTGCCAGCGCGTACTGCTGGTCGATGATACGGCGGATCTCGGTATCCACCTTCTGCATGGTCGCTTCCGAGATGTTCTTGTGCGAAGTCACCGATCGACCGAGGAATACTTCGCCCTCGTTTTCGGCATACACCATCGGTCCCAGCGCATCGGACATCCCCCATTGCGTCACCATCTTGCGCGTCATGTCGGTGGCGCGTTCGAAGTCGTTGGAAGCGCCGGTGGTCATCTGATGCATGAAGATTTCTTCCGCAATACGCCCGCCGAACAGCACCGCGATCGTGGACAGGATGCGATCCTTGTCCATGCTGTAGCGGTCCTCCGACGGCAATTGCATGGTCAAGCCCAGTGCACGGCCGCGCGGGATGATGGTGACCTTGTGCACGGGGTCGGTCTTGGGCAGCAGCTTCGCCACCAGCGCGTGACCGGACTCGTGATATGCCGTGTTGCGGCGTTCCTCTTCCGGCATGATCATGGATTTGCGCTCTGCGCCCATCATGATCTTGTCCTTGGCCGCCTCGAAATCTTCCATGTCGACGAAGCGCTTGCTGCGACGCGCGGCGAACAGTGCTGATTCATTCACCAGGTTGGCGAGATCGGCGCCGGACATGCCGGGCGTTCCGCGCGCCAGAATATCGGCCTTGACGTCCGGCGCGACGGGTACCTTGCGCATATGCACCATGAGGATCTGCTCACGACCGCGGATATCCGGCAACGGCACCACCACCTGGCGGTCGAAGCGGCCCGGGCGCAGCAATGCAGGGTCGAGCACGTCGGGACGGTTGGTCGCGGCGATCACGATCACACCCGACGCACCTTCGAAACCGTCCATCTCAACCAGCAAAGCGTTCAATGTCTGCTCGCGCTCGTCGTTACCGCCGCCCAGACCTGCACCGCGCTGGCGGCCGACGGCATCGATCTCATCGATGAACACGATACAGGGCGATTGCTTCTTGGCCTGCTCGAACATGTCGCGCACGCGCGCCGCACCGACGCCGACGAACATTTCGACGAAATCGGAACCGGAAATGGAAAAGAACGGCACCTTGGCTTCACCCGCGATGGCCTTGGCCAGCAGCGTCTTGCCGGTACCGGGGCTGCCCACCATCAGCACGCCGCGCGGAATGCGTCCGCCGAGATTCTGAAACTTGGTGGGATCGCGCAGGAAATCGACCAGTTCGGAAACTTCCTCCTTGGCCTCGTCGCAACCTGCCACGTCGGCGAACGTCACGCGCTCCTTGGCGTCGTCCAGCATGCGCGCCTTGCTCTTGCCGAACGAAAACGCGCCGCCGCCCTTGCCGCCCTGCATCTGACGCATGAAAAATATCCACACGCCGATCAGCAGGAGCATCGGGAACCACGATACAAAAATGCTCATCAGGAAAGACTGCTCCTCTTCCGGTTTGGCTTCAATCTTCACGCCGTTCTTGAGCAGGTCGGAAACCAGCCACAGGTCGCTGGGAGCGTAGGTGGTGATGTGCTTGCCGTCTGTGGTAGCCGCCCTGAGGGTACGGCCTTCAATGACCACCTTTTCGATGTGGCCGGCTTTCACCTCTTCGAGGAATTGGGAGTAATCCAGTTGCGCCTGCGCCGTGGATTGCTGGCGCGCATTGAATTGGTTGAAGACGGTCATCAGCACCAATGCGACGACCAGCCAGATTCCGACACTTTTGAATAAATTGTTCACACATGCCCCTTATGAGCGGTAATACGAAGTTGCATTAGACACTGTCCGGGGCTATTACTCAAGCTTGCCCAGCCCCACCAGATACTGTTCGCTACTGCGGTCGCGCGATGCTTTCGGCTTGCGCGTAACCACTTTATCAAAGTGGTTACGCGCAAGTTTGAGATAATCCTCGAAACCGGCTCCCTGAAAAACCTTGACCAGGAACGAGCCGCCCGGCGCCAAATGATTGACTGCAAAATCCAGCGCCAGCTCGGCAAGATGCATGGCACGCGCCTGATCAGCCGAACTCACTCCACTGATGTTGGGGGCCATATCCGAAATTACAAGACCGATCTGACGCCCTTCCAGCTTTTTTTCGAGTTGGGCGAGGACGCTTTCCTCGCGGAAGTCGCCCTGGATGAATTCGACCCGCGGCAACGGATGCAAGGGGAGCAAGTCCAGCGCTATGATGCGCCCTTTGTCGCCGAGTTTCTGTGCAGCCACCTGACACCAGCCCCCGGGCGTCGCCCCGAGGTCCACCACCACCATGCCGGGCTTGATCAGATGATCGCGTTCGTCGATTTCCAGCAATTTATAGGCCGCACGCGAGCGATACCCCTCTTTCTGTGCGCGCTGCACATACGGATCGGTCACATGCTCATGCATCCATTGTTTGCTGGTTTTGGAAGCCTTCATCGTTTAGAATCCGCGCCTTGAATCAGGAAAACCACCCATCATGCTATCTCTCTCCGTTTCACAGCGCCTCGAACTCAAAGGACGCGCCCATGCACTCAAGCCCATCGTCATCATCGGCAACGCCGGACTGACGCCTGCCGTCCTGGATGAGATTGAGCGCAGCCTGAAAAGCCATGACCTGCTGAAAATCCGCGTGATGAACGACGACCGGGACGCCCGCGCGGCCATGTTGCAGGAAATTTGCGAGACGCTAAAGGCGGGCGCAGTGCAACACATAGGCAAGACGCTCGTCGTATTTCGTCCGCTGGAGGTTCCGATCGCCAAACCACCTAAGCGTCGCCCTGGCAAAGCCGCGCAAAGCAAGAAACAACTGGGCAGCCGCACTTAAGTCAGGAAGAGAAAAAGGTGAAGAGGGAAGGGAACACCCGACGCCCTGGAAACAGATCACCTTTACCCTTCCCTGTCGTCAGATGTACTGCACCTCCACCACTTCGTATTCGCGAATCCCCCCGGGTGCCTGGACTTCCGCCACATCCCCGACCACCTTGCCTATCAGTGCACGCGCAATCGGCGAACTGATGGAAATCTTGCGCTTCTTGATGTCGGCCTCATCATCGCCAACGATCTGATAAGTCACTACATCGCCGTTGTTGGCGTCTTCCAGTATCACTGTGGAACCAAACACGCAGCGACCGTCTGCATTCAGTGTCTTGGGATCGATGACCTGCGCGCTGCCCAGCTTGAACTCCAGTTCGACGATGCGCCCTTCGACAAATGACTGGCGCTCCTTGGCCGCCTCGTATTCGGCGTTTTCGGACAGGTCCCCCTGCGCGCGTGCTTCGGAAATGGCATTGATGACCGAGGGTCTGTCCACCGTCTTGAGGCGGTGCAACTCCTGGCGCAATAATTCGGCGCCGTTCACGGTCAAAGGAACTTTACTCATGCTGCTTTCCCCTTCTTTCTATTTTTTCAGGCGACGGTGCAACGACTGCACGTCATAGACTTGCAACTCGGCAAGGTGTTGCATGCCGATGCAGGCGGCGCGCGCACCGGCCAGCGTGGTGTAGTACGTCACACGGCCCTGCAGCGCGGCGTGGCGGATCGAATAGGAATCGCGCATCACGGAGGGTCTGCTGTCCACGGTATTGACGATAAGACTGACGTCGCCATTCTTGATCATGTCCACGATGTGCGGGCGTCCTTCGGCAACCTTGTTCACCAGCGTCACTTCCACTCCCGCCGCCGAGATGACCGATCCGGTACCGCGCGTGGCCAGTATGGTGAAGCCCAGTTGTTTCAGGGTACGCGCGACTTCCACCGTACCAGCCTTGTCTTCCTCGCGCACACTGACGAATACCTTGCCGCCTTTCGGCAGCTTGACGCTGGCGGCGAGCTGGGATTTGACGAACGCTTCGGCAAAGGATGCGCCCACGCCCATCACTTCGCCCGTCGACTTCATCTCGGGCCCGAGGATAGTATCGACCCCCGGGAACTTGATGAAGGGGAACACCGCCTCCTTCACCGAGTAATAGGGCGGAATGACTTCCCCGGCCATGCCCTGCTGCGCCAGCGACTGCCCGGCCATGCAGCGCGCGGCGATCTTCGCCAGCGGCACGCCGGTTGCCTTGGACACGAACGGCACGGTACGCGAGGCGCGCGGGTTGACTTCGAGGACGAACACGGTTTCGCCCTGGATGGCGAATTGCACGTTCATCAGGCCGATCACATTGAGCGACTTTGCCATCGCAATCGTCTGCCGGCGCAGCTCGTCCTGCAACCCGGTTGTCAGCGAGTACGGCGGCAGCGAACAGGCCGAGTCGCCGGAGTGCACGCCTGCCTGTTCGATGTGTTCCATGATGCCGCCGATAATGACCTGCACACCGTCGGACACGGCGTCCACGTCCACTTCGATCGCGTCGTTGAGGAAGCGGTCGAGCAGGATGGGCATGCGCTCGGGATAGGTCTTGGACATCTCCTCGGCGTCGCGCATATAGCGTTCGAGGTCGGACTGCGCGTGGATGATCTCCATCGCCCGGCCGCCCAGCACGTTGGATGGCCGCATCACCAGCGGATAGCCTATCTCGGCTGCACCGGCAACCGCGTCCGCCACGTTGCTCGCGGTGCGGTTGGGCGGCTGCTTCAGGTTCAGCTCGCGCAGCATGGCCTGGAAGCGGGCCCTATCCTCGGCCATGTCGATCATGTCCGGCGTAGTGCCGATGATGGGCACACCGTTCTTCTCCAAACCGCGTGCCAGCTTGAGCGGAGTCTGGCCGCCGTACTGCACGATCACGCCCAACGGCTTCTCCACCGCCACCACTTCCAGCACGTCTTCCAGCGTCAGCGGCTCGAAGTACAAACGGTCCGACGTGTCGTAGTCGGTCGAGACGGTTTCCGGATTGCAGTTGACCATGATGGTCTCGTAACCGTCCTCGCGCATGGCCAGCGCGGCATGCACACAGCAATAGTCGAACTCGATACCCTGCCCGATGCGATTCGGGCCTCCGCCCAGCACCATGATCTTCTTGTTACCGGTCGGCAGCGACTCGCATTCTTCCTCGTAGGTCGAATACATGTAGGCGGTATTGGTGGCGAACTCGGCAGCGCAGGTGTCCACACGCTTGAACACCGGACGCACCCCCAGCGCATGGCGATAGGCGCGCACGGATGCATCGTCGATGCCCAGCAGGGCAGCAAGACGCGCATCCGCAAAGCCGCTGCGCTTCAAGGCGCGCAGATCTTTCGCACTCAGGCTTTCCAGGGTATGACCTGCCAGCGCCTGCTCCTGGCGGATCAGGTCGGCGATCTGCACCAGGAACCAAGGGTCGATCCTGCTGACATTGAACACTTCTTCCACGCTCATGCCGAGACGGAAGGCATCGCTCACCGCCCAGATGCGATCCGGGCCGGGATTGCCGAGTTCGGACACGATGCTTTCGCGATCGCCGAATTTGGCGTCGAGACCGTTCACCCCGACCTCAAGCCCGCGCAACGCTTTCTGGAATGATTCTTGGAAGGTGCGGCCGATGGCCATCACCTCGCCCACCGATTTCATTTGCGTAGTCAGGCGATCATTGGCCTGCGGAAATTTTTCAAAGGCGAACCGCGGAATCTTGGTCACCACGTAGTCTATGGTCGGTTCGAACGATGCCGGTGTTGCACCGCCGGTGATGTCATTCTTCAACTCGTCCAGCGTGTAGCCCACCGCGAGCTTGGCCGCAACCTTGGCGATCGGGAAACCGGTCGCCTTGGACGCCAGCGCCGAGGAGCGCGACACGCGCGGATTCATCTCGATCACCACCATACGCCCATCCTTCGGGTTGATGGAGAACTGCACGTTGGAACCGCCGGTCTCCACGCCGATTTCGCGCAGCACGGCCAGCGAGGCATCGCGCATGATCTGGTATTCCTTGTCGGTCAGCGTCTGCGCCGGGGCTACCGTGATGGAGTCGCCGGTATGCACGCCCATCGGATCGAGGTTCTCGATCGAGCAGATGATGATGCAATTGTCGTTGCGGTCGCGCACGACTTCCATCTCGTATTCTTTCCAGCCGAGCAGTGATTCCTCGATCAGCAACTCGCGTGTAGGCGATGCCTCCAGGCCGCGTTCGCAGATCTCGACGAATTCTTCACGGTTGTAGGCGATGCCGCCGCCGCTACCGCCCATGGTGAAGGACGGGCGGATGATGGTCGGGAAACCGAGCGCCTGTTGCACTTGCAAGGCCTCTTCCATGCTGTGTGCGATGTTGGAACGGGCCGAAGCTAGCCCGATTCTGGTCATCGCCTGCTTGAATTTCTCGCGGTCTTCCGCCATGTCGATGGCATCGCGCGATGCGCCTATCATCTCCACATTGTATTTTTCCAGGACGCCGTGCCTGGCCAGATCGAGCGCACAGTTCAGCGCGGTCTGCCCGCCCATGGTCGGCAGAATCGCGTCCGGACGCTCCCTGGCAATGATCTTCTCCAGCATCTGCCATGAGATCGGTTCGATGTAGGTCGCGTCCGCCATTTCCGGATCGGTCATGATGGTGGCCGGATTCGAGTTCACCAGGATGACGCGATACCCTTCCTCTTTCAGCGCCTTGCAAGCCTGTGCGCCGGAATAGTCGAACTCGCACGCCTGCCCGATGACGATGGGGCCGGCGCCTATGATGAGGATAGATTTTAGGTCGTTACGTTTTGGCATTTCTTCAGTGAAACGTGAAACGTGAAATGTGAAACGTGAAAACTGCGCGGTTCGCTGCCGCTCGTTTCACTTTTCACTTCTCGCTTTTCACAGCTTCTTCTCCATCAATCCAATAAATTTATCGAACAACCCATCCACGTCGTGCGGCCCGGGACTCGCCTCGGGATGCCCCTGGAAACAGAATGCGGGTTTATCGGCCAGCTCGAAGCCCTGCAGCGTGCCGTCGAACAGCGAAAGGTGGGTCACGCGGGCATTCTTCGGCAACGTCGCCGCATCCACCGCGAAGCCGTGGTTCTGGCTGGTGATCATCACGCGCCTGGTCTGCACATCCTGCACCGGATGGTTCGCGCCGCGATGGCCGAACTTCATTTTCACCGTCTTCGCTCCCGCGGCCAGCCCCATGATCTGGTGCCCCAGACAGATACCAAAGAGCGGGATGCCGACTTCGAAGAATTTTTTTGTCGCCGCAATCGCATAATCACATGGCTCGGGATCGCCGGGGCCATTGGACAGGAACACGCCATCCGGCTTCAGCGCCAGCGCCTCGGCCGCGCCGGTCCTGGCTGGAACGACGGTGATGCGGCAGCCGCGCTCGGCCAGCATGCGCAGGATGTTGCGCTTCACGCCGAAGTCGTAGGCCACCACGTGGAATTTCGACTCGGCGCTGTCGCGGTAGCCCTTGCCCAATTCCCATTCGCACTGATTCCATTCGTACGGCTCGTCGCAACTGACCACTTGCGCCAGATCCATACCCGCCAATCCGGCAAAGTTGCGCGCCGCTTTCAATGCAGCCTCAACGTCATCCCCCGTCGCGATGCAGCCGTTTTGTGCGCCTTTGGAACGCAATATGCGCGTCAACTTGCGGGTATCGATGTCCGCGATGGCAACCACATTGTTGGCCTTGAGGTATTCAGGCAGGGCTTGCGCACTGCGGAAGTTGCTGACCGTCATGGACAGGTCGCGAATGATCAGGCCGCTGGCAAACACCTGGCGCGACTCCACATCTTCCGGGTTGCAACCCACATTACCGATATGCGGGTAGGTCAGCGTGACGATCTGCCTACAATAGGATGGATCGGTCAGAATTTCCTGGTAGCCGGTGATGGCAGTGTTGAATACCACCTCACCGACACTGCTGCCGGAGGCCCCGATGGAGGTTCCGCGAAACACTGTCCCATCGGCTAAAACTAGAATGGCAGGACTTGTTTGCGACACCGGAGACTCCCTTGAACTGGACATAAAGAAGCGGGAAGAACGTTACGCTCATCCCGCTTTGGACTGTCGCGCATTATAACGGATTAGCAGTGCTTCATCAAACTGATGCATCGCCCTTGCTGCGGTTGAATGCAACGAGCATCGCATGCGATTGCCGGATACTGCGGGGGATATTACGCGGTCGTCGATGTGAACAATTTCATACCGCCGCGTGCGACGTCAGCAGCGTCCCGCATACAGCGCAAGGTGCATCAATTGAGGAGGTGCATCCTCTGGAGGTCATTTCAGCCCCAGCACATCCTGCATATCGTACAACCCGGCCTTGTTCGCCCGCAAAAAGCGTGCCGCGCGCAATGCACCCAGCGCAAAGGTGGCACGGCTGCTGGCCTTGTGCGTAATCTCGATGCGCTCGCCCGTGCCCGCGAAAAGCACGGTATGGTCGCCAACGATGTCACCGCCGCGCACAGTGGCAAATCCTATCGCGGAAGGATCGCGTTCCCCGGTGATCCCCTCGCGGCCATATACCGCGCACTTTTCCAGGTCGCGTCCCAAAGTCCTGGCGATAACCTCCCCCATGCCCAGTGCCGTACCCGATGGGGCATCCACTTTGTGGCGGTGATGCGCTTCGACGATCTCGATGTCGTAATCCTTGTCCAGCACGCGCGATGCGGTCTCCAGCAACTTGAACACCAGATTCACGCCCACGCTCATGTTGGGGGCGAACATGATGCCGATATCCTGCGCCCCTGCGCCCAGCAGCGCCTTTTGCTGCGCATTGAAGCCGGTCGTCCCGATCACCATATTCACGCCAAGCCTGCGGCATATAGCCAGATGATGCAGGGTACCTCCGGGACGGGTGAAGTCGATCAACACATCCGCGCCCTTCAGGGCCGATTCTGCATCGGCGCTGATCTTCACCCCCTCGGCGACGACATTGCCGAGTACCGGGCTGCAGCCGTGTTCCAGCGCGGCATGCAATATCAGGTCATCGGCCTGTGCCACACACTCCACCAACACCTTGCCCATGCGCCCGCCGCTGCCCGCGATGGCGACTCTGATCTTATCCATGTCTCTGCCCCTGTTTGGCTGGTTCCACCGGCATCAGCGGCGTGACGTCGTCGATGCGGCTCAGCAGGTCCTTATCGAAATACAGGGTAAGCCGCTGACTGCCGATCAGCTTGCCCATTTGCTCCAAGCTGTAAAAATAATCCCAGCGGTTGGCATGATAGGGATCGCTGATCAGCGGCGCACCCAGCGCCGCCTTGACTTGCGACCGTGTCATGCCGGGTCTGATCTTGGCACGCATATCCTGGGTGATGAGGTTCCCCTGGCGTATCTCGACTTTATAGAGCGCGAACGTGGGGAGATAGCTGGAAACATTGCTGCACGAGGCAAGCAGGGCGGAGATGAGGACAATAAAGACACGCATTTGGGATTCTGTATTCTGTCTGGCTTTCACAAAAGAGGCAGCATGATACCTCAAGCGGGGACACCCAGAAGCTCCGCTGCATGCTTGCGCGTCGTTTCGGTAATCTTCACGCCCCCCAGCATGCGCGCGATTTCTTCGATGCGCTCGGCATCGCTCAGGACATGGATGCTGCTCAGGGTCTTGCCCGCGTGCGCCGCCTTGCTGACCTGCCATTGTGCATCGGCCTGCGCGGCCACCTGCGGCAGATGGGTGACGCACATCACCTGATGGCGCTGGCCGAGCTGTTTGAGCAGGCCACCGACAATCTCCGCCACGCGCCCGCCGATGCCGCTATCCACCTCGTCGAAGATCAGCGTCGGAACGGCGGCAGCGCGACTGGCCGCAACCTGGATCGCCAAGCTGATGCGCGACAGTTCGCCGCCCGATGCCACCTTGGCCAGGCTGCGCAAGGGCGAGCCGGTATTGGCCGCGACCTGGAATTCCACCAATTCCAATCCATGCTCGTTGCCCTCGTTCAATGGCAACAGGGCAACCGAGAACTGTCCGCCCTGCATCGCCAGCGTCTGCATGGCGGCAGTAATTTCCGCGGACATGGCTTGCGCCGCCGTGATGCGCGCCTCACTCAATGTTCTTGCCGCATCCAGATAGAGGGCGCGCGCGGCTTCGTCCTGTCGCGCCAGCTCCACCAGATCAGCATTGCCCCCCAGTTCGTCCAAGCGCGCGACGATGTTTGCCAGCGCCTGCGGCAACTGCTCCGGCGCAACGCGATATTTGCGCGAAGCCTCGACCACGTCCGACATGCGTCTTTCCTGTTCGCGGAGGCGCTGGGGATCCGCATCCAGTTTTTGCTGGTAATGGCGCAAGGCGTACACGGCTTCCTGCAGTTCGTTCTGCGCGCTGTCCAGCATGGTCAGGGCATCCTGCAATCCGGCATCGAACGCCAAGCCGCCGCGCAGGCGCGCGGTCAGCGCGTTCAACTGGCCTAGGCAGGCGGTATCGGCGTCAGCCAGCACCTCCACTCCGAATTGGGCCGTCTCCAGCAGGCTGGCCGCATGCGCCAGGCGCGCATGGTCTGCTTGCAGGCTCTCCCATTCGGCGACAGAAAAATTAAGCGACTCCAGCTCGCGACGCTGGAACGACAACAGTTCGCGTTCGGCCGCCACTGCCCCTGCGTTCTGTTCCAGTTGTAGGCGGCGACGGTGCAGCGTCTGCCACGCCTTGAAACTCGATACGACCGCTTCCGCCTCCCGGGTCAGCCCTGCCTGGCTATCCAGCAGATCGCGCTGTGCATCGGTGCGCAGCAGCGACTGATGGGCATGCTGGCCGTGGATATCGATCAGGTATTCGCCCGCTTCGCGCAACTGCTGCACGGTGGCGCTGCGGCCATTGATGAAGCCGCGGGAGCGGCCGCTGGCTTCCAGCGTGCGGCGCAGCAAGCACACACCCTCGTCGCCCTCCAGCTCCTGTCCGCCCAACCAAGCCTGCAGCCGGGGTATGTCGGCGATATCGAACTCGGCGATGATGTCCGCCTTCTCGCAACCGGCACGTACCATGCCGGCATCGCCGCGCTCCCCCAGAGCCAGGGATAAAGCATCAATGAGTATGGACTTGCCCGCCCCGGTTTCACCGGTCAGCGCAGTGAAACCGTACGGGAAGTCGAGTTCCAGCGTGTCGACG
>CAVRYQ010000121.1:0-10549 GCA_963725375.1 uncultured Pseudomonadota bacterium | reverse complement strand
GCATTCGACCGCAGGATCGTGGCGGAAGGCGTGGAGTCGGAAGAGCTGTTTCACGAGCTGGTCAAAATGGGTTGCGAATACGGGCAGGGCTACGGTATCGCCCGGCCCATGCGCGCCAGCGAATTGCCCGCCTGGCTGGAAAAGTGGAATCGTACGCCGTTCAGGTGAGTATGGCCTCAGGTCTGTCAGGAGCATCGCCGCCAATTCCGGGAATACACAAGAACCCGCTGCTTTCCATGAGCGCGGAAATGGCGAAATGTGCCCGATCCATCAATGCCGGTGCAGTTATAATTTAATCCATGTCTAACGAGCTTAACATTCAATATCAGAATCAACGCCAGGCGGTGCTGACCCTGCTGGAGAAACGCAGGGTGACCGAGGAAATGGTGCATAAGCAGGACATGCCCCACCATGACCTGGTCGAGACACTGGTGCGCAAGCAGAATCTGGCGCGCATCCGCCTGCTGTTGGGCGAAATGGCACCCGCCGAGATCGCAGCGTTGCTGGAAATCCTGTCCGACGCAGATCAGTTGTTCATCTGGGACCAAATCGACGAGCAGCGCAAGGAGCAGGTGCTGCCGGACGTTTCCGCTGCCGTTCTTCATTCGCTGGGTAACCGGGCGTTCAGGAAGGATCGTTCCCGCATCAAGGCCTTCGAACTGTTCGAAGGCCGCATGCGCGAGATACCGGTCAACACCCGGGATGACCTGACCCATGCCAGGCCGATCTGGATAGACATCGTCGATCCTTCGTTCGAAGAACGCGCCTGGGTCGGGCATGCCTATGGCATCGAACTGCCGGATCCCGACCGTGTGAGCGATCTGGAGTCCAGCGCGCGCTTTTATGTGGAAGAAAAAGGCGGGATCCACCTGCGCTCCGATTTCCTGCTGGACAAGGAAGAAGTGTCGCGCAATGTGGGTGTTAACTTCATCCTGCACCAGGACATCCTGTTCTCGGTGCGCAAGGAAGAGTTGCCGGTGTTTCGCTTACAGCGCCTGCGTGCCTTCTCGCAGCCGAACTATGTTTCAGACGCGCGCGATGTGCTGCTGGACCTGTACGCCGCGGATGTCGAATATTCTGCGGACGCGCTGGAGGATGTCTACCAGGGGCTGGAGAGGGTCGGCAGCCATGTGCTGAGCAAGCAGATGACCGACGAAGAAGCCGCCAGGATGCTGTCCGACATCGGTCGGGAGGAAGACCTGAACGGGCGTATTCGCCGCAACGTGCTGGATACTCGCCGTGCCGTGTCCTTCCTGATGCGCAGCCGGATCATCGAGCGCCACCAACTTGACGACGCGCAGCAAATCCTGCGTGACATCGAATCGCTGGACGGCCATACAACCTTCCTGTTCGGCAAGATCAACTTCCTGATGGATGCCACGGTCGGCTTCATCAACATCAACCAGAACAAGGTCATCAAGCGGCTCACGGTGCTCAGCGTGGTGTTCATGCCGCTCAATGTGATCGCCGGCATCGGCGGCATGTCCGAATTTTCCATGATGACGCAGGGCATCCCCTGGCCGGTCTCTTACAGCGCATTTGCCATAGGCATGTTGATTGTCGCGTGGATCACATTCGAACTGCTGCGTCTTGCAGAAAAGCGCGAGAAGCTGCGGCTGAACAAATAGTTCTTGCGTCGCCTTTTCCCGCTCAGGGAATATCCGCATCCGGCATGCGATCAAGGATAACCGTGGTCTTTGCCAGCATGCCGCGTGCGTCGCGGTGCCTGTCGTAATAGCGCGGATTCGGCACCATGGCGGCCAGTTTCGCGGCCTGCTCGGGGCTGAGTTGTGCGGCGCTGACGCCGAAGTAATGCCGCGCCGCCGCTTCCGCGCCAAACACGCCTTCCCCCCATTCGATCACGTTCAGGTAGATCTCCAGGATGCGCTGCTTGTCCATCACCGCTTCCAGCATCAGCGTGATGACGGCTTCTTCAGCCTTGCGCCAGGGCGTGCGCTTGGTGGAAAGGAACAGATTCTTGGCGAGTTGCTGGCTGATGGTGGAACCGCCCGCGACGATCCTGCCCTTCTTCCTGTTCTTCTCGTAGGCTTTTGCGATGCCTTCCCAATCGAAGCCCTCGTGATCCACGAACTTTGCATCTTCAGAGGCGATTAACGCGCGCTTCAGATTGTCGGAGATGCGGTTGTACGGCACCCATTTGTACTGCAGCCCGGCCTTGGGGTTTTTGTCCTGCATCACCTCCAGGCGGTCTTCCATGAATGCGCTGGTGGCGGGATTGTATTTGACCCACCAGCAGACGTGCGCAAACAGCCATAGCTGATAAAGGATCAGCAGCAGCAGCAGTGCCAGCAAGGTGCGCCGAAAAAGGGACTTCACTTTTCTCATGTGCGCAATTTTGCGAGTACCGGTCGGGTGTCGGGACGAATGTTGCGCCACAGGCAGAAGGCTTCGGCGGCCTGTTCCACCAGCATGCCCAAGCCATCTGCGACAATCGCGGCACCCTGCTCGCGGGCGTACGTCAGGAATGGTGTTTCGCGTCCGTACATCATGTCGTAAGCCAGTGCGCCGGGTTTGAACAGGCCCTCCGGCAGCTGCGGCAGTTCGTCTCTCAGGCCGCTGGAGGTGGCATTGATCACGAGATCGTATTTCCTGCCGACGAGATCCGGGTATCCTCTGGCATATACTGTGCCGGCACCCTTGAATTCATCGGCCAGCGCCTGCGCCTTGTCCGGAGTACGATTGGCAATGTCCACGCCCAGGCCGGCGTTGAACAGCGGCCACAGCACGCCTGCCGCTGCACCGCCCGCGCCGAGCAATAGCGCATCCTTCCACATCAGTTTGAATCCCAGGTTCTTTTCGATGTCGGTGAGCAGCCCCGTACCATCGGTGTTGGTGCCGAGTATCTCGCCGTCCCTGAATATCAGGGTGTTTACCGCCTTTGCTTCGCGCGCGCGGCTGCTAAGCTGGTCACATAGCGCAAAGGCTTCGAACTTGAACGGTACCGTGACGTTGCAACCTTTGAATCCTTCCGCGCGCAAACGCAGGATGGTTGCGGCAAAGCCATCCTGCGGAGCTTCGATGGCTTCGTAGTGCATATCCTGCCCGGTTTGCTCGGCAAACAGCCGGTGTATCAACGGGGATTTGCTATGTGCGATGGGGTGGCCGATGACGGCGTAACGGTCGGTCATTGCGGAAGTTCCGAGAACTGAGTTGTCAGTGCCGAGTTTGGAAACGCCGATTATAACTTCAAGCGGCTCGCAGCATCCGGCACTCAGCCCTCGGTGTTGAATTAAAGCGGCAATACGACATGTGCTTCCAGTCCGCCCTCCGCATGGTTAGTTAGTGTCAACTCACCATTGTGACGTTGAACGATGTTGCGGGCGATGCTCAGGCCCAGTCCGGTGCCCCCCGATTCGCGGGATCGGGAATGTTCGATGCGGTAGAACGGTGTGAATACAGTCTCCAGCAGGTCGTGCGGGATGCCGGGACCGAAGTCCCGGATGCGAATATGGCATTGGCGCGCATCGCGGTGCAACGAAACCTCGGCGCGCTGGCCATATTTCACCGCGTTGTCCAGCAGGTTGGACAGTGCACGCCGCAATGCCAGCGGGTGTGCCTTCAATTGCACGGGGGCGCGCTCGGTGTATTGCACAGCCTGATCGGCCTCGATGGCGTCGCTGCACAGACTGTCCAGCAGAGAATCGATATCGAGCAGTTGCGTCGGCTCGCTGGTGTCCAGGCTGCGCGCCAGCTCTAGTCCTTCCTGCAACATCAGTTGCATGGATTGCATATCGCCGACCAGCTTGTTACGCAGCGCTTCATCGGGCAGTTTTTCCAGGCGCAGGCGCAGACGGGTCAGCGGGGTTTGCAGATCATGCGTGATCGCGGCCAGCATGCCGGTACGTTCGCGCACATCGTCATAAATGCGCTGCTGCATCCGGTTGAACGCGCGCGTCGCGCTGCGCACTTCGTTGCTGCCCTGTTCCGGCAAGGGGTTGCCGGCGCGCGTGATATCGAGATTGTCTGCAGCGTCGGCGAGCTGCCGCAGCGGGCGCGTCGCGATACGTGCCACCAGCCAGGCCAGCAAGCCGATGCACAGTGCAAACAACAGCATCGCGCTCAAAATCGGCGGCGGAAAATTCTGTCCGCGTATCGTCGGCATCGGGATGACTAGCGTCAATTTTCCGCCGTCCTGCAACGTGATGTGAACGCGCGCGCACTGCGGCGGTTCGTGCATGCGTCGTGGCCATCTGATGGACTCATCTGCACAGGCTGCCTGGCTCGGCAATTCGGCCACGATGTCCGGCCTGTCCAGGCGCTGGCGCAAGGCATCTTCCAGCACGTCGTCACGGGCAGTGAAGGGTGAAGAGGCAGCATTGTCCAGATGTCCTTGCATGCCCATGCCGCGCGGTTCATGCAGGAAATCGTCGCGCTGCGGCAGCGGAATCCGTTCCAGCGTCTCCACGAGGTCGGCGATCTCGGTGGAGAGACGCTGGGCGCGCACCCGGTCGAACATTTCCTGTTGCCTGGAATGGGTGAGCAGCACGGTGCCGATCGACGTCACGATCATGCCGATCAGCAGGATCAGAAACAGGCGACCATGCATGGAACGGTATATCGTCAACATCTCATGCACCTCGTTTTACGGTGGCCGCGAGCAGATACCCTTCGTTGCGAAGCGTCTTGATGAGTTGTGGCGCACGCGCATCGTCGCCCAGTTTCTGGCGCAGGCGGCTGATGTGCAGGTCGATGGAGCGGTCCAGCGGGTCGGTCTCGCGCCCCTGGGTCAGGGTCAGCAACTGGTCGCGGTTGAACGCGCGATTGGGCCGTTCCAGTAGCGCCTTGAGCAAGCGGAATTCGCCGCCGGAGAGCATGACCACGAGGCCTGCGCTGTTCTGCAATTGCCGGGTGGACTCGTCCAACGTCCAGTTGGCGAAATGCCATACCGGTGCGGCGCCGGACGTCTCGCCGGGCGCCATGCTGCTGCGGCGCAGCACGTTGCGGATGCGCACCAGCAATTCGCGCGGTTCAAACGGTTTGCACAGATAGTCGTCGGCGCCCATCTCCAGGCCGAGGATGCGATCCAGCGGTGCGCTGCGCGCGGTCAGCATGATGACTGGAATGGCTGACCGTGCACGCAGGTCGCGGCACAGGGTCAACCCGTCGCTGCCGGGCAGGGTCAGGTCCAGTACGATCAGGTTGATCTGTGTAGTGTAGAGTACCTGCTGCATGGTTGCGCCATCCTGTGCCATGCTGATCAGCCAGCCCTGCTCGCCGAGATAGTCGGCGAGCAGGGTGCGGATGTCTGCATCGTCATCCACGATGAGGATGCGCGGCGGTGTGGCGGAGGTTGTCATGGATCTGACATTACAACGAAATCGGCGATTGCGGGCAATCGATACAATTCTGTACAAATTGTTTGCCGCTCGACACATTCCGGATACATAAGGGGCGTTAAATGGGCACCGTGCTTGGAGCACGTCATTCAACCAATACGATGGAGAGCTACTATGAACAAGGCATTGAACAAATCGATCAGGATGTTGATGGCCGGGGCGGCAATCGCCGCCTTGTCCGCAAGCGTATACGCCCATGACGGCGAAGATTGCGAACACGGTGGGCATGGCGGCATGATGGACCGGGATCCCGCGCGGATGGAAAAATATCACGAGCAGCATCTGGCCAGATTACACGACAAGCTGAAACTGACCGCGCAGCAGGAGCCCGCCTGGAAGAAATTCACAGCCCAGACGGCGGTTCCGCAGGCTTCAGCCCGTCCGGATCGCGTAGAAATGGAAAAGCTGAATGCACCGCAGCGCATGGAAAAGGGCCTGGAGCACATGAAAGCCATGGAGGCTAGAATGGCCGATCATTTGGCTGCGCTGAAAGAGTTCTACGCGGTGCTGACGCCGGATCAGCAAAAGATATTCGATGAGCAAATGCACCACTGGAGGCACCATGGTCATGGGCACGACCATGAGCAATAACCATCATTGATCCGGCAGGGTGGAGTGCCGGCGCCGTTCCGAACGGACGCCGGACATGATCCGACCGTAGCGGCAAGCAGGAATCCGGATGCAGCGGGCGCAGCCTTGATCAGGTTGCGTCCGTTGTCATCTGTGCGACAAAGTGCAATTGCGCCGGTTTGTCACGGTGGATCCGTCCGCCAATTCCGGAACGCTCGTCAATCGGATGCTATTGCCAGTGCAGGGTAAGCGTGACAAATGCGCGCCGGTCGAACAGGGCGGTGGCGATGTACTCCGTGTAAGCGGTGCTGAAGAGATTCTGCACGACCAATGCCACCTCTCCGTTCATGCCGCCGATATCCCGGAAGGGCTGTGCCAGCCGCATGTCGACACGGCGGTGCGTGGGCTGGAAATCAATGGGGCCGCGATCGAATCCCAGCATGGAGGATTGGAAGTAGTAAGCAGTGCTGAAAGACACATCATTCGGCAATCGCTGCGCATACTGCATGCTGAGCATGGTTTTCGGCAGGCTCTCGGACAGCGGATTAAGCTGGCCCAGCGACAGGGAGCCGCTGTTGCTGTCGACGTTTTCATCGGTGTAGTTGAAAGTGAAATTGCCGGAATCGCTAAACGCGTATTTGACGGTCGTTTCGATTCCCCTGTAGCTGGCCTCCATGCCGTTTCCCCACAGCGCGGAATTCGGCAGCGGATAAATCATGTTGCTCATCTGGTCACTGAAAAGTCGCATGTCAATCGAGGTGTTCCAGTCGCGCAACTCGCCGAGATAGCCGATTTCACGCGAAAAAATTTTCTCCGGCGTCAAGCCGCTGGAGGTGATGGAAGGGCTGAGTTCATATTTGTATCCGAGTTGATACGGGTTGGCCTGGCTGGCGTACTGCTCTCCCAGCGATGGCGTGCGGTGCGCGATCGACGCGCCTATCCGTATCGTATGTAGCGGAACCAGATGGTAGTTCAGCGAAACGCGCGGCGAAAACTCCCTGTTGCCTATGGCATCTTTTTCCAGCATCCCGCCGGCATTGACGATCAGTTTTTCATTGTAGCGCCATTCGTCATTGGCAAATACCCGGAACTCGGTGAGCGCAAATGATGCCGGGAAAGAGGACGGAGTAACGACCGGATAATATGAATTGCTGTCGACCGTGTCCTGGCGATAACCGGCGCCGTATACCAGCCGGTTCGATTCGGCGGTTCTCAGGGTATGCTGCAGTTCGATCTCGTTTCGCCCGGTGTCCATGGAAGTGGCGACGCTGTAGGAAGGGCTTCCGAGCAGATAGCTCTCGTTGGAAGTGTGCTGGATGTGGTAAAGGCGCAGGCTGATTTCGGACGTATTGTCCGGGCGGTGTAGCCATTCGATCTGTTCGGTGTTTGAATAGCCAATCATGTTGTGGGGCTTGTCGAGTGTGCTGTCCCGGAAACCGACGCCCATCACGTCGTGGTTAAAGCCGAACTGCACGTCGATATCGTTCACGGCATCAGCATGATAGGTTGCGCGATAGTTCATCAGGCGCGCCTGATTGTCGTTGTTGGTGTTGTTGAGCAGTGCGGTGTTCTGCGCCTCCGCGAGCGGGATGTTGTTGGGCGGGGACGTAAGGTTGTCGAAGCCGTTGTCGGCCGTGTAGGCCAGTGTCATCCGGTAATCCAGTGTTTCGCCGTGTTTTCCGAAATGAACCGAGCCGTCGTTGACGCCCTTGTCGCCGCGGGTGTTTGAAGCGCTCACGCCTTCAACTGCGCCCGCATCGCGCGTGATGATGTTGATCACGCCGTGCACGGAGTTTTCTCCATAAGACGCGGCGGCAGGTCCGCGTATGACCTCGATGCGCTCGATATCATCCAGGGTTATGGGCAGCAATGCCCAGTCCACGGTATTGAAAGGGGGAAGATACACGCTGCGCCCGTCTATCAGTACCTGCATGCCAGAGGCGTCCTGGGTCAGCGTGCCGTGATAGGAAACGACCGCTTGGGAGCCCGAGTAATAGCTGACGTACATGCCCGGAACGAGTTGAAACACGTCGGGAATCGTGCGAAAACCGGATTCGGCGATCATCTTGCGATCAATCACCGTCATCGCATTGGGCGCTTCCGACAGTGGCTGTGCCAAGCGCGAGGCGCTTGATACAACCGGGAATTCCTGCAAATAATCCTGATCGCCCGCATCATCGGTAGCCCAGGCTCCATTTGCAAGCAGACACAAAATGTAAATGGAATAAAATCGTTGCCGTGCTTTTGTCTTCATATCGGAGCCATTCGTTTGCCATATGTAAAGATGGATACGACTGCGGCCGTCGCGCCCGGCCTGAAGCATCGTTGTATCCGCATATCCGGGAACGATCGTCCCGAGCTTGCGTTGTGAAACACTGTCGCTGCGCAAGCAGCCGATGCTTGCGGTAATTCTCCCCGTCGTGCCGGGCGTATCTGTAAACTCATCGCCGTACTCCTCCTTCATTCTCCACCTGCATATGCAGGGCATCGGCTGACTCTATTGTGATGCCCAATGTTCTGGCGACTTCCTGATTGATGGAAACGGTATAAAGCGCGGGCGGTTGCGGGGGCGGCAAATGCCCCGTTTGCGCAAACAGGGTGGTGGCGACGCTTGCTTGTGCGGCCAGTTGTTCCGGCGTCGAAAAAATTGCACACAACGCCCCCGCGTTGACGTAGGCCTGGGACAATCCAACGAGTGGTATCTGCTGTCGATAACTGCTCAGCAGAATATTGCGGATATAGCTGCTGTTGTAAATATTGCTGTCCGGGACCGCCAGCAGCATATCGCTGTGTTCCAGCACATCGTCCAGGTCGGACGACAGGGTCTCGCTGTTTTGCACCTGCCTTGCAACCAGCTTGTAGCCTTGCCTGTCCAGTTCATTGCGTAATTCTTTCAGGTCTATCAGTGATTCCGTGGAATACAGCACACCTATCCGTCGACGCCCGGGCAGGGCGGCACCCAGCAAAGCCACCTGCCGCGACAGGGGCTGGTCTATATAGATGGCCGAGATCGGCTTGGTCCGGGTTTGTTTTTTCTGCAGATTAGGATATTTTGCGATGGGGATCATGACGGCAAGGATTGGTACGGCCCTGTCCATCATTAAGTCTGTCGCCCTGACTCCTACGGTCACGATCAAATCGACCGACGAGTCGTTTATGGAAAGCCCCTCGGGATGCTCGGATACGTTCACATGGACATTCGGGGCTAGACCAAGCTTGAATGCTTTTGCGAACGCCTGGTAGGGCGTCATGCTCTCGCTCAGCACCAGCAGCACACGAACATCATTTGCGCCGAGGGCGGAAAAAGGCACGCACAGAAGAAGAATCAGGCTGCAACAGATATTCCGACGCCGCACGAAGCGTGGCAATTCCGATCCGGATTTATACAATTCCATGCGATCCGTAGGTGTTCATGTCCGGCATAAGGCTACCAGGTGTTTTTTGTTGCTGAGGTTGTTGTATCCTCCAACTTGCGTGCACGACCGCTTGGTGTCTGTCCACGCATCCGCTTTTTCTGCAACATTGTACATTGTAATGTCGTTGCCGCGCCTGCGTTGAGGCTTGCGTTCGGCGTTGCCGCAATATCCGGCACCTTCGTCCTGTCCCGTTATTGCGCGACAACCTTCTGTGGAAAATCACCGACGTTTGAAATTGCAAATCTGCGAAGTTGGCAAACTCGGCAATGGTATTGAGTTGGCAGACTGCGTACGGGGCAGATATAATCCACAGGCATTAAGCTTTTCAAAGTTAGAGACCAAAAAACATTTTAAGGAGAAATTAAAGATGAAAAAGAAGTCGGTGGCCCTCGCGCTGTTTGCAGCCCTGTCAGCAACGGTCTGCATGCAGGCGATGTCGGCAACACAAGTTGTCAATGGATATGTGGTGGACTCAAGCGGAAAAATCGTCAGGAACAATTTTGGAGAGTGCTGGCATACCGCCTTCTGGACTCCTGCCATGGCCGTTCCGGGATGCGATGGCGTTCCCTTGAATGCAGCAACCCCAGCACCGGTCAAAGCCGCCGCACCTGTAGCTGCTCCCGCTCCGGTAGTCGCTGCCCCCGCACCTGCACCCAAGACGATCTTTACTGACAAGCCCGTCATCATTGAAGGTGCAAACTTTGACACGGGCTCGGCAAAACTGAAGCCAACCGCATCGGAGCAACTGGATACCGTTGTGGAATTCGCGGCAAAATACAAGAGTGCGCATTTGAAGGTTGAGGGCTTTACCGACAGCCGCGGCCACGAAAAGGCAAACGAGGCGCTTTCCAGGAAACGTGCGGAATCGGTCAAGGCCTACCTGACCGGCAAGGGTGTTGATGCAGAGCGCATTACGACAGAAGGAAAGGGCTCGGCAAATCCGATCGCCAGCAACAAGACTGCAAAAGGTCGTGCACAGAACCGCCGTGTGGAAATCCACTCAGTGGAACGTATAGCGCAATAAATCAATTTTTGCCGTACGGAAAGCGGGCTGATCTCAGCCCGCTTTTTTTATGATCAAAGCCAATTCACGGACATATTATTCATTGCAACGCGTCCTGCCCCCGGACAAATGCACACTGCCGCTCAGGCGGATATCAATTTGCTAGCTCTTGTGAAAGAGCGAATCGGCAACGTGTATCGATA
>CAVRYQ010000120.1:0-4016 GCA_963725375.1 uncultured Pseudomonadota bacterium | reverse complement strand
AGCGCTGCTCGCGGCGATCACGGCGCTGCTGAGCTTCCTCTTCCTGCGCGAGCTGCTGCCGCGCGTGCCGTGGGCCGCGACCGTCGGGGCGACGTGTGTCGCGCTACAGCCGCTGCTGGGGTTCATGTCGGGCACCGTGAACCCGGACGTGATGCTGTTCACGGTGTGCGCGGCGGTGCTCGTGTGCCTGGCGCGGGCGTTCCGCCGGGGGCTCGGCCGGCGTCTGGCGATCGCGCTCGGGGCGCTGATCGTGGTCGGCTTTCTGACCAAGCTCAACTTCATCGGGTTCGCGTTTGGCGCATTCGTGGGCCTGCTCGTGCTTGCGGTGCGCGAAGCGCACCGCCGCTGGCCGGCGGGGGCTGGTGGCGCCTGCGATCGCGGCCGGGATCGGCATCGTGCCGGCGCTGTTTTACGTGCTGCGCAACGTCCTGTCGCATGAAGCGGCGGTCAAAGCCGTCTCCGAAAGCACGGGGAGCATCACCCCGGCGGTTCGCCTATTCCTCGATCGAACACATGGGGCTGATCACCTTTGCCTTCGGTATGGGCGGGCCGGTGGCCACCTTTGCGGCGATGCTGCACATGACCGTGCACAGCCTGACCAAGTCGGCGATCTTTTTCGCGGTCGGCCATGCGGTGCAAAAAGCCGGCACCCAGCAGATGGAAAACATACGCGGCATGATGCAGCTCAGTCCCACGGTGGGCTGGGGGCTGATGCTGGGCACGCTGGCGATCCTCGGCATGCCGCCGTTCGGCGTGTTCTCCAGCGAGTTCCTGATCATCACCACGGCGATGCATGACCATCCGTGGGCCACGCCGTTCCTGCTGATCGCGCTGGGTATCGCGTTCGCCGCCATATTTGGCAAGATACAGCCCATCGTTTTCGGCGAAACCACGGCGCGACGGTTGCCGCACCAGCCGGCGCTGGTGCCGGTGTTCGCGCACCTGCTGCTGGTGTTGATCCTTGGTTTGTACATGCCGCAATATCTGGCCGAGTGGTATAGACAGGCTGCGGCCTTGTTGGGAGGATAAAGACATGCCGATCACCCATCCCAATCTGCACCTGAGCAAACTGCCCGGCGCAATCCCGGCGCGGTCGGGCGAGATCAGCACCGGGGACCTGCAGGCGATCTGCCGGCGCGTGCAGGACGGGGGCGGCAGACTGGTGGCGTTGTGGGGCAGCGATGAGCGCGCACAGGGTGCCGGATATGCATTGCATCTCGCGCTGGTCACCGAGAAGGGCCTGATCTGCCTTGGCCTGCGATTGTCCGCCGCGCGACCCGGCTACCCGGATATCAGCGGCATCTTTGCGGCGGCCGAACGCATGCAGCGCGCGGCGTATGACCAGCTCGGCATTTATCCCGAAGGCAAGGAACATCGCCAATGGCTGCGTCACGGCGCGTGGCACAGTGGCTGCTTTCCATTGCGCAAGGATTTCGATGCCGCATCGAGCCGGGCAGATGAAGAAGACGATTACGCCTTTGTGCAGGTGGAAGGACAGGGCGTGCACGAGATCGCGGTGGGCCCGGTGCATGCGGGCATCATCGAGCCCGGGCATTTCCGCTTTTCCGTGGTGGGGGAAAAAATATTGCGTCTCGAGGAGCGTTTCGGTTACGCCCACAAGGGCATCGAAAAACGCTTCGAGAGCATGACCGTGCAGCAGGGCGCGAAACTTGCCGGACGGGTGAGCGGCGACAGCACGGTTGCCTATGCATGGGCCTATGCGATGGCGGCGGAAAGCATCGCCGCGGTCACGCCGCCGGACCGCGCGCTTTGGTTGCGCGCGCTGTTTCTTGAGCGCGAACGTATCGCCAACCACCTGGGCGATCTCGGCATGCTGGGCAATGATGTCGCGCTGTCGTTCGGTTTTGCGCAATTCTGGATACTGAAGGAGCAGGTGTTGCGCAACAATGCCGCGCTGTTCGGCCACCGCTACCTGATGGACCGGATCATTCCGGGCGGCGTTGCCGCGGACCTGGCGGAATCAGCCAAACAAACGGTGCTTGACGAATGCGCGATGCTGGAGCGCGGGGTGCGTGTGCTGCGCGGCATCTATGATGAGCATGCCGGCATGCAGGACCGCTTCATCGGGGCGGGACGCGTCGAGCCCAGGCTGGCCGCGCAGCTTGGCCTGTGCGGGTTGGCCGGGCGCGCCAGTTCGCAGTCCTGGGATGCCCGCGTGCAGTTCCCCTGCGCGCCCTATGACAAGCTGGATGTGCGCATGGCAACCTACCGCAACGGCGATGTTGCGGCGCGCGTGATCGTGCGCTTCGACGAGCTGTTCGAGTCGTTGCGCTTGCAGCGCGAGATTTTGGAACAGATGAGCAATGACGATGCCATCACCGAGCCGGTCGAAAAGCTGCCCGCGCATGGGTTCGGCGCGGGCATGGTGGAAGGCTGGCGCGGCGAAGTGCTGGTCGCGATTCATACCGGTGCAGACGGCAATCTTGCGCGCGTTCATCCGCATGACCCGTCCTGGCAAAACTGGCCGGTGCTGGAACATGCCGTGCTGGGCAACATCGTGCCGGACTTTCCGCTGATCAACAAATCCTTCAATCTCAGCTATTCGGGGCACGATCTCTAATGTTCCAGCTCATCAGACAGATCATCCGGACCGGCCTCAAGACCGAAGCGCCGCCCCGGCCGGACGAGGCGTTGCGCGTCGGCACGCAGCGGCTGCACGAGGATATCCTGCGCGTGTTCGGCGGCGCGCTGAACATACGCCATGTCGATGCCGGCTCGTGCAACGGCTGCGAGCTGGAGATCCATGCGCTCAACAATGCCTATTACAACATCGAGGGTCTGGGCATCAAGTTTGTCGCCAGCCCGCGCCATGCCGACCTGCTGCTGGTCACCGGCCCGGTGTCGCGCCACATGGTGACCGCGCTCAAGCGCACCTATGACGCGACGCCGGAACCCAAGCTGGTGGTGGCGATCGGGGACTGCGCCTGCGACGGCGGGATCTTTTCTCCGCAGGGTGCCGATTGTGCGGGGGCAAGCTATGCGAGTTGCGGCAGGGTGTCCAGCGTGATTCCGGTGGATGCGGCGGTGGGCGGCTGCCCACCGACGCCGGCTGCGATCATGCAGGGCATACTCACTGCGATCAGCGCGAAAAAATGAGGCGGAACATTGATGCGTGGGTCCAGGGAGAACCTGCAGGAACGCTTGCAGAGGCTAGAACAAACGGGAGACGAAATCCCGATTCTCAGGAAGCTGGAGTCGGTCATCAGCGAACACGGGCTGGTCGAATTCCGCTCTACGTTATCGATGATTCTGGATCGGCTGGAAGACAACAGTTTCGAAATCGCCATCTTTGGACGCGTCAGTTCCGGCAAATCGTCTCTGTTGAATGCGATGCTCGGGATCGATGTGCTTCCAGTGGGCGTCACGCCGATTACGGCGGTTCCGACACGCTTACTGTACGGCGAAACTCCCGTGGTCCACGTCTGGTTTGCCAATCGGACGCCCGAAGAGTTTGACATTGCGCACTTGCCGGAGTTTGGCTGGCCACGGTGTTTGCCGGCCAGGATACCGACGCCACCACTCAGGCGCGCGGCTATTTCACCGGATATGCGCCCTCGTCGCCCTCAATCGGTTTGCTCCGCGATGGCAAGCTGGTCTTCATGCTGGAACGGAAGGAAATTGAAGGGCGAGATCCATACGCCATCGCCGAAGACTTGACCAAGGCGTTCGATCGCTATTGCAGTCAAGCCAGCGTGGCACAGGCGAACTAATTCGTAGGTGTCAGGTATCAGGTGCCAGGTGTCAGAAGAAAAGATAAGGTGCCAGGCATCAGGTGTCGGCGAGAATGAAAGGTGTCAGGTTCCAGGTACGCGGTTCTTGGTGCGGGGTTCTGAGCTTCCGCGGGGAGTGGATGTTCTCCCCCCTGGCACCTGACACCTGATACCTGACACCTTCCTTTACTCCTCCTTCAACGACCTCTCCATCAGCTCCCGAATCGCCTCGCGCGGGGAGATTTCTCCTTCCAGAGATTCTGTGAACTTGCCGGGTGATGGGCA
>CAVRYQ010000119.1:0-3914 GCA_963725375.1 uncultured Pseudomonadota bacterium | reverse complement strand
CCATTCCGGTCAGCAAGTTGGCAAGGACACTCTATTGCTCGAGGCTCGTGGCAATGCGCATGTTCTGCATCGGGTATGGAAAACCGCGCAGGTATTGGTGGAGTGGGCAAGTGGCATCAGTACGGCAACTGCGGCGGTCGTGAAAGCTGCGGCACCGGCACCGGTTGCCTGCACGCGCAAGAATGTTCCTGGCACCAAGGCGCTGTCGGTCAAGGCGGTGCGTGCCGGAGGTGCGATCATGCACAGGCTGTGCTTGTCGGAATCGCTGCTGCTGTTTGCCGAACACCGTTTGTATCTCGGTGAAGCGCCAGCCACAACCGTGATCAGGTGCAAACGTGCCGAGCCGGAAAAACGACTGGTTGTAGAGGTTGCAGATATTAAAGAAGCGATCATTTGGGCTCAGGCGGGTGCAGAAGTGTTGCAACTGGAAAAATTCAGTCCTGAGTCAGTTGCGGAATGCCGCGCCGAGCTCGATCAGGCCGGATTCAAGACGGTATTGGCTGCGGCAGGCGGTATCCGTGCTGACAACGCTGCTGCATACGTACAGGCAGGGGTGGATTTGCTGGTGAATTCTGCTCCCTATACTGCGCCGCCAATGGATGTTCAAGTGGTTTTCCACGCAGGCAAATAGCAATGACTGAAATCGATTTTGCCACCGAAAAAGATCTGCATTTGCTTGTTGATCTGATTGCCGACCTGTTCTCACTGGAGGGTGATTTCGAGCCCGATCCCGAAAAGCAGCTTCGAGCGCTGCGCGCCATCCTCGACAATCCTGGAGTGGGCAGACTGTTCGTATTGCGGGCCGAGGGTAAAGTGGTGGGCATGGCCAATGCGCTTATTACAGTCAGCACGGCGGAAGGCGGAAGCGTTTTGCAGTTGGAGGATGTGATTGTGCGCAGCGAGTATCGCGGCAAGGGACTCGGGCGGCAGTTGGTTGAACATGCGTTGAGGTGGGCGCGTGAACTGGGCATGACACGAGTTACCCTGCTCGCTGACCGTGACAACCAGGGGGCATTGGATTTCTATCGCAAGTTGGGATTTGAACAGTCCCATATGACGGCGTTGCGCAAAAACCTGCGCATCTGAAATCGTTTTGTCACAATCGCTACAAAACGCATTTTTCATGACTATTCAGGCGAAGTGCAATCCGCCGTCCTGGCTTGATCTGCCGGATATTTTGACGCATGGCACGGTGGTTGCTCATATGCGCTGGAGCATACAAGCGGAGCAAGAGTTGAAAGATTCGGATATGTCCGGGGTTTATCCAGAGGTTTCGCCTCTGACTGTTGTCATGTGTGCGGATTGTTCGGTGTGTCCGCATCGCGAGCTGCTGGCCACAGGGCTGTGTGTTCCGGGCGATGTCTGCCTGACTGCCCAAAGCGGGCGACAGATAGACCGCTTTTTGAGGCGTAATCCGCAGATCGCACCGGACTATCTTGATGATGGATTCTGGGAGCGTCGCGCCATCGCTGCGCGTTATTCCCCATTGGAAGTATTGCGGCATTTGCCGCGCGACCCGGATGAAGTAGTGCGTCGCGTCGTGGCAAGCCGTTTGCCGATAGATGAGCTGGATATCTACCTGCACGATCCGGACCGAGAGGTGCGCATGACTGTTGCATCGCGCATCGCACCGGAGCACTTGAATGCATTGCTTGGCGATGAGGATTACCTGGTGCGCTTGCAGGTGGCAAGGCGCCTGCCACACGGACAGTTGCGCTGCATGGTGGCTGATGACGATCGTGAAGTGCGCAAGGAAGTGGCACGGCGCCTGCCGCCGTTTGCCCTGATTCTTCTGGCAAAAGACGTGGACGCTGAAGTAAGGCACATCGCGGCGTCACGCATGCTGCCGGCGGATGCGGTGAAAATGCTGAAGGACAGCGATTGGGTTGTCCGTCTTGAAGCGGTGCAACGTGCGCCTCGTGAAGATATTGTCGGGTTGGTGGACGATGTCGAACCAGACGTGCGGATTGAGGCAAGGCGGCGGTTGAATGAGTTTCTTTGAGGATGAAACATGGGCATTTACATACCTGACGAGACAATGTTGTGCAATTTGGCAAACGAGATCGAAGCAACTTCGCCGCGTCCACATCACAGCGCGTTGCTGGACATCGCCAATCGCATTCGTCCGGGCTGTACGTTTCGGCATGCGCTGAGTCGCGGCGGCTGGTATCGTACGGGCGGAGTCATCACTGCTGATGGAAGGCACGTAGCTGATCATTCGGATACATGGGCGAAGGCTGAATTGGAGGAATGTGCCGGCGACTTCGCAGAGCTGCTGGATCGCCTTGCTGAACGCGGGCTGCTGGTCACACGTCATACCGGACGTACACATTACTTCGTCGCGGCTTACGGTTCTGCACCGGCAGATTTCCTGCAGCTTGAAGTGGAAGAATTGCAGACGGTTTTGGAACGCAAGCTGGTTGACACGGAGCGCCTGCCGGAAGACCTGCAAGACCTTATCGATCCCATCTCGCCGGTTCCACTCGAGGCGCAGCCAGTCGGTGTGCCACGTTATCTGTTCCGCAGACTCATCGACATGAGGCAGGCCGTCGCATGTGTGTCAATTTCGGAAGGACAGGACAATCGCTTGTCGCGTATTTTGTCCGAATGGTCGCACAGTAGCGCGGCAACCCGGGGTAACTTCAGCGACCATTGGATTGTCACGCTACGCGAACATCAGGATCGCTACCATAATGCGGTGGTGTCCGCTTCGCTGTTGTCGCGTCACGCCCGTGCACTCAAACCATTCCATTGGAACCTGGAGCTTTCCGGAGTTGAGCTGGGCGCGCAATTGCATGGGTTCGACCGCGCTACGGGGTATCCATCGGCCTGGTACTTCCATCTGGTGGCAGGAACCATCACGCCGCCCAAAGTGGCTTACGCTGTGGAGCGTGACCTGGATGCCGGCTTCAATTACCTGCCCGACACCGAAGCAGTGCTGTTGAAGAGCTGGGTTGCGACGCCTTATTCCGTCTGAATTTTGTTGCTTGGGGGCGGCTTGTCAGGTTTGCTACAAGACAAGCCTGAATAAACCTCATAGAAATCAACCGGCTGTCCTTGGCACGGCAATTGCGAATACGAGGGTGTCATTACTCGTGAGCGTATGCCATGCAAGCCAAGGATATAGCCGAGTTGCTCAACGAACCGGCGTGCACACATAACACGAAGTCCAAGTCGGGCTGCGCGCGACCCAAGCCGGGCGCGACCGCGGGCGGCTGTTCATTCGAGGTGCACAGATCGCCTTGCTGCCCATCGCGGACGTTGCGCACATCGTGCACGGTCCCATCGCTTGCGCGGGCAGCTCCTGGGATAACCGCTGCACGCGATCTTCAGGTCCGACGCTGTATCGCATCGGCATGACCACCGACCTTACCGAACAGGATGTCATCATGGGGCGTGGCGAGAAGCGCCTGTTCCATGCCATCAGGCAGGCGGTGGACAGTGGTTATTCACCCAAAGCGGTATTCGTATACAACACCTGCCGCCGCGCTGATCGGCGACGATATCGGCGCCGTATGCAAGGCTGCGGCGGAAAAATGCGGTGTGCCGGTGGTACTGGTGGACTGCGCCGGTTTTTACGGCACCAAGAACCTGGGCAACCGCATCGCGGGCGAATCATGTTCAAGCATGTGGTGGGTACGGCCGAGCCGTTACCCGTACCTGCGGCAGCACAGCGTCCCGGCATCACCGTGCATGATGTGACCTATCGGCGAGTACAACATCGCGGGGGTGCCGGAACGTGTGCCCCGCTGTTCGACGAACTCGGCCTGCGCATCCTGTGCACCCTGTCCGGCTGCCGCCCGGCAGGACCCCCATCGTGACCCGCCGCGTGCCCGGCGAGCGCGCCGCCGAGGTCTGGACCTTTCTGCGCAAACTGGTCACCGCCGGACAGCAGGCGTACGTGGTTCACCGGC
>CAVRYQ010000118.1:0-6306 GCA_963725375.1 uncultured Pseudomonadota bacterium | reverse complement strand
ACAAAACTGTCGGACGCTTCAAGGTCTGACAGGTATTGATAGCGAAATTCGGGATGGGAAGAGGTAAACAAAATGGGCGCATGGTGGGGCAATCTCTCGATCAAGAATAAATTGCAGATACCGATCCAGTTGATTCTGCTGGTGGTGATGATTGTCGCCCAGCGCTGGGCATTCGAGCGCTACGAAATGCGCGTGCTGGACGACGCCCGGAATCGCGCTGTGATTCCGGCGGATGGCGTGTTCAACGGCCTGAACATGATGATGCTGAACGGAACGATTTCCGATGTCGAACAACGGAAACTGTTCGTCAAGAAGATGGCGGCATCCAGTGCGGCGGAAGAGTTGCGCATCGTACGAGGCAATCCGGTGCAGGCACAGTTCGGGCCCGGCGTGACGGAAGAACAACCCAGGGATGATCTGGATCGTGCGGCCCTGAGTCGCGGCGAGCAGCAAAGCGAATTTCTCGAAAAGGAGGGGAAACGCCTTTTGCGTGTGGTTGAGCCCATCCTGGCTTCGAAGGATTTTCGAGGGACCGGGACGAATTGCCTGCAATGCCACACGGTCCAGGAAGGAGCGATCATGGGCGAGGTGACCGTCAGCCTGGATATGACCGGAGAGTACAAGGCGATGAACAATGCCAGTGCGGTGCTATGGGTCGGGCAGGCCGTGGTTCAAATCCTGCTGTTCTTTGTCATCGGCTGGTTGATCAATCAGGTGACGCGTCCGACGCGGGAACTGCAGCAGATCATGCTGGCCATGCAGGCCGACGGGAATCTGTCGCGCCGCGTTGCGGTGAAAAACAGGGACGAGGTCGGGCAGACCGCAGCCGCATTCAATGCCTTGATTGACAGTTTTTCCGCGATCATCCGGCAAGTGCTGGACGGTGTGGACAAGATCAACAAGACCACCGTTCACATTGCTGCCACTTCTGCGGAGGTGGCGGGCGGTTCGCGTGCGCAAAGCGAAGCGGTGTCATCCACCGCGGCGGCCGTGGCGGCCGTGACGACGAGCATCAACTCGGTCGTGGAGAACACCAATGTTGTGCGCGGGTTGTCGGAAAAGAGCCTGCAGCAGACTGAGCAGGGTAACCGCAGCGTCGAAGAGATGGTGCACGAGATTCAAAGCATCGAGAACGTGGTGCAACAGATCGCATCGGCTGCCAGCGAGTTTGTCGAGAGTGCGCGCACCATCGCCAGCATGACGCAACAGGTGAAAGACATTGCCGATCAGACCAACTTGCTGGCATTGAATGCGGCCATCGAGGCCGCTCGTGCCGGCGACCAAGGACGTGGCTTTGCCGTGGTGGCAGACGAGGTGCGCAAGTTGGCGGAAAAGTCCGCACAATCGGCCAGCGAGATTGACAAGGTAACCAGCAAACTGGATGAGAAATCATCCCGCGTGGAGCAATCAATCGTTTCCGGGGTGCAGTCCCTGCAAAGCACGCACAAGCATGTCGAATTGATGGAGGCCGTACTGAACGAGGCAGGCGCAGCCGTGAAGGAATCGAATGTCGGGGTCGGGGAGATCGCGGTAGCGGTGGGCGAACAGGGGGCTGCCAGCAACGAGATCACGCGCAACATCGATCATATCGCCAGCATGGCCGAGAAAAATCATGAGGCCATCGAACGCATCGCGCATGACATCAATGAGCTGGAACACATGGGCGTAGATCTGCGGAATGCAGTCGCGCGTTTCAAAGTGTAGAAAACAGGCTGGAACCGATACTTGTTTGCGGGAAAGCATTCTCCGGAACAGCGTATAAGAGAGCTGCAAAAATGCAGCCGGGCAGGTTAAGGCACTGGCTCCAGCCGTGGGGGAATGATGCAAAACAGGAATGCGTATGTGTCACAGAAGGAAGTGCCGTTCCCGGCCGGGACGGTATTGGTCTCCAAGACCGACACCAAAGGCATCATTACCTATTGTAACGATGCTTTCGTCAATATTTCCGGCTACTCGCGCGACGAATTGCTCGGCAAGAGCCACAACATCGTGCGCCATCCCGACATGCCGCCGCAGGCCTTCGAATGGTTGTGGGATGTGATCAGGGCGGCACTTCCCTGGCGCGGGATTGTCAAAAATCGTTGCAAGAACGGGGATCATTATTGGGTGCGCGCAACCGTTGCTCCCTTTATCGAGCAGGGCAAGATTACCGGATATGTATCGATACGCAGAGCGCCGAGCCGCGAGCAGGTGGCTCAGGCGGAATCGCTGTACCGGGAGCTGAACCGGACCGGCGCACCTGTCGTTTCCAAGTACGAGCGTTACAAATTCAAGAATTGGTCGCTGATCGCAAAATTGCAGTTTCTGATCCAGGCCACGTTGCTGATCATGCTGTCCGCGGCACAAATCTTCGTTTCCGCCAACCTGCGCCAGGAGTCGCGGACGCAGGCAGAGGAGAAAGGCGCGCAGATCGCCAACGAGATCATCGACAGCTTCAACATGCTGATGGTGACCGGCCAGATCGCGGATGTCAGCAACCGCGAACTGCTTATCCGCAAATTCGGCAGCGGCGTGAACATCAAGTCGGTGAAAGTATTGCGTTCCCAGGCGGTGATCGATCATTACGGGGCCGGGCTGCCACAGGAACGAGTTCAGGACGATGCACAGCGTCAGGCGCTCGAATCCCGGACGCCCGGCGTGATCTTTGGCCAGGATGAACAGGGCGCCGGATTCCTGCGCGTTATCACGCCATACCGGGCCAGCAAGGATTTTCATGGCACCGATTGCACCGGTTGCCATCAGGTCCAGGAAGGGGCGATTCTGGGTGCGTCGGACGTGGTGGTCGATTTGAAGCCGGATTACGATCGCATCCGGCGCATGGAATTGCAGACCATCTCGGGGCAGATTGCATTGCATGTGTTCCTGTTCTTCTTCATCGGTTTCTGCGTAAAGCGCTATGTGCGCAGACCGGCCGACATGGTCAGGGCAGAATTCAAGCACATCATGGAAGGCGATCTGGATAGCGAACTCGATATTTCCGCGCGGGACGAGATGGGCGTGTTGTTGTGCGAGATACAGACCATGCAATGCTACCTGCGCACGATGATGGACGAAATCGTCTCGTCCGTGCGAAATATGCGCGAACACATCCGGGAGGTGGACGAAAAGGTAACGGGGGTCGCGAACAATGCGATGACTGAACAGGATCGTATCCAGCAGATCGCCGCCACCATGGAACAGTTCAGCCAGTCTGTCGCGGAAGTGGCCAATATGGCCGCAGATTCGCTGGGCGACGTCAACCGGATGCGGCAGATCGTCGACGAAGGCAGCGGCAACATGGAAATCAGCATCGTGGCAACCGGCAGGGTGGCAGACACGGTGAAGTCATCTAGCAGGACCATCTCCGAGTTGGGGGAGTCCATCCAGCGCATCGGCGACATCGCCAATGCGATTAAGGAGATTGCCGACCAGACCAATTTGCTGGCGCTGAATGCGGCCATAGAGGCTGCGCGTGCCGGTGAGCAGGGGCGCGGCTTCGCGGTGGTGGCAGATGAAGTGCGCAAGCTGGCGGAGCGTACGGCGGCCAGCACCAGGGATATTGCCCGAACCGTTGGGGACATCAACGCCGTCTCCGCGGCTGCAGTGAAATCGATGCAGGGGGCGGTGGCGGAGGTCGAGGACGGTATCACGCTGATACGCCGGAACGGCGAGGGCTTGAAGCAGATCATGAGCGCCACACAGAGTGTTTCCGGGCGGGTCGATCACATTGCCACTGCATCCAGGGAACAGTCGGCTGCGGGCGAAAGCGTGGCGCAGAGCCTGGAACATATCGCGGGTCTGGTGGACAATAATACCCAGTCCGCACAGGAGGCCAAAACTGCGGCTGAAGAATTGGCAAAATCTGCCGATGAACTGGGTAAGGCGGGATATCCGCTCACTAAATGTGCTGTGGATAAATGAAATCAGGGAAGCCGGGACATCCGGCCCGGCGGTCCCGAGGAGCGATACATGTCTGATCTGTTAAAGAACATCGATGCCCGAACCAAACTGGCGGGCACCAACAAGCTGGAAATCCTGATGTTCACGCTCGGGTTGGACAAACGTACCGGGCGCGAGGAGACCTACGGCATCAATGTATTCAAGGTGCGCGAGGTGATGCGCATCCCGCCGATCACCCGTGCGCCGGACATGCCGGAGGCGGTGGAAGGCATGGTGAGCCTGCGCGGGGTGCTGGTGCCGGTAATCGATCTGGCGAAATATGCGGGTATCGAGACGGACGAAAAGGCCGACATCATGATCGTGACCGAGTACAACGGCCATACGCAGGGGTTCCTGGTCAAGGCGGTGGACAACATCCTGCGCCTCGACTGGTCGGCCATGCGCGTTCCTCCTGCCATGCTGGTGGCGCAGATGGGCGGACTGGTCACCGCGATCACCGAACTGAAGGATGGCCGACTGGTCATGATGATGGACGTGGAAAAGGTGCTGTCCGAGACGGGTCATTTCGATGAGGACGAGATGATCTTCAAGAGCGTTAAGCCGATAGGCAAGGATCGCACGGTGTTCTATGCCGACGATTCCACCGTGGCAAGGCACCAGATCCAGCGCACGCTGGATGCCATGGGGGTCAAATCCATCGCGACCATTAACGGGCGCCAGGCTTGGATGGAATTGACCAAAATGGCAGATTATGCCGCGGCGTCTCATACTTCGATGAAGGATCTGGTGCAGGTCATCCTGACAGATGTCGAGATGCCGGAGATGGATGGCTACATGCTGACGCGCAAGATCAAGTCGGACAAGCGCTTTGCCGGAATTCCGGTATTGATGCATTCGTCCTTGTCCAGTTCATCCAACCAGCAGCTTGGCAAGGCAGTCGGTGTCGATGAATACGTACCCAAGTTCGAGCCGCAGAAACTGGCACAGACATTGACCCGGCTACTGGCCTAGTGAGGAGCTGAAGATGAGTTACGCAGAAGACATGTTGAGCACGAGCCAGGACGGCATGCTGGAGCATATTGACGCCCGCACCAATCTGGCTGGCACCAACAAGATGGAGATACTGCTGTTCAGCCTCGGCAGCAACGAGAAGTTCGGCATCAACGTGTTCAAGGTCAAGGAAGTGTGCCAGATCGGCAAGGTCACGCGCACGCCGAACATGCCCGGGGGCGTGGATGGCATCGTCAGCCTGCGCGGTCACGTCATGCCCGTGCTGAACCTAGCCAACTTCATGGGCATGCATCCCGAGGTCAAGCATGAAACCATGCTCGTTGCCGAGTTCAATCGCCACATTCTGGGATTCCTGGTTGAAGGCGTAGATCGCATCATCCGGGTCGATTGGGACAAGGTACACCCCACCGAGGGCATGCTGTCTGACAAAGGGGCGCTGATCACTGCCATCACGGAACTGGAAGATGGATCGCTGGTGTCAATTCTAGACGTGGAGCAGATACTGACCGATGCGTTTGGCGAGGCCGTCGTCGGCAACGTCGAAAGGATAGAGTCGGAACACGAACTCTGCGTATTCTTTGCGGACGATTCGCTGGTGGCGCGCCGCAAGATCATCGAGGTGCTGGACAAAATGGGCGTCAAGCACGTGCAGGCCAACAACGGGCGAGAGGCATGGGACCGGCTGAAAGCGATGGCCGATGCAGCCCAGAGCTCAGGTTTCAACCTGCACGACCAGATACAGGTCATACTCACCGACGCGGAAATGCCCGAGATGGACGGCTACGTGCTGACCCAGCGTATCAAGGGTGATAGCCGTTTCGACGACATCCCCGTGGTGATGCATTCCTCGCTGTCGTCGGACGCGAACCGGGCGATGGGAAAACGCGTCGGGGTGGACAACTACGTGTCCAAATTTGATTCTATCGTGCTGTCGTCGACGTTGCGCCCGTTGCTTACATAAAAAGATGGAGGATGCAGGACGCGGGATAGAGGATTCAGGAAATGCAGCGCGCCGGGCATTGCCGAATCCTGTATCCATAATCCCGTGTCCTGAATTTAGGAGAAGGTGATGGGAATAGAAAATACAAAGTTTCTGGTGGTTGACGATTTTTCCACGATGCGGCGCATTGTGCGGAATCTGCTGAAAGAACTCGGGTTTGCCAACGTGCAGGAAGCGGAGGACGGCGTGGATGCACTGAACAAATTGCGCAGCGAGCCGTACGATTTTGTGGTGTCGGACTGGAACATGCCCAACATGACCGGCATCGACTTGTTGCGTGCAATCCGTGCCGACGAGAGCCTGAAACATTTGCCGGTGTTGATGGTGACGGCCGAAGCGAAAAAAGAAAACATCATCATGGCGGCACAGGCGGGAGCTTCCGGCTATGTGGTGAAACCATTCACTGCGGTGACCCT
>CAVRYQ010000117.1:0-9541 GCA_963725375.1 uncultured Pseudomonadota bacterium | reverse complement strand
CAATGGGGTTAAAACATTTGGGTCATGAAGTCATATTCATAACATCTGGTCTTAATAAAAATGAAGGAATACCACGACTTAAAGAAAATTTTGAAGTGTTCACATACAATAACAAGATTCAACCAAATACCATTACAGATATAAACGCAAGGGTTTGGCCGATATTGGCGGCGCGGGAGAGCAATCCCGTTCGCTACGCGGTTGCGTAGAGTGGGGCGGAGGCCGACCCCCTACAGCGGCTTGCTGGAGACGCTGGAATGGCTGGTCGAGCCGGTGACACGAGGCTATTCCTGTCGCCCTTTGCGCTGGACCTGCAAAAGCACAACCAATCTATCCGAGCAGTTGGGCCAGATGGGACATCCAGTCAGCCCCCGGACGGGTAGGACGCCTGCGAGGGGACGGCTATAGTTTACAGAGCAATCGCAAGACGAAAGAAGGCGCGTCCTATCGAACACCGAAAAGCCGAGTTCGAATTGATCAGCGCCACGGTAAGGCAGTTTCAAGAACGGGGTCAACCCGTCATTTCGGTGGACACAAAGAAGAAGGAGTTAGTTGGTTCGTCTAAAATGGCGGGCGTGAATCGCAACGCTTTTTTCCCCCGGAGCAAGTCCAGGTACACCAACTTCCTGGATAAGGATTTAGGCAAGGCGATTCCGGACAATTGTGTCTTGATGACCTGAGTCGGAACCGAAGGTTGGGTCAGTGTGGGCATCGATCACGACAATGGCCGCGGTTTGCTGCACAGGCGATCCATCGCTGGTGGAAGAAGATGGGGTCCAAGCGTTACCGCAACTGCTTTTCAATAGCCGCCGAACCCGGCCCACGGAGGCGGCAGCAACGGCAGCCGTTCCCGCTTGTGGAAGGTTCTTGCGCTGCAAGACTTGGCGCCCCGCGTGGCATTCTGGTTCGGGTATGCCATTTCCCGCCGGGAACCAGCAAGTGGAACAAAATCGAGCATCGGACTGTTCTCCCACATCACCCAGAACTGGCGGGGCCGGCCTCTTGTCAGTTATGAAGTGATCATCCAATTGATCGCCGGCAAACCACCAAGGGGCAGGGTTGAAGATCCGTGCTGAACTGGCACCCTGGGATACTATCCGACAGGAACGCTGGCCCAGCCATGGACCAGCTGGCTGCGCTGAATCTCGGACGATCCGAGTTTCACGGCGAATGGAACCACACCCTCATGCCGTCTTTGAAATAAATCAGTCAGTTTATTGTGACGCACATCATAAGCACATATTATTGACTACTGCATAAATAATGCAATAATACTTTCAGAGGTACGGTACCCCTATGCCCAGACTGAAGGCAAGTGCCGAGCTTTTGGAAGACCGTCGCCGTCGCGCTTTGGCGCTGTTGGATGAAGGCTGCTCGCTCAACGAAGTCGGACGGCAGATCGGATGTAACGCGAGTTCAGTGATGCGCTGGCGCGATGCTCGACGGCAGGGCGGAGACGAGGCTTTGCAGGTCCGTTTCTCTCCTGGACGCCCACTGAAGCTGGCTGCTACTGAGCGCAAGAAGCTTGTTCGCCTGTTGCTCAAGGGGCCGCTGGCTCAAGGTTATCGCACCAATCTGTGGACCACCGCACGCATCGCCGCGTTGATCGACAGCAAGTTCGGCGTGAGCTATCACCCGGATCACATCGGCCGCCTGATGCATGATCTCGGTTGGACTCCGCAAAAGCCAGAACGACGCGCTCTGGAGCGCAACGAAGAAGAGATCAAGCGCTGGAAACAAAAAGAGTGGCCACGTATAAAAAAAACGCCACAAGGCTGGGCGCCCACATCGTCTTTGCCGATGAATCGGGCTTCCTGATGATTCCCAACGTGGTTAGAACCTGGGCGCCACAAGGGGAAACTCCCATCCACCGCCATCGCCAAGGACAGCGCGACAAGATCTCGGTGATCTCGGGAATTTCCGTCAGCCCTGGACGACATCATCTCGGTCTCTACTATCTTCTTTTTTACGACAACATCGGGCAGGAGGAGGTCTGTCTGTATTTGCGCGAACTGACGCGCCTCCTGCGCGGCCCGATCATTCTGCTCCTCGACAACTCATCGACGCACAAGGGAAAGCCTATCGAGCAATTTCTCGAAAAGCATCCCCGGCTGCGCATCGAGCACTTTCCGTCCTATGCGCCGCAACTGAATCCAGACGAAGGCGTCTGGTCATTGGCCAAGCGGGAACTGGCCAACAGCTGCCCAAAGGATGTGGACGAACTGATGGAAGACATACTTGGCTCCATTGACGGAATTCGGAACTCGCAGGCAAAACTGCGCGGCTGCATCGCCCAATCCGAGTTGTCCATTTCTTTGCGCTGAATCATTGCATTATTTATGCAGCGTTCAATGGTAGTCTTTCTCCGGCTCGTTTAGGCCACAGTTCACGGACAGTGAACTCGACGATGCTCGTATCCTCGCGATTGGTTATCTTTCCGGTTCTTACCCCACTGCGCCATGCCCCCGCGGCCAAAGAGCTGATCGGTGAAGCGACCAACTCTTTGGTGACGCTGGGGACTCTGATGTTCTATTAGGATCACTCCTATGAAACGATACATCCTATCAGAACTGCCCGCGCGGCAAAAGGGGCACTTGTCTCGATACTTCTTGCGGGGGCAGTTTCGATAGAGTTTGAAGAGTTGTGGCGTTAAACGCGGTGATCTCCCTGATGGTACTTCTGTGGCGGGCAGTCGGTCCATCTGGAATTTGCATGGGCAGGCCCCGAGCCCCCATCGTGTTCGCCCGAGCCGCACCCCTGATACAAATGCTATCACCCGGTAGCGCATGGTGCCCACCGGTCCTTCAATACCCACTTCGCATTGTCATCCGCCCTGTACTCTGAACATACATTTCCTCAGGCATAACCCACTCGATGGTGCTCAGAATTACCGTGCAGTAAAGAAGGGAACGAGCAATTGTACTGTGCGTCGCCAAAATTCTGCCCGAAGGAACAAGGGCGTGATTTTGGGCTAGAAGGCCATCCTGGAAGGGATTCGTGACTAAGGAAATGTATGTTCGACGACCCTGCATTGTCACGATGACAATGCGAAGTGGGCATTGAAGGACCGGTGGGCACCATGCGCTACCGGGTGATGGCATTTGTGTGGGGGTGCGGCTCGGGCGAACAGCGATGGGGGCTCGCCACCTGCCCATGCAAATTCCAGATGGACCAACTGCCCGCCACTGAATTCCCATAGGGAGATCACCGCGTTCGTCGCAAACGCCGGCGACTTACTTCAAACTCTATCGAAACTGCCCCCGCAAGAAGTATCGAGACAAGTGCCCCTTTTGCCGCGCCGGGCAGTTCTGATAGGGATCTATCGTTTCAGGGGAGTAATCCTAATAGAACATCGAGTCCCCAGCGTCGCCAAAGAGCTGGTCGCTTCACCGATCAGCTCTTTGGCCGCGGGGGCATGGCGCAGTGGGGTAAGAACCGGAAAGATCTGCCAATCGCGGGGTACGACATCGTCGACTTCGGCTGGCAGCTGGGCGGCGCCGTGGTCAGGCAGTAGCTATCTCAACCCACGCGTGTCGCCAACTGTTCGCTTTCTGTCCGTGAACTGTGGCCTAAACGAGCCGGAGAAAGACTACCATTGAACACTGCATAAATAAGGCAACGGTTTATTGCAAAGAAATGGACAACTCGGACTGGGCGATGCAGCCTCGCAGTTTCTTCTGCGATTTCCGAATTCCGTCAATGGAGCCAAGTATGTCTTCCATCAATTCGTCCACATCCTTGGGGCAATTGTTGGCCAATTCACGCTTGGCCAATGACCAGGCGCCTTCGTCTGGATTCAGTTGCGGCGCATCGGACGGAAAGTAATCGATGCGCAGACGGGGATGTTTGTCGAGGAACTGTTCGATCACATTTCCCTTGTGCGTCGATGAATTGTCGAGCAGAAGAATGATCGGGCCGCGCAGAAGGCGCAATAGTTCGCGCAAATACAGACAGACCTCCTCCTCCGATATTGTCGTAAAAAAGCAGATAGTAGAGGCCGAGGCGATGCCGCCCAGGACTGATGGAAATCCCCGAGATCACGGAGATCTTGTCGCGCTGCTGGCGATGGCGGTGAATGGGAGTTTGCCCTTGTGGCGCCCAGGTCCTGACCACGTTGGGAATCATCAGGAGGCCCGATTCATCGGCAAAGACGATGTGGGCACCCAGCCTTGTGGCATTTTTTTATACGCGGCCATTCTTTTTGTTTCCAGCGCTTGATCGCTTCTTCGTTGCGCTCCAGAGCGCGCCGTTCCGGCTTCTGCGGAGTCCAACCCAGATCATGCATCAGCCGTCCGATGTGATCCGGGTGATAGCTTACGCCGAACTTGCTCTCGATCAATGCGGCGATGCGTGCGGTGGTCCACAGATTGGTGCGATAGCCTTGCGCCAACGGCCCCTTGAGCAGCAGGCGAACAAGTTTCTTGCGCTGAGTCGTGGCCAACTTCAGCGGGCGTCCAGGGGAGAAACGGATTTGCAAGGCCTCGTCTCCGCCCTGCCGTCGAGCATCGCGCCAGCGCATCACGGAACTCGCCTTACATCCAATCTTCCGTCCGACTTCGTTAAGCGAGTAACCTTCATCCAACAACGCCAAGGCGCGACGGCGACGGTCTTCCAAAAGCTCGGCACTTGCCTTCAGTCTGGGCATGGGGATACCGTGCCTCTGAAAGCATTATTGCATTATTTATGCAGTAGTCAATAATATGTGCTTATGATGTGCGTCACAATAAACTGACTGATTTATTTCAAAGACGGCATGAGGGTGTAGTTCCATTCGCCGTGAAACTCGGATCGTTTCAGATTCAGCGCAGCCAGCTGGTCGTCGCTGACCAGCGTTCCTGTCGGATAGTGTCCGGGGTCCAGTTCAGCACGGATCTTCAACCCTGCCTTGGTGGTTGTGTTGGCAATCAATTGGATGATCACTTCATGACTGACAAGAGGCCGGCCCCGCCAGTTCTGGGTGATGTGGGAGAACATGCGATGCTCGATTTTGTTCCACTTGCTGGTTCCCGGCGGGAAATGGCATACCCGAACCAGAATGCCCAGGCGCACCGCCAAGTCTTGCAGCGCAACCTTCCACAAGCGGGAACGGCTGCCGTTGCTGCCGCCTCCGTCGGCGGTGATCAGCAGTTCCTGAGCGTTGCGGTAACGCTTGGACCCCATCTTCTTCCACCAGCGATGGATCGCCTGTGCAGCAAAGCGCGCCGTGTCGTGATCGATGCCCACACTGACCCAACCTTCGTTCCGACTCAGGTCATAGACGCCGTACGGAATCGCCTTGCCTAAATCCTTATCCAGAAAGTCGTGTACCTGGACTTGCTCCGGTTCGCCCACGGGTTGCCATTCACGCCCGCCATTTTTGAACGAACCAACTAACTCCTTCTTCTTTGTGTCCACCGAAATGACGGGTTGACCCCGTTCTTGAAACTGCCTTACCGTGGCGCTGATCAATTCGAACTGGGCATTTCGGTCTGGATGGGACGCGCCTTCTTTCGTCTTGCGATTGCTCTGTAAACTATAGCCGTCTGCATTCAGCAGGCGTCCTACCGTCCGGGGGCTGACTGGATGTCCCATCTGGCCCAACTGCTCGGATAGATTGGTTGTGCTTTTGCAGGTCCAGCGCAAAGGGCAACAGGGATCGCCTCGTGTCACCGGCTCGACCAGCCATTCCAGCGTCTCCAGCAAGCCGCTGTCGGAATCCTTACACCGTTTGCGGCCTCCGCCCACTCTACGCAAGCGCGCATCGATGGCCACATCGGGATTGCTCTCCCGCGCCGCCAATTCGGCCAAACCCTTGCGGATGGTGTTCGGCGACATATGGATCGCGCCGCTGATGGCCTGCACTCCGCCCCAGCCATAAGCTCTGGACTCTGTCGCCGCCCATTGCCGACGCATTCGTTCATCCATCAACGGAGAAAGTGAACGGTACTTCGTTTCTATCTGCTTGGCCGCTCGCTGACTGCGCATGACCTATTAAATGTCATGCCCATAAAATAGTCAACTTCTTTTGACGCAATGCCTTAGCCGCTCGGGCAAGTACTGGCAAAGCCTGCGAAAATCTCCATCCGTGAAGAATCCGCGTCTTTGGTTTCCCTTCTCCGAAAGATGACGGATCTTCGGCGCGATCGAAAGGTGCCTGCGTTCGATTGCGAGTTTGAAGGCCTGAGCCAACAACTGAGTACTGCGATTGATTGTTGCAGGCGCACTCCCCTGTTCCAGCATCGCCGAGACGTACTTGTCAACTGCTTCGGCAGTGACCTCAACAGCGCGCCAAGAATCAAAGTTGCGGCGGATCTTCTTCAGATGCGCCTTGAACTGCGGACTGTCCTTGCCGCGCAACTTGTAATCCTCCTCCAATGCGTCAAGAAGACTGCTGACCTTCATACGCTCCTGCTGTGGGCCAACAAACGTGGATGCACCGATTTGGTCGGCACCTATTTCTCTGATTCTGCGTTTCAGAAATCTCGTTGCCTGGCCGGGGTCGGTCGTTCCGGTACTCTCCCTGTACTCTTCACCCCGCAGGTAGTATGCGCACCAATACAGCGCACTCTCTTTGCGTTTGAAAATTCTTCCGTTTCCTCGATTGCTATTCATCATTTCGTACCTCATTACTTTTAAGGGCATTTACATTTCTGGCCGCAAAGAGTTGTTTTGAGACGTGACCAGCCATCGACGCAGCCTTGCGGGCTGTACCTGATCGATGAACTGAAGGGATTTCTGTGGTCGCCGAATGCTTAGCGGAGTACGCCAATCTGCAGGCAGGATTTCCAGTGGGCAGCAATGTGCGGCTCTCTGGGGTCGGTGCACTCGCAAACTTCAATTGGAACCATAGATTGGGCGTGGAAGCTCACGCCCGTTTCTTGAGTTTCAACAGTTGGAATGGCGAGACGGAGCAGGACTACTTGGTCGGGCCCCGCTACACCTTTATGCATAGCAACAAATGGCGGCCCTTTGCCGAGTTTCAGGTGGGGCTGGTCAAGATCCAGTACCCGTTCAGTATCGGGAACGGAATCAGTTTTGCAATGGCTCCTGGCGGAGGATTGGAGTACCGGCTCAACCGCAAGTGGTCGGTGCGCGGCTTCTTTTATTGGCATGGTACCCGACGGTGACGGGGTTCCCACTTTCACCCGAATCTCTTCCTCCTGTAGTTCCTGCTGCACCAGCTTGATCTGCTCCGCCAACAATTCCCGCTGCTTTTCGTTGGCCGCATTCAACGCGGGGAGAGTTGAGGTCACCGCTGCATTGCCCAGGTAACTCCGGCTCAGCGTCGCCAGGTCTGTCTGGTCGGCGAACTCGCTGAGAATGCGCTGGTACTGGGCGTTGGCCTCGTTGGTGCGCCCGAGTTTGCGGTAACATTCGCCCAACCGGAACACGGCAGTCGCCTCGAACTGCCGGTCCTGCTGGGCGCGCGTGATCACGGACTGATAGGCCGTGATGGCGGCCTCCAGGTTGTGGTTCGCCTCCTCCTCGAACAACCCCTGTTGCAACAGGCCGCTTACCTCATTCGTCGCCGCCCGGGCGTTCCCCACCCCCACCATTGTCCCCAGCCCCGTTAAGATCATCAACCCTGCCAAGATAACTCGTTTTGTATTCATAAGGTTACGTTCCTCTTTTCATGAATGGCCGTGGCAGCCGACGTGAGGAGGCTCTCGAACTTCCTGTAAGAAAAGGTCAGAGTCTCCTCCCGTCGCCTGCTACAGATCGAAGAAACTCTCCGCGCATTCTTGGTCAGGCATCTTTTCATTGTCTTCGCTCAGCATGCATTTTTCTTCCCAACCTTGTGTCACAGTTTTGCAAAATCGCCCGGTTCCAATTTGTACCCCACGCCGTGCACGGTCTTGATCCAGCGCGGCGCGTCCGGGTTCGTCTCGAGTTTGGCGCGCAGGCTGGCGATGTGATTATCCACCGTGCGCGTCGTGGGAAACGCGGTGTAGCCCCAGACGACGTCCAGAAAACGCTCGCGCGAGACCGGTTCGCCGGGCGTCTCGGCCATCAGCCGCAGCATGGCGAATTCCTTGGCGGTGAGATGAACTGGCCTTTCGCCGCGCGTGGCGGTCTGCCGGGCGAGGTCAATTTCCATGTCGCCCAGCTTCAGCTTCGCCGGGGCTTGGCTTGCCGTTCGCACGCGGCGCAACAACGCGCGCACGCGCGCGAGCAATTCCTCGGTGCTGAACGGTTTGACGAGGTAATCATCCGCGCCGGCGTCCAGGCCCGCGACGCGGTCTTCCACCTGGCCCTTGGCGGTGAGCATGAGGATCGGCGACGGGATTGGCGAGGCGGCGCAATTCGGCGCAGACCGCGATAGCCGTCCAGCTTGGGCATCATGATGTCGAGCAGGATGAGGTCGGGTTTTTCTTCGATGGCGCGCTGCAGGCCGCTCTCGCCATCCGCCGCCGTCAGCACGCGATAGCCTTCGGCCTCGAGGCACATCCTTCAGCGCCGTCCGCATCGGCAGTCTCGTCTTCAACAATTAGAATTCGCGACATAACTGTTCATGTTCCCCGGCAGTTCAATCGTGAACCGGCTGCCTTGTCCGGGGGGGCTCCGCATGCCGTCCTCGAATGGCTGCGAGGCTTTGTGCGTCATCCCGGTGTAGAAGAACTCGGCTGCCGGATTGATGCGCTCTTTGTAAAAGCGAGTGAAAATCGCGGCGGAAGAAGCTCCGTCGAAGCATTTATCGTGGAAACAAACCCGAACCTTCAATTTCCTCTCCTGACTACCTGCGCGGCAGGGGCGCCCGCGCAGGGGAAAGCCAACAACGATGGACGTTCAGTTGACTAATGTCAAGAGCGAACGAAAGCAATGACGACCCGGGGATGCCCTTTGAGGGGTTGCCGTCGCTGTGTCGCGAGCGATCTGCATGCCCGGGTGGCACGGTGGAGAACTGAGCTGGGCCGGAAGGAGTGAGCAGCGCGAATCGCGTCAGGACTTTCCGAAAATTTGGTCGGCCAGGTCGGCAGCCAGCGGAATGCGAAACTTTTCGCCTTGATAAGCCTTGATCATGAGCAGGATCCAAAGGATCACGCCTAGTATTGAGACAAGCGACAGGAGTCCGAATCCAACCGAAAACCCCGCCGCTCCGCTTGCGACGAATAGCATGGAAAGCACGATGCGAATCACCATCAGACCGCCGAATACCACGATTGACTGCGCCGCATGGAACCGGACGAACGGGCGCTTGTCTATGAAATAAAAAATCAGACCGGTGATCCAGCCCAGCAAATAGCATAGTAGCCCGGCAACATTTTCAGACAAACCTGATTGCGCGCCGGCGGCCGGAGTCATGCCGGTCGCTACTCCTGCCGCCTGCGGCGTTCCGCAACTAGGACAGAACGCCACGTTGTCCGCAACCATGGCTCCGCACTTAGTGCAATGTGGCATGAAGTTCCCCCTGAAGAGTTGGCGTCCCAGTGTGGCATTTGCGGCGCAGCCTAACAAAAGCGCGAGGAGACAGCAAGCACAAAGGAGAAAAGCGGTTGTCGGTGCGCGGGAATTTGAATGTCAGCGAAAGCGCAGGAGCGGAAAGCGTGAAATCCGAAGCAAA
>CAVRYQ010000116.1:0-5827 GCA_963725375.1 uncultured Pseudomonadota bacterium | reverse complement strand
AGAACTCACGCTGGCGCATGTGCTTGCCGAAACGCTGGGCCTGCAGTTCCAGCGCATCCAGTTCACCAGCGACATGCTGCCGGCCGACATCCTCGGCGTCTCGATCTACCAGCGCGACAGCGGCGAATTCAAGTTCCATCCCGGCCCGATCTTCGCGCAGATGATCCTGGCCGACGAAGTGAACCGTGCCACGCCCAAGGCCCAGAGCGCGCTGCTGGAAGCGATGGAGGAACACCAGGTCACCAGCGAAGGAACCACGCGCCGCTTACCCGTGCCGTTCTTCGTGATCGCTACGCAGAACCCGGCGATACCAGATCGGCACCTTCCCGCTTCCGGAATCGCAACTCGACCGCTTCCTGATGCGCATCCAGATGGGTTATCCGGATGCCCAGGCAGAACGCGGCCTGCTCGCAGGCGTGGAGCGGCGCGACCTCGTCGCCAGGCTTGCGCCGCAAATGGAAACCGCCGAACTGATGGAGCTGCAACAACAGGTCCGACAGGTGTTCGTCTCCCCTGCCCTGCTCGATTACGTTCAGGCCATCCTGCGCCACACGCGCGAAGCGGCGCGATTCGTGCACGGCCTTTCGCCGCGCGCCGGACTTTCGCTGCTGGCCACCGCCCGCGCCTGGGCCCTGCTGGACGGGCGCAACGCCGTCATCCCCGAGGACATCCAGGCGGTATTGCCCGGTGTCACCAGCCACCGCCTGCAGAGCGCGCAGGACGTGCAAATCTCCGGCGGCGACAAGCTGGCGCGCGAGCTGATCGAGGCGGTAGCCATTCCCTGACGTGCTTGCCGCCTCCAGAAAGCTATTCCGCAACTGGGCGTTCCGCCGCGGCGTCGAGACCGGTACGCTGGTGCTCAACCAGCGCCGCATCTACATCATTCCTTCCCGCCAGGGCTTCGGCTTTGCATTTGTGCTGGTGATGATGCTGCTGGGCGACGTCAATTACAACCTGAGCCTGGGTTACATCCTCACCTTCCTGCTCGCCACGACTGCCGGCATGTCGATGCTGCACGCGTTTCGCAACATGGCGCAACTGGAGATCCACGCAGGGCATGTCGAGCCGGTGTTTGCCGGGGAGCAGGCAAAGTTCGTGTTCCACTTCAACAACCCGGGTCGGCTCGATCGTCACCAACTCCACCTGCACGATGACGACGGACACCGCACGGTATTCGATCTGCCCGCGCTGCGCTCCACCCGGGTGGAGCTTGATATTCCCGCCCCGCGGCGCGGCTGGCTGGACAGCGGAAGGTTGACGCTGTACACCCGTTACCCGCTCGGAGTATTCCATGCCTGGACATACATCCATTTCGACGTGCGCTGCCTGGTCTACCCGAAACCTGCACCAGCGCAGCCGCTGCCCTCCGCATCGGTACTGGAAGGCAGCGGCAAGGTCGCGGCGGCAGGCGACGAGGATTTCTCCGGCCTGCGCCACTATGTCGCGGGCGATGCGATGCCGCACATCGCCTGGAAAGCCCTGGCGCGCGAGCAGGGCCTGCAGGTGAAGCAGTTCTCCGCTTGCCAAGGTCAGGAATTATGGCTGGACTGGTCGCTCCTGCCCGATGTCGGAGCGGAAACGAAGCTTGCGCTGCTGGCGCGCTGGGTGCTGGATGCCGATGCGCTCGGCTTGATGTACGGCCTGCGCCTGCCAGAGAGCGAGCGACACCCGTCGCCACTGCTGCCGCAGCACGGTGCGGCACACCGCACCGAATGCCTGCGCCGCCTGGCGCTATACGGACTAGCTGAACCATGAGGCTCTCTGCCCCGCTCATCTACGGACTCATCGCCTGCATCCTCCTGGTCAGCGCGCCGCATGCAGCGCATCTGCCGTTGTGGGTCAGTGCGGTCTGTTCGGCACTGCTGGCTTGGCGCGCCTACCTCACCTGGAGCGGTCAGCCCCTGCCCGCGCACTGGCTCCTGCTCGTCATCACCGTCGCCTGCGTGCTGGCGATCGCCGTCACCTTCCATACGCTGTTCGGGCGGGAAGTCGGCGTCACCCTGCTCATGCTGCTCGCCGCGCTGAAATTGCTTGAGATGCGTGCAATACGCGACGTCACGGTGCTGATCTATCTATCCTGCTTCGTCATCATCACCAATTTCTTCTACTCGCAAAGCATCCCAACCGCGCTGTTCATGCTGCTTACTTTGCTGGTCATCATGGCGACCTGGGTGCAGCTGCAGACGAGCGATCTCGCCTTCACGCAGCGACTGCGCGTCGCCGGCATATTGCTGCTGCAGGCCATCCCGCTGTCTCTGGTCATTTTCGTGCTGTTTCCGCGCGTGCAGGGGCCGCTGTGGGGACTGCCGCAGGATACCTACGCCAGCAGCGGCCTGTCCGACTCGATGGCGCCGGGCAGCCTGAGCAAACTTTCCCTGTCCGATGCAGTGGCATTCCGCGTCGTCTTCAACGGCAAGGTGCCGTCGCGCGAACAGCTTTACTGGCGCGGGCCGGTGCTGTGGGATTTCGACGGCACAAGCTGGAAGCGTGGACGCAATGCGACCTTGCAGCCCCCCGTCCTTGCCGATGCGTCCACGCCTGTCGACTATACCGTGACGCTGGAACCACACAACAAACTTTGGTTGTTCGCACTGGACATGCCGACGAAGATTTCCATTCCGGCCGTTCTCGCACCGGATTTTCAGGTACTAAGCAGGACGCCGGTGAATGCCCGCACGCGCTACAGCGCCACTTCGCTGCTTGCCTATCACGCCAATCCCGGCGAGCCGCCGCAACAACTCCAGCGCGCCCTCGCCCTGCCGCCGGGCTATAACCCGCAGGCACGGAGGCTCGCGGCGGAATGGCTCGCACGCAGTAACGACACCATGACACTGGTACGAACCGCGCTCGACTATTTCGGCCGGAACGGTTTCGAGTACACGCTGGAACCACGACTGCTCGGCACCGACAGCGTGGACGATTTCATCTTCACCACCCGGAAAGGATTCTGCGAACACTATGCCGGCAGCTTCGTGTTCCTGATGCGTGCGGCGGGCGTGCCGGCGCGCGTGGTGACCGGCTACCAGGGCGGTGACTACAACGACCTGGGGGGCTATTACGTCCTGCACCAGTACGATGCGCATGCCTGGGCGGAAGTCTGGCTGGGCGATCGCGGCTGGGTTCGCATCGATCCGACTGCTGCGATTTCCCCGGCAAGAATACAAAGCGGCCTGAACTCGGCCTTGCCTGGCAACGCCACCCTGCCTTTTCTTGCACGCACGCAATCCCCGTTCCTGCTGAAGCTGCGCCTAGACCTCGACGCGCTGACCAACCAGTGGAACCAGTGGGTTCTGGGTTACGACACGGAACGCCAGTTCGCCTTCCTGACGCGTCTGGGCATGGAAGACATCACCTGGAAGAAACTGGCGCTCAACATGTTGTCCGGGGTCGCCCTGCTGGTGGGCATGTTCGCGCTCATCATGTTACGCCGCCTTTCCGTGTACAAGCCGGACGCGGTACAGGCCGCATGGCTGAAAATCTGCCGCAAACTGGCGCAAGCCGGCTTGCCGCGCGCAGCGCATGAAGGCGCCATGGATTATGCGTGGAGAATCTCCGCCGTGCGACCGGAGCTGGCGGCAGATATCCAGAATATCGCCGCGCGCTATGCGTCATTGCGCTATGGCGGAGAGGCGGAAAAGGATGGGCTGGCCGCTTTCAAGAATGCGGTGCGCGCCTTCAAGCTATAATCCGCGCCTCATACAATCAAGCATCCCGCCATGCAAATCACCCGCCGCCTGGAATTCGATGCCGGACACCGCATCCCCAACCACAACAGCCAGTGCAAACACTTGCACGGCCATCGCTACACCCTGGACATCACGCTAGCAGGCGATGTCATCACCGTCGATGGTGTGTCGGAGCAGGGCATGGTGATGGATTTTTCGGACGTGAAACGCATCGCCAAGGAGCAGGTCGTAGATACGTGGGACCATGCATTTCTGGTATACCGGGGCGACCGGGTCGTGCTGGATTTCCTGGACAGCCTGCCCGGCCACAAGACCGTGGTGCTGGACGTTATCCCGACTGCGGAGAATCTGGCACGGGTCGCCTTCGACATGCTGTCGAATGCCTACCGGGACACCTATGGCAACCATCTGAGACTGGAACGCGTGCGCCTGTACGAAACGCCGAACAACTGGGCTGACTACAGTCGCCCGTAGTCAAATCTGCCCGTAGTCGTTCACGACCACCCGGTCGCGTCCGGCGGCCTTGGCCTGGTACAAGGCCCGGTCTGCGGAGCGCAACAATGTTTCAAACGAAAAACCGCTTGCCGGGACAACCGACGCCACGCCGCAACTGATGGTAACGCGCCGTTTCGCCGTGGCATGCAGGATATCAAGTTCGCTCACATGCTGGCGCACATTCTCCGCCACCCAGCGCGCGCCATCGGCATCGGTCTCGCCCAATACCATGGCAAATTCCTCGCCACCGTAGCGTGCGGCCAGATCTGCCGCACGCGGCGCGGCACGCGCCACCTGGCCGGCCACCGCACGCAGGCATTCATCTCCGGCCTGATGCCCGTATTCGTCGTTGAACAGCTTGAAGTTGTCGACGTCCAGCATCACCAGCGCCACGGGCTTTTTCATGCGCTCGCAACGGCGCCATTCGCGGATCGACAACTCGTCGAACAAGCGGCGGTTGGGAATGCCCGTCAAGCCATCAATGGTGGACAGGCGTTGTAATTCCCGGTTGGCGGCATTCAACTGATGGGTGATGTCGACCAACGAGCGCTGCATCTCTATCAGCCTGCGCATGGCACGTATTTTGGAATGCAGGACAACCTCGCTTACGCGATCACCGGGCTCGTGGCAAGCTCGTCGTCGGCCGCGATCCGTGTGAACGCCCTCTTTCGTCTTCCTTGTATACTTTCTCCGTCAAAGCCCAACTGCCATGCCAGCTCACCCCATAGCGTCCGTACGAAACAGGCCGCCGTTGGACTTGGTCACCGGATTGCCCGGCGAGATCTTTGTTGCCCACCAGCCGACCACCGATTCGCCTTAAGTGGCTTGGAGATGGCAGCTTCCGCGTTCGGTGGAGCCGCTTACCTTCCTGTGGCGGATGTCGACCGTTTCCGGGAGGTGAATGCCCGGTTCGGCCATATTACCGGCGATTTCGTGCTCTCGGAAGGTGGCGGGGGCGCTGATGAATTCGACGCGCGGCTCGGATGCGGCGGTGAGGTATGGCGGCGATGAGTTCCTTATCATTCTTGCCGACACCTTGCCGGAGAACGCATGCATCGTGGTCAAGAGAATCTCCGATTATCTGAAACGCTGGAACGAAGGCGGACACCTGGAGGGTTTTTTGCTGACCGTGAGTGTAGGCGTGGGAGGGTGGTCAGAAGGAATGTCGCTGGACGAAGTTCTGGACGCCGCCGACCAGGACATGTATGCAGTGAAGCAGGGACGGGAAAGATACTGAAAAAGCGATCGTGCGTAGAACCTGTTACGGAATCCGATCCTACGACACCTCCATCGACTCGAATTGACGCGCCTGTGGTTGCCGATGCCGCTTCGCTGCAGAGATAGACCACCATGGCGGCGACTCCCCTGGTGGTTGCAAAGCGCTTCAGCAGGCTGCTGGGCCGGGCAGTTTCAAAGAACTCGCGCTGCACCTCTTCCCCCGTCTTACCCTGCTGTCTTGCCAATCCTTCGACGAATGTGGATACGCCCTCGCTTTCCGTAGGACGCGCTTACCCCAGCTCAGACGGTGACGCCGCTGGCGGGAAACGACTCCTGCTATACCGCGTGCCACGGCGAGCTGGGCGGTCTTAGTCATGCCGTAGTGCACCATCTCCGCCGGAATCTGCAAGGCGGACTCACTCGAAATG
>CAVRYQ010000115.1:0-7847 GCA_963725375.1 uncultured Pseudomonadota bacterium | reverse complement strand
CGGCGCTTCTGCACTTTGTCCCTGGCGCAGAAACTGCACGAACTCAACCCCCGCCACCCCCCGTTATCTGTACGTCTGCCAGCATCGCCACTGCAGGTGGAGGCGATCAAGCTGGGCGCAACGCAATACCTTTCCAAGCGGCCAATGCCGACGAAATGTCGCCGCCTTCGGGCACAACGCGAGCACCTCACATTCCGTTCGAGCTTACCCCCGCAAGCGTAGAGCGCCTGGAGTGGGGAAGATATCCAGCGCGGTACCCCACCGAAAACGGCAACAACAGCACGCCCACCGCGCCGTGTCCTGAACACGACCGCCGCACGTTGCACCCAAGTTCTCGGCAGCGTCCTGCAAGCGCAACCACTAATCGCCTTGAGTTTGGGCGTTCGGGGTAGAATGAACGACAGGACTAACCCCCCGCAAAACCGGAAAGAAATAAATGAACGCCAAGCCCATCGATCTGAGGGCATCCATCCCTCACTTTTCCGACAGCCGCCGACCGACGGGTGGCACAAAATATATTGAGTCTGCAACTGGATACGATTCGGGAAGGCGAAAACCGCCTGCTGCAATTGATCGAACAGGACCCTGCTGATATCCGCCCGCATCATCGGCCTTGCTGATTTCTCATTGTTCGGCGCTGCAAGGAAACAGACTTTCCATCCCCGATGCCGCCCAGATGCTGGGCCTGAACCGCATCAAATCCGTTTCTGTCGGCATTGCCGTGAATGTCCACGCTCACCCGTCACCCACACTTCTGAATGTGCGCCATCTCTGGGAACACAGCCTGAGTATCGCGCTGGCAATCGCTGTGCGCTGGCGCGCGCAATGCCCATCCGCTCCTGCCCTGCCGACGACGCAGGTGTTCTTCGCCGGGCTGCTGCACGACATCGAAAAGTTCCATGGTCCTCAACTATCTCGACCCGACAAGCACTGATTGCTGGAAGCCCAGACGTGGCCGCGGCACCTGACCGACCGATACACGAAGTGGAAGCCGAAGTGCTCGGAATGGGGTACTGCGTGTTCGGGTGCGGAACTGGCCCGGCATTGGGATCTGCCGGACACGATCGTTACCGCGCCGCGTGCACCATCATGCCCCTGACCATGCCGGAGCCAGGGCCCCATATCCTTCATTCCATTGCTCAACCTGGCCGAAAAGCTTCTGCCCACAGCTGGTTTTTCAGAACACGTCTTGATTTGACATCTAGCGAGCGTGAACTGGTCAAGTCTGACCATAGACCCCGCACGCGCCGAAGAGCTGACAGCATCGTCCGCGATCAGGCAGAGCATGCAAGACAAGTTACCGCCGCGCTATAATCCGGTCAACAATCCGGCATTTCTCATGAACGCACCCATCGATCTCCGTTTAGCCATACGCAACCTGAATTCCTTGCCCGCGATACGCCCCATCGCGCAGAGACTGATGGCGCTTTAGCTGGACAGTGAAGGGGCGAGAAGCAGATGATGTTGCTGATTTCGCAAGACCCGATATCTCGGCAAAGATCATCGGCTTGGCAAACTCCTCCTTGCTCGGCGCATCGCGCCACATCTCCGCGATCAAAGATGCTGCCACGCTGCTGGGGCTGAACAGGGTGAACGGTCGCCATGGGCACCGCCGTCACGTCTCTCGTGAACAAGCCCGTAGGACGCTTTCATCCTCACGAATTCTGGTTGCACACTCTCTCTCTGACCTTCGCCATGCTGGCAGTTGTATGTGCGATGCCCGCGAAGAAACGCCCGCAGGACTACCAGTGTCCCTTCGCCGGTATGTTGCATGACATCGCTACCTCGCGCTTGCGCACCTGGACACTCAGCGCAGCGACGATCTGCAGACCCGCCTCGTCATCGAACCGGACAGCCCGCCATCGAACTTGAGCATGAGTTGCTGGAAGTCACGCATGACGAACTGGGTGCCGAATTGGCGAAGCATTGGAGCCTGCCTGACGATATTGTCGCGGTATTGCGCTACCACCACGTACCGGATGCAGCCGGGGCTGTCCTTCAGCAGCCTCGGCTGCATCCGGTGCGTGGTGGTAGCGCAATACCGCGACAATATCGTCAGGCAGGCTCCAATGCTTCGCCAATTCGGCACCCAGTTCGTCATGCGTGACTTCCAGCAACTCATGCTCAATTTCGATGGCGGGTCTGTCCGGTTCGATGACGAGGCGGGTATGCAGATCGTCGCTGCGCTGAGTATCCAGGTGCGCAAGCGCGAGGTAGCCGATGTCATGCAACATGCCGGCGAGGAACACTTGGTCGTCCTGCGGGCGTTTCTTCGCGGGCATCGCACGTACAACTGCCAGCATGGCAAAGGCCACCGCCATGTTGTGCAACCACAATTCCTGCGGATCAAAGCGTCCTATGGGCTTGTTCACGAGAGACATGACGGCGATGCCCGTGGCGACCGATTTCACCCTGTTCAGCCCCAGCAGCATGGCGGCGTCTTTGATCGCGGAGATGTGGCGCGATGCGCCGAGCAAGGGAGAGTTTGCCAAGCCGATGATCTTTGCCGAGATCATCGGGTCTTGCGAAATCAGCAACATCATCTGCTTCTCGCCCTCTTCACTGTCCAGCTTGAGCGCCATCAGTCTCTGCGCGATGACGGGCAACGCAGGCAAGGAATTCAGGTTGCGTATGGCTAAACGGAGATCGATGGGTGCGTTCATGAGTAAATGCCGGATTGTTGACCGGATTATAGCGCGGCGGTAACTTGTCTTGCATGCTCTGCCTGATCGCGGACGGATGCTGTCAGCTCTTCGGCGCGTGCGGGGTCTATGGTCAGACTTGACCAGTCACGCTCGCTGATGTCGATCGAGACGTGTTCTGAAAAACCGGCTGTGGGCAGAAGCTTTTCGGCCAGGTTGAGCAATGGAATGAAGGGTTGTCCGGCCCTGGCTCCGGCATGGTCAGGGGCATGATGGTAGCGCAGCACGGTAACGATCGTGTCCGGCAGATCCCAATGCCGGGCCAGTTCCGCACCCAACGCGCCGTGCCCGATTCCGAGCACTTCGGCTTCCACTTCGTGTATCGGTCGGTCAGGTGCCGCAGCCAGTCTGGCTTGCAGCAGGTCGCTGCTTGTCGGGTCGAGATAGTTGAGGACCATGAAGCCGATGTCGTGCAGCAGCCCGGCGAAGAACACCTCGTCGTCGGCAGGGCAGGAGCGGATGGGCATTGCGCGCGCCAGCGCGCACATTGCCAGCGCGATACTCAGGCTGTGTTCCCAGAGATGGCGCACATTCAGATGCCCTGTCGGGTGACGGGTGAGCGTCGACATCACGGCAATGCCGACAGAAACGGATTTGATGCGGTTCAGGCCCAGCATCTGGGCGGCATCGGGGATGGAAGCTATTTTCCTTGCAGCGCCGAACAATGGGGAATTGGCAAGGCCGATGATGCGGGCGGATATCAGCGGGTCCTGTTCGATCAATTGCAGCAGGCGGTTTTCGCCTTCAATCGTATCCAGTTGCAGACTCAATATCCTTTGTGCCACCAGTGGCATGGTCGGCAGGCTGTCGAGGTTTCGGATGGATGCCCTCAGATCGATGGGCTTGGCGTTCATTTATTTCTTTCCGGTTTGTTGCGGGTGACTATCCTCGTCGTTCATTCTACCCCGAACGCCCGAACTCAAGGCGATTCGGAGTTGCTACGGGCTTGCAGGGCGCTTGGACAGCTTACGCTGCAACGTGCGGCGGTGCATGTTCAGGACGCGCGCGGTGGCGGAGATATTGTCGCCGTTTTCGTGCAGTACGCGCTGGATATGTTCCCACTCCAGGCGCTCTACGCTTGCGGGGTGAGCTTCGAACGGAATGTCGGTGCTCGCGTTGTGCCCGAAGGCGGCAACAATTTCGTCGGCATTGGCCGGCTTGGAAAGGTATTGCGTTGCGCCCAGCTTGATCGCCTCCACTGCAGTGGCGATGCTGGCATACCCGGTCAGCATCACGATACGGGTGGCGGGGTCGAGTTCGTGCAGTTTCTGCACCAGGACGAGTCCAGAAGCGCCGTCCATCTTCAAATCCACCACGGCACATTCCGGCGGATTGGCGGTCGCCAAAGGCATGGCCTGCTCGACGCTGTCCGCTGCCGTCACCGCGAAGCCGCGTTTTTCCAGTGCGCGCGACAGTACCGCGCGAAACGTCGGGTCGTCGTCCACGAGCAGCAATGATGGCTTTTCGGCCAGGTTCATGTGGATACCCTGCGCAGAGGGAAAATCACCTCCGTGGTTGCACCGCCGCCTTCGCGGTTGGACAGGCGCACCGTCCCGCCTAGTCTTTCCAGCGTGGCGTTGGCGAGGAAAAGCCCCAGCCCGCGGCCTTCCTGCTTGGTGGTGAAGAAGGCCGACCCGGCTTGCGCAGCGGTTTCCGGTGTCAGGCCGGGGCCGTGGTCGCGGATTTCCAGCGTGATGTTGGCGTCATCCCAGGACAGCAGGATATCCATTTCATCCGGGGATGCATCGGCGGCGTTGTTCAGCAGGTTGAGCAGGGCCGATCGCAAGGCAAGGTCGGCCCGCAGCCGCGGCGGAGGCTGCAAGCTTTTTATGTGAAAGCGGTAATGCACGGTCGGGCGCAGCAACTGCCATTCACCAAGCACGTTGCGGATGAATTCTTCCAGGGACAGCTCGCGGCTCGTTTCCTGTGCATGGAAGAGCAGGGAATCGAGTATGCGTTTGCAGTTGCGCACCTGTTCATCCAGGATGGACAGATTGTCCATCTGTTCGGGCGCGCTGCATTCATGCCGCATCTCGCCGATGACGACAGACATGGTGGAGAGCGGCGTCCCTAGTTCATGTGCGGCCCCGGCCGCCTGCATGCCGAGTGCCACGATGCGTTCGTTGCGCAATGTCTCCTCGCGAACGCGGGTGAGCTGCGCATCGCGACTTCGCACCGCGCGTGCCATTTCCACGACGAAATACGCAATCACCACGGAGCTGATGACAAAGTTCAGCCACATGCCCAGTACATGCGTGTTGAAAGCGTCCCATGGCGCAGCGGAGACGGCGCCAGCAGACGGCGCGGCATCCATGCGATGCATGTGGTCCATTCCCTGCATGGTGACCGTCCCGGATTGCGCATGCTCCATCGGCAGCGGCACGTGCCAAACCATCAGCATGCTGTAGCAGGCAAGCGTCAGCGCGGCCATGCCCCAGGTGTGTTGGCGCGGCAACGTGGCGGCGGCGATTACCAGCGGCAACAGATAAAGGGAAACGAACGGATTTGTCGAGCCTCCGCTGTAGTAGAGCAGGATGGTCAATACCAGCACGTCGACGCCAAGTTGCAGGAACAACTCGAGGTTGCCGACTGGAAAATCCAGGGAGAGGCGCCACCAGGTCAATGTGTTCACCCCTGCAAGAAACAAGACTGCGCCCAGCATGGGCGTCCACGAGAAATCCGTGCTCAGGAAGCGATGCGCCAGGATCAGGGTCGTCGTCTGGGCCAGGACGGTGGCGCAGCGCAACAGGACCAATCTGCGCAGATGCGAATGGCCGGTCTGGGAGGCGAGCAGGGAGGAATTCATGAAGCCGGATTCTACCGGAGTCGCTCCGAGCAAGGGGTGCGGCAATATGCCGCAGGACCATTGCTGAACATTTCATAAAATCCGCACTGCATTGCCCGTAATCATGGTGTGGATAATTGCGATGATCTTCAAGCTCAAAATAGGTGTTGCCGCAGTTATCTTGACGTGTACATCACATGGCGGATGACCGGGTGGGCTTCAAAGTGGACGGCATGGATCTGACTTCGGCCTGCGTGAACCACATGAATCCACCGCTTTCGTATAGCGGTCCGTCCGGCGTCGGCAGCGCCGAAGTCTACGCGGGAATCGCGCCGCATTTGCCCGGGACGGGCAGGCCACCTTAGATCAGGGGCGAAGCGGGAGCCATGTATCGCAGCAATGGCTATGTACGGGGCGCCAATCTCACAACCAAGATCGCCAATGAGAGCTTGAGCGTGATGTACGGTTGCTCGGCGGTGAAGTCAGACAATTACACGGCGGCCCGGAGCTTCAAGGCTGCAGGCACGGCGGCAACGGGCGGGGGATGGAGAGAGGAGAGCCGCGACATGATGCGCGCAATGTGCAAAACGGTATTTTCCGGACGGATATACGGGCTAAAATAGGATGTGACTTTTTATTCAGGAGAAAGCATGAAAAAGTTTATGTGTGCGTGTTTTTTGGCAATGCTTGCTGTATCGCAAGCTTATGCCGAGGAAGTGAAAGTGACCAAGGCGTGGGCGCGCGCTACCGCCCCCGGGCAGGACAGCGCGTCGGTGCAGTTGACCATCACCAGCAGGACGGACGCGGTCCTGACCGGCGTGGAGAGCGGATCGGCGCAGAGTGGGGAGATACACAGCATGGTCATGGAGGGGAACATGATGAAGATGCGTGCGATCGAGTCTTTGTCCCTGCCGGCCAGGACACCGGTGACGCTGGGAGCAGACGGCAATCATCTGATGCTGGTCGGACTGAAGAAGCCCCTCCAGGCCGGTCACAAACTGCCGTTTGCATTGACGGTGAAATTCCCCGACGGGCACACGTCGGTGATTAAGGCGCTTGCGGCGATCAGGCCGCTGGAAACCACTGGCGACGAAGGGCATGAACACCACCAATAGGGGCTGGTCATGTGGCGCAAACTAATCTGTGCGGTCGGGCTGTTGTGCGCAAGCAACACCTGGGGCGGAACGAGCGATGTGATCGTGGATAAAGTCTGGATGCGCGAGAGCGTGCCCGGACAGACATCCGCCACCGTGCAGATGAACCTGACCGTCACCAAGGCTGCACGCCTGCTGTCGGTCAGCAGTCCGGTCGCGCAAACGGGCCAGTTGCAGGGTGTGGTGTTGCGCCATGGCCAGTTGCAGACCGAGACGGTCAGCAGCATGAAATTGGGCGCACACAGCATCACGCTTTTCGGGACGCGCGGTACCTATCTCTCGCTGGTCGGGTTGAAGCAGGGCCTGAACGCCGGAGACCGCGTTCCATTGACCCTGGTGCTGCAAATCGGCGGAAAGCAGATTACCGTCAATACCGAGGCCGAGGTCAGGGCGCTAGAATTGAGCTATCAGCATTACAACGATCCGACCGTAAAAGACCATCGGTAAGGGAGCGTTAACTTCTACTGAAACGGGCAGCTACAAGCTGCCCGTTTCGTTTTTGTATGCGGTAGAATGCGCGCAGAATTTTGAAGGAATGCATATGCCATTGACCATCGCCACCGCAGCACAAAAAGCCCACACCCTGTCCGAGGCCCTGCCCTATATCCAGCGCTTCTTCGACAAGACCATCGTGATCAAATACGGCGGCAACGCCATGACCGACCCCAAGCTGCAGGAAGGCTTCGCGCGCGATGTGGTGTTGCTCAAGCTGGTCGGCATGAATCCGGTCGTGGTGCACGGCGGTGGCCCGCAGATCAACGACCTGCTGCAGAAAGTGGGCAAGAAAGGCGAATTCATCCAGGGCATGCGCGTCACCGATGAAGAGACCATGGATGTGGTCGAGATGGTGCTGGGCAAGGTCAACAAGGACATCGTCAATCTGATCAATCGCTTCGGCGGCAAGGCCGTAGGATTGACCGGGCAGGATGGAAGCTTCATCCGGGCCGAGAAACTGATGCTGGACAGCAACGACGAGCCCGGCAAGATGCTGGACATCGGACTGGTCGGCGACATCAACAAGATCGATCCTGCCATCATCACATTTCTGGATTCCGGCGACTTCATCCCGGTGATTGCACCCATCGGTGTGTCGCCGGACGGCGAGACCCTGAATATCAACGCCGACGTGGTGGCGGGCAAGCTCGCGGAAGTGCTGCGCGCCGAAAAGCTGGTATTGCTGACCAACACCCCCGGCGTGCTGGACAA
>CAVRYQ010000114.1:0-14631 GCA_963725375.1 uncultured Pseudomonadota bacterium | reverse complement strand
CGGCGGTGGCGGCCAAGGTGGCGGCGAGCATGGTCCGGCGATTGATTGGCATGGTTGAAAGTCTCCCCGGTCTTCGCGCCTCGACACCATTACGATGCCGGCGCGTTTTGTTTTGCCTCGCGTTCGTGAAGGTCCCGTGTCGAAGGCCCGGTTCCCGATGGCATCGCGGTCGCGTTCACTCCTTAACTCGAATAGCCCCCAGCGGCAATGCCGCCATCCGCGCCCATCATTCCCGTTCGCGGTCGAGTGCCGCTTCACTCTCGCACGCGAGGCTCTTTGCCGCGGATAATCTGTTTAGGCGGTCTTATGATTTATGAAATTCAGGGAATTATCGGTTTTGACCGCTATCTGTCGCGGCGAGTGCCCGGAAAGATGGCCGGTTCAGGCTTGTCCGTGACCCGAGAGGCCATGTGGCGACCGGGCAGAATTCAATTTCTTGTTGCGATGAGGAGGATGTGCGCGGCCAGATCGCGCCCCGGCGAATATTGCCGCGGCGTATCGGATTCGCCCCATGGCGGCGTCAAGGTGCGGCGTGGGTTCGTTCCCCTCGACGCCGGCGTCATCCATGCAAAATTCATAACAATCGTGCGAGACGGTCGAACTCGGCCACGCTGAGCGTTTCCTGCTCGGCGTTCCGGCGCGATGCCGGCACGCGTCAGCAACGCCTCGCCGCCGAAGCGGCTTCAGCGCACCGCGCAACATCTTCCGGCGTTGCCCAAACGCCGCCGCGGTCAGCCGTTCCATCGCCTGCTGGAGATATCCGGCTCGGCCGTGCCGCACGGCGTCAGCACCACGACGGCGGACCACACTTTTGGCGGCGGCACGAACGCCTCGGGCGGCAGCCGCACCGCGATGTGGCGCTCGCAGGTCCAACCGGCCAGCACCGACAGCCGGCCGTAGGCACTTGTGTCCGGTGCCGCGACGATCCGCTCGGCCACTTCGCGCTGGAACATCAGCGTCATGCGCTCATAGGCGGCGGCCTGACGCAACCAGCGCACCAGCAACGGCGAGGCGACGTTGTAGGGCAGGTTGGCGATGCCATCTGCTTGACCATCTCCGGCTTGAGCACATCGCCGGCAGACAAACCCAGGAATGCATCCGCCCCGGCGATGACTTCTCCCAGCGTGCGCGCCGATGTCTCTACGGCGTAGCGCGCCTTGTTGTCGTCCATCTCCTCGGTGCGGCCCTTGTACACCACGCCCTTGATGTCGGTGACGATGATATTCTCCATCCTCACGCCGAGATCAACCAGCATGTCCAGACAGGCCAGTGCCGCTGCACCCGCGCCGCTCGCCACCAGCTTGATATCTTCCATCTTCTTGCCGACCACCTTCAACCCGTTAAGCAGGGCTGCGCCTACGATGATCGAGGTGCCGTGCTGGTCGTCGTGAAACACCGGAATGTGCATGCGTTCGCGCAGTTTGCGCTCGATGTAGAAACATTCGGGCGCCTTGATGTCTTCCAGATTGATGCCGCCGAAAGTGGGTTCCAGCGAGGCGATGATGTCGACCAGTTTGTCGGGATCGTTCTCCTTGATCTCCAGGTCGAATACGTCGATGCCGGCAAATTTCTTGAACAGCACGCCCTTGCCTTCCATTACCGGCTTGGCCGCCAGAGGGCCGATGTTGCCCAGGCCCAGCACAGCGGTGCCGTTGGTAATGACCGCAACCAGGTTGCCGCGGGAGGTCATGTTGCGCACCTCGGCCGGATTCTCCACGATGAGTTCGCACGCCGCCGCCACCCCCGGCGAATACGCCAGCGAAAGGTCGCGCTGGGTGATCATCGGCTTGGTGGAATTGACCGAGATTTTTCCTGCGGGCGACTGGCGGTGATACTGCAGTGCAGCGTCGCGTAGTTGTTTGTCCATGGCCTTAATCTTGAAATACCCGAATGAATCTGTTGCCGATTATAGCGCAGCGCGCTGCGGCACAGCATGCGCGACGACGAGTCCGCGCGGACTTGCCAAACCGGATGCGGGCGGATTTGCTAGAATGCCGCCCCTTCTCGTTACCGACTTCGAGTCAATGAGCCCAATCACGCTTGCTGGAGGCGAACACGCTGTGCTGCTGATCCACGGACTGCAAAGCAGCCCGGTCGAACTACTGCCGCTGGCAAAACGCCTGCAGCAGGCCGGTTACACGGTACATCTGCCGCACATCGCAGGTTACGGCTTTGAGCACGGCGACACGCCGCGTTCGGTCACGCACTGGCAGGATTGGCACGCAAAAGCGCTGGAAGAGTTCCGCGTTTTGAAACAAAAACACAGGACAGTGGCCCTGGGCGGGCTATGCATCGGCGCGACCTTGTCACTCAGTATCGCGGCCGAACTCGGGGATGAAGTTGAGGCATTGACGCTGCTGTCAACCACGCTCTGGTACGACGGCTGGGCCATCCCCTGGTACCGGCCTTTCCGTTACCTCGGGTACCTGCGGCCCATTCGTTACTGGTACACCTACAAGGAACGCGAGCCATTCGGCCTCAAGAACGAACAGTTGCGCCGCTGGGTCGCACGCGAAATGGCGCACAAGGATGCGTCCATGGTCGGGGCCAGTCGGCTGAACCTGCCCGCCATCCAGGAAGCGGAACGCATGATTGCTGCAGTCAAGAAGACACTGTCACACGTGACCGCCCCCGCCATCGTCATTCACGCCACGGAAGATGAAGTCGCCTCGCCGCGCAGCGCCTGCTTTGTGGCCCAGCATATCGGTGCCAGTACCGTGGAAAGCGTCATGCTGCACAACAGCTACCACATGATCACCGTGGACAACGACCGAGAGCAAGTGGCCACGGACACCATACGTTTTTTTGAAAGCGCGCGCGCCCAACATCACCCCGGCTAATGCCCATTCTCTGCTATAATTCGAGCCGAATTCTTACTGTAAACAAGCAACTATGAGCTCCCTGCAAACCATACAAAACATGATGGTCAAGCAATTCGACCTCAAGCCGGAAGATCTTACCCCGGAAGCGACGCTGGAAAGCCTGGGGCTGGATTCGCTGTCGGTGATCGAGTTCACGTTCAATCTCGAGGATGAGCTGAAACTCACCATGCCGGACGAGCGCGTCGAGCTCAAGACACTGCAGGACGTGGTCGATCTGGTGGACAAGCTCATCGCCCAGCAAAAAGGCGCTGCACAGTAACTTTCATGACACGGCGCGTCGTCATCACCGGACTGGGCATCATCTCCCCGGTTGGAAAAAACCCCGTCGAATTTTTCAGCAACCTGATGGCAGGCCGCTCCGGCGTCAAGCGCCTGCAAACCGACTTTGCCGAAAAACTTTCCATCCGCATCGGCGCACCGGTAGCAGATTTCGATCCCAACGCCCACTTCAGCAAGATCCAGCTCAGCGGCATAGAACGCTTCAGCCAGTTTGCGCTGGTCGCCGCCGCGCAGGCCGTGCAGGACGCACAACTCGAACTCGACGAACAGGAACATTCGCGCTCCGGTGTCTGCATGGGTTCCTGCCTCGGCGGGGCCGGCACCTTGGAAGATGGCTACATAGAGACGCTCCTGCACAACCCGCCGCGCGTCAAGCCGCTGAGCGTGCTGCTCAGCATGAACAACGCCGCCGCGTCACATCTTTCCATCAAGTACCACCTGCAGGGTGCGAACATGACCTACGCCACCGCCTGCTCATCGTCGTCCATCGCCATCGGCGAGGCCTGTCGCCAGATCCGGCACGGCTATGCCGATGTGATGCTGGCCGGCGGCGCGGAGGCCATGCTCACGCTGGGAGCGATGAAGGCCTGGGAAGCGTTGCGCACGCTGGCGCTGGAAGACACCGAGGATCCCGCTGCATCGTGCAAGCCGTTCTCGAAGAATCGCAGCGGCCTAGTGCTGGGCGAAGGCGCTGCCGTGCTGGTGCTGGAGGATGGGGAACGTGCGCTGAAACGCGGCGCGAAGATCTATGCGGAACTGGCCGGCTACGATTGTTCGTCCGATGCCAGCCACATCACCAAGCCCGACGCGACGGGACAGACGCGCACCATGCGGAATGCGCTACGCATCGCCGGGTTGCAACCCGAAGATGTCCACTACATCAATGCCCACGGCACGGCCACGTTGGCGGGCGACATCGAAGAGACAAAAGCCATCAAGCAGGTGTTCGGCGCGCATGCGGGCAAAATCTTAGTCAGTTCGACCAAGTCCATGCACGGGCATCTGATGGGCGCCACGGGCGCGGTTGAATTCATGGCGGCCGTGCTGGCGCTGCACAACCAGGCCGTTCCGCCCACCATCAACCTGCACGAACCCGATCCCGAGTGCGACCTGGACTATGTGCCCAACCACGGGCGCGACAATGTCAGACTCGACGCCGTGATGTCCAACTCGTTTGCGTTCGGCGGCAGCAACGCAGTGCTGATCGCAAAACGATTCAAAAACTGATCTTTCAAGTCAGCCCGGCCAGTATTTTTTCCAGCCGCTTGATCGACACGATCACCGGCGTTTTCAGTTCCTGCGCATAAAGCGACACGCGCAACTCCTGCAGCATCCAGCCGAAGTCTTCCAGCCGCCCATCCGCCTCCCCTTGCAGCGCAGATAGCCTGCGCTGCCATTGCTGCAACAGCGGGTTCATCTGCGCCATGTTTTGCGCATCGCGCGCCGGGTTGGCGCGCAGTTTTTCCAGGCGCACGTTGAGCGCTTTCAGGTAGCGCGGCATGTGCTGCATGCGCTCGTACGGTGTGCGCGCCACCCATTCCCGGCCCAACAACCACTCGCACTGGCTGCGAATGTCCTGCAGCACCTGAGGATGTGACTTACAGGCGGGCAAGGATTTTTGCAAAGCATGATGTTCGGCCAGCACGGCTGCAACCAGCCGGGCGATCTCCTGAGCCACCAGGTTCAGGCGCGCCTTCGCATCCTTGCAGCGCGTGGCGAATTCCTTCTCGCTTTCCGGCAGGGGATCGTTCAGGCAACAGCGATCGAAGGTCACGGCCAGAATTTCCTGCTGCAGGTCCTGCTGCGAGCCGAACGGTAGCCAGTGCATCGCCATGGCCTGCAGGCCGGGCAGGTTCTTCTCCAGGTATTTGACCTGCTCTTTCAGTGCGATCATGAAAAGGCGCCGCAAACCCAGGCGATGCGCAGCCAGCGCTGCTTCGCGCGTGTCGAAGCTCTGTTGCGTCACCGCATTGCCCTCGTCCACCAGCGCGTTGAACACGGTGATGGTCTGTCCGGCACGTTGTTCCGTGCTGGCAGGTTTGAAGTCGCCGAAATCCCAAGCGGCGTGGCGAGTCAACGCCTTCCTCACCCCAGCCATCTCCCGGGGAGAGTTAGAGTCGCGCGCTGTTTTTAGCCCCTCCCCCCCGGGAGAGAGGTTGGGGTGAGAGAACTCCCTTGTTGCTTCGCCGCCCACTCCCCGCGCAACTGTGCAAAATTCCGCGACATGCCGAGCTGGCGCCCGTGCTCGTCCACCACGCGGAAATTCATGAGCAAATGCGCGGGCAACTGTTCCAGGCGAAACGCATCCAGCGGCACATTGACCTGCTTCTGTTCGCGGATGTAACGCGCCAGCGCTTGCAGCAAGGGCATGTCGGAAGGTGTCACCACAACGCAGAGCGCCGCCGCGAATTCCGGTACCGGCACGCAATGCCGACGCAGCTTCTGAGGCAGCGATTTAAGCAGTTGCGCGATCTTCTCCGCCAAGACACCCGGCACCAAGTATTCGCAGCGCGCCGCCGACACCTGGTTCAGCAAGGCCAGCGGCACAGTCAGCGTGACGCCGTCGTCGTTCTTGCCCGGCGCGAAGTTGTAGGCCAGAGCATAGCTCACGTTGTTCATCAGCAATTGCGGCGGGAACTGCTCGGTGGTAATGCCCGCCGCCTCGTGGCGCATGAGGTCGTCTTTTTTCAGGTACAACAGTTTCGGCTGCGCGCGCTCCGCTTCCTTGCGCCAGTGCTCGAAGGCAGCACCGTTATGTATTCCCTCGGGGATGCGCTGGTCGTAGAACGCGAAAATCAGTTCATCGTCCACCAGCACGTCGGGCCTGCGCGCCTTGTGTTCCAGCGCTTCGATGTCCGCAATCAGTTTCTGGTTGTGCGCGAAGAACGGCGCCTGCGTGTTGAACTCGCCGTTCACCAGCGCCTCGCGGATGAATACCTCGCGCGACTCTTGCGGATTCATCGGCCCGTAATGCACGCGCTTCTTCGGATTGATGAGCAGACCGTACAGGGTGCTGCGTTCCCATGCTGCCACCTGCGCCGCCCTTTTCTCCCAGTGCGGTTCGAAATAGCTGCGCCTGATCAGGTGTGCACCCACTTCTTCCAGCCACTCAGGCTCGATGCGCGCCACGCAGCGCGCGAACAGTCTGATCGTCTCCACGATCTCGGCGGCCACCACCCACTTGGTGCCTTTCTTTGCCAGCACCGAATTCGATGCGATGAAAAACTTGATCTCGCGCGGGCCCAGGTAATACGGCTCCTTGTCCACACCCTTGCAGCCGATGTTGCCGAGTAGGCCTGTCAGCAGCGCCTTGTGGATTTGCTCGTAGGTGGCGGACTGCTCGTTGAAGCGCATGCCCATCTCGCTCACCTGCGCATGCAACTGCTGGTACAACTCGTGCCATTCGCGCAGGCGCAGCGGCGACAGGAATTTTTCCCGGCATTCGTTCGCCCACAGCTTGTTCGTCTTCTTGTGCCTGATCGCCTCCTGGAACCAGATCCACAGCTTGAGGTAGGCAAGGAAATCCGAGTGCTCGTCGTTGAAACGCTGGTGTGCGGCATCCGCTGCTTCGCGCCGCTCCGCCGGGCGGTCGCGCGGGTCCTGCAGCGCCAGGGCGCTGGCGATTACGAGTATCTCGTTCAGACAGTGGTATTGTCGCCCGGCCAGCAACAGCCGCGCCACCTTGGGATCCAGCGGCAGCTTCGCAAGTTCGTGGCCAAGTGGGGTGAGTTGGCGAGCAGTGCGTTTCGCCACGGGCGCTCCCTCACCCTGCGGGAGAGAGGCTGGGAGTGCGGGAACACTCTCTGCCATCGCGCCCAACTCAACCAGCAACTGGTAGCCATCAGCGATCGCGCGAGAACCAGGCGGCTCGATGAACGGATATTCCTCCACTTCGCCCAGTCCCAGTGCGCTCATGCGCAGGATGACGGTGGCCAGCGACACACGGAAAATTTCCGCATCGGTAAATTCGGACCGCTGCAGGAAATCAGCCTCTTCGTACAAACGGATACAGATGCCGCTCATCACGCGGCCGCAGCGACCCGCACGCTGGTTGGCGGCGGCACGCGAGATGTTCTCGATGCGCAACTGCTCAACCTTCTGACGCACGCTATAGCGGTTGATGCGCGCCAGCCCGCTGTCGATCACGTACCCGATGTTGGGCACAGTCAGCGAAGTCTCCGCCACGTTGGTGGACAGCACCACGCGGCGCATACCGGAAGCGGGCTTGAATACACGATCCTGTTCGGCGATGGACAGGCGCGAGAACAGTGGCAGTATCTCCATGCCCTTGTGCTGGTGCTTGCGCAAGGCCTCGGCGGTGTCGCGGATCTCGCGCTCGCCGGGCAGGAACACCAGTACGTCGCCTCTGAGCCCGCCGATGGAAAGCTCATCCAGCGCGCTACATACCGCCTGCGGCACGTCCTGTGTGTCGCCCTCTTCGTTCTGCTGTGGCGGGCGGTAACGCACCTCGACAGGATAAGTGCGGCCGGAGACCTGGATGATGGGGACTGATCGGTTTGCTTGAGGTTGGGCTTCGTGGCTAGAGGCTTCCCTCACCCCACCCCCTCTCCAGGCGGGAGAGGGGCCAATCACGGAACTCACCAACTCAGGCTTCCTCTCCCATCGGGAGAGGGCTGGGGTGAGGGAAGCCTTGGCCAACGAAGACACCGTCGTCGCAACCCCACCAAAATGCTTCGCAAACCTTTCCGCATCCAGCGTAGCCGAGGTGATGATGAGTTTCAGGTCAGGGCGGCGCGGCAACAGGCGCTTGAGGTAGCCCAGCAGGAAATCGATGTTGAGCGAGCGCTCGTGCGCCTCATCGATGATGATGGTGTCGTATTGTTTCAGCAGCGGGTCGTGATGAATCTCGGCCAGCAGGATGCCGTCGGTCATCAGCTTGATGCAGGTGTCGGACGACACCTTGTCGTTGAAGCGCACCTTGTAGCCGACCAGCCCGCCGAGTTCGGATTTCAGCTCATGCGCGATGCGCGCGCCGACCGAACGCGCCGCCACCCGGCGCGGTTGGGTGTGGCCGATCACGCCCAGCACGCCGCGCCCTAGGCTCAGGCATATCTTCGGCAATTGCGTGGTCTTGCCCGAGCCGGTCTCGCCGCACACGATGACGACCTGATGCTTTTCAATCGCCTGCGCCAATTCCTCGCGCCGCGCCACGACGGGCAGGTCGGCAGGGTATTCGATTGCGGGAAGTTGCCGGATACGCGCCAAACGACGCTGGGCCAGGGGGGACAGGGCTGCATTCATGAGGCCGCGATTTTACCCGCTGCGGATGCCGCCCGCACGATAAAGAGCCGGAAGTCCAAATACGGGACGGAAGCTATCTTGTCCTGGTCAGACGGAATGTCACTTTCCCCGCGCTGTTTTCGCTCAATTCCAGCCGATAGCCGGATTGCGTTGCCCAGCGCGCAACCTGGTACAGCCCGATTCCCATGCCGCTTTCCGATGGCACGATCGTATTCAGCACTTGCCGCGCAATGGTGTCGGGGATGGCGCTGCCGGTATCGCTAATGGCCAGACTGAAGGGCTCAGCTTCCAGCGATACCTCGACGGCGATGGCAGAATTGTTCTGGCGCTTTTTGCAGGCATTGTCGATCAGGTTGTCGGAGACACAATCGAATAACGGCGCCGGTATGGGGCGCTCGTCCAAGTGTTTGGGCGCCTTCCAGGCGATGTCGCGATGCTGGTGCCGCTGCCGCAAACTTTCCCACCAGGTGGCGAGCGGCATCTGGACTTCTTCCTCCTGCGCTTGCGGGGCCTTCAGTTTGGACAGGACAAGTTCGATGCGCTGCGTGAGCACCGGCAACTGGCGTTGCAGGATGGGCTGCGCCTTTTCGGGCTGATGCTGCGCCACGGAAGCCAGCGCAAACAGGGATTGCAGCATATTCTTGAGGTCATGGGTCAGGCGCGCGCCCGTTTCGTAAATGACCTGCTGGCGCGTGATCTCGCGCAGGGACTGTTCGCGCCGCTTGGCCTGATAGAAGTGCCCCATCAACTGCGTGAGCAGGCGGACATGCAGCAACACGGTTGGCGTAGCCGACTGATGGCTGAACAGGACGAGCTTGAGATCATGGTCCGTCATCTCGACGCGATGCCTGGTGAACGTTCCCAGTTTTCCGTGCCCGCAATCGGACGTCCACAACAGCCCTGATATCCAGGGCATCTCGATCAGATATTCCGTGGCCCGGATCAGGAATGCTTCGGGGTTCTGTTCCTGGTTCGCCGCGGCCGAAAGCTGCCCCAGCCATTTCTCAAGCGGCGTGCCGATGGACAGCAGATAGCGCGAGAACAGCGCCTGGAAGCCGGAGAATCCCAGCCTGGGGTTCCACAACCCGCCCAGCGCGAACAGTACGACTGCAATGAGGAACAAGGTGCGCAGCAGTGCATTGAGGTAATCGATATGACCCAGGGTCATGAACGCGAGACTGCCGAGCACCAGCGACGCCAGCAGTGTGAACAGCAGAAGGATATAGATGAAGTCCACCACCTGTTCGGTTTCTGCCTGATCGCGCTCGGCCGGTATGAACGCCATGATGGCGAGCAGCAGCGGCAATCCGAAGTCCATCAGGCCGTTCATCACCTCGTCCATGCCGGGCAGGTTAAACAAGTGCGGCGCAACGTACAGGATCAAGATAGACAGCAGGTAGGCCATCACCAGCAGGTAATACAGGCGCTGCCAGCGCGCATGAAAGGAAAAAACGCGACCTCCAACCAGCGCGAACAGCACGCAGACCCAAAATGCCAATACCCACCAGTTGAGCAGGAAAATCGTGACTAGGCTCAACGCAATGATGAACGCCGCCGCGCTGGTGCGCAGCTTTCTTTCACCGTGCCACAATGGTTGCCACAGTAGGAACAGCCCCAGGTGCACCAGCAACAGCGGATGCATCCACAAACTGGTGGGGCCCAGCCAGAGCGCCAGGTGCAACGCCAGCAGCATGGCATAGGAAATCCAGCGGCTGGAACGCATCAGTTTTTCGGGGGCAATTGTCCGCATTTCGTCACTTCTGTCTGAATTTCATCACACCGGGAATGAACCTTTTCAGTCTAACCCAGATTACACGTCTTCCCTACCGGAGCCGTGCGCAGTCTCACCAACCCGACCTGGAATCCGGCGGGGATACAAACTGCCAATGCCAGCACCGGAAATTTGAACCCGCCGCAATTTGTGCTAGGCTGCGCAAGCAATAGATTTTACCCGTCGGGCCCTTGCGTGGCATGGCTATTGCTAATTTCCCTGTGCAAGGCTACATTTAGAAGAACTGACCCATGTGGAGAAACGAAACAATGAAACGCAACCAATCCGGATTCACCCTAATTGAAATCGCCATTGTTCTGGTGATCATCGGCCTGTTGCTGGGCGGCGTGCTGAAGGGACAGGAACTCATTAACAGTGCTAGGGTAAAAAACTTGGCCACCGATTTCCGCAACATTCCTGTGTACATTTATGGCTACCAGGATAAATTCCGAGCTTTGCCAGGAGACGATGCTGGCGTTTGTATACATTTGGGCGGCTGTCCTCCCGCCACTCTGGCCACAACCGGAGGAACCGTCGGAAACGGGCTTATAGAGGGTGCATGGAATTCCTATACAAATACAGATGAATCCTACCTATTCTGGCAACACGTACGCTTGGCCGGTTTGACATCGGGAACTACCGTTGTTCCAGCTGCTCCTGTTATGGGCGATGGGTATAAACCCGTTAATGCTTCGGGCGGTGAGATCGGCATTCAAAGCGGGACATCTAATGTGGCAACCTCCCCTATGTTAGATAAAACTGGCGTCGCAATCCGTGGCACTTATATTATTTGCTCACCTAACATCTTGGGGAAATTTGCCAAACAACTGGATCTTCAAACGGACGATGGGGCCACTGACACGGGTTCAATGATGACGTATGACGTGAGTGTGAGTGGTGCTTATGCCATAGGCAAGACTGCTACGGCCGTTGGCGCGATTAATGACTCTGACATTGTCGTAGTCTGCATGGGCGTCTAATCAACTCCGGCGTGACAATCAAAGCCCGCTTCGGCGGGCTTTTTTCTTGCCGTCTTTTTATATTCACTGCTGCGTAGAATTCCAGCCTCGAAGGACTGCGGCACCCTTTCACGATCGCGTGCACGCAATCGCTAACCTTGGCGCAAGCGCTTCTCCGCCGCTTCCAGCGTCACGGACTGTCCCAGCATCACCAGTACGTCGCCCGCGCGCAGCACCATATCACCGGCCGGTTGGCTGCCTTCCACGTTATGGCGGCGCACGGCGTTCACTTCGACATTGAGGTCGGACAGTTTCAGCGCCTGCAGGCTTTTGCCGACGGCGGCGTCGCCCTCGTTGAGCATGACGCTTTGGAAACGCTGCTGCAGACTATCAGTCGCCTCTCCCACCGCTTCGGCCGGCGTATTGCGGAAATAGCCGCTGAACATGCGGTAGCGTTTGGCACGCGTCTCCTGGATATGGCGAACGACGCGACTGAGCGGAACACCGGACAGCAGCAGCGCCTGCGAGGCCAGCATGACGCTGCCTTCGGTGACCTCCGCGACCACTTCGGCAGCACCGGCCTGTTTCAAGGCCGCGATGTGTGTATCGTCGGCCGTCCGCACCACCACCGGCAGATCCGGGCGCGCAGACTGCGCATGACGCAGTATCTTCAGCGCGGAATGCTTGTCGTCGTAGGTAATCGCGAGTGCCTTGGCGCGCATCAGGCCCGCCGCCTGCAATACTTCAAGCTTGGCCGCATCGCCATACACGACCTTGACGCCTTCTGCCGCCGCCTCGCGCACGTTGCGCGAATCGAGATCGAGCGCGATGAAGCTGATGCCTTCTTCCGACAGGAATTTGGCCAAAGCCTGTCCGCTACGCCCGTAGCCGCAAATGATGATGTGCTGCTTGCTCAGCATGCTGCTGACGGCAATCTGGTGCATCTGCATGGCGCGATTCATCCATTCTTCCGGCGACAGTCGGCGCACGATGGCTTCGGTATGCTGTATCAGGAACGGAGCGATGAGCATGGAAATCAGCATGGCCGCCAGCATGTTCTGCATCACACTCTGGGGCAGCAGTTGCACGTCGCCCGCCAGCGTCAACAACACGAAGCCGAATTCGCCGGCCTGGGCCAATCCCAGCCCCGTGCGCAATGCCGCCCCCCATTCGCCCGCAAACGAGCGCACCAGCAGGGCAACCACGGCCGCCTTGAACGGGATCAGGATGAGCAGCAGCAACAGTATCCATCCCCAGCCGGCAATCACAGCATGCACATCGAGCATCATGCCGATGGTGACAAAGAACAGGCCCAGCAGCACATCGCGGAATGGCTTGATGTCCTCTTCCACCTGATACCGATATTCGGTCTCGGAGATCAGCATGCCCGCAACGAATGCCCCCAAGGCCAACGACAATCCGCTTAATTCGGTCAGCCATGCCATGCCGAGCGTGAACAGCAGCACATTGAGCATGAACAGCTCGGAGGATTTTTGTTCGGCAACAAGATGGAACCACGGCCGCAGCATACGTTGCCCGAAGGTCAGCAATGCCGTCAGCAGGATAACGGCCTTGAGCACGGCGAGCGCAATCGTGGTGCCCAGATGGGTGCTGCTGTCCGCCAATGCAGGAATGATGATGATCAGCGGCACGACGGCCAGATCCTGAAACAGCAGGACGCCCATTATCTTCTGGCCGTGCGGCGCATTCAGTTCCGCCCGCTCGACCAGCATCTTGCTGACGATCGCGGTGGAAGACATGGCCAGTATGCCGCCCAGCGCCAGGCCGGCGCGCCAGTCGATCTCGAAGAACAGCGACGAAAGCATCACCAGCACCATGGTGGCTGCAACCTGCGCGGTGCCCAGGCCGAATACCAGACGCTGCATGGCGCGCAGGCGTGCGAGACTGAACTCGAGGCCGATGCTGAACATCAGGAACACCACGCCGAATGCGGCCAACTGGCGCGTCTCCGGCACATCGGGAATCCAGCCGATGGCATGCGGCCCGATCGTGATGCCCACAAGGAGGTAACCGAGCATCGCCGGCAAGCGCAGGATGCGGCACACCACCACCACCCCGACTGCGACGGCCAGCAAAATGAGGATTAGATGCAGTGAACTGTTCATGCTCCGATCATGCCACATTTTGAAGAACCCCTGAAAAAGTTGGCGCGGCAAATGCGGCTGCGCGCCTGACCACGCCACATTTGCCGATACTTGCAAGCGCATCGCCTACCAGCCCGAGGATTAAAATCCCGGTCAGGATTCGCGTGGCACGACGCCCGAAGCGTTGCCGCAACCCGCCTGCCGAGGTTCCGCAAAAGAACTCAGGGCCAAAAAAGCACTGCTATAATTCCGCGCATGAACAAACCACTTACTGCCGCGCCGCATGCGCTCGACCTTGCACGTCAAGTGCTGGACATCGAGGCCGAGGCCGTCAAGGCGCTGACACAACGGATTGACGACAATTTCCTGCAGGCCCTGAACCTCATCCTTGCATGCAAGGGAAGAGTCATCGTCAGCGGCATGGGTAAATCCGGGCACATCGCACGCAAGATCGCCGCGACCATGTCCAGCACCGGGACTCCTGCCTATTTCGTGCATCCCGGAGAAGCCAGCCACGGCGATCTCGGCATGATCACGGCGCAGGATGTCTTCATCGCGATTTCCTATTCCGGCGAAAGCGATGAACTGCTTACCATCGTGCCTGCCATCAAACGCCAGGGCGCGCACCTCATCAGCCTGACCGGCAACCCCCGCTCCAGCCTGGCGCAGGCGGCGGATGCGCATCTGGATGGTTCCGTGGCCCAGGAGGCCTGTCCGATGGGGCTCGCGCCCACGGCGAGTACCACGGCCGCACTCGCGCTGGGCGATGCGCTGGCGGTCGCCCTGCTCGATGCCAAGGGATTCGGGGAGGAAGATTTCGCGCGCTCCCATCCCGGCGGCAGCTTGGGACGTCGCCTGCTCACGCATGTGAGCGACGTCATGCATACCAACGCCAGCGTTCCCTCGGTGCCCAACAGCGCCACGCTGGCCGATGCGGTGCTGGAAATCTCGCGCAAGGGTCTGGGTATGACTGCCATCGTGGACGACGGCAAGCGCCTGCTGGGCATCTACACCGACGGCGACCTGCGCCGCACGCTGGAGAAAAAAGTGGACTTCAGCACAACCCCGGTCAACACCGTGATGTCGAAAAATCCGCGCAACATCAGCCCCGATGCGCTGGCCGTCGATGCCGTGCAGTTGATGGAGAAATACAATATCAGTCAGTTGCCGGTGGTGGATGCGAGCGGAAGACTGGTCGGCGCGCTGAACATGCACGACCTGCTGAAAGCGAAGGTCATCTGATGTCTCTTGCCGAACGAATCAAACCCCTGCGCCTGGTCGCCTTCGACGTAGACGGCGTGCTGACCGACGGCGGGCTGTATCTTTCCGACTCGGGTGAAGAATTCAAGCGCTTCAACTCGCTGGACGGGCAT
>CAVRYQ010000113.1:0-4318 GCA_963725375.1 uncultured Pseudomonadota bacterium | reverse complement strand
CCCACCGACTGGAGTATGAGAATGGCAACATGCGGATATCGCGAACGAGTGCGACCCTTCAAACGTTGCACCTGCCGCTTATGAGGCCCAGGGCGCTTGCCGTCGCTGCTGTCCAAATGGACGACGCCGGCCATTTGCGTTGGGATCTTGATGCTGCCGGCGACACTGTTCTCAACTGTGGACTGATGCCGCGGTCGTGCTGGCGAAGTAGCGCAGCGCGCGCACGCCCGGCAAAAAGAAGTAACCGCCGCCGGCGACCGTGACGAACGGCGGCAGGCCGGAGATACGCCGGCGCACGCCGTTCTGCTGTGGCAGACTGAAATTGCCGGTGGCGGAGGTCGCGCCCTCGCCGCCCGGAACCGGCTGACGGTTGGCGGTGACGGATCCGCCTCGTCGCCGAGGCCGGCGAACTTGGGACTTTGCAGCCAGGCGTTCTGGATGAATTCGAACTGCCTGGCGATGTTGCCATTCAGGCAGATGAAGTGCAGCCCGGCGTTCGGATCGGGCGCATCCGCGCGCATAGCCTCTTCGGGCGGCAAGACCGTTCCGAATTCGCGGCCACGCCGCAGCAGGCGATGGAAGCGGCTGGCCGCGATTAAATCGTCCTGCAAATTTGTTTTGCCAATGCCAAGCATCCGGACCAGCCGCGGAAGCAAGCTCAGTGGCACACCTGGCATATCGCCCGTGCGTGGATTGGCGCGCCGGACATGCGCACCGATCGGGCAACGCAATCCCGCCGCGTCGTCCGCGTAGGTGAACTGATTGTTTGCGATGTCGCTGGCTTTCGGTCCCACGCCCTCGATCGGCGTGGCGCTCAATTGCTCCAACGGCCCACCGCCAATTCGGCGTCCTACCATGACCTCGGCGAACTGCCTGGCACTCGCAGGATCCTCAGCATGGGCCGCCGCAAAGCGCCAAAATGCACGCACGTCCTGGCGCAATTCGCGCATCACCAAATAGGAGCCGTTGCGCCCAACATCGCGGCGGCCCGGGGCGTCGGGCCGGCGGGAGAATGACCGCTGCGGGGTCGGCGGCATCGAGCAATGGCCGGTCGGTGTATTGTCCATACTCGTTGGGATAGCCAAGCACGAACTCGCCGGCCGAGATCAGGTTGCCGTAGGGCAGAATGGCTTCCTCGCCGGGCGAACGCTTCGCGTGCCAGTCGATGCTCGGCTGGCTCACGCCGTCGGTGAATCCGAACGGCTCGTGTCCGCCCATGTCGGTGGTGTCCAGCACACGCACCATCGTGAATGCCTGCGCGAAGGCAGCGGTCTCCACCTGCTGGCGCAGCGCCGCCAGGCTTCCCTTTGCCGCGTACAACAGCACCACGACGTGCGGTGGAACCGCGCCCCAGGCCCATTGGGACGGCGCGTTGGGCCCGACATCGCCGAGCCGGCGCGAGCGGCTTTCCTGGCCTGCGATGCCAGTCAGGAACTCGGCCGAGAACCCCGCGAGCAAAGCCGGTGGCACGCCCAGGGCCTGCATGCCGTCCACCGTCAGTGCGACCTGCAACACCGTCGCGACGTTGCGCTGGTCGGCCGTCGTCACGTCCACCGTCGCGAGCCAGGCACGTGCGGCGGCCGGATCGGTAATGCGCAGCAGCAGGAAACAGGCTTCAGTCAGTGTGCTGTAGCCGGTGTACAGCAGTCCCTGCATGTCGGCGAAGTCGCTGGCGGGTACAGGCGTTTGGGTCACGGTCTGCCTCAGATCAATGCCAGCCACGCGCGCGCCTCGTCTTCGCGCATCGACGCGCGTTCCAGCCCTTCGCGGATCATCGTGTTGCCGGCGAGGTCGGCAGCGCTGAGGCTGGGATAGGCCTTGTACCAGACCTGCGTCGGCACCTGGTGGCGTTTGAGAAAGTACTTGAATTGCAACTCGTGCTTGGCACCGCCGGTCAGCAGCCACGCCGTGCGCGGATAGCCGATCCCGTTGCTGAACACGAGATTCAGACCGTAGGCGACCTTGTTGATGAAGTCGTCCATGTAGCTGTCCAGGCTACCGTCATAGTTGCTGGCGAACAACAACCGGCGCCGGTCGTCGAGATACACCCAGCGCGCGAAGTGGATGGTGCCGACGCGTGCCAGCCTGCCGCGCGTGTAGAGATGCCGGACACCGAAATCCAACAGCCAGAACACCGCGATCAACGTCCAGCCGCGAAACCGTCCCGGTTTAATGTGGCCGAAGGCGCTGAACTGATTGGTCACCTGAAAGTCTTCGATCGCAGCCATGGCCGCGGTGCGCGCGGGGTCAGGGCGCGGCGTGATCACCGGGTCGGAGGTTTCGCGCGCACGCAACACGAACAGGAAGAACGGCGCAATCACGATCAGCAGCGGCAGCAAGAGCACCAGCAGCAGCGGCACCGCGATCAGGTTCAGCACATGGCGGATATACCATCCGGCCGGCGTCGGCCCCGGCGGCGACAGCGCCGGGCCGTTGGCACGCTGGTATCCGATCAGGCGGCGCCGGATATCGACCGCCGTCATAGTGCTCTGCGCCGCGCCCTGACCCGCCAGCCATGCCCGCAATGCCGTGTGCACGGCAGCTTCCTCGCGGATCTGGCGCACGGTGCGCCCGACCCAGTTGATGTAGCATGCCGCCGGTGCGTAGGAATGTGCCCGCATCCAGCTTAGCAGGTCAGTGCTCGGGTCGAAGTCCAGGCAGTGGGAGAAGATGCGCCGCAGCCCTGCGCCGGAACGCGTCGCGAATTCCGCCAGCATCGCCTCGCCGCTGCCATCACAGTCGCCGAGAAAGGCCAGATACAGTGGCGGATCGGGGAAGCTGGTGTTGAACAAGGCAAGATCGGCCAAGGTCTCGTCGGCCAAAATGACCAGCCGCGCGACATGCAGGTTCTCGAACTGTCCGAAGGGCAGCACGGCGTTCGCGGGATCGACGACCCCGGGACTGAGGTTGAGCGTTGCGAGCAACGCACGCAACGCCGGTTCCGCGCCCGGTCGTATCGCCGCTGCCACCATGAAGTTCCCTTGCGGGGTCATGGCCGACGCGCGCGCTGTTCAGAATTGCAGCGCGAAGTCGATCAGACGTGTCTTGTCCCAATACACCAGCCCGAGATACAGGCCCGGTCCGATCAGCCTGATCTCGTCGCGGATCCAATGGGCGACGACCAACGTCTCGGAATAGTCGAGCACGATACACTCTTTCTGGTCGAACCAGCTCGCGTCCTTGTAAACTCGTGCGATGATGGCGTTCAGGCCGAACGATCCGATGCGGTTCTTCAGCGTGCCCGACGCGGGGTCGAACACCTTGCCCTGCCATGCGAAGTAATTGATGAACGAGGCGATCTCCGGGCTGAATGCGGTCCCCGGGGCGATGATCGCGGTGCCGTTGGCCTCGCCTTGCGGGATCGGGCCGCTTGGGTCGGCCACATTCGCCGGTCAGTGTAATCCACGCTCACGCCGCGTTGCCTTGCGGTGCTGCAGCGGCAATCCTCTCGCGTCGCCTGGATATTCCATTTGTCGTTACTGTTCATGGACTGGATGCGTTCAACCGTTGTTTTCAGGATGGGATGGCCGCGAGATGGCGGCGAACAAGCTCCAGGCGCGCCTACTTGAACGCAGCCAAAGTAATCTGTGTAAGCGAAAAAGTGCAAAGTGTGCTGAAGGATGGAATGGCCGAAGCGGGAGCGACGGCAGAATCCGAGGTCGTCTATAACGGAACGGATACGGAATTGTTCGCGCCGAAGCATAACGATAGCGAGCAACAAAGTATTCTGATTGTTGGGACTTTGCTGGCAGGCAAGGGGCACGAAGTTCTCTTGCGCGCTATCGGCAGATTGAAACAGTCGCATCCCGATTTGCAATGCAAAATTATTGGCGCAGGAGCGCATCGGGATCGCTTCGCACGGTTAGCGCAAGACTTGGGCATCAGTGGTCGAGTTCATTTTCTCGGGCGCAGAAGCCGGACCGAAGTCGCCGAGGCCATGCGGGACTGCACGGTCTTCGTGTTGCCCAGCCGTTATGAGGGTCTGGGATGTGTTTATCTGGAAGCGATGGCTTGCGGCAAACCGGCGATCGGCTGCCATGGGCAAGGCATCGAGGAAATTATTCGTCACGGCGAGAATGGATGGCTGATTCCGATCGATGGACTGGAAGATTTGGTGGAGGGGCTGAAAGTTTTGTTGGGAAATGCCGATCTTCGCGCGCGAGTCGGCAATGCGGCGCGTCTGACTATCCTCAATAATCTGACATGGTCACACCAGGCTGAAAAGTTAATGAGAATATATGAGGAAGCGGCGAGATGAACATGGACGTCCCCGCTTCCAAGCAGCGTTCTCAGCGCACTGACCTCATTGCCCTGTCGG
>CAVRYQ010000112.1:0-13430 GCA_963725375.1 uncultured Pseudomonadota bacterium | reverse complement strand
ACGCGGTGGAAAGCCACAGACAGAATTTCGGTGCCGCACCCAGCGGGATGTGGCCTTCCGAAGGCGGCGTGTCGCGAGCGACGTTGAAGGTACTGGCGGAACATGGTTGCGAATGGACCGCGACGGGGCAGGCGGTGCTGGCAAACAGCTTGTCGCGCGAAATGAACGATCATCCGTTACCGGGCAGTTCGGGCTATCTTTACAAGCCTTATCTGGTCGAGACCGGCGGCAAGCCGATCCTCTGTTTCTTTCGCGATGATCGTCTGTCTGACAAGATCGGCTTCGAATATGCCAAGTGGAAGGGCGATGATGCGGCCGCCGACTTTGTTCATCAACTGGAGGAGATTCTGCACCACGCGCCGGGCGAGGAAGACCCGGTGGTCACGGTGATCCTGGATGGCGAAAATGCATGGGAATACTATCCTTACAATGCCTATTATTTCCTTTCCGAATTGTATGCAAAACTGGAAAGCCATCCGGATATCCGTACCACGACTTTCCATGAATGCGTGCAGAGTGCGAGCGGACCTGGTGCGCGCGTGACGCCGAGCAGATTGCAACAGTTGGTTGCGGGCAGCTGGGTATACGGAACGTTCAGTACGTGGATCGGCTCCCCGGACAAGAATAGAGGCTGGGATCTGTTGTGCGATGCCAAACGCAGTTACGACATTGTCATGGCGAGCGGGCGGTTGAATGAAGAGGAAATGCGCCTGGCCACCGAACAGCTCGCAGATTGCGAGGGGTCGGACTGGTTCTGGTGGTTTGGAGACTACAATTCGGCGCTGAGCGTGGCATCGTTCGACAGTCTGTTCAGGCGCAATCTCTCCAATTTGTACCACTTGCTCAAACTCAAGGCGCCGGAGGAATTGCAGCATGTACTCAGCGTAGGCACAGGTTCGCCCGCGCTGGGTGGAACCATGCGCCGTTCGGAAGCCGCTTGATATTTTTCAGGGTGGCATGGTCAATGCGGCTTCATTGTTATACCGGCGTTTCATTCTGTTTTGCGGGAAAATCCGCCTGTATTCCGCGCGCTGTCGGTATTCCGCCTTCCGTAGGAATCGATATGTCGAGACCGGCAGGTGTCGGCGGTGGAGTGCGGTCTGTCCTCCTACGCAAATCTTCGCGATGCCGTCCGCCCACGAAGTGGTGACATTCAAAGCCGCGCCGCGTTTTTTTGACTGAAATGCCGAAACGTGGCATCAATGTAGATGCCGGTTCAATACAAAACTCTTAACTTCCCGGGAATAAAATGAATACAGTAAACAAGCCATTTCTTGCCAAACATCCGAGCACCCTGAAAATACCTCCGTTGGGTATGAATGCAACCGGACTGGAGGAAGATTTCTGCCGTTATTTCAATCACACCCTGGGCTGGGACAGTGCAAGCGTCTCGTCGCATCACGTTTATTCTTCCTGTGCCCTAGTGTTGAGGGACCGGCTGGTGGAACGTTGGCGTCGCACTCAGCGCGCTTATGATGAGTCCGGCTGCAAGCAGGCATACTACCTGTCGCTGGAATTCCTGATGGGACGCGCTTTGGGCAACGCCCTGTTGAATATGGATCTGGGCGAGGCAGGCGCGGAGGCGATGCGCAACCTGGGGCTGGACATGGAAGAAGTGCAGGAACTGGAGAGCGATGCGGGCTTGGGCAACGGTGGTCTGGGTCGACTGGCGGCGTGTTTCCTGGATAGTTGCGCGACGTTGCAACTGCCGGTGACAGGGTACGGCATACGCTATGAGTATGGCATGTTCCGTCAAAGGATAGACCAGGGGCAGCAGTTGGAGGAGCCCGATCACTGGCTGCGCAACGGCAATCCCTGGGAGATCGAGCGTCCGGAATATGCAGTCAGGGTCAAATTCGGCGGGCGCAGTGATTTTTACGCTGATGCGGAAGGAAGGATGCGCGCGCGCTGGGTCGATACCCAGGACGTTCTGGCCGTACCTTACGACATGCCGATACCCGGATATGGCAACGGGACGGTGAATACCCTGCGTTTGTGGAAAGCGGCCGCGACCGAAGAGTTTGATCTCGACGAGTTCAATGCCGGCAGCTATACCGAAGCCGTCGCTGCCAAGAATGCAGCAGAACATATTACCATGGTGCTGTACCCCAATGACGCCAGCGAAAACGGCAAGGAATTGCGCCTGCGCCAGCAGTACTTCCTTGCATCGGCAAGCCTGCAGGATGTATTGCGGCAGTGGGTGCGAAAACATGGCGAGAGCTTTTCCAGTTTTGCGGAAAAAAACTGCTTCCAGCTGAACGATACGCACCCGACCTGCGCGGTGCCGGAGTTGATGCGCTTGTTGATGGACGAACATGGCCTGGGCTGGGATGAGGCATGGGACATCACCTCAAACACCATGGCCTATACCAATCACACCCTGTTGCCCGAAGCGCTGGAGCGCTGGTCGGTAGGCATGTTCGGACGCCTGCTGCCGCGCTTGCTGGAGATCATCTACGAAATCAACGCGCGCTTTACCCGGGAAGTCTCGATGCGCTGGCCGGGCGACGTTGCGCGCGAGCGCCGCATGTCCATTATCGAAGAGGGGGGGGCTCCACAGATACGCATGGCATATCTGGCCGTCGTGGCATGTCATTCGGTGAACGGCGTGGCGGCACTGCATTCGCAACTGCTGCAACAACATCTGTTCCATGATTTTTTCGAGCTGTGGCCGCACAAATTCAACAACAAGACCAATGGCGTGACGCCGCGCCGCTGGATGGCATCGAGCAATCCCTTGCTGAGCAGCCTGATTGACTGCAGCATCGGCGAGGCGTGGCGCACCGACCTGACCAGGTTGACGGCATTGCGGGAATTCGCCGATGACAAGAAGTTCCGCGCCGAATGGTTCAAGGTAAAACAGGCTAACAAGCAGCGCCTTGCCGCGATGGTCGCACATGATTGCGGCGTCGAATTTGATCCTGCCGCGATGTTTGATGTGCAGGTGAAACGCATTCACGAATACAAGCGCCAATTGCTCAATGTGTTGCACGTCATCCATCTGTATGACCGCATCAAACGCGGCGATACCAAGGACTGGACGCCGCGTTGCGTATTGATCGGCGGCAAGGCCGCACCAGGCTACCTCATGGCGAAGCGCATCATCCGGCTGGTGACGGCAGTGGCAGATGTTGTCAATCACGATCCGGCGACCAAGGGCTTGTTGCGGCTGGCTTTTTTGCCGGATTATCGTGTTTCTGCGATGGAGGTGATCTGTCCCGCGGCGGATCTGTCCGAGCAGATATCCACGGCTGGCAAGGAGGCTTCCGGAACGGGCAACATGAAGTTCATGATGAATGGCGCGGTTACCATAGGCACTCTGGACGGTGCCAACATCGAGATCCGCGAAGAAGTGGGGGCGGAGAACTTTTTCCTGTTCGGTTTGACGGCCGATCAGGTGGATGCAATGCGCGGACATTACGATCCTGCAAGAATCGTCGCCAGAGACGCGGATCTGTCACGGGTAATACACCTGCTGCAGAGCGGACATTTTAACCTGCGTGAAACAGGGACATTCGACCCGGTCGTGCAGTCCATACTGAACCCGCACGATCCATGGCTGACGGCAGCCGATTTCCGCGGTTTTGTGGATGCGCAGCGGAAAGTCGCGTCTGCGTACCGCGACCGGGACGGCTGGACGCGCATGAGCATCCTCAATACCGCCACCAGCGGCAAATTTTCCAGCGACCGCACCATCCAGGACTATAACCGCGACATCTGGCATCTTCCGCGGGTCCCGGCACATGTAGAGTGAGAGGACGGGCGGGTCTTCCCGCCCTGTTTCATGTATCATTCCACCCTCGGTATCCGTTTTTTGTAGACAGCCTAAATTCAGAGGAAGCATCAGTATGTCAAATGTAGAGACCCTGAGTGGATTGCAACGCCGTTTGAACGCATCCATCCCCCAACAACAATTGCGCGGAGAAATGGAAGCGCGACTCAAGCGCATCGGGCGTACGGCCAAGGTGCACGGCTTCCGCCCGGGCAAGGTTCCGTACAAGGTACTGGAGCAGCAATATGGCGCATCAGTGCAGCAAGAGGTGCTGGGCGAAAGCCTGCAACGCACTTTTGCCGATGCGGCCGTCAGCAACAAACTGCAAGTGGCGGGTTATCCTCAGTTCGAGATCAAGACGGCAGACTTGAATGCGCCACAGATCGAGTTCAGCGCGACCTTTGAGGTATACCCCGAAGTCCTGCTCGGCGACATCGCCGGTGAAAGCATCAGCCGCGTCGTGTTCACGCTGAGCGATGCCGACGTGGAAGAGACGATCAACACATTGCGCAAGCAGCGTGCCGAATTCCGGAAATCAGAGCGCGTTGCCCGGAATGGCGACCAGGTGCGCATCGATTTTTCGGGAACGTTGAACGGTGTGGCATTTGAAGGCGGCGAAGGCAAGGATTTGGCGCTGGTGCTGGGTGCGGGGCGCATGCTTCCGGATTTTGAGAATGCCATACTCGGCATGCAGGCTGGTGAAACAAAATCATTCGACATGACTTTCCCCGCCGATTATCACGGCAAGGAAGTTGCGGGCAAACAAGTCACCTTCACGATTACTGTACATGCGGTTGAAGAGGCGCACTTGCCCGAAGTGGATGCGGAATTTGCGCGGTCGCTGGGTGCGGACGATGGGGATGTGGCAAAGCTCAGGCAGGAGATTCGTGAAAATGTGGGGCGCGAAGCTGGACGCCGCGTGAAGGTACGCAACAAGGACAACGCGATGGAAGTGTTGCTGAAGGTAGCACAGCTTGATGTGCCCAAGGCGTTGCTGGAAAGCGAGGCGCAAAACCTCATGCACCAGACCTTGCAGGATATGGAAGCGCGCGGCATGAAAATACCGAAAGGCATGCAATTGCCGCCGGACATGTTCGTCGAGCGCGCGACCAAACGGGTGAAGCTGGGGCTGATCCTGGCGGAGCTGGTGAAAAAGCATGATCTCAAAGCCAGGCCTGAACAGATGAAGGCGCTGGTGCAGGAATATGCCCAGAGCTATGAACATCCGGAAGAAGTGGTGCGTTGGTATGCCGCTGAGCCGGGGCGGATGCGGGAAGTGGAGAATCTGGTGCTGGAAGACAATGTTGTCGCCTGGGTCATGGCGGGGGCGAAGGTGAGCGAACAGGCGGTCACGCTGAACGAACTGATGGGGAGTAATTGAGTATGTTGCACACCGGCGCATCGCAAGGGATGGAACCGCAAGATATCGGCATGATACCGATGGTGGTTGAGACCAGCGGGCGCGGCGAACGCGCCTACGACATCTATTCACGGCTGTTGAAGGAGCGCGTGGTGTTCCTGGTCGGAGAGGTCAACGACCACACGGCGAATCTGATCGTCGCGCAGATGTTGTTCCTGGAGTCCGAGAATCCGGAAAAGGACATCCATTTCTACATCAACTCACCGGGCGGATCCATCTCGGCAGGCATGGCGATCTACGACACCATGCAATTCATCAAGCCGCAGGTTTCCACGCTGTGCATAGGCATGGCGGCCTCGATGGGGGCATTCCTGCTGCAGGCTGGCGCCAAGGACAAGCGGTTTGCCTTGCCCAACTCCACGGTAATGATCCACCAGCCGCTCGGGGGGTTCCGTGGGCAAGCCTCCGATATCGAGATTCATGCGAAATACATTCTGAGTTTGCGCGAACGCCTGTACGCCCTGATGGCGCTGCATACCGGGCGTACCGTGGAAGAAATTGCGCGGGACAGCGAGCGGGACAATTTCCTCACCGCCCAAGAAGCAGTGGATTACGGTCTGGTGGACAAGGTGCTGGACAAGCGCGTTTAAGTAATCAGGCAGGCAGTCGATACAATTGGAGCGGAGGTGCAAATGACAACGGACAAGAACAAGGGTGACAAACTGTTGTACTGCTCTTTCTGCGGGAAGAGTCAGCACGAGGTGCGCAAGCTGATCGCGGGACCATCGGTTTTCGTCTGCGATGAGTGCATCGCCTTGTGCAACGACATCATTCGCGAAGAGACGCAAAGCTCTATCGGCGGGGACAAGTCAGATAAAAGCGAGTTGCCGGTTCCGCATGATATTTGCGAGCGTCTCGACGAGTATGTCATCGGCCAGCGCCAGGCCAAGAAGATATTGTCGGTTGCGGTATATAACCACTACAAACGCCTGAAGAATACCGACAACGACGGTGTGGAACTCGCCAAGAGCAATATTCTGCTGGTAGGCCCCACCGGTTCCGGCAAGACCTTGCTGGCCCAGACGCTGGCGCGCTTGCTCAACGTACCGTTCGTCATGGCTGATGCCACCACGCTGACAGAGGCAGGTTACGTCGGCGAAGACGTAGAAAACATAATCCAGAAGTTGTTGCAGGCCTGCGATTACGACGTGGAACGCGCGCAGCGCGGCATTGTCTATATCGACGAAATCGACAAGATTTCGCGCAAATCGGACAACCCATCGATTACCCGGGATGTGTCGGGCGAAGGTGTGCAGCAGGCGTTGCTCAAACTGATCGAAGGCACCAAAGCATCCATTCCCCCCCAGGGCGGACGCAAGCATCCCAATACCGAGTTTTTGCAGGTGGACACGAGCAACATCCTGTTTATTTGCGGTGGGGCGTTCGATGGTCTGGAAAAAATCATCCGCAATCGTTCCGAGAAAGCGGGCATCGGTTTCTCCGCGAACCTTTCCAAGCGCGAAGATAACAAGGATATAGGCACCGTGTTGCGCGGTGTTGAACCTGAAGATCTGATCAAATTCGGCCTGATTCCGGAGTTCGTCGGACGTCTGCCGGTGGTTGCGACGCTTGAAGGGTTGGACGAGGCGGCACTGATCCAGATATTGACCGAACCGAAGAATGCGTTGACCAAGCAATATCAGAAACTGTTCTCGATGGAGGGAGTGGAACTGGAATTCCGCGAAGGCGTGTTGAATGTCATTGCCAAAAAGGCGCTGGCGCGCAAGACAGGTGCTCGCGGATTGCGTTCCATCCTCGAACAGGCGCTGCTGGATACCATGTTCGATCTGCCGTCGGCGGAAAACGTGAGTAAAGTGGTGCTGGATGAAAACAGCGCGGGCGAGGTCAAGCCTATCGTGATGTATGCGGATACGCCCAAGGCCGCGTAATACCGGCCTTGGCGGGCAGGTCTTGAATTACTGACTCCGGCCCCCATTTCACCATCATTCCCTAATCTTTCAGAGTCCGAATCATGGCCGAAAACGAACTTATTACTACAAACGCCGACCTGTTCCCCTTGCTGCCCCTGCGCGACGTGGTGGTGTTTCCTCACATGGTCATTCCTCTTTTTGTCGGGCGTGCCAAATCCATCAAAGCGCTGGAGGCGGCGATGGAAGCAGGCAAGAGCATCGTGCTCGTGGCGCAGAAATCCGCCGCCAAGGACGAACCGGCAACGGAAGATATTTATCGCATCGGCAGCATCGCCAACATCCTGCAGATGCTGAAGCTGCCCGACGGCACGGTCAAAGTGTTGGTGGAAGGAACTCAGCGCGCCAAGGTGCTGCGTATATTCGATGACAAATCGCATCTGGATGCCGAGATACAGGCAGTCCCGATCGACGAAGAGATCGGCCATGAGGCCGAGGCAATGCGTCGCGCGCTGATCAATCAATTCGATCAGTACGTCAAACTCAACAAGAAAATCCCACCGGAAATACTGACTTCATTGGCGGGCATCGACGATGCGGGACGTCTGGCAGATACCATCGCCGCGCACTTGCCGCTCAAGCTGGAGCAGAAGCAGGAAGTGCTCGAAATATTCGACGTGCGCTTGCGATTGGAACATTTGCTCGGTTTGCTCGAAGCCGAGCTGGACATCATGCAGGTGGAAAAACGCATTCGCGGCCGCGTAAAACGCCAGATGGAAAAGAGCCAGCGCGAGTATTACTTGAACGAGCAGGTCAAGGCGATCCAGAAGGAATTGGGAGAGGGCGAAGACGGCGCAGATATCGAAGAAGTCGAGAAAAAAATCAAGGCTGCGCACATGCCCAAGGATGCGCGTGCCAAGGCTGAAGCCGAATTGAAGAAGTTGCGCCTGATGTCGCCGATGTCTGCGGAGGCAACTGTCGTGCGCAACTACATCGACGTGCTGGTTGCTTTGCCATGGAAGAAAAAGACCAAGATAGACACCGACCTCAAACACGCAGAAGACGTGCTTGAGGCAGATCACTACGGTCTGGATAAAGTGAAAGAGCGCATCGTGGAATACCTGGCGGTGCAGCAACGGGTGACCAAGATGAAAGCGCCCATCCTCTGCCTCGTCGGCCCTCCTGGCGTGGGCAAGACGTCGTTGGGGCAATCCATCGCACGCGCGACCAATCGCAAATTCGTGCGCATGTCGCTGGGTGGCGTACGCGACGAATCCGAGATACGCGGCCATCGCCGCACCTACATAGGTTCCATGCCCGGCAAGATTTTGCAGAACATGAGCAAGGTGGGCGTGAAGAACCCCTTGTTCCTGCTGGACGAAGTGGACAAGATGGGGATGGACTTCCGTGGCGACCCATCGTCGGCATTGCTTGAAGTACTTGACCCGGAACAGAACCATACGTTCGTCGACCACTATGTCGAGGTTGAGTATGACCTATCAGATGTAATGTTCGTTGCTACTTCGAATAGCATGAATATCCCGGCACCGTTGCTGGACCGCATGGAGGTGATCCATGTGTCCAGCTATACCGAGGACGAGAAGGTCAACATCGCGACGCGTTATTTGTTGCCCAAAGCGATCAAGAACAACGGGTTGAACCCGGAAGAGATCAGCGTCTCAGAAAGTGCGATCCGCGACATCTTGCGCTACTACACAAGAGAGGCCGGCGTACGTAGCTTGGAGCGCGAATTGTCCAAGATCTGCCGTAAGGTGGTGAAGTCACTGTTACTGAAAGGCCGCGAAAACAAGGTCACGGTGAATGCGCGCAATCTGGACAAATACCTGGGTGTGCGCCGTTACAGCTATGGCATTGCGGAAAAAACCAATCAGGTCGGGCAAGTGACCGGTCTGGCGTGGACCGAAGTCGGTGGCGAATTGCTGACCATCGAGACAGCCGTGTTGCCGGGCAAAGGCAAGACCACGACTACAGGCAAACTGGGCGAGGTCATGCAGGAATCCATCCAGGCGGCACTGAGCGTAGTGCGCAGCCGTGCACGAACTTTGGGTATCGCCGGGAATTTTTACGAGAAGAGCGACTTGCATATTCACCTTCCGGAAGGAGCGACTCCGAAGGATGGTCCCAGCGCCGGCATCGGCATCTGCACCGCGATGGTTTCTGCCCTCACCGGTATTCCAGTGCGCGCTGATGTGGCGATGACGGGTGAGATCACCCTGCGCGGCGAGGTACTGCCCATAGGGGGGCTGAAGGAAAAACTGCTGGCGGCTCAACGCGGCGGAATCAAGGTCGTCCTGATACCCGAAGAGAACACCAAGGATCTGGTAGAGATTCCGGATAATGTCAAAAACAAGCTGGATATTCATCCCGTCAAGTGGATAGAGCAGGTGCTGGAAATGGCATTGGAACGCAAGCCGGAGCCGCTTCCGGAGCCGGATGCGAGTACCGATAGCGCTCCCGTGGTCATCGCCGAAACCGGGGTATCGCCTGCGATCAAGCATTGACGCGGCTTGGCGGAGAGGTGGCAAGCAAATTTTTTTTGCAATTGCTTGACCCTTTCCGAAACCCTTGATATAAAGCCGTTGCAGGGCTTTCCTGTGTTCTCAACTAACAAGCAAAGGGGAATCGCGTGAGTAATAAATCTGATCTGATCGAAGCAATTGCAAAATCCGCCGACATTTCCAAGGCCGCTGCAGGTCGTGCATTGGACGCGACCATCGAATCCATCAAGAAATCCTTGAAGAAGGGCGAACTCGTGAGTTTGGTTGGTTTTGGTACGTTCTATGTTGGTAAACGCGCCGCACGAAATGGCCGCAATCCTCGTACCGGCGCCACTATTAAGATCAAGGCTGCCAAGGTTCCAAAATTCCGCGCTGGTAAAGGTCTGAAAGATGCTGTAAACTAGTCGTCTTTGTCGGGTGCTTAGCTCAGCTGGTAGAGCACCGCCCTTACAAGGCGATTGTCGGCGGTTCGATCCCGTCAGCACCCACCAGTTGTTATTTAGGTTTTTGGAGTGGTAGTTCAGTTGGTTAGAATACCGGCCTGTCACGCCGGGGGTCGCGGGTTCGAGTCCCGTCCACTCCGCCAAACAGAGGCGAACGAAAGTTCGCCTTTTTTCATATGGGATGTCAGAAGCGACATTCATTCTTTCGGGTAGGTTGTTATGTTCAATTTCGTGCAAGAAAAGAAGCGGCTGGTACAGATCGTATTGGCACTGATCATTTTGCCCTTCGCTTTTTGGGGAGTGGACTCATACCGTAAATCCGGAGGGGCCGCCCCGCTGGCTACCGTGAACGGGGAAAAGATCGGGCAGCAGGAATTCGATAATGCGCTGAATCAGCAAGAGCAGCGCTTCCGCGAAATGGCAGGCTCAAACTTTGACCCCGCTTTTTTTGACAAGCCGGAAATAAAATTCTCCATACTGGATGGTTTGATCTCACAGCATCTGATGAGCATGGAAGCGAGCAAGGCTCATCTGAGCCTGACCAACGAACAGATCGGGCAGATTATTGTCAATATCGGGGCCTTCCAGAAAGATGGCAAATTCGACAGACAGCAGTATGAAACGGTGTTGAAGGAAAAAGGCAAAACCCCGGCGGGCTTTGATGCGGAAATTCGTCAGGCTGTGCTCGTGCAGCAATTGAACGAGGCATATACGCAGAATGGCTACGCCGCAAAGACCGTGACCGAAAATCTGATTCGTCTGAACGAACAGAAACGCGTCGTTGCTGTCGCGAATCTTGATTCATCCGCATTCATCAAGCAAGTGAAATTGCCGGACAACGCCGTAACTGATTATTACGCCAAGAACGCGCAGGAATTCCAGATGCCCGAGCGCGTCAAAGTCGAGTACGTGGTGCTTTCTGCCGACTCTCTGTTATCGCAAGTAACGGTCAGCGATGACGAAATAAAACAGTACTATATTGACCACCAGTCAGATTTCGGTTCACAGGAACAACGCCAGGCTGCGCATATTCTGATTGCCGTTGCGAAGCAGGCGACTGACGCGGAGAAGCAGGCTGCACAGGAAAAAGCCGAGAAGGTGCTGCAACAGGTTCGGCAATCTCCCTCCCGGTTCGCAGCGCTGGCGAAACAGTATTCGCAGGATCCGGGGTCCGCTGCCAACGGGGGTGATTTGGGCACGTTCGGGCGGGGCTCGATGGTCAAACCTTTTGAAGACAGTGTATTCAGCCTCAAGGTAGGCGAAGTGAGCGGCCTGGTGCGGACCGACTTTGGTTTTCATATCATCAAGTTGCTGGCAATCAAACCGGCAAAGAGTCAGTCGTTGAGTGAAGTGAAGGGCATGATTGCCCAGCGCTTGAAATTGCAGCTTGCTAACGACAAGTTTGCCGAAGTGGCGGAAAAATTCAGCAACACCGTATATGAACAGAGCGATAGCCTGAAGCCGGCCGCCGAACTGGCAAAAACGTCGGTGCAGCAGGGGATATGGCTGAGCAAGGGGCAGGCTGCAGCGGGAATTTGGACCGTAAAAGCGTTGCAGGCTGTATTTTCTGAAGATGCACTGAAGAACAATCGCAATACGGCGGCAATTGAAGTTGCGCCTAATACGCTGCTGGCTGCACGCGTGATTGAATACAAGCCGGCAAGCGAACGCCCGTTGTCAGAAGTTTCGGCAGGTATCCAGCAGCAGTTACTTCGCCTGCAGGCATCCGAGTTGGCAGCACAGCAAGGCCAGAAGCTGTTGGGGCAATTGCAGCACGGCGACAAGGTGAATGTGGCCTGGAAGCCTGCGGAAACCGCAACGCGTACTCAACGCTCGGGAATGGATCCCGCGCTATTGCAAGCAGTTTTCCGTGCAGACGCGGGTAAATTGCCTGCTTACGTTGGAGTGGACAGCTCAAATGGCTATGTGCTGGCGCGCATCGATGCTGTGAAAGATGACGCGTCGATTGATGAAAACAAGCTGGCACGTTATGAACAGCAGATTCGTCAACTGACTGGGGAGGCGCTGCTGATGGCCTATATGTCAGACGTCAGGGCGCATGCGAATATCTCCGTCAAGGGTTTTGCGCAGGAGACAGGAAATAAGTGATGTATTGGCAAACTGAAAAAAAACGCCGCTCATCGAGCGGCGTTTTTGTTTGACGTGAGGCAATGATCAGGCTCCGGTGGAGCCAAGCGAGGTTGTGTTGAAACCGCCGTCAACATAAGTGATCTCTCCGGTAATGCCACTGGCCAGATCACTGCACAGGAAGGCTGCCACATTGCCGACCTCCTCGACAGTGATGTTGCGTTTGAGCGGCGCATGCTTCGCATTGTAAGCAAGCAATTTATTGAAGTCGCCAATGCCGGCCGCAGCGAGCGTCCTGATCGGGCCGGCAGAGATGCCGTTGGCGCGTATGCCTTTCTTGCCCAATTCCATTGCAAGATAACGCACGCTGGCTTCGAGACTGGCCTTGGCCATGCCCATCACATTGTAGTGGGGCATCGTCCGTACTGCGCCGAGATAGCTCATGGTCAACAATGCAGCCTTTTCATTCAAATGAGGTAAAGCAGCCTTGGCCATTGCCGGGAAGCTGTAGGCGCTGATGTCATGAGCAATGCGGAAAGCTTCGCGGCTGAATCCATCGAGAAACTCGCCATCGAGTGCCTCGCGCGGCGCATATGCGATGGCATGAACGAAACCGTCGAACTTTGTCCAGCGTTTGGCAAGGTCGGTGAAGAGTTGCGCGATTTCGGCATCCGATGAAACATCACAGGAAAAGATCAATTCGCTTGCAAATTCCCTCGCAAGCTTAGTTACGCGGTCTTTGAAGCGTTCACCCTGATAGGTAAAGGCCAGTTGCGCACCTTGCTTATGCATGGCTTGCGCGACGCCATAGGCAATCGAGCGGTTGCTGATCATCCCGGTTATCAGAATGCGCTTCTCGTTCAGGAATCCCATACTGCACTCTTGTCCAAGGTTGGTATATAAGGCGCTGATTATACCTGCAAAAGTCTCAATGCCCCGGGATGACTGCTCGCCTTCGGCGCCAACCGGGTGGCCAATCGATCTCTGAAATTGGGCAGTGCCGGATCGTGTTGACATTTACTGTGCAATCCGGGGGGCATTATTTGTCAGCATTCGTCGGTGTAAGTCAGTTATGCAGCGGGGACGTTATCTGTTGCATCGTAAAACCGTGCCGATTAGGGGGAGCATATAAGGCGCGGATACTACAGGCCTCCTGTTCATTTGGTGTTGGCAATGAAAGCTTTAAACAGAACGAACGTTCTGTTATGATTCGCGCGTGGATCCCCATCCCGGAATTGGGATACGTCAACCTTCAAGCGTGTGAGTTCGACCTTAATAAGGAGTAGCAATACGTAGTCTAGTCAAAGGTGTAGCAAAACA
>CAVRYQ010000111.1:0-58590 GCA_963725375.1 uncultured Pseudomonadota bacterium | reverse complement strand
GCCGTGGACAAATTCCTTGACCCGTCCGAAGAACAATACATGCTATTCCGCAACATCCACGAATTCAATCCCGATCACCGCGGCGTCCTGCGTCCGGTCGATGCGCTCGGGCAATACACCGGTTTCCCGTCGGAATGTCGTATTGATGGATTACATCGCAATCTCCCAATCCGTTCCGACAAAGTTGGCTTTTGTAGCGTCCGTGCTTATCGAACACAATATGCCGTAAGTACTAGACCGTACCTATGTCCATCCGGGGAACGCCTATATCTTTGTCGACCGTCGTTGTCGCCCCCCTTGTTATAATCCGCCTGTCAACAATCCATCGATCCCCATGAAATTCGCACTGATATTCCTGATTGCCCTCCTCCCCTCACTGGCATGTTCGCAGGAGCAGGCTTTCCCCGTCCTGGCTGCCGGCTCCTACGCCCTGTATGACTGCACCAGCGAGCAGTTCCTGCTGGAACAGAACTCCAGCGCGCATATCTCTCCCGCCCAACTGACCAAGTTGATGACGGCCTACGTAGTATTCGGCGCAATCAAGCAGAGCAAGCTTTCCCTTACCCAGCGCATCGTTCCGTCCGCTTACGCCACGCGCATGCAGACCGATGAGCCGCGCATGTTCCTGAATGCAGGCAAAGAAGTAACCGTGGAGGAATTGCTGCGCGGACTGATCGTGCAATCTGCAGACGATGCGGCGCGGGTACTCGCCGAAACACTCGCCAATCACGAAATGGCATTGGCCGATACGATGAACAGCGAATCGCAGCGCCTGGGCTTGAAGGACACGCATTTCGTCAACGCCACCGGTCTGCCCGACGCGCAAAACTATAGCAGCGCACATGATCTGGCTTTGATCTCAGCTGCGATCGTGAGAGATTTCCCGCAGTTCTACTACATCTATGCACAGCGTGAATTCGGCTACGGTGGCATCAACCAGTTCAACCGGAACCGTCTGCTGTGGCAGGATCCCTACGTCGACGGCCTTGCTGTCGGCGTTGACGAATCGGAGGAATTCAGCCTGGCTGCTTCCGCCAAGCGCGACGGACATCGTCTCGTCGCAGTGGTGATCGGCACGGCAACCGAAAAGCTGCGCAACAACGAAAGCCAGCGCCTGCTGAACTATGGTTTCCAGAATTTCGAGATGATCAAACTCTACGCCGGAGAACAGCCCATCAGTGACAAGAATATTCTGGAAAGGCACGTCCCACCACTTGCGGATCGGCTTCCTGTCCGACCGCTACGTCACCATCCCCAGAGGCCAGCACGATGCGTTCAAGGCCACGCTGGAAACGCGGCAGCCATTGATTGCCCCGTTCGATCGCGGGCAGCAGGTCGGCACTCTGCACCTGAAGCTGGACGACAAGCCCTATCTCGACCTGCCCGTGGTCGCGCTGGATGATGTTCCGTTGGCCAATGTGTTCTCGCGCGGCATAGACAACATCCGGCTGCTGTTTCAATAGGGAGCAGACATGACCATCTACCTGAACGGCGCCTACATGCCCATTGAGGAAGCGAAGATACCGGTACTGGATCGCGGCTTCATATTTGGCGACGGGGTCTATGAGGTCATCCCGGTGTATTCGCGCCGCGCCTTCCGTCTCGCGGAACATCTGCAACGCTTGCAACATAGCCTGGACGGCATCAAGTTGAAGAATCCGCACGGCGCGGGCGAGTGGGAATTGATCTGCAGCGAAGTCATCAAACGCAATGCACCGGATGACCAATACCTTTACCTGCATATCACACGCGGTGTTGCCAAGCGCGACCATGCCTTTCCGGTTCCGCCCGTTGCGCCGACCGTGTTCGTGCTGAGCAATCCGCTCACCACGCCAAACGCCGAACAACTGCAACAAGGGATCAGATGCATCACCGTCGCCGACAACCGCTGGCTGCGCTGCGACATCAAGGCGATCTCGCTGCTGCCCAACGTCCTGCTGCGCCAGTCGGCCGTCGACGCCGGTTGTGCCGAGGCCATACTGATCCGGGACGATACCTTTCTTACCGAGGGCGCCGCCAGCAACATCTTCGCGGTCAGGAACGGCACGCTGCTCACCCCCCCCAAGGATAATCTCATGCTGCCGGGCATCACTTACGACGTCATTCTCGAGCTTGCCGCCTCGAATGGCATTCCCTTTGAGGTGCGGAAGGTGATGAAAGCAGAATTATTTGACGCAGATGAATTGTTGCTGACTTCCAGCACCAGGGAAGTGCTCGCAATCACCCGTCTCGACGGGAAACCCGTGGGCGACGGACGGCCCGGCCCCGTTTTCGCCAGGATGCATCAGCTTTATCAAACATTCAAACGGGATGTGATGCGCAAATGACCGCACCGGAACAATCCCTGATCGAATACCCCTGCAGCTTCCCGCTCAAGGTTTTCGGCGAAGCCAGGCCGGACTTCGTGCAGGCCGTCGCAAAGGTCGTGCTGGCGCATGCCCCCGATTTCGACAGTGCAAGCATCGAAACACGCAACAGCAGCAACGCAAAATACCTCAGCCTGACCTGCACCATACGCGCCACTTCGCGTGAACAGCTCGACAATCTGTACCGCGACCTGACTTCGCACCCCTTGGTCAAAATGGTGCTATAAATCATTCCGCTTCTCCCGCCGGAATTGAACGTTGCCTTCCTCGTCCGTTCCGATTCCCTGAACCCGGGGAGGGATAATTGAAGCGTGAAAGGAGGGGAATACGCTATGCAATATCCATCTCTGCACATCAAAGCACTGGGCATGGTCGATTATGAGCCGACCTGGCGTGCCATGCAGCGCTACACCGACGAGCGCACCGTCGATACGCCGGATGAAATATGGCTGCTGCAGCACCCACCTACCTACACACAAGGCCAGGCAGGCAGGCACGAGCATTTGCTCCATCCGACCGACATACCTGTGGTAAAGATCGATCGCGGCGGACAGATCACTTACCACGGTCCCGGACAGATCGTCGCCTACCTGTTGCTGGATTTGCGCCGCTGGAAAATCAATGTGCGCGAGCTAGTGCGTCTGATGGAGCAGGCCGTGATCGACTTGCTCGCCGAATATGGCGTGCAGGCGCAAGGCCGGGAAGATGCACCGGGCGTGTATGTCGATGATGCCAAGATCGCCGCATTGGGCCTCAAGATCAAAAAGAGTTGCAGCTACCATGGCCTGTCGTTCAACGTGGACATGGACCTGTCACCGTTCGACAACATCAATCCCTGCGGCTATGAAGGACTGCACGTTACCCAGGCCATCGAAGTCGGCATCACCGTACCCTGGGAAGAACTGCAGGCACAACTCACACAAAATCTTGTGCACGGCCTGCATCACCATTTGGACCGGAAGCGCGCGCTTGAGCAGTGACCTGCGGCAGGCCATCCAATGCGCCTGCTTCCACCCCGCCATTCGCTATCCTCGACATCCCGGAAAATCACCAACGCAGTGCGTCAGGCAACGACGTGGTGCATATCTTTCCCTTCCTGCCATCCGGTCCAAAAGCTAAGCTGTTGATAAATTGGAATGCGTGTTTTGGCACGTTGCTTGCTGAACGTTAACTGAAAGTGATGCAGGTCGGCTTTCTGCAACTTTCATGTTTCTCCTCCCCATTTGGGCATCCTCCCGGATGCCCACTTTTTTGGGCAAAAACATGATGTGTCCGCGCGATTCCGGCCCCTGCATCCTGCTGCTGGCCCCGAAGAAGCAAGGCATCGTCACCAGCTTCAGGTCAATCAAGAAGAAGCGCAAAGCGGCAGACGGCGCCATCGGATACTTTACGTCACATAGCGGCGATGACGATGACGAGTACGAAAAGGTGGCGGAACGGAAGGCAGTCACGTTCGGGGTGGATCTTGCAAGACTGGAAGAGTGGTTAAAACAGCTAAGCGAGAAGCCGTTATAACCGTCGTGCGCTAGGAAACAAGCGAAACATCCGTATGTACGTTGTCGTAAGGAGCGCGAATTCCTTGTTTATCACGGATCAGTAAACCAGCGCGAATCAACGCGGCGACATCTTCGTGCACACGTTTATAGTCTCGCCCCAGACTTTTTGCTAGTTCTGCAATATTTTTCGACTGATGTTGGCGAGCATATCTCAGCAGCTCAAGCCGCTTTGGGGATAATGTTGAAACCATTGTTTCAAGGTTGAAGAAAGTGAGATGCGTTTCATTATCCGAACCACTCCACACTAAAATCCGAGCTGTTCCACATAGAAGTGATTTTTTAATGAAGAGTCACGTCATCTATTTTCCACACTGAAATCCGAAGAGCCAGAAAAAACGCCCCAGGTGATGAACCTTGGGGCGTTGCCATTCTTGATTGATATGTTCTAGTTAGTGCCTGCCAAAAGTGCCGGGAGTGCCACCAGCAATGCGACCATCGCAGCCACGATCCAACGGACACACCGGGCGGCTTTTTCGTACATGGGTTTCATCGTTCGTCTCCAGGTCCAACGGGCCATGAATCGATAATGGAGGCCCGTACAACGGTTCCGGAACTACTGCGATCAGGCAAAGCTGGCCCAGGCCGCGATCGATACCGCTGCGGCCGCAAGCCAGGCAAAGGCCGATTGGAATTTGATGTCTGCCTTGTCTTCAATGCTAGTTATCTTGTCGCTCATGATTCCATCTCCTTGAGATTTGGATTGAATAAACTTCGTACAATTACAAGCTGGCAGCAATGGAAGCGATGCTTACGGACAACGCCGCCAGCCAGCCCAGGTTCCCGATGAACTTCGTGTCATCGTTTGTCAGTTGCTCCTTCTTGTTGATCTTCGCATTGATCCTGTTCAGTTCCGCCTCAAGTTCTTTCAGATTGCCTTGTTGCTTGAGAAGCTCCTGGAGCTTTTCCTGATGTACCAGCCTCAAAGCGGTTGTGTCCTGAGTCCTGTCCATTTCAATTTTCCTTTCAGTTAGTGATTGCTTCGGTGTGTATTAACCTAGTACCTTAGCGCTTCAATCCGCGCCGTGAATATTGTCGGTGACGCGATGTGTGCATATTGCCCGGAGCTCTCCGGCATGTATTTCAGTTGAATCTGATTCTGGTCTAGGAAAATTCTGATTCAGCCCTGGGGATGGCCTGGGCCGCCACGGACGTGAACCGGCAAAAATCGCGTCGGCGCCGATTGCAAACATTCTGCCTGAGCGGCAAAATGCATAAAAATACCTATAAATAATCAAGATGATAAAAATATTAATCGCGGAGGATCATGCCATCGTCCGCAACGGACTACGACAGATATTTTCAGACACGACCGACCTCGAAGTCGTCGGCGAGGCGACCAACGGTGCGGAAGCACTGGAATCGGCACGCAAGTTCGCCTTCGATCTGCTGTTGCTGGACATGACCATGCCAGGCGTGAGCGGCCCCGAGTTGATCAAGAGACTGCGTGCGGAACAACCCTCGATGAAGATACTGGTGCTGTCGATGAATAACGAATCCCAGTCCGTCAATCGGGTCCTGAAGGCGGGTGCTTCAGGTTATGTGACCAAGGATAGCGACCAGACCGTCCTGCTGGCGGCCATCCGCAAAGTGGCTGCCGGACAGAAATTCATCGACCCGGCCCTGGTGGAAGCGATGGTATTTGACAACGTCAGCGGCGAAGAATCGCGCCATTCCGTTCTGTCTGACAGGGAGTTGCAAGTATTGCAGATGCTGGCATCCGGCCTCAACCCGGGAGAAATCGCCGAATCACTTTTTCTGAGTGCGAAGACGGTGAGTACGCACAAGGCGAATCTGATGCAGAAGCTTGGTATCGACAACAACGCGGATCTGGTGCGTTATGCGATCAAACACGGCCTGGCCCGGGAGTGACGGCGGCGGGCGTTCGCGGAATCATGTAGTTGCGGCAAAAGGAAGGTCCAGGGATATTTTCGTTCCTCTTCCAGAGCCAGAATCGATGGACAGCCTAGCCCCGATGAGTTGAGCCCGGTAATGCATGTTCAACATGCCGAAACCCTGCTTCTCGACCTCATAATCTCTCGGCAGCCCGACACCATCGTCAGCAATCGTCAGCAATATCTGTTTTGCATCCGCATAGAGGTCGATGGACAGATGGCTGGCCTTGCTGTGTTTGACGGCATTGTTGATGGCTTCCTGCGTGATGCGGTAAAGATTGGTGGCGATCATGAAATCGATGATCTCCACGTCACCGCTGACGTGGACGTCACAGGGGATTCCCGAGACCAGCGTGACATCTTCCGCGAACTGTTCCAGGCCCTGAGCCAATCCCCTGTTCGCAACGTTGAACGGGATCAGGCTGTGAGAGATATAGCGGGCCCGCTTGATGGCATCCTGCGTGATCCCTTTCAGCACTGCGGCCTGCTCGCTGGCGTGCTGATCCACCGTCGCCAGCCGATTTGCCAACGAGCCTGCCAGGTAGGCTGCGCCCGTCAGCAACTGGCCAAGGTCATCATGCATCTCCCTACCGATTTGCGCCTGCGCCTCTTCGCTCACTTCCAGGACTTTCCGTTCCAGTATTTTTCGGGTCTGCATTTCCTGTTCGAGCGTGTTCTTGGTGGTCAGCAGATCCCGTGTGCGCTCGACCACCCTGGCTTCCATCTCATCGCGCGATTTCTGCAATGCATCCTGCAGGGCGGTTGCTTCCGTGATATCCGTCATGATGCCGATGATGCCCTGGCTGCTTTCGCCGCCGCCGGACAACTTGATCTTGGCAATTTCCAGTTGATGCGGCTTTCCATCCGATAACTGGATGGTTTCGCGGGATATGACTGGCTGATCGTTCCTGAAGCAAAATACATCCGATCGCGCCAGTTTTGCACTGGCTTCGCTGCCGATGACTTCGAAAGGATGAACCGATTCGAATTGCCGTTCCTGAACGCCGAAGGTCTCGCAAAACGCCTTGTTCACAAATCGATAACGCCCGTCAAACCCCGAGAACCAAATTCCGATCGGAGAGTTATCAAGGATGGCTTGCAACGTGACCTTGCTCTCCGTAATCCGGGCCCTGCTTTCGGTAATCTCGAGAGCCGCGCGCAGGGCTCTTGCCCGGTCACGAACCAGGCCCCATACCAGGACGGCAAGCAGCACGCTGATTCCGATTCCGGACTCCATCACCAGCAAGGGCTTGGAGCTGTCCAGTTGGGCTTCGAAAGCAGGCAGGGATGCGGTCTCGATGGTCCAGGGATATCCCCGCACCTCAATATGATGGCTGGATTGAAACCAGCTGGGATAGTGCGACATCACGGCACGACTGTTATCCGTGTCGTACAGCAGGGATTTGCTATCGGATACACTGCCATAAAATATTTCGATATCGATGTCGTCAGCGCTGTCTCCCAGCACACCCGACATCAAGTCATTCAGTATAAACGCGCCCACAACGAACCCGATGCAGTTTTCCTGCCTGGACGCCAAGGTGTCGTGCTTGCTCGTGCGCTTGCTTTGCGCATCGAATCTGTACACGGGAATGAACATCAGGAATCCAGTTTGCTCATGACCGCCCGCAACCGGCCTCACCGAAATCTTGCCCGTCACTCCAACTTCTCCCGATATGATGGCTCTCTCCCGCGCGGCGCGGCTTGCCGGTCCCGCCAGGAGGCTTTCCGGAAGTTCGACCGCATCGCTTTTCCGGAATTGCTCGGCATAGAGCTGTTTGCCGGAGATGGATGTTCGGTCCGGATCCTGCACCACAAACGATATGTTGCGGATACCCGGAAAATCCTGCTCCAGATTGAGCGAAGTTACATAGGCATGGAACTCGGCTGAGTCAACCAGCCCCTGCCCGGAAAACAGTGCCTGAACTCCGACCAGAACTTGCCTGTAGGACACCAGTCTTTCGGCCAGTCTATTGATTACATCATTGGAGCGATATTCAAAATCATGCCTGAGGTCCGCCATGCCGGACCGCTGGACGGCATTCCAGCTCTGGTAGGTAAGCCCGAGAGAAACTGCCAGCACGAACAACGGCAGGTACCTGAACGTCATCAGTCTCGAAATCAATTTCACGGGATCGTTGTTATTTATATTTTGTCCAACAAATATAATGTGCAAGTGCGGGTCATCGAGTTGCCGGTGGCGGCGACAAATGGCCCGCGACCGGATTTTAAAGCGAATTCCAGAATAAGGCGCAACATTGAGTCACACGGCAGTTCAGTACGGGTCGGTTCCCCCAGGCAACATGCAACAACCAGGAGACCTGTGAAGTGCATTCACGGCCTGGATGTATCGAAAACAACAAACATGGCATGCGCAACTTTACTGGCCATCTCTGACAACTCATTGCGATCGCCCCCACTCATCATCGAGGGATGCATATCCAGAGTCATCTGGTAATCATTGTTCAGATACAGTTTCACCTCACTCCTGAGATAGGTTTCCGACCTGGGGGGTGAAGAAAATCCCATATGCGAGCCCCCCTTCCAGACATGATCTATCGTCTTGAATGACCATACCAGCCTGTTCGGAAATTCATGCTCAACTTGATTCGCGGCACTGAAATGCCAATGCGATGCCGTGTCCTCCTGCAACTTCCGAACCAGAAATTGACTCAACTGCGCTTGGGAAAAGCCGGGAACATGTCCGTTGATCTCGATCACGATTTCGTCGGCTCCCCAACTTCCCGGATGTGATGGGGCGTCTTCAGCCATTGCCGGTACGAGGATCAGACCAAGCGTGATTGTCATCACAAGCAATCCTGCAAATCTTTTCATCGAAAACCCCTTGAGTTCCCTGGAATGGGCGAACACAAAATTAGAACTCCGTATGTATTCGAACCCCAAAGAGCGAGACGGGCCCACGATCTTCGTTGTATCCAGGGTGAAGGACATACTGATAATTCAAGGTGAGCGCCAAATGTTCAAAGCCGGGCATGGCATAGGCATAATAGGTTTCCATGATCTTTTCCGTGCCATAGTGCGGAAGCTGTCCATCGCCGATCAGAATTCCCATTCCCCCTGCCGCAAAATACTGCCGTGCCTCACTGGAAAGTCCGTTGAAGACGGTCGCCAAACCGAACGTGTCATTGTGGCGTCCCCAGCGATCGCCCTTCACGGATATTCCTGCGGCTAGCGATTTATTAATTTCGGTAAATTCATCCGCTTCCTTGCTCCCGTCGTTCATGCTCGCCCTGGCAAAAAAACCCGTGTCGGAGGTGAGCTCCTGTTCGAGATTGAGGGCCCCGCCCGGACGCGAACTGTAGTGCCGAACAAGCGCGGTATCGGGCGTGCCACCCGTTTGCTGGGCCAGTTGCACGGCGTCGGCATAATTCCCGAAGTTCCCCTGGTTCACGAAGTACAACAGCTTGAGCTTGCCGGGATGTTCCCACAGAATGTGCCGCTCCTCGATTTCTCCCACCCATTCATGCTGCCTGAATGACTGGTCAAGTATTGTTGTATTCGGGATGGTGGACAGGTCGAAGAAACCACCCCGCAAAGTCCACCAGGATTGAGTCCATTCAACCGAAACACCTTTTGTGAACCCCCACGCGTCGGCGGCATAATCAAAGGCGCCCGAATCCACGATAGCCCAGTTCATGAAATCGGAGCGCGGGTCATGTGCGTACGCATTCGTATCAAAAATATCCGTGACGGAATATTTTCCTATCGTCATGATGACGTTGTTCTCTGTCTGGATGCCGCCGATCTGGTTGGAGCCGGGATCAATGGATTGCGCCTCCCCTCCCAGGTTGACGGTCTGCCGGAAGAAAAGCCGGGGCAGCCTGAGATACGGCGCGTTCGCACCAACCTTGTATGCCTCGCCGCTCGGGAATCCGGCTATACCTAGGGTATTGCTCAAGCCGAAACCTTGATCGATCTCCGGATCGATCCACAGTTCGCCGCCATCCCAGGCCCTCAATCCGGCAAACAGGGTCAGATCAAATGTCTCACTGCTTGCGGCACCCGCGCTCATGCTGTTTTGCCCCTGGTAAGGCGAAGAGAATCCGAGATGGGTCTGGCTTACCAGAGTTGATTGACCATATATCCCATAGGCTGCGGGCAAGGCTGTGGGCGAATCGGGAGAAAGTTGAGGCGGCGGTGATACTTCAACCGCGGCAAGGTCAGTCTTTGCTGGAAAAACACTCGGCGTCCCCGCTGAATCTGCGGAGGCAGGCGAGGGACTGCTTAAATAACAAGCAGAAAACAGGATCAAAAAGATTCTTGAAACCGCCTGGTATCGGCGATTTTCCATATGACTTTTCACAACGCCGACCTTTTGAACGGTTGAATTGATCCATATTATTTCATTATTATTTCAATCGTATGACATAAAGCGCAGCGGCCGCCAATAACCCCGGGCAGCAACAGCCTGCCTGCTCATCCGGCGCATGCCTGATTGATCAAAACAGAACAGCCTCATTCACTTCACTTCCAGCAGCGTCCCGCTTGCGAACAACAACGCACAGTGGACCCGCTTGCCCGCATACACCGACTGCATGGCGGCGCGATATTCTTGCATCTGCGCATCGTAACGTGCGGCATCTTCGGGGTCACCCAGCTTGTAATCCAGCACCCACACCTCGCTGTCGAATTCCACCAGACGGTCGATGCGTTTCAGTTCGCCTTGCGCATTGACATAAGGCATTTCATTGCAGGCACTGCCGTATTGCCGCACATCGAAAAAACGCGCGAGCGGCGGCAAGGTGAGCAAGTGTTGGGCCTGCTGCCAGAGCGCATCGATTTCTTCTGCAGGAATGGCAAGACGCCGCTGCAGTGCGGCTTTGTCCATTTCCCCTTCCGTCAGGTATTGCAACAGACCGTGCAGCCAGATGCCGCGCTGCTGCTGCGCAGTACGGGGCGCAGCACGTTTGCCGGCAGGCACGACGGGAGGAAGATTTGCCTCTCGCCCCGAGCCTGCGGGCGGTGCCGAATGGGGCGCGGTCGATCCCTGCGAGCTTTGCACGGCCACCGACAACTCCGGCAGGAACGGCTCTTGCTGATTCCCGGCCACTGCCGCAATGCGCCCATACCAGGTCGTCTGCGTGACCTCCCGGGCACCCTGATTGCCGCTGACCATGAGCACCTGTTGCGCGCGCGTCATCGCGACGTAGAGCAGGTTCATCTCTTCGCGCGCCTGTTGTGCGGCGTCCTGTGCGAACAGCGGCGCGCGTTTCCTGCCACGCGAGGACTGGTCGGCATAGAGCGAAAAATGCGCGGGATGCTCTGCCTGCGGCGGCCAGTCTAGCAGCACATCGTTATCCTCCCGGCTCTTCCTCTCCGCATGCGCATCCAGCAGCCAGACGATGGGCGCTTCCAGCCCCTTCGCTTCATGCACGGTGTAGATGCGCACCGCGTTGCCCGCCGTGCCGAGCCTGCCTTCATCCGGCGCGTCATCCGCACTGTCGCGCAGTTCGTGCAGTTCCTGCAGGAAGCGTGGCAGACTGGGATAGCGCCCGGCATCCACGCTCAAGGCGATCTCCATGAATGCGTTCAGGTTGGCAACGACCTTGGCGCGCATCTCCGGTGCCAGCACTGCTGTATACCGTGCGATCACTTCTCCCTCGAAGTAGATGCGGTCGAGCAGGTCGTGTACCGGAAGCTTGTCGGCCAGCGCTAGCCAGTCCAGCAACAGTCGCCCGGTGCGCTGCAGCACAGGCGAGGCGCCGCCCTGAATGGTGGCGTGCTGCAAACGAGACCACCAGGAGGGTTTGGTATCCCGGATTCCGGATTTGGTCGAACCCGCTAAGTTTTCACCACTCCCTGTCGCGCCAGATCCCGGATCCAGACTTCCAGTTCCTGATTCCCGATTTCCGATTCCCAACAACATCAGATCTTCATCGCTGCAGGCAAAGATCGGCGTGCGCAGCACTTGCGCCAGCGCCAGGTCTGCGAAGGGGGTGATGAGGAACATCAGCAGCGCCTGCACGTCCTCGGCTTCCAGCGTATCGAGCAGGCCGCCGCGGCGCGAACTGATGAAGGGGATATGGCGTGCGCGCAGCGCTTCCTCGTATATCTGCAAGTGTGTGCGGCTGCGCACCAGCACCATGATGTCGCCGCAGGTCGCAGGACGCTCCTTCCCCCTGTCGCCCACCAACCTGCAGCCGATCATGGCCTGCAACTGCGCGGCAAACATCCGGGCTTCCTGATGTCTGGCGCCTGCGTCGGCCTCCGCCCTTTGCGTCGTGAGCGGGTCGCGCAATGCAAGTGCACCGCTTTCAGCCGCGGCCTCTTCCTTCAACCCCGGCGTCGCCAGTGGCAATACCATCACGCGACCCGGCAGGTCGCGCCGGAACGTCTGATGCTCGACGAATTCGAATCCATCCGGCTGTTCGCGGAACACGGCATTCACAGCATCCACCACCGGCTGCGCGTTGCGACGAGTCCAGCTATTGCCCAGCGTGTCCGCGGCGAAATGTTCCCGGAGGTATTCGCGCGCCACGCCGAACAGGCGCGCATCGGCGCGACGGAAGCGGTAGATCGACTGCTTGGGGTCGCCGACGACGAATACGGTAGGTTGCGATTCCACCGCCACCGATGCATCAAACCAGGCGCGCAAGATCTGCCATTGCAGCGGATTGGTGTCCTGGAATTCGTCCAGCAGCACATGGCGGTAGCGGCTGTCGAGCTTGTACTGCATGGTCTCGGCGTGTTCGCTCTGTTGCAGCAAGCGGCATAGCTGCCATTCGAGGTCGGAGAAATCCATCTGTTGCTTCTGCGCCTTGAGCGCCTGGTAGCGATCGAGGAGGGCAACGCCGCAATGCAGCACAGCCTCGTTCAGGCGATAGGCTCGCTGTTCGGCAAGCGCATCGCGCACACTTTGCATTCTGTCAAACAGATTTTCACGTGCCAGCAAGAGCGCTTCCGCATCCTGCATTTTGGTCGGTTTGAAACTGCGCGGTTCGTTCTTGCCCGTGAACAACGAGCCCCACAGTTTCTCGAAGCATTCTTCCGGCTTCGAATCGGTCCACGCTTGTTCAAGTTCGCCCGCTTTGGCCTGTTGCGCATCGGTTCCATTGCGGGAGAGTTGCAATGCGAAATCGAACAGTGCCTCGCGGCTGTCGCTGTGCGCATGCCAAGCCTCAACCGGATCGCTGTCCATGTCCACCGCGAGGTCGTCGCTCAGGTTTTCCAGCGCATATGTCAGCACGGTGTCAGAACCCCGGGTATAAGCCCACCAATCCGCGCGCCTGGCAAGAAAATTGAACAACAGCTTGCGCGTGTTGAACAGCCCGCATTCGTCAAACAGCCACTGCATGTTCTGCGCTTCCGGGCTGTCGGGTTGCCTGCGCATCTGCTCCAGCATCTCTTCCCAGGCTTCTTCTTGCACGCTGCCGGCGCGTTCGAGCAGGCTCATCCCCTGCATCACGTCTACGTTCATCGGCGCGCGCTGCATCACCTGCATGAACCAGCCATGGAAGGTGCTGATCGTGATGCCCGGCTGCGCCCGCAGCACGCTACTGTACAGGCTGCGTGCGCAATGCAGTTGCGCGGCGCTCAACGCTTCCACGCCACGTTCGGCGAAGAACCGGCGCACCGAATCATCGTCGCCCATTGCCAGGTCGCGCAGCCACTGCTGCAGGCGCGCCCGCATCTCCTGCGCTGCCTTGCGCGTGAAGGTGATGGCCAGTATCTGCGATGGCTGCGCCCCATCCAGCAGCAGGCGCACGATGCGCGACACCAGAAGCCAGGTCTTGCCGCTGCCGGCGCATGCTTCAACCACGACGCTGTGCCGGGGATCGAGGGCGACCTGATTGGTCATAACCATTCCCCCTTGCGGCACACACCGCGAATTTCGCAGTGTTCGCACGCCGCGTCTATGCCGTTTGCGATCAGACCTGCACCGCCGCGAATGCGCTTCATCACCTGTACCAGGCGTTCGGCATTAAGCTGCGCCAGCAGCGAAACATCCTGATCCGGCGCAACCGACTTTACCTTGCCATTTTCGATACTGACAAAAGCGGCATCAGCGGCCTCGTGCGCGCAGGCATAGCAGGCGAGCTGGACATCCTCGCCCGGCTCGCGCAATTTATTGCGCAGCATCTGGTCGCCCTGCGTCTTGTAATCCAGCACGCGTATTTCCTGTTCCCTGACATCTAGCCGATCGATGCGCCCGCGTAGCTGCACCCCGTCCAGCTCAAGAGAGAACGCGCTCTCCGCCTCGGCATAACGCCAGCCCTGCGTCTCGTTCTGTGCCTGCCATTGGAGATAGGCCGGCAACGATTTGTACCAGCGCGCCAGCCAGGCACGCGCCGCAAAATCCTGCAGCAGCAGATCGGCGAACACCTCTTCGCTGATCCGGCGCAGCGCGATATCCATTTCCGCCGCGTCATGCCCGCCGACTTGCGGATAGGACTCATGGAAACGCTGCAGGATGCTGTGTACGCGTTCGCCGTAATCGCGCTTTTCCATGGCTTCCTGCACTTCGTCCAGCTCGTTCAGGCGCAGGATGTAGCGCGCATGGAACTGGTAAGGGCAGGCGACCAGGCTGTTGTAGGCGCTGATGGAAACGCGCGACGGCACTGCCTCCGCCGCTACGCATGGCGCCGGACGGGCCGCCTGTGGCAGGCCGACGCGGCATGCCTCTTCCGCCGCCAGGCAGGCCGCCAATTCCGGCTCTCTGCGATCATCGTCGTGCAGGCGCTGATGCTCGTCGCGCAAGATCTGCAGGTAAGGGCTGAGCAGTCCGTGTTCGCCATTCTTGTCCTTCTGCCAGGTGACCAGCACGCAATCGTTCAGTGCCAGCAACGCCAGCAGATCGTCGTATTGTCTTGCCGCATGGCTAGCCCGAGTGGCTAGCCCGAGCGCTGCGCGCACTGCGTCGCTGAACCAGCGCCCGCCGTTCACCGCACTGGGCAGGTGATCGGCATCGCACCCGAGCAGCAGCACCGCATCGAACGCACGCCAGCGCGTGGCCGCCAAGTGGGTGAAACGCACCGTGCTGTCGATGCTGCTGTCGCGATAAGTCTGCATATCGAGTTGCTGGGCCAGCCAGCGCCGCCATTCGGCAAAGCGATAACCGCCCTGGTCCGCCGCCAGTTCCTGCTGCCATATCCCCAGCGCCTGCAACAACCGTGCACCGGCATCGTCCCGGCCCAATCCGGCATCGATGCTCAACACCTGCAGACTGGCATGCAAAGCCTCCAGCCACGCCGCCAGCGTTTTTTTCCGGTTCTGTTCCAGCAATCCCGACGCCTGGCGCAAGCGCACGAGCAATTGCTGCAACAGCGTCTCGTGCCCGGCAAGATCGATGAACTTGTCGAGACCGGACACCACGCCCTGTTTGCGCAGCAATTGCTCAAGCTGATACACCGCGGACTTGCGCCCGGAGGCGCTCAGGTCGGCAAAGATGAACGGCGATTTGAGCAGGTCGAGGAGGTCGCGATGGTAGAAATCACTTTGCAGCGAGGTGAGCCAGCGGTCCAGCACCGTACTCACCGAGAGTGTGGCAAAAGTCCAGCCGGTCTCGTCCGCCACCAGCACCTCGGCACGTTCCAGCAGCGCCCTCATGCGCCGCGCCACCACCCGGTCCTGCGCCACGATGGCAATGTCACGCCTGCCTTCCGCAAGCCAGCGGCGCACCTGCATGGCCGCAGCTCTTGCTTCCTGTTCGAGCGAAGTGGCCGCAAAAAATAGCGGCGCGATGCTGTGCGCCTCCATCGCCCTCAGATCGAACACTGTTACCCCCGCACGCTGCGCATATTGCTCGAGGAAGCGCTGTTCCAGCGCGTCCCAGTCCGAGGTACGCAACACGTACAGCGGCCGCTCCGCCCGTCGCGCCAGCGTTGCCAGTTGTTGCTGGTAGACGCGTGCCGCATCTAGCTCGGCGCCCGCCTGCATCGCGTGCCACAGTTCGAACACCAGCCTCGCCTCCAGTTGCAGCGTGCTGTTCTGCCGCGCCTGGTAGGCCTGCTGCACAACGGCGGAAAACGATTCCGCGTCGGTCGGCAGTTCATGCAGGGAATGGGTCAGTTCGTCGAACAGCTTGAGCAGTTCCTGCGTCATGCTCCACAGCTCGGCCTTCTCGAACCATTTCGATTTGCGCAGGTGCTGGTACAGCAGGGCGCTGCGCTGGCTGTCCGCAACGACGGGCATGTCGACCCGGACGCTTTGCGCCCATGCGTCGAGCGTGACCATCTGCGGCAGCAGCAGGGCCGGCCGTTGCGCACCGCGCATCAGCGCCTGCGCCAATGGTTGCGCGGCATGAAAATTGGGCAGGAGCAGGGTGATGCCGCGCAGGTCGGGCAGTACTGCCGCCTGCGCGAAGAGGATGCGCTGTGCTACGCGGTCGAAGAAGGCTGCGGAAACGCTCACCGTTTCAGCAGATGGAGTTTGTCTTTCACGTTCAGCCACTCATCCGCATCGGCGGGCGCATCTTTTTTCTCGACGATGGGCTTCCACAGCTTGGCCAATTCTGCGTTGAGTTTGATGAAATGGACCTGCTCCGCGGGCACATCGTCTTCGGCGAAGATCGCGTTTGCCGGACATTCCGCCACGCACAGCGTGCAGTCGATGCACTCGTCCGGATCGATGACCAGGAAGTTGTCACCTTCGCGAAAACAATCCACCGGGCACACGTCCACACAATCGGTATATTTGCAGCGTATGCAATTTTCAGTGACGACGTACGCCATATGACCTCCTATTTCGCCAGTCCGTGCAGCCAGTGCCGGTAGAGCTGATCCGCCACGCCGTGCAGCCTGGGCAATTTGTCATGCATCTGAGCCTCCATCATTGCTGCCGATTGTACTGCCGGACTGTCCAGATTGGCAGCGATCTCGTCCGCCCCGTGTTCGCACCAGTCGCGGATCATCTGTTCTGTCATCTCGACATGGCATTGCATGGCGAGGTGCTTGCCGAGGGCATACGCCTGGTGCGCGCAATGCCTGCTGGACAGCAGGGGCACCGCGCCCGGCGGCAGCGAGAAGGTCTCGCCGTGCCAGTGGAATGAATCAAAACGCCGGGTGTCACCAAACCACTGCCGCGCCGTATCGTTGTCGGCCACAACCACTTCACCCCACCCGAGTTCCGTCACCGGATTCTTCGTCACCGCACCACCCAGCGCCCTGGAAATAAGCTGTCCACCGAGGCAATGGCCGAGCAACGAGACGTCCTTGGCACATGCATCGCGGATCAGCGCCAGCGCCCCGGGTATCCACGGCAGATCGTCGTTGACGCTCATCGGTCCGCCCATGAACACCAGCCCGGAAAATTCAGCGGCATCTGCGGGTACCGCCTCACCCTGGTCGATGTGAACGATCTGCCAGGGAATGGCATGCTGGTTCAGGAACAAGGCGAATTGGCCAGCGCCTTCAAGCGGCGAATGGCGAAAGATGGCGATTGGTTTCATGTCAGATACGGAAAGAGGAAGGGGTAAAAACGGGTTTGGCATTGCCCTTAGAGCACCCACCGCTGGTGCATTCCCCTCCCCCTTCTCCCTTTTCGTCGTTTTACTTGCCCATTTCCAGCATCAGCTGGTTCACGCGCTTCACAAAGCCCGCCGGATCGTCGAGCTGACCGCCCTCGGCCAGCAGCGCCTGATCAAACAGTACGGCCGCCCAGTCGTCGAAGCGGTGCTCTTCGTCCTTAAGGCGCAGCACCACCGGATGCGCAGGATTGATCTCCAGAATGGGCTGCGAGTTTGGCGCCTTCTGCCCCGCGGCCTTCATCAGGCGCGCCAGATTGCCGCTCATGTCGTGCTCATCCGCCACCAGGCAGGCGGGACTGTCGGTCAGGCGGTGCGTGACACGCACTTCCTTCACGCGTTCGGCCAGGCTGGCCTTGATCTTGTCCGTCAATCCCTTGAACTCGCCCGCTTGCTTCTCCTGTTCCTGCTTCTCGGCAACATCCTCAAGCGAACCCAGGTCCAGGCCGCCCTTGGCGACCGAGACCAGCGACCTGCCTTCGAATTCGTGCAGGTTGCTCACCAGCCACTCATCGACCCGATTGGACAGCAGCAGCACTTCGATGCCTTTCTTGCGGAACACTTCCAGATGCGGACTGTTCTTTGCCGCGTTGAAGCTGTCGGCAGTAACGTAGTAGATCTTTTCCTGGCCGTCCTTCATGCGACTGACGTAGTCCTTCAGCGAGACGATCTCTTCCCTGGTATCGGCTTGGGTAGTGGCGAAGCGCAGCAGCGCGGCGATCTTGTCCTTGTTGCCAAAATCTTCACCCACGCCCTCTTTCAGTACTTGGCCGAACTCGCTCCAGAACCGGGCGTACTTTTCCTTGTCGTTCTCGGCCAGATCAGACAACAGGCCCAGCACCTTGCCGGTGCAACCCTTGCGGATGGCTTCTATATCCTTCGATTCCTGCAGGATTTCACGCGACACATTGAGCGGCAGGTCGGCGGAATCCACCACGCCGCGCACGAAGCGCATGTACTGCGGCATCAGTTGCTCGGCATCGTCCATGATGAACACGCGACGCACATAGAGCTTGATACCGTGGCGCGCCTGACGGTCATACATGTCGAACGGCGCGCGTCCGGGAATGTACAGCAGTTGCGTATATTCCTGCTTGCCTTCCACGCGCGCATGCGTCCATGCCAGCGGATCGTCGAAATCGTGGCCGACGTGCTTGTAGAACTCCTTGTACTGTTCTTCAGTGATCTCATTCTTTGAACGCGCCCACAGCGCGGAAGCCTGGTTGACGGTTTCGTCTTCGCCCAGGGTTTCGTACTTGCCGTCTTTCCACTCTTCCTTCTGCATCAGGATAGGCTGCACGATGTGGTTGGAATATTTCTTGATGATCTCGCGCAATTTGTAGCCGGCCAGCAAGTCGTCCTGGCCTTCGCGCAGGTGCAGCGTGATCTCGGTACCGCGCGCAGCCCTGTCCACCATCTCGATGGAGAATTCGCCGCCGCCATCGGATTCCCAGCGCACGCCCTGGTCAGCCTTCTCCCCGGCGCGGCGGGTCAGCACGGTCACCTTGTCGGCCACGATGAAGGCGGAATAGAAGCCCACGCCGAACTGGCCGATCAGGTGTGCATCCTTCTGCTGGTCGCCCGACAGTTTGGTAAAGAATTCACGCGTGCCGGACTTGGCGATGGTGCCGAGGTTGGCGATCACTTCGTCGCGGTTCATGCCGATGCCACTGTCGGCGATGGTCAGCGTGCGCGCCGCCTTGTCGAAACTGATGCGGATGTTCAGGTCGGAGGCGCTTTCGTACAGCGCATCGTTGTGCAAGGCCTCGAAGCGCAACTTGTCGCAGGCGTCGGACGCGTTGGATATCAGTTCACGCAGGAATATCTCGCGGTTGGAATACAGCGAGTGAATCATCAGGTGCAGCAACTGCTTGACTTCGGTCTGGAAACCCAGCGTCTCGCGGCTGGCGGTGGTGCTCTCGGACATACATATCTCCTTGAAAAAGTTGTTTTAGTTAGTTGGGGGCGCAACTCGCTTTTTCAAGAGCATTGGATGGTGAAAAGTGAAGCCGGAAACGTGATGCCCATCCGGCGCTTCACACCACCTTCCCTGCCGGGAGGGTTACATTTCACTTTTCACCCAAGCGTCTTGTCCCGCTCGATCAGGGCATAGGCCGAGTGATTGTGGATCGATTCAAAATTCTCCGACTCGACGATATACGCCTCGATGCGGTCGTCCGCATTCAACATGGCCGCGACGTCGCGCACCATGTCTTCCACGAACTTGGGGTTATCGTACGCGCGCTCGGTCACGAATTTCTCGTCGGGGCGTTTCAACAGGCCGAAAAGCTCGCTTGATGACTGCTCTTCGGCGAAACGCACCACTTCCTCGATCCACACCGAGCGCCGCGTGCGCACGGTAAGGGTAACGTGGGAGCGCTGGTTGTGCGCGCCGCGCTCGGATATTTCCTTGGAGCAAGGGCACAGACTGGTCACGGGAACCAGCACTTTCATGGTGAAGCGGTACTTGCCATCCACGATCTCGCCGATGAAAGTCACGTCATAATCGAGCAGGCTTTGCACGCCGGAGACCGGCGCCGTCTTGTTGACGAAATAAGGAAAAGACATCTCAATGTAGCCGGATTTCGCCTCCAGCTTGCCGGTCATCTCGCGCAGGATGCCTTCGAACGATTCCACCGAGATCTCGCGTCCGTGGTGGTTCAATATCTGCACAAAGCGCGACATGTGCGTGCCCTTGAAGTTGTGCGGCAAATGCACGTACATATTGAAAGTGGCGATCGTGTGCTGCACGCCCTGATTCTTGTCCTTGACCACAACCGGGTGGCGGATGCTCTTGATGCCGACCTTGTTGATCGCCAGATGGCGCGTGTCAGCACTGCTTTGTACGTCCGGGATCGGTGCGATGGCGTTCATGTTGAACCCTCTAAGTGATGTTTGATCGGGGATTATACCCAATGCCCGACTATTACTGTCGGATAATATTATTGCACCAGTATTTCCCGTATGGACCGGGCAATGCCCATGGCATCCAGGCCGCAATCTGCCAGCATTTGCGCAGAATCGCCCTGCTCCAGGAATCGGTCCGGCAAACCAAGGTGCAGCACGGCAACGTTGATGCCATGGCGCGCCAGGCATTCCGCCACTGCGCTGCCTGCACCGCCCTGTATGGTGTTTTCCTCCACGGTGACCAGCGTTCCGTGGTCACGCGCGAGCTGCAACACCAGTTCTTCGTCCAGCGGCTTGACGAAGCGCATATTGGCGACCGTGGCATCGACCTGTTCTGCGGCCAGCAAAGCGGGAGCGAGCATGGAACCGAAAGCGAGGATCGCAACCTTGCTGCCATGCCGACGCACTTCGCCTTTGCCCACAGGCAACGGCTGCAACGTCTGCTGCACGGCAATCCCTGGCCCCGTGCCGCGCGGATAACGCACCGCGCTCGGCGTATCGAGATGGAAGGCGGTACTCAGCATCTGCCGGCATTCATTCTCGTCGGCGGGCGTCATCACCGTCATGTTTGGTATGCAGCGCAGATAGCTCAGGTCGAAACTGCCGGCATGCGTTGCGCCGTCGGCGCCGACCAGGCCGCCGCGATCGATCGCGAACACCACCGGCAGGTTCTGGATGGCGACATCGTGAATGAGCTGGTCGTAGGCGCGCTGCAGGAAGGTCGAATAGATCGCGACCACCGGCTTGAAACCGTCACAGGCCAAGCCGGCCGCGAAGGTGAGCGCGTGCTGTTCGGCGATACCCACGTCAAAATAACGCTGCGGATATTTCTCCGCGAATTCGACCAGCCCCGAGCCTTCGCACATCGCAGGCGTAATCCCCACCAGGCGCGCATCCTGCTCCGCCATGTCGCACAGCCAGTTTCCGAACACCTGCGTGTAGGTCATCTTGCTGCTGGGCTTGGGCGTAATGCCATGGCTGGGGTCGAACTTGCCCACGCCGTGATACAGCACGCAATCGTCTTCCGCCTGGGCATAACCTTTGCCTTTCTGCGTGACGATATGCAGGAACTGCGGGCCTTCCAGCTGGCGGATGTTGCCCAGGGTGTCGACCAGCACATTCAGGTCGTGCCCGTCGATGGGGCCGATGTAGTTGAAACCGAACTCTTCGAACAAGGTTCCGGGCGTGACCATGCCCTTGACATGCTCTTCGGCACGCTTGGCAAATTCCAGTACCGGCGGCATGCCTTTCAGCATCTTCTCGCTGCCGCGGCGCATCGCCGCGTAGAAGCGTCCCGACATCAGCTTCGCCAGATAATTGTTCAGCGCGCCGACCGGCCGCGAGATGGACATGTCGTTGTCATTCAGTATGACCAGCAGGTTCGCGTCCATCGCACCCGCATTGTTGAGGGCTTCAAACGCCATGCCGCCGGACATCGCACCATCGCCGATGATGGCGACGGAACGGTTGTCTTTCCCGGCCAGTCGCGCTGCCACAGCCATGCCCAGCGCCGCTGAAATGGATGTGCTGGAATGGCCGGTGCCGAAGGCATCGTACGGGCTTTCAGAGCGCTTGGGAAAGCCGGAGATGCCATGCGCCATGCGCAGGCCGCTCATCGTCACACGGCGACCCGTCAGTATCTTGTGCGCGTAGGTCTGGTGGCCGACATCCCATACCAGCCGGTCCTCCGGCGTGTTGTAGACATAGTGCAGCGCGACGGTCAGCTCCACCGTACCGAGGTTGGAGGAAAGATGTCCGCCGGTCTTGCTCACCGATTCGATCAGGAAGGCGCGCAATTCGTCCGTCAGTTGCGGCAATTGCCCGCGTTCGAGTTTGCGCAGGTCGTCCGGGGAGTCGATGGCTTCAAGCAGAGAATACATCAGTACTTTCTTTTCACGATGAAATCGGCCAGTTCGCGCAGGCGTTGCGCCGCCACACCAAACTCAGCGAGGGCATCCAGTGCATCGCCGTGCAGTTCTGCCGCCATTTTTCTGGCCGCCTGTACGCCCAGCAATGTCACGTAAGTCGGCTTGTCGTTGTTTGCATCCTTGCCGGCAGTCTTGCCCAGGGTCGCCGTATCGGCTTCGCTGTCCAGCACGTCGTCAACCACCTGAAAAGCCAGTCCTATGCATTTTCCGTAACGGTCGAGCTTGTCGAGCTGCGGCTGATCCAGGTTTCCGCAATAGGCGCCCAACAGGATGGCCGCGCGAATCAGCGCGCCGGTCTTGTGAATGTGCATCTGCTCCAGCTCGGGCAGCGTCAACTGCTTGCCGACGCTTGCCAGATCGATGGCTTGTCCCCCCGCCATGCCGCGCGAACCGGAGGCCGCCGCCAGCAATTTGATCATCTGCAATTGCCTGGCCGCATCCTCGCTCAGGCAATGTTCGGACAGCAACTGGAAGGCCAGGCTTTGCAGCGCGTCGCCCACCAGCAAGGCGGTGGCTTCGTCGTATTCGACATGGCAAGTCGGTTTGCCGCGGCGCAATACATCATCGTCCATGCAGGGCATGTCGTCGTGCACCAGCGAATAGGCATGTATGAGTTCTACCGCGGCTGCCGCGATCCCGACCCGCTCGACCGCGGCGCCGCTCAGTTCGCCGGCCGCGAAAGCCAGCAGCGGGCGCACGCGTTTGCCGCCTTCCAGAACGCTGTAGCGCATCGCCGCATGCAGGCGTTGCGGAACAGTCTCGGCCTGCGGCAGCACGCGCCTCAACGTGTCTTCAAAACGGGATTGATGGGTGGACACCCAGGATGAGAATTCAGGCATTATCAATCTTTGTTCGCATCGCCCGACGCGCTGAAATCCTTGAGCACGCCGTCTTCCAGCACGCGCACCTGTTGTTGCGCATCGTCCAGGCGGGAGCGGCAGAACGACAAGAGCTCCGCACCGCGCTTGTAGGCCGCCAGCGAATCTTCCAGCGCCAGCTTGCCGGACTCCATGTCTGCCACGACCTGCTCCAACTCCGCCAGCGCTGTCTCGAAACTCTGTGTCTTGGTGGATTTTGCGGCCATCTCGATTCCCATGTGCATCAATTTCTGCGTAAGGGCGGCATTTTACCCAAGCGCCCGATGCAGAGCCAATTTTTGTTGCCCCCCCTTATGATTTCGGGGACAATCCCTGCCCCTGAAAACCGTATTCACAGAAAGAGTGGGTATGTCCGAAATCGCCAAGCCGCAACAATTCAACCCAGTTTCCGCGCAGCCTCCCTTACGTTGGTATTTCGACCCCAAGGTCCTGGAGATCGAACAGCGCGTGCTGCTGGATGCGGGGCCACAATATGTCGGACACGAATTGATGGTGCCCAACCTCGGCGATTATCACGTGATCGAATGGATGGACAAGGCCAAGATGCTGGTGCGCAACGAATGCGGCGTGGAGCTGCTGTCCAACATCTGCCGCCATCGCCAGGCCACCATGCTGGAGGGCCGCGGCAACGCCAAGACCATCGTATGCCCGCTGCATCGCTGGACGTACAAGACGGACGGCGAGTTGATCGGAGCGCCGCATTTTCCGAACAATCCCTGCCTGCACCTGAACAAGGCCCCGCTGCAAAACTGGAAAGGCCTGCTGTTCGCGGGGAAGCGCGACATCGCCAGGGATCTGGCAGCCATGCCAGCATTCGAGGAAATAGATTTCTCCAGCTACATGCTGGACCGGGTGGAAGTGGACGAATACAACTTCAACTGGAAGACGTTCATCGAGGTCTATCAGGAAGATTATCACGTCGTGCCGTTCCATCCGGGCCTGGGCCAACTCGTGAATTGCGACGATCTCCAGTGGACTTTCGGCGAACACTTCAGCGTACAGACCGTGGGCATCAATAATCCGCTGCGCAAGCCGGGCAGCCCGGTCTATCAAAAGTGGACGGAGCAGGTCATGCGCTACAACAATGGCGAGCTGCCGAAATATGGTGCTATCTGGCTCACCTACTACCCCAACATCACGGTCGAGTGGTATCCGAACACACTGGTCGTCAGCACTGTCGTCCCGCGCGGCACGGACGCCTGCACCAACATCGTCGAATTCTACTATCCGGAAGATATCGTGCTGTTCGAGCGCGACTACATTGAGGCAGAAAAAAAGGCCTACCGGGAAACGGCGGTCGAAGACGACATCATCTGCCTGCGCATGCACCAAGGGCGTCGCGCCTTATACAAACAGGGCGTCGAGGAGGTCGGCCCGTATCAGTCGCCGACCGAAGACGGGATGCTGCACTTCCACGAGTTCCTGCGCCGCCATCTGGAACCGCACCTGAAATAACCCGAAGTGGGCGCCTTATGGATGTTGTTTGCGGGTTTGTCGTTCGCCGGGCATGGGCGTGTGCGTCAAACTCGGCACTGCCTATTTTTCCAGTAGCGAACTCGTCTTCTACCGCTGCTTCTTCGGATTCCTGTTCGTGGCCGCCATGCTGTTGCACCAACGCATGCCGCTCGCCACCCCGCACTGGCGCAGCCATCTGTGGCGCGGTCTATCCGGCACCCTCGCCATGATGCTGTATTTCTACTGCATCACCACCCTGCCCCTTGCCTCTGCCATCACGCTGAACTACACCTCTGCCATATTCCTGACCGTGCTGGGCCTGGCCGTGTACAAGGATCGTCTGCACCTGCCGCTTACCATCAGCCTGATGCTGGGTTTCATCGGCGTGGTACTGCTGCTGCACCCCACTTTCGAGCGCGCACAATTTGTCAGTGGCATATTGGGGCTGGCTTCCGGCTTCTTTGCCGCAGTTGCGATCATGAACGTACGCCAGCTCGGACTCATGGGCGAGCCGGCCGTACGCGTGGTGTTCTATTTCAATCTGGTAGCCACGCTGCTCAGCGGGGCCTGGATGGCGCGAACCGAGATTCATCCGATTACGCCGCACAGCCTGTGGCTGCTGTTCGGCATGGGGGCAACGGCCACGTTTGCCCAGGTCGCCATGACTCATGCCTACCGAGTCGGACATACGCAGGTGGTCAGCACCCTGTCTTACAGCACCATCGTCTTCGCCAGTCTGTTCGGCCTGCTGCTGTGGAATGAGATGTTGCCGATCGACAGTTGGATCGGCATCGCGCTCATCATCGGCAGCGGCGTGATAAGCTTGCGTCTAGCACCCACCCACACAGAGGCAAAGTAAATGATCACCATTCAGGAAAACAGCCAACTCGTCAATATCGCCGTCATGGGCGAATTCACCATTGCCGATTTCAAACAGTTCGAAGAGCACGCGCTGTACAAACTCAAGGCGCCCGGCACAATCAACCTGCTGTTCGACCTGCGCGGCATGCTCGGCTACACCCCGGATGTCGCCTGGGAAGAGCTCAAATTCTTCCGCAACCAGCACAACCACGACTTCAGCAAGATCGCCGTCGTCACTGAAGACCAGTGGCTTACTTGGCAAGCATGGCTGTCGCGATTGTTCGTCGACGCGGATATTCGCGCCTTCAGCGATTATCAGGAGGCCGAGAACTGGGCCCGGATGTAACCGTCGCGAACGCGGCCAGACGAGATGAGAACGCCAGCGGCGCTTGCCCTCATCACCCTCGCCATTTCCCTGTCGGCATGCATCTACGTTCCGGTGGTGGATGAAAACAAGGAATCCGCTTCCTCCTGCGAAACCTTCACCAAACACATGTCGATGCAAAACTTGCGAGACCTAGGCGCGGGCGATGCGCAAGGCCGCCCAAGTGACATCCCGATCAACATCGGCGGGGGGTGCAACGCGGAATGCGCGGCGGCGATAATGGCCGCCGTTGTCGTGGTTTCCGCAGGAAGTGCGATCATCTCTGGCAGCATCGTCCTGACCGGCAACACGGTTCATTGGCTGGAATACCAGGGCACATGCAGCGACGGTTACCTGAGTTCCGCAAAACGTTCATTCCTGCACGCCATCGGAAAATCCGAGCCCATACCGGAAAGTTGATCCGCACGGAATGGCATGGCGCCGCGGCAGGAAGATCGCTGTAAAAGATTCAAACACCCATGCAAGAAAAAACCCGCTTCCGCGGGTTTTCTTTTGCACACCAGAACCTCGCCGAATTACTTCAGCTTGGTTTCCTTGTATGCGACGTGCTTGCGTGCCACCGGATCGAACTTCAGGAATTCAAGCTTTTCCGGAGTGGTGCGTTTGTTCTTGTTCGTCGTGTAGAAATGCCCCGTACCAGCCGAGGATTCCAGTTTGATCTTTTCGCGTGCGCCTTTTGCCACAATCGTTCTCCTTTAGATCTTTTCGCCGCGAGCGCGCATCTCGAACAGGACGGCGTCGATGCCGTTCTTGTCGATGGTACGCAAACCGGCATTGGTCAGGCGCAATGACACCCAACGGTTCTCGGACTCTACCCACAAGCGGCGGCGTTGCAGATTCGGCAAGAAACGACGCTTGGTTTTATTGTTCGCGTGGGAGATATTGTTGCCCACCATGGGCTTTTTCCCAGTTACTTGACAGACGCGTGCCATGACAATCACTCCAACCAGTTTTTCAAAGAGGCGCGGATTCTACATAAACCCCCGCAAAGACACAACCCAAACTTTCACTGCCCTTTTCTGTACAGCGCCGATTGTGCATGGGCCTGCAAACCCTCGCCAAAAGCCAATACCGAGGCAATTTTGCCTAATTTTTGAGCGCCTTCAGGCGAAACCTGAATCAGGCTGCTGCGCTTCTGGAAGTCGTAAACACCCAGCGGAGAGGAAAAACGCGCCGTTCCCGAGGTGGGCAGCACGTGATTCGGGCCCGCGCAGTAATCCCCCAGCGCTTCCGAGGTATAACGCCCCATGAAGATGGCTCCCGCATGCTTGAGCTTGGGCAGCCAGGTTTGCGGGTCTCCGACCGACAACTCCAGGTGCTCCGGCGCGATGCGGTTGCTGATGCGGCAGGCTTCGTCGAGATCGGCGACATGGATCAACGCACCGCGATTCTCCAGTGCGGTCCGGATGATGGCTTTGCGCGGCATTTGCTCCAGCAATTTGTTGGCACTGGACGCCACTGCCTCGATGAAGTCCGCATCCGGTGACAGCAGGATCGCCTGCGCCAGTTCGTCGTGCTCGGCCTGAGAAAACAGGTCCATTGCCACCCAGTCGGGGTCTGTCCCGCCATCGCAGATGACCAGTATTTCGGACGGCCCTGCAATCATGTCTATGCCGCATACGCCGAACACGCGGCGTTTGGCCGACGCCACATAGGCGTTGCCGGGGCCAACGATCTTGTCCACTTTGGGAATGGTCGCCGTGCCGTATGCCAGCGCAGCCACGGCCTGCGCCCCGCCGATCGTGAACACGCGATCCACGCCGGCAAGATACGCTGCCGCCAGCACCAGCGGGTTCTTTACGCCGTCCGGCGTGGGCACGACCATGATCAGCTCTGCGACACCCGCCACTTTTGCAGGCAGGGCATTCATCAGCACGGATGAGGGGTAGGCGGCCTTGCCGCCCGGTACATAGAGGCCGACGCGATCCAGCGGCGTGACTAGCTGACCGAGCATGGTGCCGTCCTCATCCAGGTAGCTCCAGGAAGCCTGCACCTGCTTCCTGTGATACGCCGTAACGCGCTGCGCGGCCTGTTCCAGCGCGCTCTTCTGGTCGGCGGGCAGGCCTGCAAAGGCTGCCTTCAGCTCGGATTCCGGCAGCTCCATGGCGGCGGCATCGGCCACCGGCAAACGGTCGAATTTGCGTGTGTATTCCATAACCGCCGCATCGCCGAGCTTCTTCACATCGGCGAGGATGTCGGCGACAGTCGCCTCCAGCCTTTCGTCGGCGGTCTCCTCAAAGGCCAGCATCTTGTTCAGACTGGCATCGAAGTCGGCCTGCCTGGTCGATAGTCGTGTAATGTTCATGGACGGCGCTCTTTATTTGTTGACGGCCTGTGCAAACGCATCCAGCATCGGTTGTATCGTCGCACGCTTGAGTTTCAGCGATGCCTGATTCACCACCAGGCGCGACGAGATCGGCGCGATCTCCTCCACTGCCCGGAGATCGTTGGCCTTCAATGTGGCACCGCTGCTGACCAGATCGACGATGGCATCGGACAGCCCGACCAGCGGCGCCAATTCCATCGATCCGTACAGTTTGATGAGATCGACATACACGCCCTTGGAGGCGAAATGCTCACGGGCCGTCTTCACGTATTTGGTTGCCACGCGCAGGCGCGCGCCCTGCTTGACCGCCGACTCGTAATCGAAGCCATTGCGCACCGCGACCATCATGCGGCACTTCGCGATATTCAGGTCCAGCGGCTGATACAGGCCTTCGCCGCCATGCTCGTTGAGCACGTCCTTGCCCGCAACGCCGATATCCGCCGCGCCGTACTGCACATAAGTCGGCACATCCGATGCGCGCACGATGATCAGGCGCACATCGTCGCGGCTGGTCGGCAAAATGAGTTTGCGCGAAGTTTCCGGGTCTTCCAGCGCGCGAATGCCTGCTGACTTGAGCAACGGCATTGTTTCTTCGAAGATGCGGCCTTTGGAAAGCGCAATCGTGATCATGTATATTCTCAATAGTTATTACAATTCTGAGGAAGGGCTCGCGCCTGCCTCCCCAAGGGGGAAGGGAGGCGTAAAAACCTCCGTGCTGCCGTTATCCTTCCGCCTCCCTATTTCAACCGGCGAATGTTAGCACCGAGCTGCGACAGTTTGCTCTCGATGTGTTCGTAGCCGCGATCCAGATGGTAGATGCGGTCGATCACCGTCTCTCCTTGTGCCACCAGCCCGGCAATAACGAGGCAGGCCGACGCACGCAGGTCGGTTGCCATCACCGTTGCACCTTCCAGATGCTCCACGCCGCGCACCACGGAGGTGTTGCCCTCGACGTCGATCTGCGCACCAAGACGCCGCAACTCCTGCACGTGCATGAAACGATTCTCGAATATGGTTTCCACCACCATCGCGCTGCCTTCCGCGATGCAATTGAGCGCCATGAATTGCGCCTGCATGTCGGTGGGAAATGCCGGGTGCGGCGCGGTGCGCACGTTCACCGCTTTCGGGCGCCCGTTCATTTCGAGGTGGATGGTATCGCCCGCCACCCTGATCTGCGCGCCCGCTTCGCCCAGTTTTTCCAGCACTGTTTCCAGTGTGTCGGCGCGGGTTTCGCGCAGTGTGATACTGCCTCCCGTCGCCGCGGCAGCCACCAGAAACGTACCGCTCTCGATACGGTCCGGCATGATGCGATGTGTCGCGCCATGCAATTGCTCGACACCGGTGACGGTGATCGTGTCGGTGCCGTCGCCACATATCCTGGCGCCCATCGCGCGCAGGCAATTGGCCAGGTCCGCCACTTCCGGCTCGCGTGCGGCATTTTCCAGCACTGTCACGCCGTCGGCGAGGGTCGCAGCCATCATCAGGTTTTCAGTGCCGGTGACGCTGACGATATCGAAAAAGATACGTGCGCCCTTGAGCCGCTTCGCTTTGGCGTGGATGTAACCGTGTTCGATGGTGATCTCCGCCCCCATCGCCTGCAGTCCCTTGATGTGCAGATCGACCGGGCGCGAACCGATGGCGCAGCCGCCGGGCAACGACACTCTGGCATCGCCGAAGCGCGCGACCAGCGGCCCCAGCACGAGGATGGCGGCTCGCATGGTCTTGACCATGTCGTACGGCGCTTCCCAGTTGTCGACTTTGTCTCCCCTGAAGGTCATTTCGCCTGTCGCGGCGTCCGCCTCAACACCCATCTGCTGCAGCAACTTGCGCATGGTGCCGACATCGTGCAGTTCGGGCAGATTGGTCAGGCGCAACGCATCCGCCGTCAGCAGGCTGGCGCACATAATGGGCAAGGCGGCGTTCTTGGCACCGGAAATCCGGACTTCCCCGCGTAAAGGGAGCCCCCCCTGGATGGCTAGTTTTTGCATTGAAGTTCTTCTTGCCGCTGCTGCGGCCTTTAATTTGACGAGTGATTCAACGGCAGCACGTCGGCCACGCCATACAGGCCGGCAAGACTGTAGAGATTGTCCGGTACGTTGACGAAGTTCAATCTGACCTGATGATGTTGCGCGTTGCGCAGCCATGCCAGCAACAAACCCACGGCCGCAGAGTCGGCCGCATCGACCCGTGCCAGGTCGATCGTCCAGTCCTTGCCATCCAGCGCTTGCATGGCGTCGGAAAATATCGAGCCTATGCTATCCATGGTCAGCCTTCCCGAGACCCGCAGAGTGTTGCTTTCGCGCTGAATCACTTGGCGCCTGCCTTCTCTGCCAGCGCAGCGTTGGCAGCGGCCGAGTTGTTCTTGTCAACCAGCGTCTTGATCAGACCATCGATGCCGGACTGCTGCACCTGGTCTGCAAACGTACCGCGATAGCTGGTCACCAGGCTCACGCCTTCCACCGTCAGGTCGTATACCTTCCAGCCATCCGGCATCTTTTCCATGTCGTAATCCACCTCCACAGGCTGTTGCGAACTGTCAGGCTTGACGATGGTAGATTTGACGGTCACATCGGTCGTGGAGCTATCCAGCTTGATCGGTTTGACTTCGACGATCTGGTCGCGATAGGAGGTGAAAGCTTTGGTGTAAGTGCGCACCAGCAAGGTGCGGAACTCCCTCATGAGCGCATTTTTCTGATCCGGTGTCGCCGTACGCCACGGCCTCCCAACGGCCAGTTTCGTCATGCGCTCAAAATCGAAGTGCGGCAGGATTTTTGCATCCACCAGCTCCAGCAACTTCTTCTGGTTGCCGGAACGCAGTTCCTTGTCGTTGCGCACCACGTCCAAGACTTCATGCACAGTATTCTGGATCAATACATCCGGAGTCGGTGTGTCGGCGCGTGCGCCGGACACCAGGCACAACATCATGGCGCCGGACAACAGCAAGAATATTTTTTTCATCAAACCTCCGCTGGATACCCCAACCTTGCCGACTTGGCAGGTTGCGGGAGGAAAGCGGGAACCTGCTTTCCGTTGTTAAAGATATCAGCCGGTGAATATGAATATCCATATCCGTCAGCCCGCTGAACCAATCTGCAATGCTTGTGTGATATACCTTGCACCACGACTCCTTTCGATACCTGGATGTTGAAACTGCCTGAAGCGCGTACGGCAACACGACCTACATGCGTTCCAACCTTCTTCCCGACGGGTACCACGGCCTTCACCCTGTCTCCCGTCTGAAATCCTTTGACACACTTCTGGCGCATCAGGAAACCTCTCGGGAATCCGAACTTGTCCAGACGGGTTCGCTGATAACTACCGCGTCCCGTCGACTTGATCGTCAACGTCGGTCTTCTCCAGCTCAGGACCTCCCTTACCTCCCCGACACACACCGCGTCCAGCGCATGTGTCTTAGGGATACCAAGACGACTGCGATTCCATTTGGTCCGTCCACCGGAACCGGTCTCGAGCGGCAACCCAGTGCCTTTCAATTCGTCGAACAACCTCCAGCGCGTACTGTTCACCGCAGCTGCATCCTTCAATGGCGACTTAGCCTGGGCAAGGATGCGTTTCAACACATCAGGCTTGTTCTTCAAGAACACCTCTACTGGCAACGTACCCTTCTCTTCGTTGCACTTATGACAGGACAGTCCCAGATTCGAGATCCGGTTTGTACCGCCCCGCGCCTTGCATAGGATATGCTCGACCTCCAACGGTACATCCGGCGTACCGCAATACATGCACTTCCGGCCCCACTTCTCCAGCAGATACTCACGCACCTCATAACCCTGCAGCGTGCCCTGCTGGTACTCGATACCAGAAACTTCAGGATTCCCCATCTTCTGCATGTCGAATCGCACCAGTTCCATGCTGATCGCCGTGATTGGAACATACCTTTGCAACCGCCTTACCCAAGCCATCGTCGTATGCACCCGATGCATCAGGGATGGCGCAAGCCACCCTGTTTTCTTGTTACCGCGATTATCAAACCTTGCTTCACGATAACGCGTGTTCCTGTTCCTGCGGGTACGTCGCATCGCCCTGCGGGCCGTCAACGCCTCGCCGATCTCCCGTCCACGATGCACCAGCTCGACCAGACTCAACACCACGACCTCGTCTTCCGTCTCCCTGACCAAAGCGATACCGGTGACCTTGCTGCCCGGATCCAGCTTCAACCGCAACTTCTTGAACTCGCAGGAATCCGCCTTGCGGTCCACCAGCCGGATGACGAACGGCATGACCTGATGCACGCGTGCACGGGAACGCACGAGCAACAACCTCGCTCGCTTCTCGGTACACGGCATCAACGGCACGCCATCCTTGTCCAACACGAAAACCGACAATTAAAACTCCTTATGTACAATAGACATCAACTTCCAACTCCATGACGCCTCACGGCGTGATGTCCTTACGGACCTTGTTACTCACATCTTTCGATGTGTCTCCCTTCGAGAATGTCACAAACCGGCTCCCACCTTTCGATGGCGACCTGGACCTTAGGCGCTTTACCTTTCGCCAGCATGATCCAGGCCTTTTAGAGCAAGGGACTAAGGAAGCATCCCTTGGTAAGTCTTGACGACCTGTTTGTAACGTAGCGGCAAAATCACCACTTACTCTGGTCAACCTGCTCGCTCTGGCTTTCGCCTTCACAAGCCACCACTACAACGCTTTCGCGTTTAGTGGGCGGTAGTTGACTGTCTGCAGCTCAGTGTGGAATGTCGCGAAATCGCGGAACGCGGATTTTAGCATCATCGGCAATAATCCTCTCCCTCCGTCGGCACTCCCCACCGGCGAATGGCAGGTCCGCACGACCCGCGTTGCACGCCACGCCGCGATACCCTCTATAATCCGGCCATTGTCATCACCGCTGCCTCCATGCCACGGCCCAAACTCTTAAAACCGCAGCTCCGCAACCAGGCTACCGTGCCTCATCCTTTGTCGGACCTGTTCATGCCTGGCGCCGGCGCGGTCTGCCGGTACGGCATGGCAATCATTTCGGGAGATTGACGTTGCTGGAAGGTACCGTATTTGCGCTCGGCACCCTGGCATTGGCCTTCATTTCCAGAGCCTCCTTGCGCGTGCCCAGGTCGCACGGCTTCTACCGGTTCTTCGCGTGGGAGCTGATGCTGCTTCTGATCGTCATGAACATCGATGGCTGGTATGACGCGCCGGTTTCGTTCGACCAGACGCTCAGCGGCATCCTGATGAGCATTTCGCTGATCGTGATCATCATGGGCTACGGGATACTGCGCCTGCTCGGCGACCGGGACGACAACCGCAATGACGGCCCCCTGCTGGTGTTCGAGAAGACCGCCGTGCTTGTCACCCACGGGATATACCGTTATATCCGCCACCCGATGTACAGTTCTCTGATCTTCCTGGACTGGGGATTGTTTTTCAAGCGCATGTCCTGGCTGAGCGGGTGCATCGCGCTGCTCGCCTGCGTTCTTCTCGTGATCACGTCGCTGGTGGAAGAGGGCGAGAACGTCCGCTATTTCGGGGGGCGGTACCAGGAATACATGAAGCACACCAAGCGCTTCATTCCTTTCCTGGTCTGAATCACGCTGCGCGGTCTGCCGTCATCATGCGTTCGACGTAGCGCGCGATCAGATCGATCTCCAGGTTCACCGTCGCCCCGACCTTCAGCTCGTTCAACGTCGTCACATCCAGCGTATGCGGGATCAGGTTCACCTCGAACTCCGCCCCCGAAACCTGGTTGACGGTCAGGCTGACACCGTTGATGGTAATGGATCCTTTCATCGCGATATACCGTGCCAAAGGTTGCGGTGCGCGCACGATCAGCCTCCAGCTCTCGCCGATATCGTTGAATGCGATCACCTCACCCACGCCGTCCACATGCCCGCTGACCAGATGTCCGCCCAGACGGTCCGACAATCGCAGCGCCTTCTCCAGATTGACGTGCCCGCCCTGCATTTCCAGCCCGGTTGTGCAATTCAAGGTCTCGCGCGACACGTCCACCGTGAAATCGTTGCCGTCGATCTTCACCACGGTGAGGCACACGCCGTTCACCGCAATGCTGTCGCCCAGTTGCACGTCGTCCATGCCGAGCATTTCCGTCGCCACCGTCAGGCGCAAACCGCCATCGCGGTCTTGCGCCGATTTGATGAGACCGACATCGGCCACTATTCCACTGAACATGATCATTTCTCCCTTGATATCCTGGCGACGATACGCAGATCGCCACCCACCTGTCGTATGTCATTCCATTGCAGCGCAACTCCCTGTTGCAACTGCGTCAACTCGCCCAGGTCCGCCAGGCCGCGCGCGGCCGAACCCAGCAGACTGGGCGCAAGATACAGCACCAGTTCGTCCACCAGCCCTGCGTGCAACAGTGTCCCGTTCAAGGTGCGCCCCGCCTCCACAAGTACCTCGTTGATGCCCCGGCTTCCGAGGTCGCGCAGCATGCCCGGCACATCGATCTTGCCGTCGACAGTTGCCAGCACCTGCACTTGCGCACCGCCGTCAATCAGGGCCTGGCGCTTTTCCGCATCCGTACAGGCGGTATAGATGAGCGTCGCTCCTTCCCGCAGGATGTTCGCTGCGGGGGACATGCGCAACCGGCTATCCAGCACCACGCGCAAGGGCTGACGTTCTGTTGGAATATCCCTCACGTTAAGCCTGGGGTCGTCTGCCAGCACGGTGCCTATGCCCGTGAGCACGGCACAGGAACGTGCGCGCCAGTGTTGCACGTCGCGTCGCGCCGCGTCGCCCGTGATCCATTTGCTGGTACCGTTCGCGAGCGCCGTCCGGCCGTCCAGGCTCGCAGCGATCTTGCTGCGCACCCAGGGCATGCCGCGCGTCATGCGTGAGAAAAATCCGATGTTCAGATCGCGCGCGGCAGCTTCCATCAAACCGCACCCGACTTCAATCCCGGCCGCACGCAAGAGGGCGAGGCCCTGCCCCGCCACGAGGGGGTTCGGATCTTGCGTCGCGACCACCACGCGCTTGACTCGAGCCGCGACAAGCGCATCGGCGCAGGGAGGCGTGCGCCCGTGATGGCTGCACGGTTCCAGCGTGACATAAGCCGTTGCGCCGCGCGCCGCTTCACCTGCTGCACGCAACGCATGAACTTCGGCGTGCGGCTCACCGGCACGCATATGCCAGCCTTCGGCGATGAGCTTGCCGTCGCGCACCAGCACGCAACCAACACGCGGATTCGGACTCGTCGTCCACAGTCCCCGCTCCGCAAGATGCAGCGCCTGGGCCATCCACTGACTGTCAGCGGCGTTCATTTCTTTTCGTTCGGGCGGCGCCGGGTGTTCTTGACTGCATCGATCGCGTCCGAAAAATCGCCGACATCCTGAAAGCTCTTGTACACGGAGGCGAAACGGATATAGGCGACCTTGTCGAGTTTCAACAACTCTTTCATCACCATTTCGCCGATCTGGCGCGAGCCGATCTCGCGCTCGCCGATGGCAAAGACTCTTTGTGTGACATGGTCGATGGCGGCATCGACCAGTTCTGTGGGGACCGGGCGCTTGTGCAAGGCCCGGGTAAAACTGGTGCGTAATTTCTCCTCATCGAACTCGCTACGCATGCCGTTCTGCTTGACGACCTGCGGCATGCGCAATTCTACGGTCTCGTACGTGGTGAAACGCTTGTCGCACGACAGGCAGCGGCGGCGGCGGCGGATGCTGTCGCCTTCCTCGCTTTCACGCGTATCCACCACTTGGGTATTGGGACCTTTGCAGAATGGACACCGCATGATCGCTGCTCAGGCGCCGTACACTGGAAATTGCGTGGTCAGTTTCCGGACTTCGCTGATGACGCGTGCGATTACCGCATCGTCATTCGGCGCGTCCAGCACGTCCGCGATCAGGTGCGCCAGTTTCTCGGCTTCCAGTTCCTTGAAGCCGCGGGTGGTCATGGCGGGAGAGCCGATGCGGATACCGGAAGTGACAAAGGGTTTTTCCGGATCGTTCGGGATGGCGTTCTTGTTCACCGTGATATGCGCTTTGCCCAGCGCCGCTTCGGCGTCCTTGCCGGTCAGCTTCTTGGCACGCAGGTCGACCAGGAACACATGGCTGTCGGTGCGCCCCGACACGATGCGCACGCCACGTTCGGTCAGCACCTTTGCCATCACGCGCGCATTGTCGATGACCTGCTTCTGGTAATCCCTGAATTCCTTGCTTGCCGCTTCCTTGAACGCGACCGCCTTGGCCGCGATGACATGCATCAGCGGGCCGCCCTGCAGTGCGGGAAAGATTGCGGAATTGAGGGCCTTTTCATGCTCCGCCTTGGCCAGGATCAGGCCGCCGCGCGGGCCGCGCAACGTCTTGTGGGTGGTGGTCGTGACGAAGTCGGCGATACCGACCGGGCTGGGGTAATAACCCGCAGCGATGAGACCGGCGTAGTGCGCCATGTCCACGAACAGGTAGGCACCCACGCTGTCGGCGATGGCACGGAAGCGCTTCCAGTCGATAACCAAAGAGTAGGCGGATGCGCCCGCCACGATCATCTTCGGCTTGTGCTCGCTGGCCAATCTTTGCACCTGGTCGTAGTCGATCTCTTCCTTGTCGTTCAGTCCATACTGGATGGCGTTATAGAGCTTGCCGCTGATATTCACGGACGCCCCGTGCGTCAGGTGCCCGCCATGCGCAAGGCTCATGCCCAGGATCGTATCGCCGGGCTTGAGCACGGAAACGTACACGCCCTGGTTGGCCTGCGAACCGGAATGCGGCTGCACATTGGCGTACTCGGCGCCGAACAGGGCCTTGGCGCGATCGATTGCCAGTTGCTCTGCCACGTCAACGTACTCGCAGCCACCATAGTAGCGTTTGCCGGGATACCCTTCCGCGTACTTGTTGGTCAACTGGCTGCCCTGCGCCTCCATCACCGCCGGGCTGGTGTAGTTTTCCGAGGCGATCAGCTCGATGTGATCCTCCTGGCGGCGGTTTTCGTTCTGGATCGCGGCCCACAGTTCGGGGTCGGTCACGGCAATGGTGTTTTTGCTGGAGAACATGTCGATTTTCCGTATTTTAAGGTTAGAAATTCAGGAAGGGATCATTCTAACATGCCGGAATGCCCCCCAGACAGACCGGCGGCGGCCTTCAGCAATTCCGGCCAATTGAAAGTCGCAATTTGATGTCACCATTTTGAGCAGCTACCAATCGACAATCCCTGAAGGTCGGAGTGGGCAAAAAAAATCTTCCCTTGTTCGAGTGCTTTGCCGGAACGGTTACGGACTCAAACCCCACCCACTTTGTAACGACGTTGCACAAGACTGCGCGCTCACGTCTGTAACCAGCGGGAGCATCCCCCTTACCGTATGCGTTGCTTTATTTTTCGGCCATGGACGCACATCAGCTTCAGCAACCAAATACGGCGATGAAGTGAGTGTACAAGCGGAAATTTCGAAAAAAAACGCACAACCAGGTTGTGCGCAAATTAGGGGAGACCATCGCACTCGTTAGGAGGATATGCAATCGTCAGCGGCATAATAGCGAATATGTATTGCAGCAATGTGAATTTAACTTTAATAAAAGAATTGAAAACTCTTGCCGCATTGCCGGCGTCGGAACGCACCTAAACCCCGCATTTACAAGAAAGCTTGTATTCCAAAGATGATGTAAAACCAACATGCCGGAAAGAGTGATTCAAATCACCCCGCAGGAGTATTGATACGTGGTTTGTGCAAGAGTAGTGTGTTTGCGCGGCGCTCTACATGGCGAACCATGCAAGAGAACCGCAGACTTGCCTAACTCACTTAAAAAAGGATGTTTATGTTTCCCGAATACCGTGACCTGATTTCAACCCTCAAGGTTTCCGATCTTCATTTCGAAAGGCTCTTCAACAAACACAACGAGCTGGACCAAAAGATCAAGAACATGGGAGCGAATGCCTCCGATATAGAAATCGAGAATTTGAAAAAAGAGAAGCTAAAGCTGAAAGATCAGATACACGCAGTCCTGCTGAAGGAGAAAAGTCCCACCTGATGGGTAGCTGATTCGGGGCGTGCAATGCGCCTCAATCGCGATATTGCAAATGGTGCGCACAACCTCGGTCAACCGGCCTGAAGTTTCCTGTTCCAGTTGGTCTTCGGTCATCGCGGAATTCCAAGCAGTATTTGATTCAGCGCGATATTGATGTAGTAGTTGCTGCCCCTGATCTTTTGCTTCTGCACAAAGCCGGCTTCGGCCAGGGCATCAATATATTTGGCAGCCGTCAGACGCGACACCTTCAGGTCACGCTGCACAAACTCAATCCTGGTGCAGGGATGGGTGAATAGGTTGTTGATCAAGTCCTGGCTGTAAAACTTGCACGATGAATGCACCAAATCGGGGATGGCAATTCCAGCTTGGAACCTGCGTTATTCACATTTCCTGTGGATAACTACACAGATAAGTAGATCAGGGAACGTCCGTTCAGGCCGGGCTCCTCCATTGTCCTGAGGCACCAATCGGTTCTCGGATTGTCGATGCAATACAGGTACCCGACAGGGACATGAATCCAGATATAGTTGTCCTGCTTGCCGGCCTCCAGCAGCAAGACCTTGATGTCGGGATTCTCGGTCAGGCGTTTCGCCAGTAAACAACCGGAACTGCCTGCGCCGACAATGATGTAGTCGAATTGCCGTTGATCCATTTTTCCGAACCTCTCTGGCGTATGATAATGTTTTCTGGTATTTCATTTTTCAGGAACTGACATGGCTCATTTGTTCGAACCCCTCAAGTTGCGCGACATCGTCCTTTCGAGCCGCATCGGCATCCCGCCCATGTGCCAATACTCCGCCCATGACGGCATGGCAACCGATTGGCATTTCGTGCACTACGGCAGCCGCGCCGCAGGCGGTGCCGCACTGATGATCATCGAGGCCACAGCCGTGACGCCGGAAGGGCGCATCAGCCTGGGCGATCTGGGCATCTGGGATGATCGGCACATCGAGCCGCTGGCGCGCATCGCCCGTTTTGCGCAGCAGCAGGGCTGCGTGGCAGCGATACAGTTGGCGCATGCCGGGCGCAAGGCCGGCGTGGGGCTGGGTTGGCAAGCCCAGAGCACGCTGAGCGCGGACGCCGGAGGCTGGACCACGGTGGCGCCCTCGTCCGTGGCATTCGGCCCCGACTATGCCGTGCCGCATGAACTCGCAGTGACGGAAATCGCCGGGGTGGTTGCCGGTTTTGCTGCGGGAGCCCATCGTGCGCGCGCAGCCGGTTTCCAGGCGGCAGAGATTCATGCTGCGCACGGCTATTTGCTGCACCAGTTCCTGTCCCCGCTTTCCAACCTGCGCAAGGATGCTTACGGCGGCAGTTTCGAGAACCGCACCCGTCTGGTGCGCGAGGTGGTCCGGGCAGTCCGTGCGGAATGGCCGGAGCGCCTGCCATTGCTGATACGCCTGTCCGCCACCGACTGGGTCGAAGGCGGCTGGAATGCGGACGAGACGGTCGAACTGTGCCGCACCTTGAAAGGACTGGGAATCGACCTCGTGGACGTTTCATCCGGCGGTCTGGTGCCGACGGCCAGGATACCTGCCGGTCCCGGCTTTCAAACCGAGTTCGCCGCGCGCGTGCGGCGCGAAGCGGGGATCGCCACGGCCGCCGTCGGCCTCATAACCTCGCCCGCGCAGGCCGATCACATCGTGCGTTCCGGGCAGGCCGATGTCGTGCTGCTGGGACGTGAAATCCTGCGCAATCCCTATTGGCCATTGGCCGCTGCGCAGGCATTGGGGCAAGAGGCGACATGGCCGCAGCAGTATCTTCGCGCGGCCCCGCCCGGCTCGAAGGGGCGCTAAGCGATCATTTATTGCTGCCGTGTCAGTGCGGAAATTTGTGCGCGACGGGGGCAGTCGATAAAGGAGCAACCGCAACGGCCAGTCGATAAAGGAGCAACCGCAATGGCCAGTCGATATAATATGTCCGGGTTGTTCGTGGCATTTCCTGACATGGCCGCGCAGCAGCCCGACCGTCCGAAGTTGCTGTTTGCAGCGGGAAGCGGTCAAATTTATACAGGCACAACATCTTTAACTGGATTAACACGCGGATAGGGAAAGCATGAACACGGAAGAACTCACCAGCATCATTGAAAATGCGCTCGGCAGCGGCGACAAGACCCCGGGATTGTTCGATATGGCCAAGATCATGGCCATCAAGGCGGAAATTCAATCCTGCGGCTCGATCAACGGCGTTCTCGGCCTGGTCGAGGAACATCGCGACCTGATCTCCAAGGCGTTCGGCTTGAGCGACGACGTGATCGAAGAGACGGTGCAGAAGATCAAGGCGCTCGAAGGCTGATCCCGGCGGTTCGGCCGACAATCTGTCGGCTGGTAGATGGGCAGGTGGCTCAGGCAGGATGCAGACCAGTACACCATGCCGAAGTCATCCATGGAAAGCGTCGCCGACTCGCTCTGTCAAGGAGTTAGTCGGGTCTGTTCCCGACGGTGCCCAGGCGCTACAGCGATGTGCGCTTACGCCTTGGTCGGCATGCGTACATGCTGCACATACAATTCTTCCACTTTCTTGCGGGCCCAGGGCGTCCTGCGCAGGAATTTCAAGCTGGATTTGATGCTGGGGTCGTGCGTGAAACAGCGCACCGGCACAGCCGCCGACATCGCCTCCCAGCCCATGCTCTGCGCCAGCCGCGTGACCATCATTTCAAGCGTGATGCCATCCAGGTTTGGAAGGTGTGCCGGTTTTTCATTGGTGTCCATGTGCGGATTTTACAGGGCTTGGCCCGGCCCGGACGTTTACAATGCTCTTCATTGCATTCTGGCAGGACGATCGTGCTGCCCGGTGCCGTACACGCGGTTTTAAATTCGACGGACAGCGATGAATACAGAACACCTGGAACTTTTGCTCACCCGCGTCATGCCTTACGGCAAGCACAAGGGCAGGGCAATTGCCGACTTGCCGGGTAATTACCTGAACTGGTTCGCGCGCAAGGGCTTCCCGCCCGGTGAACTGGGGCGGCTGTTGGCATTGATGCAGGAACTGGATCACAACGGCCTTTCATCCTTGCTGGATCCATTGCGAAAGCGCCGATGAAAACACCGAAAAGATTGCAGGCGCTGGTTGAGGACGGGCTGATCGATGAAGTCGTCCGCCAGTTGATGAGCGGCAAGGAAGCCACGGTCTATGTGGTGCGCTGCGGCGATGAGATACGTTGTGCCAAGGTTTACAAGGAAGCCAACCAGCGCAGTTTCCGCCAGAGCGTCGATTACACCGAGGGCCGCAAGGTCAAGAACAGCCGCCGAGCGCGTGCCATGGAAAAAGGCACGAGCTATGGGCGCAAGGCTCAGGAAGAAGCCTGGCAGAACGCGGAAGTGGATGCCCTGTACCGCCTCGCCGCAGCGGGAGTGCGTGTGCCCCGGCCCTATAACTTCCATGAAGGTGTGCTGTTGATGGAATTGCTGACGGACAGTGCAGGCAACGCTGCCCCGCGGCTCAACGATCTGGTGCTTACCGCAGAAGTTGCGCGCGCATACCATCGCACCCTCATCGCGCAGGTGGTGCGTATGCTCTGCGCCGGGGTGATACATGGCGACCTGTCGGAATACAACGTGCTGGTGGATAGCGCAGGCCCCGTCATCATCGACCTGCCCCAGGCCATCGACGCTGCCGGCAACAATCAGGCCCGCCAGATGCTGCTGCGGGACGTCGAGAATCTCGCTGCCTGTCTGGGCCGGTTTGCACCTGAACTTCTCGCTACCGATTATGGCAATGAAATATGGTCGCTCTATCAGGGCGGCAAGCTTGCGCCCGAGTGTGCGCTGACGGGACATTTCGAGCAGATCGAGAAACCGGTTGACCTGGACGGTGTCATGCGCGAGATCAACGACACGCTCAAGGAAGAGGAAACGCGGCAGCTTGCGCTCGCCATACGCCTGGCGCGCGAACGTGCCGGATAGGATTTGCCTTCATATCAGGCGCTAGCGGATGGAGCGATAGCCCCGGTCAGGTATCATGCGCGTTCTCCCGATTTTTCAGCACAACGCACATCCGATGTCATCTTCCAATTCCCGAGCACGCTGGCTGCTGCCACTGGCCCTTTTTGTCCTTTCCGTCACCTGGGGCTACACCTGGGTGCTGGCGAAGCAGGCGCTGACTTATGCGCCTCCGTTCGCTTTCGCGGCAGAGCGCTGTGTCGTTGGCGCGCTGGCGCTGCTGCTGGCTGTCAGGCTCACGGGGAAATCGCTCAAGCTGCAGGCTCCGGGGCCGACCCTGGCGATCGGGCTCGCGCAGGTGACGGGATTCATGCTGTTCCAGACCTGGGCGCTGGTCGAAGGCGGCCCGGGCAAGACGGCGGTGCTGATCTTTACCATGCCGATCTGGACCCTGTTGATTGCGTGGCCGGTCCTCGGGGAACGTATCCGCGGCAAACAGTGGCTTGCGGCGCTGAGCACGCTGGCCGGTCTGATGCTGATCATCGCGCCGTGGGACATGCACTCCAGCCTGTTCAGCAAGTTTCTGGGCGTGATGGCCGCGCTGTGCTGGGCCATCGGCAGCGTTCTGGTCAAGCGCCTGCGTTCCCGGCAAAAAGTGGATCTGCTTTCCCTGACCACCTGGCAAATGCTGCTGGGGGCCGCGCCGCTGGTGCTGCTGGCGATCGTGATCCCGGAACGGTCCACGGACTGGTCAATGGCGTACGTCGGCATCCTGGGTTTCATGTCCGTGATCAGCACGGCCATGGGCTGGTGGCTGTGGATCATCATCCTTGACCGGGTGCCCGCGTGGGAAGCCAGTCTGTCGGTGCTGGGGACGCCCGTGGTGGCGATCATTTCCTCGCGTCTGATGACGGGGGAAGAATTCAAGGCGAGCGAAGTGACGGGCATATTGCTAATCGGCAGTGGCTTGGCGCTGCTGACCCTGATCGGCTGGGCCGCCAGCCGTCGCAACCGGACGCGGTAGGTCGCGTCAAATGCTATCTAACGCTCTCTTCCAGCTGCGCAGCGGGACACAGGTCTGCAGACGCTGAATGGCGCGCTCGACAAGTGCCGCGTTGATTTCATGGCCGACGTTCGACGCCAGATCCAGCGTGGCATCGCCGTTCAGATCCGTGAGCCGCGCAAAAGCAACCTCGGCATGAAAGGCTGGAATGACCGGATCATCCTCACCGTGCAGCAGGTGCAGGGTCGTGAACTCGGGTGCCTTGTCGGGAAGCTGAGCGAAGCGGCCGGAGAATGCGATGACTCTTCCCGCGCCGCCGTCATGTGCGATGCTGAACTCCAGCGCCATGATCGCACCCTGGGAAAAGCCGATCAGCGCCGTGTCGGATTGCAGAATGCCGAAGCGATCCCGGGATCGCTTCACCAGTGCCTGCAGGTGCGGCATGGCCGCCGCAACGCGCGCCACCCGGTTGCTTTCGGTCACATCCCTGATGGAGAACCATTGTCGGCCGGGGCCGCCGCCATCAAACGGAGCAGTGCCTTCCGGGAGCAGGAACGCGGCATCCGGAAAAACATTCCTGAGTTTGTGCGACAAGGGCACCAGATCGGCAGGTTTTGCGCCGACGCCGTGCAATAAAATGAATAGCTGCCTTGCGGGCTCGGTTTCCGGCAACAATTCGATACCCTGAAAGGTTTGTGCAGTCACTTTTCTTCTCTGAACACGCGGGTTATCCGGTGCGGAAGTATGCCTGAAAATCGGGGGTTGAGAGATGGTGCCACAGTCTCGCCTGAAACCCGACGGTCAGAATTTGGGGGCATGGTGCAGGCATTTCGACGCGGGTGCGCGCCTGTTGCATGAACCGGCGTTATTTTGCTTGCCCCATGTTCTTGCGGTTCGTATTACGATGTAAACTCGAAGCAGGGAGGAGTGCGATCAGGGCAAAAGGTAGGCAAAGGAAGAGCGGGGAAGCCAGGAAACTCCGGAAAGAAACCAGTGCCGGCGATCTGAATTCGGGCATCTGGAGTCGGTTTGAGCGCCTGCCCATTTTGGGTATGATTTCGGAATGGCCGGTGCTTGCTCGTGATGGAAGGAAGCAGCAGGCGGCTCCGTTGCATTGCTGAGAAATGCTGAAGCACGACCATCCCGGTCAATTCTGGCAGACGCAGTCATCGTCCGGGAATCATCAACGTTTATCGCGATCCGCAAAAATGGCATTCTTGCAAGCACGACTGGACCGGTTTGTCAGACAGAGTTTCCTCCCGACGGACAGTGCTGACCTGCGGCTCAAGAAAGTTGCCCTGACCATGGTGCCGCTGATTATCGGTCCGGCGGCATTCATCTGGGGATTGATCTATTTCCTGTTGGGACATTTTCTCTCGGGATCGATCCCGATGTCCTATTCGATCATCTCGGCGATCAGCCTGGCCCATTTTTTCAAGACCAAGAAAACACCGTTTATCCAGCACAGCCAACTGATTCTGGTGTTGCTGTTGCCGTTCCTGCTGATGTGGTCCTTGGGCGGGTTTTCGGCGGGCAGCATGGTGATGATCTGGGCGATCTTTGCGCCCGTCGCCGCGTTGATGTTCCTGGACAGGAGGAGCGCCATGCAGTGGTTCCTCATGTACCTGGCGCTGATCCTGGTGTCGGTGCTCATCGACGACTATCTGTCCAGAATCGTATCCCAATTGCCCGATTTGGCCCGGCACGTCTTCTACCTGCTGAACCTTGGATGCGCGTCCGCAGGACTTTATATGCTCCTGCTTTACGCATTCAGCGAAGAAAAAAGGCTGAGCGAAATCAACCTGCGCATCGCCGCTTCCGCCTTCGAGTCAGATGAGGGCATTCTGGTCACGAATGCAGGCAACGAAATCCTGCGCGTGAACCGGAGGTTCAGTGCCATCACCGGTTTCTCTGCGGAAGAGGCGGTGGGGCAAGACCCGCGCATGCTCGGGTCGGGAAGGCACGGTGCTGATTTTTTCTCGTCCATGTGGGATGCCATCTCCCGAAATGGTACATGGGAGGGAGATGTCTGGAACCGGCGCAAAAATGGCGAGGACTTTCCCGCGCATCTCATCATCACCGCGATCAGGGATGGCGATGGCAAGGTCGTGAACTACGTCGGGACATTCAGCGACATCACCCAGCGCATACAGGCTGAAGCGAAACTGAATGCTGCGCACCAGCAAATGGCTTCGCTGCTCAACTCGATGGCGGAAGGTGCCTACGGTGTCGACCTAGAGGGGAACTGCACTTTTGCGAATCAGTCCTTCTTGCGGATCCTCGGTTACCAGAGTGCAGAAGAAGTCATTGGCAGGCATATGCATGAACTCATCCATCATTCGCATGCAGACGGCAGTCCCTATCCATCGCGGGATTGCAGGATGTACAGAGCCTATCGCCAGAACCAGAATATCCGCGTGGATGATGAAGTGTTCTGGTCCAGGGACGGCACCCCGATACCCGTCGAGTACTGGTCGCAACCCATCACGCGCGAGGGTGTCATACAGGGCGCAATAGCCACATTTGTCGACATTACCGAGCGCAAGCATGCCGAGGAGAATCTCCGGATCACCGCCAGCGTTTTTGACATCAGCCAGGAAGCGATCTTTATCACCGATGCCGAAAATAACATCATAGATGTCAATGCGGCGTTCTGCCGGATCACCGGCTACGGCAGTGAAGAGGTGGTCGGCAGGAACCCGAGGATGCTCAGTTCAGGGCAGCAGAGCAAGGAATTCTATGCGGCCATGTGGCGAGATTTGATGGTGAACAAGTCCTGGCGCGGCGAGATATGGAACCGTCGCAAGAATGGGGAGCTATTCCCCGAGATGCTGTCGATTTCCGTGCTCTGCGGCGCCGATGGGCAGGTATTGCGCCACGTCGCGGTATTTTCCGATATCAGCAATCTCAAGGCGCATGAAGCGGAACTGAACCGCATCGCGCATTTCGACGCACTGACCGGCATCCCCAATCGCATCCTGCTGGCGGATCGCATGAAGCAGGCCATCGCCCAGACGGCGCGCGAAAAGAACATGATGGCGCTGTGTTATCTTGATCTGGATGGATTCAAGCCCATCAACGATACGCTGGGACACCAGGCCGGAGATGAGGTGCTGGTCGAGGTCGCCAGGCGCATAGGCAACACCATACGCGGGGGAGATACGAGCGCCCGCCTGGGTGGTGATGAATTCGTGGTGTTGCTGCTGGGGCTGGAACGGGGCGAAGAATGCGTGGTGACCCTGGAGCGCCTGCTTGAATCCATCTCCCAGCCTATCCGGGTCAGGGACAAGCCCCTTGTCGTGAGCGCCAGCATCGGTGTCAGCATCTATCCGATGGATGACGAGGAGCCGGACATGCTGCTGCGGCATGCGGACCAAGCCATGTATATCGCCAAGCAGGCGGGGAAAAACCGCTTTCACATATACGATGTTGCGCTGGACCGGCGTGCCAGGGACCAAAATGAATTCCTGAAAAATATCCGGTTTGCGCTGGAGCATGGTCAATTTGAATTGCACTACCAGCCCAAGATCAATTTGCGGACCAGGGAATTGGTGGGTGCGGAAGGCCTGATCCGCTGGCGGCATCCGGACCGTGGCCTGTTGTCTCCAGCCCAATTCATGCCCCACATCGAAAATACCGGCCTGGACATTGAAATCGGTCAGTGGGTAACAACAACCGCGCTTGATCAAATTGCTCAATTGCGCACGCAAGGGCTCGATATCGAAATCAGCATCAACATTTCCGGCTATCACCTGGAGTCTCCCGGGTTCGTCGAGACATTGCGGAAACAGGTCGAGTGTCACCCCGGATTGCGACCCCGCAGCCTGCAGATCGAAGTATTGGAAACGGTGGCGCTGAACGACATCAACATCGTCCGCGAAATCATCGGCGAATGCCGTGATCTCGGGATTGGGTTTGCGCTGGACGATTTCGGCACAGGGTACTCATCGTTGAGCTATTTGAGCGGGTTGCCGGTGGACGTGCTCAAGATAGACCAGTCTTTCGTGCGGGACATGCTGGAGGACAAGGGCGACCGGGCCATCGTGCAGGGTATTATTGCGCTGGCGTACGCTTTTGAGCGGCAGACCGTGGCAGAGGGCATCGAAACGGTCGCGCAATACAGGATGTTGCTTGAGATGGGATGCGAGCTGGGACAAGGCTTTGGCATCGCGCGCCCGATGCCCGCCGACGAACTTGTGGCGTGGCGAACAACGTGGAGCGAACAGGAAAGCGCATGACGGACAGAACAATCAGCCGCGCAAGCGAAAAGGACCTGGATGGCATCGTGGCCCTCCAGGCGGCAAACCAGCCAGCGCGCGGCGGCATGCTATCCGCGTGCCTGCCGTCCGCGCGGATAGCGGCGATGATGCGCGAGATGCCGTTGATCGTTGCGCGCCGCGGGGATCTGGTCACGGGCTACCTGATGACCGGCACGCGTGCGATGAATGCCGATGTGCCCGTCATCGCGGCAATGCTGGCGGCTTATCCCGGCACGGCGGACGCCTATGTCTACGGCCCGATCTGCGTGGGCGCCGAAGAACGCGGCAAAGGGCTGGCGCAAGCGATGTTTTCCGAGTTGCTGCGCCTGCTGCCGGGGCGCGAGGGCATACTCTTCATCCGGCGCGATAACATCGCATCGCTGCGCGCCCACGAGAAAATGGGCATGCGTGAAGTCGGCCGTTTCGTGTTTGACGGAAACGAACTGGCCATTTTTTCCTGTTCCGGATAAGACGAGCCAACGCTTGCAACAGGCCCGGATTCTGCGCGTGCGACAACCGGAATCGTCTCGCTGTATTCACATACCATTCTTTCATTTTGCGTCCGCAGCCACCATCCAACTATCTCGCAGGCTATCCGGCCACACTGTCTGAACGGGTACGACAGTTGATCGAGCAGGGCAGGCTCGCCGATCTCCTGCGCCGGAAATATCCGCAAGTACACGTCGTGCGCACCGACAAGGCGCTGTATGGCTACGTATCGGAGATCAAGCACGAATATCTGCGCAACGCAGGGCAATTGAGCAGGGTCGAGTTCGATAGCAAGCTGCACGTCGTCAGGAACGCCTTGGGCATGCACGCCGACATCTCGCGGGTGCATGGGACCAGGCTGAAAGCCAAGTGCGAGATTCGCATTGCATCGGAGTTCAGGGAAATGCCGCCGGAGTTTTTGCGCATGATCGTGGTGCACGAACTGGCACACATGAAAGAACGCGATCACTGCAAGGCGTTTTACCAGTTGTGCCTGCACATGGAGCCCGACTATGCGCAACTGGAATTTGATCTGCGGGCTTACCTCACTTATCTGGATGCGGGAGGTGCCAGGCTGTGGGGAATTGAGGCACCGAATGGCAAACGCTAGCGTGCTGAAGCAAGTGACCGGAGGTGGCAGGGGTGGCGTTCCCATATCGAGGCGGCATTTCGTCCTTATGCAGAAATCGAATTAACTATGAATAAATTCTTGGTTCAGTAATTCCTCCCTCATTTCTATAGTGCGTTCCGTCAGATATTTCCCACAACGGAGCACACCATGAAAAAAGCAACAATCGCAGCGGCAATCCTCGCAATTTCTTCGCCTTCGTTTGCGGATACAGGCAACGTCAACGTGTATGGCAACATTGACGTCTCCTATGACAGCATCAATACCGGCACCCCGACACATGGCCCCTCCGGCGCGACCTCCAATCGCGTATCGAGCAACACGTCTTTTATCGGCGTCAAGGGCGCCGTGGATGCGGGAGACGGCGTCTCAGCGATCTGGCAGGTTGAATCGCTGATTGCCGTGGGCGATTCCGCCGCCAACGGCACCGTCAACGGCGTCAATAGCAGCATAGGCTATCTGGGCACTCGCAACACGTATGCCGGCCTGAAGCACGACGAATACGGCACCCTTCTGGCAGGCCGCTACGACACGCCGTACAGGCTGTCCACCCGGCGTTTTGACGTGTTCGATCGTGGCATTGCCGATAACCGCTCCATCCTGGGGGGCAGCAATGTGGCCGCCAAAGCCGATTTTGACGGGCGCCAGGATCAGGTTGTGGCCTACATCAGCCCTCGCCTCCAGGGCGTCACGCTCATGGCAGCCCATGTGAACCTGAATCCGACGGTTGACGTCGCCGGCACTTATCAGGGTACTGCAACGTCCGTCGCGGCCTGGTATGACCTCAACGGCCTGTTCGGATCCTTGGCTTATGAAAAGCACGACCTGCAAAATTCCACCACCTCCGGCTATCTAGGCAGCGAACACGCCACCCGCCTGGGCTTCGGTTATGCGCAGGAAGGTGTTTTCACAGTGGGCTTTGTTGCGGAAAACACCAGCGATGATCTGGGTACCGGCGGTACCGATCTGTATGGACACAATGCGTACTATGTTTCCGGCAAACTCAATGTCGGGAAGGCGGGGGCAATCAAGGCCGCCTTTACCGATGCGGGAAATGTGGGCGGCGGCAATACTGCCAATACGGGGGCCAAACAGTATTCGCTGGGTTACGACTACAGCCTGAACAAGCGCGCCACACTGTATGCGCTGTATACGAAACTGGAAAACGCTGCGGCGGCAAATTACAGCTTCTCGATCTATAACGGGACCGCAGCTTCGATCGGGGGGCCTTCCACCCTCGCAGGTACGGGCGCATCGCCTTCGGCCGTGGCGGCTGGCGTCCTGATCACGTTCTGAGTGAGGGAGGCCGGACTTTTCCCGGCCTTGTCTTTCGGGATGGATTGTCGTGGCGGGGAAACGCTACCGACGTCAGTCTTCCAGTGCCCGGACTTTTACCGTCTTACCCTTTACCTTGCCCGCCGACAGTCTCTTCACTGCTTCCCGGGCGATGTTGCGGCTGACGGCAACGTAGGTGGACATATCGGTCACGGTGATCTTGCCGACTTGTTCGCGGGTGAATCCTGCTTCGCCGGTGAGCGCACCCAGCACATCGCCGGGACGGATCTTTTCCTTGCGGCCGCCGAGTATCTGCAGCGTGACCATGGGCGGGATCAGCGGCTTGTTGTTTTCGCTTTTCACCGATTCGAGCGCATGCCATTCCGGTTCGCTGCCCGCCATCCGGGCGATGTTGGACACACGGTTCATGTCAGCCGGGCTGGCCAGGCTGAGCGCCCAGCCCTCCGCATCGGCACGGCCGGTGCGGCCGATGCGGTGGATGTGAATCTCGGGATCGGGCGTGACGTCGACGTTGATGACGGCTTCGAGCTGCGCAATGTCGAGTCCGCGCGCGGCCACGTCGGTAGCGACCAGCACCGAGCAGCTGCGATTGGCGAACTGGATCAGCACCTGATCGCGCTCGCGTTGCTCCATATCGCCATTCAGGGTCAGCGCGTGTATCCCTTGAGCATGCAGCACTTCCAGCAGGTCGCGGCATTGCTGCTTGGTATTGCAGAAAGCCAGCGTGCTGACCGGACGGTAATGCTTGAGCAAAGTGGCCACCGCCTGCAAGCGTTCCCCGTGTGGCACCTCGTAGAAACGCTGGCGTATCTTGCTGCCTTCATGCTGCTCCGGCAGTTTCACCTGCTGCGGGTTGCGCATGAATTTGTCTGCCAGCCGCGCGATGCCTTCCGGATACGTCGCCGAAAACAGCAGCGTCTGGCGTTCCGCCGGGCATTGCTTCACCACGAACGCAATGTCGTCGTAGAAGCCCATGTCCAGCATGCGATCGGCTTCGTCAAGGACCAGCGTGTTGAGCGCGTCCAGCCTGAGGCTGCCGCGTTCGATGTGATCCATGATACGGCCCGGCGTGCCGACGACGATATGCGCGCCATGCTCCAGGCTGTCGCGCTGCGGGCGCATGGTGCTGCCGCCGACCAGCGACAATATCTTGATGTTGTCGGCAAAGCGCGCGAGACGGCGCATCTCCTGCGTCACCTGATCAGCCAGTTCGCGCGTAGGGCACAACACCATGGCCTGCACCGCAAAGCGGCGGGGGTTCAAGCGGGTGAGCAGCGGCAGCGCGAATGCCGCGGTCTTGCCGCTGCCGGTCTTGGCCTGCGCAATGAGATCGTGGCCGGACAAGGTGATCGGCAGGCTAGCAGCCTGGATGGGCGTCATGAACCGGTAGGACAGTTGCTCCAGTGTCGATAGCATGGCGGGCGCCAGCGGCAATTCATTGAATGATCGTCCGGCGGTGCCGCTGGAAGCGGGCGCAACTGCATCATTCGGGGCCGGATGGCTGCCAGCCAGGTCAGGAGGAGAATACGGGTGGGTTCTGGTCATGCCCAATTATCCTCGCTTGCGGGCAGGCATGGCTGAATAATTGAACCGAATGTCCGCGCACGTCAGGATTTGTTTTGCCCGGGCAAGCAGCGATTGCGTGGGACATATGTTCCCGAAAACGAATTAGTGCTAGATTCGTGCCTGGTTTCACCGAGATTGCAATCGCTTTGCAGCGCAATCAAGCAAAATGAAGGAGGAGTGCCGTGGCCATCAAGATTGTTGTCCCCAAAGCGCCCCGTGCGCCCGCATTGCCGCCGGACATCGCTCCCAGCTTTACCCTGGTGCAGGATCAATTCCCGAAGATCAGCGAAAAAATAACGCTGATGTGGGGATCCGTCCTGTTGCAGCAGTATCTCAGCAAGATCATCTTCGACGAGCGCGGTGGTCGCCAGGGATTTCCCGAGCAAATCGTTTCCGCGTTGATGCGTCTCTACGAGTACCACGGTTCGCTGGTGCCCGAACCGGAAGCGGGGGATGCATGGGGCTCGTCGCATGGCGATCATCCGTTCAGGTAAGATCGACGCCGCCGGTCTATCTGTGTCGACGCCCGATGCGGTTGAACCCAAAACCGGGTTGAAATGATGAGGGAAGACGGCGTGGCCCCGGCTTGATCGCGGGTCAGCCACCAGCGATGCGTTTGGCAATGTGAGCCAGTGCCTCGTCCACCTGGTCGATCAGGATCAGGCACATGTCTCCCGTGCCCAATCGGGTCAAAGCGGCGTCGATGGCGAGGAATTCGCCCGTGATCTCGTCGACGCGCTTCGCGCGTTTTGCGCCGACCAGGCCACGGCGCAGCAGGGCCAGCACCTCTCCGTTTTCACGCCCGCGCTGGCACTGGTCCTGGTACAGGATGATCTCGTCGAATACGTCGCCGAGGATTTCCGTCTGGCGGATGATGTCGACATCGCGGCGGTCGCCCGCGCCGCTGATCACCACCACGCGCCTGGCGGCGGGGATGCTTTCGACGGCGGGCACCAGCGCGTGCATCGCATCCGGGTTGTGGCCATAGTCGGCGATGACGTTGGCGCCGCGATAATCGAAGAAATTGAACCTGCCCGGCGCGGTTTGCGCATCGTTGACGAACGATGCCAGGCCGGCATGTATCGTCTCCCAATCAACCTGCAATGCCCAGGCGGCCGCCACCGCAGCCATTGCATTTTCGATCTGGAAGCCTATTGTTCCGTTGCGCGTCAAGGGGATGGCAGAAAGCGGAATGCGATGTTCGTCGGCCTGGTGTGCGGCCACGATATCGCCTTCGGCCACGTAGATCACGCGCTGTTCCTGCGCCCTGCGCGTGGCGATGACTGGATGATTGCGGTCGCGGGCGAAGAAGGTCACGCTGCCGGGACAGGCCTCCGCCATCTGCACGCACATCGGGTCGGTGGCGTTGAGTACGGCCGTTCCATGCGGTGCGACGTTCTGCACGACCACACGCTTGACGACGGCGAGGTCGTCCACGGTGCTGATGTAGTTGAGCCCCAAATGATCGCCCATGCCGATATTGGTGACCACGGCAACATCGCAGATATCGAACGCGAGACCTTCGCGCAAAACCCCGCCGCGCGCCGTTTCCAGTACGGCGGCATCGACGTCCGGGTGCAGCAGTACGTTGCGGGCGCTTTTCGGGCCGCTGCAATCTCCGGTATCTATGCGCTTGCCCTCGATGTACACGCCGTCCGAGTTGGTCATGCCGACACGCAAGCCGTTGCAGCCGAGAATATGGGCGATCAGGCGTACCGTCGTGGTCTTGCCGTTGGTGCCGGCCACGGTCACCAGCGGGATGCGGCCGGTCTCGCCATGCGTGAACATCATCGAGATGATCGCCTCTCCCACTGCGCGTCCCTTGCCAAACGACGGCTGCAGGTGCATGCGCAGTCCCGGCGCCGCATTCACTTCGATGATGCCGCCGCCCTGTTCCTGCAGCGAGTGCAGCACGCTGTCGCACACCACGTCGACGCCGCACACATCCAGTCCGATCATCTGCGCCGCAGCCACTGCGCTGGCAGCGAGGTCCGGATGAACGTCGTCTGTGACGTCGGTTGCGGAACCGCCGGTGCTGAGGTTGGCGTTATTGCGCAGTTGGACGCGCGCACCTTTGCTGGGTACGGAATCAGCATGCAGGCCCTGTGTATCGAGGCAAGCCAGGGCGATCTCGTCAAACTTTATGCGGGTCAGGGACGTGGCATGCCCCTCGCCGCGGCGCGGGTCGCTGTTCACCTGGGCGACCAGTTCGCGCACGCTGTGCACGCCGTCACCGATCACTTGCGGGGGTTCGCGCCGTGCCGCGGCAACTACCCGCTCGCCCACGACCAGCAAACGAAAATCGCTCCCGGGGATGAAGCGTTCCACCAGTATTTCCGAACTGATTTCCGATGCTGCGGCATAGGCGCGATCGAGGTCTTCGCGGCTGACGATATTGACCGTCACGCCTTTGCCCTGATTGCCGTCCAGTGGCTTCACCACCACCGGGGCGGCGATCTCGCACAGCGCGGCCCAGGCGTCGTCCGCGCTGGTTACCGGACGACCGTTGGGCACTGGCACGCCTGCCGCGTCCAGCAATTTCTTGGTCAATTCCTTGTCCTGGGCAATCATTTCCGAGATCGCGCCGCTGCGGTCTGTTTCAGCGGCCTGGATGCGCCGTTGCTTGCTGCCCCAGCCGAATTGCACCAGGCTGCCCCGGGTCAGGCGCCGGAACGGGATTCCGCGCGCTGTGGCAGCCTGGACGATGGAACCGGTGCTGGGACCTAGGCGCTCGTCTTCATCAAGTTCGCGCAATTCGGCCAGTGCTGCCGCAAGGTCGAATCCCGTGTTGTTCAGGGCGGCATGGCATAGCTGTTCCGCCAGATCGAACGCGCGGCGGCCCACCGACTCCTCGCTGTACTCGACCACCACTTGGTATACACCCTGTTCGAGCGTGGGTTTGATGCGACTGAAAGTGATCGGGCAACCGGCCTGGGTCTGCAGGCCCAGTGCCGCCAGTTGCAGGACATGGGCGAGCGGTACGGCCGCCTTGTGTCCCGCCAGTTGCAGCGACGCGATTTCGGGGAACAGGGCGCGAAAGCGCGGTTCGAAGTCGCGGATCCGGGTGATATCCTGCTCAATTTCGGTGCAGGTCACGATGGCTTCGATGGATGTGTGGCGGCTCCACAGGTTGGGTCCGCGCAACGCGCGTATGCGTGAGATATCCATTTAGACGATATCCTTTGTATTTTCCGGTTCTACCTCGAATGTTGCCAATCCTGCGCGGATCAGCCCTGGTGTGATATTGAGTGACCACGCCGCTGCAACCGCAGACAGCACACTGTCGATCCTGACGGCGTCGCGGTCACGCTCCAGCAAAGGCACGTGCTCAAGCCGGATCAATTCCATGCTTTCTGCACCTGTCACCAGCGTGATTGCGCCGTCGTGCAACATGACCACCCTCCCGTTCCGTTGAAGGTGGGAGGTGATGATTTCCGCATCGGCATGCCGGGTAAAGTACATGACCTCGCCGTCGCAATATTCCGCCAGCTTTGCAACCAATGCATCATCCGCATTCAGCACCGCCACCCCATCGGGCAATACCACATCCACCTGGGTACGCAACACATTGCAGACCTGCTCGGGCGTTTCGATGTAGAACCTGCCGTAATGGCGGGAGGCGTCGATATTGGTGACGATGCCGACCTGACAGCGGTCATAGCCCAGTCCCTCGGCCAGGATCGTATCGCTGCCGTTCTCGATCACGGCGGCCTCGATGCTGCGGTTCAACAGCACCTTCTGTGCGGAGGACCAGTTGGTGCAATCACGCCCGTCGATCAGGCGTTGCGCGAAATAGAGTCCCTGGTCGCAGGCGAGACCGACATGGTCGCCGCGCAGATGCAGTAATCTTGCGATGATGCGCGCCGCTAGGCTCTTGCCGTCGGTACCGCAGATGCCGATCACCGGAATGCGGCCGTTCTCGCCCGCGGCGAACAGATTGCCGACGATGGCATCGCCCACCGGTCTGGGCTGTCCCCGCGCCGGTTTGAGGTGCATGAGCAGGCTCGGGCCTGCGTTGACCTCGACGATCGCCCCGCCCTGCTCGGCAAGGGGCCGGGAAATATCCTGTGCGACCAGATCGATTCCGGCGATATCCAGCCCGATGATGCGTGCCGCGAGTGCAACTGTGGCGGCGACTTCCGGATGCACTTCATCGGTCACGTCAAATGCCACATTGCCGTTACGCTGGATCAGCACCCGCTTTCCCTCGGGCGGGACAGATTCGGCGTCGTAACCCTGGCGCGCGAGCTCGAAGCGAATAGCCGGATTGTCGTCCGGCAGCAATACGTCCAGAGGAAATTCCTCGCCCGCGCCACGGCGCGGGTCACTGTTGAGCTGGGCGTCAATGAGCTGGCGTAGCGTCGAGCGGCCATCCGCCACCAGTGAGAGAGACTCGCCGCGAGCTGCTGCCGCGAGGCGGCCGCCTACTACCAGCAGGCGGTGTTCGTCGCCACGTATGAAACGCTCCACGATCACTTCGCTGCCTTCCGCATCGGCAAGGTGAAACGCCGCCTCGACCTCCGCGCGCGTCATCAGGTCGGTGGAAACACCGCGCCCATGGTTGCCGTCGCTGGGCTTGACCACGACCGGCACACCGATGTCCTCGGCCGCCTCCCAGGCATCCGCAGGGCTGTCGACGATACGGCCTTCCGGAACGGGTACACCGCAGGCGCCCAGCAAACTCTTGGTGAGGTCCTTGTCTTTGGAAATGCCCTCGGCAATGGCGCCGGTATTGTTGGTTTCTGCGGTCCATATCCTGCGCTGGCGTACGCCATATCCCAACTGCACCAGATTGCCTTCGGTCAGGCGTATCGAGGGAATGCCGCGCTCCGTGGCTGCCTCCACGATACAGGAGGTGCTTGGCCCCAGGCATAGCTCATCGACCATCTCGTGCAAGCGCGCAACCGCGCCCTTAACATCGAACGGAATGTCGCGCATCGCTGCGAGCACGAGGTCGCGTCCGGCATGCAAGGCGGCACGGGTGACCTGCTCGTTGCGCGAACGCACGACCACCTTGTATACGCCGCGTACCCCGGTTTCGCGCGCCTTGCCGAAACCACTCTGCATCCCCGCCAGGTTCTGCAATTCGATGGTGACGTGCTCGAGAATATGTCCCGGCCAGGTTCCCTCCCGCAGTCGCTTCAGGAACCCGCCGGGCTCGTCGATACCGCAGCGATGTTCGATCAGCGTGGGCATCCATGCAGTCAGCCGCTCGTAAAAACCGGGGATGGTGTTGGAAGGCGAGTCTTCCAGAATGCCGATATCCAGCCAGACTTCCAGTACGGGACGGTACGTCCAAATGTTCGGTCCGCGTAGCGGCAAAATCCTGAGAAACTCCATCAATCTGTCCTGACGATTTGACGTGGGCTGAGGACGCATTGACGAGCGCCGTGCAACCTCACATACGAAAGGGGTCCAGTTTACAGAGGGTTCGCAGTTTGTCCAATATGGCGTCTGTAGTAAACTCGCACTTAGTGGACGTCCATACCAATTTCCCCCTTTCTTCAGACAAACAGGTCTCCGATGCATGGCATAAGGCGCTGCAAGCCCGTTTGTGCGCCCGGGAAAAGATCCATGCCTGCATTGAAACCGACCTGGACGACCATCTGAACTACGCCAGGCGACTGATTTTGCTTACCAACCTGCGCCTGATCGGGTTGACCTGGCCGACCCTGGAATTTTGCGAATACCCCCTGCGCGAAGAACTGACCATGCGTCGGCGCGATCACGCGGGCGTCGGATGCATCGAATTGTTTGCCGGGGACATGCGTCTGGCCCTGTGGCGCCACACCATGGCTCACGACCCCGAAGCCACGCGCTTCGTTCGCCAGTTTGAACAGGTGCTGGGCGGGTTTCCGAGCGGGCAGCCCGTTGTCGACGCGCAACCGCTGTTGTGCTCGCAGTGCCTGACGCCTCTGGCGCCGAATCAGGAGGAATGCGCGTACTGCAACATTGAAGCGGAAGTTCCGCCCTCAAGCTGGGTGCTGCTGCGTTTGTGGCGCTTCGCCCGGCCTTACCGGTGGCAGTTGCTTGTCGGCTTTCTGCTGATGCTGGCCTCGACGGCGGCCACGCTGGTGCCTCCCTACCTGACCATGCCCCTGATGGACAAGGTGCTGATTCCCTATGAAAACGGATTGCCCATCGATACCGGCACGGTGATACTGTTGCTCGGAGGACTGTTGGCCTCGGCGTTGCTCGCGTGGGGACTGGGTTGGGCGAAAACATACATCCTTGCGCTGGTCAGCGAACGCATAGGCACCGATCTGCGCACGATCACCTACGACCACCTGTTGCACCTGTCGCTGGAATATTTCGGCGGCAAGCGCACGGGCGACCTGATGGCGCGCGTCGGCCTTGAATCGGACCGCATCTGCCTGTTCCTGTCGCTGCATCTGCTGGATTTTGCCACCGATGTGCTGATGATCGCGATGACCACGGCGATCCTGGTCTCGATCGATCCCTTGCTTGCACTGGTCACGCTGTTGCCGCTTCCATTGATCGTGTGGATGATCCACTCGGTCAGGCAGAAACTCAGTACCGGTTTTGAAAAAGTCGACCGCGTCTGGTCGCAGGTCAGCAATATCCTGGCCGACACCATTCCGGGCATCCGCGTCGTCAAGGCGTTCGCGCAGGAAAAGCGCGAGTCGGAGCGCTTCCATCAGGTCAACCAGCACAACCTGGCCGTGAACGACCGCATCAACCGGATATGGTCGCTGTTCTCGCCCAGCGTGACCCTGCTCACCGAAATCGGTCTGCTGGTGGTGTGGGCGTTCGGCATTTGGCAGGTGACGCACAACAAGATCAGCGTCGGCGTGCTCACTGCTTTTCTCGCCTACATCAGCCGTTTCTATACGCGCCTGGATTCGATGAGCCGGATTGTCTCGGTGACGCAAAAGACCGCCTCGGGCGCCAAACGCATCTTCGATATCCTGGATCGTGTTTCCAGCGTGCCCGAGCCGGTCAGACCACATCGACTGGATCGTATCGTCGGACGCATTGAAATACGCGAAGCCGGCTTCCGCTATGGCAACCGGTCCATCATCAACAACCTGAATCTGGTCATTGAACCGGGTGAAATGATCGGGCTGGTCGGGCACAGCGGATCGGGGAAAAGCACGCTGGTCAACCTGATGTGCCGCTTCTACGATGTCAGCGCAGGTTCCATCAGCATTGACGGCGTCAACATCCGCTCGCTGCCGATTGCGGCATATCGCCACAACATCGGGCTGGTGTTGCAGGAGCCTTTCCTGTTTTTCGGGTCGATCGCCGACAACATCGCGTATGGCAAACCGGAAGCAACTCTGGCCGAGATCATTGCCGCAGCACGGGCCGCGCACGCCCATGAATTCATCCTGCGGCTGCCGCACGGCTACGACTCTTTGGTGGGCGAACGCGGGCAGGGCCTGTCGGGCGGGGAGCGCCAGCGCATTTCCATTGCACGTGCATTGCTGATCGACCCGCGCATCCTGATCCTGG